>JBFWRR010000014.1:30775-32699 GCA_050248815.1 Pseudonocardia sp. | reverse complement strand
CAGCGGGCACGACAGCGGGCACGACACCGGGTACGACCTCGTGGTCGCCGACTCGGGCAACCATGCGCTGCGCGGCGTCCGGCTCGCCGACGGCCACGTCACGACGCTCGCCGGAACGGGCCGGCAGCTGCGCACGCGGGTGCCCGTGGATGAGACGGCGCGGGAGCTCTCCACGCCCTGGGACGTGGCCTGGTGGGACGGTCGGGTCGTGGTCGCGATGGCGGGCTGCCACCAGCTGTGGTCGTTCGATCCGCGCACCGGCGTGACCACCGTCCTTGCCGGGACGGCCGACGAGGGCCTGCGCGACGGGGACCCGCAGGACGCGTTCTTCGCGCAGCCGTCCGGCCTCGCGGCGGATGGCGGGACGCTGTGGGTCGCCGACGCCGAGACCTCCGCCGTGCGTGCGGTGTCGGCGCAGGGCCCCGCCGGGCGGGTCGGGTCCGTGGTGCGCACCGTCGCGGGCCAGGGGCTGTTCGACTTCGGGTTCCGGGACGGACCTGCGACGCAGGCGCTCCTGCAGCATCCGCTCGGCGTGGCGGTCCTCCCCGACGGGAGCCTCGCAGTCGCCGACACGTACAACGGCGCGATCCGCCGGGTCGACCCGGACGCGGGCACCGTCGAGACGATCGCCACGGACCTCGCCGAACCCTCGGGCGTGCTGGTCTGCCCGGACACCCCCGGTGGGCACCTCGTCGTCGTCGAGTCCGCGGCCCATCGGCTCACCCGGGTGCCGATCCCGGCCCGGATCACCGCCTCCGGCCCCGCGGAGCGCACCGAGGGTGCCCACCGCACCCACACCGACCTCTCCCCCGGTCCGCTGACGCTGCGGGTCGAGTTCGTCCCTCCCGACGGCCAGCACCTCGACGACCGCTTCGGCGAGCCCAGTTCGCTGACCGTGGCGGCGGCCCCGCCGGAGCTGCTGGTCGCGGGCGCGGGGAGCGCACCCGGCCTCACCCGGGAGCTGCTGCTCGCCGAGGGCCCGGTCGAGGGGGTGCTCAGCGTGAGCGCGGCCGCGGCGTCCTGCGACGGGGGTGGCAGCGTGTTCGCCGCCTGCCACCGCTACCAGCGGGACTGGACCGTCCCGTTCCGGCTGGTCGCGGGGGCGCCTGCGGAGCTGGTGCTGGAACTACGCGCCGTGAATGACCCGATCGAGTGACATCGGGCTCGGCGTCGATCCGAAGGATCGTGGGTATTCAGAGATCACCTGTCGGCTCCCGCACAACTGGAGTCTCACGATGATCAGCCGCCTCACCGCCCGGATCGCGACCCTCTGCTACACGTGCATGCGGCCGATCGAGTTCTGCGTCTGCGACGGGTAGCCGTCGCGGCCCGGAGCCGTGTCACGGACCCGTCATGAGTTGGCGGCGTGGGACATCTCGACCGGTTGCGGTGCGTGCAGCCCGGCCATGGAGTGGTCGTGCACCCAGTCGACCTCGACGTGCATCCCGTCCGGGTCGACGAACCAGAAGCTGAGCTTCGGGCCGAGGTCGCTCACGACGCCATCGGTACAGCCGCGGGCCTCGAGCCGCCCGCGCAGCTCGTCGAACGTCGCGCGGCTGGGGACGTCGAGGGCGAGGTGGTCGAGGTGGCCGCGGTCGGTCATGGCGGGCGAGCCCTTGGCGTGCGCGTTGCCCGCCACCTCGACCGGGTGCAGGACCCCGCCCGCACCGACGGCGAGGACGGCGTGGCGGAAGGCGGGGTTCACCTCCTGGAACAGCAGCTCGGCCTCGAAGACCTCCCGGTAGAAGTCGACGAAGCGGTCGAGGTCGGCGGTCATGATCGCGACGTGGTTGATGCCGGTGGTGAGTGCCACGGGTGCTCCTCTCGACGGTGGATCGGCCCGGGCCGATCCGATGGGCACCAGGCTGCGCGCGCCCGGCTGCGATCCGGCTGCGATCCGGCTGTGATCCGGCTGTGATCCGGC
>JBFWRR010000014.1:23925-30675 GCA_050248815.1 Pseudonocardia sp. | reverse complement strand
GATCCGGCTGTGATCCGGCTGTGATCCGGCGCTGGTCCGATACCGGTCCGGCGGCGGCGCTGGCGCCTACGCTGCACGTCCGTGGGGATCGCGGTGCTCGGGCCGGTGCAGCTCACCGGCGCGGGCGGGGCGGTCCGGATCCGGGAGCGCAAGGCCCGCGAGACCCTCACCGTGCTCGCGCTCGCCGCACCGCGCCCGGTGTCGGTCCGCGTGCTGGCCGAGCTGCTCTGGGACGAGCCCCCGCCCTCCGCGGTGAAGACGGTGCAGGCGCACCTGTCCCGGCTGCGGGGTGCGCTCGCCGCCGCACTCGGCCGTCCGGTCCTCGGCGGCGGGCCGGCCGGATACGTGCTGGACACCGAGGATCTCGACGTCCGGACGGTCGCCACGTTGCGCCGCCGCGCCCGGCTGGCCCGCCTCGCGGGCGACGACCACGGCGCCGCCGGGCTGCTGGCGCGGGCCCGGGCCCTGTGGCGCGGCGACCCGGAGCTGCCGGAGACGGCCGCCGCCCATGCGGAGCGGGCCCGCTGGGCCGAGGAGCATCTCGGCCTGGTCGAGGAGCACCTCGCCGCCGTCGTGGACGCGCGGCCCGCCGACGCACTGGCCGAGCTGGAGGCCCTGTGCGTGCGCCACCCCGTGCGGGAGCTGCTGTGGGAGCTGCGGATGACCGCGTTGCACCGCTGCGGGCGCCAGGCGGAAGCGCTGGCGGCCTACCGGTGCCTGCGGCGACGGCTCGCCGACGAGCTCGGCGTCGACCCGGGCCCCGGGCTGCGCAGCGCCCACGCGGCCGTGCTGGCGCAGCAGCTGCCCCGGCCGCTCCCGGCAAGGGCCCCCACCGCACCCGCCGTCGCCGCGGACGTCCCGCGCTACGCGCGCAGCGGTGGCGTCCACGTCGCGTACGGGATCTTCGGGTCCGCCGGACCGGAGGCACCGGTGGACGTGCTGCTGCTCGACCCGACGTTCATCCCGGTCGACGCGTTCCTGGAGGAGCCGCACCTCGCCGGGGCGCTGGCCCGCCTGGCCACCGGCCGGCGCGTGCTCGCCCCGGACCGCCGTGGGCTCGGCCTGTCCGACCCGGTCGCCGCCCCGCCCACCCTCGACGACTGGGTCGCGGACGCGCTGGCCGTCCTGGACGCCGCCGGGGCGGCGCGGGCGCACGTACTCGCCAACGACAGCACGGTCGCGGTCGCGCTGCTGCTCGCGGCCCGCCACGCGCGACGGGTCGCCTCCCTGACCCTGGTCTGCGGCTACGCCCGCGCAACCCGCGCCCCGGGCTACCCGCACGGCGAGCCCGCCGCCGAGTCGCCCACCTGCCCGACGCCGTCCTCGACGAGTACGACGACCCCGACGGGCCGTGGTTCCTCGGTGACGTGGACCGGCTCACCGAGCGCTTCGCCGCATTCACCCAGAGTGAGCACTTCCGGTTGTGACCTTCGGCGCCCCGTGCGACGGTGATCGTCGGGGGAGGTCGTGGAGGCCCTCTGGTGGGTGATGGCGCATGAGCTTCGGGGAGTACCTGGCCCGGCGCTGGGACGACCTCCTGGAGCTGGCGCTGGAGCACGCCGGGGTGACGCTGCTCGCGGTGTTCCTCGCCACCGTCGTCGGGGTCGCGGTCGGCGCCGCGACCTACACCCGGCCGCTACCCCGCCGCGTCGTGGTCGGGATCGCGTCGGTGTTCCTGACGATCCCGTCGCTCGCGCTGTTCGGGCTGTTCATCAACGTGTTCGGGCTCGGGCTGCTGTCCGTGGTGGTGGCCCTGGTCATGTACTCGCTCCTGCCGATCCTCGCCAACACCGTCGTCGGGCTGCGCGAGGTCGACCCGGCGGTGGTCGAGTCTGCGCAGGGCATGGGGATGAGCCGCCGCCAGCGGCTGCTGCGCATCGAGCTGCCGCTGGCCTGGCCGGTGATCCTCACCGGGATCCGGGTCGCCACGCTGATCACCCTCGGGGTCACCGCGATCGGCGCCTACATCCGCGGGCCGGGGCTGGGCAACGACATCTTCGCCGGGCTCTCGCGCATCTCCAGCCCCAACGCGCTCAACCAGGTGCTCGCCGGGACGCTCGGCGTGGTGGTCCTCGCGGTCCTGTTCGACCTGTTCTACCTGGTGCTCCACCGGCTCACGACCGCCCCGGGCCAGCGATGAAGATCCGTCTCGACCGCCTCACCAAGGTCTTCCCCGGCCAGACCCACCCGGCTGTGGACGACCTGACGCTCGACATCCCCGCCGGCGAGATCGTGATCTTCGTGGGGCCGTCCGGGTGCGGCAAGACCACCACGATGAAGATGGTCAACCGGCTGATCGAGCCCACGTCCGGGCGCATCGTGCTCGACGGCGAGGACGTCACCCGCGCGGACCCGGACCGGCTGCGGCGGCGCATCGGCTACGTCATCCAGCAGATCGGCCTGTTCCCGCACATGACGATCGCGGCCAACATCGCCACCGTCCCGAAGCTGCTCGGCTGGGACCGCAAGCGGATCGACCACCGCATCGACGAGCTGCTCACCCTCGTCGGGATGGAGCCCGCGGCCTATCGGGACCGCTACCCCAAGCAGCTCTCCGGCGGGCAGCGCCAGCGCATCGGGGTCGCGCGGGCGATGAGCGCCGATCCCGACGTCATGCTCATGGACGAGCCCTTCGGCGCGATCGACCCGATCACCCGCGACCGGCTGCAGAACGAGTTCCTGCGCATCCAGGCCGAGGTGCGCAAGACGATCGTCTTCGTCACCCACGACATCGACGAGGCAATCAAGATGGGCGACCGCATCGCGATCCTGCGCGAGGGCTCCCGGGTCGCCCAGTACGACACCCCGGAACGGATCCTCGTCGACCCGGCCGACGAGTTCGTCGCGGACTTCATCGGCCGCGGCGCCGCGCTCAAGCGCCTGTCGCTCTCGCGGGTGTGCGACATCGAGCCGGGCCCGTGGCCCACGGTGAGCGACGGGGCCGAGCACGACGAGGTGCAGCGGGTCCTGCGCGCGGGCGACGCCGGGCACGTCCTCGTGCTGGACGGGCAGCGGCGCCCGCTGCGCTGGACCGGCGCGGCCCACCTGGAGCGCGACGGGGCGAGCGCCGGGCTGCCGGTGGCGACCGTCGAGGAGCGGTCGACGCTGAGCGACACGCTCAACGAGATGCTCACGGCCCACGCCACCGCCGTCGTCGTCGTCGACGACTCGGGCGGGTACCGGGGCGTCGTCACGATCGAGACGATCAACGAGGCGATCCGCGGCATGCGCGGCGCCGAGCGGGACCGGGCGCGGGCGGTGCTGCCGCCGTGACGGTCGCGGTCCGCGAACAGCTCGGCGAGCACGCCAGGCTGCCGATGTGGCGCTACCTGGTGATGCCCGCGGTGCTGGGGTTCGTGCTGCTCGCGATGTGGGGCTACGTCGGCACCCGGCAGCTCGACTCGATCGAGTCCCGCCGCGTCAACCTCGCGTACATCGCCGAGGCCACGCTGCAGCACATCGTGCTCACGGCCGTGTCGACGCTGCTCGTGCTCGTGCTCGCGATCCCGGCGGGGATCCTGCTCACCCGCCCGGCCGCCCGCGCGTTCACAGCGCCGGCCCTGGCGGTGTTCAACATCGGCCAGGCGGTGCCGTCCATCGGGCTCCTGGTGCTCTTCGCGATCGGCTGGGGCATCGGCTTCTGGCCCGCGATCGTCGCGCTGGTGGCGTACTCCGCCCTGCCGGTGCTCCGCAACACGATGATCGGGCTGACGCAGGTGGACCCGGCCGTCGTCGAGTCGGGGCGCGGGATGGGGATGAGCCGCCGCCAGGTGCTCTGGCGCATCGAGCTGCCCCTCGCCGTCCCGATCATCCTCACCGGGCTGCGCACGGCACTCGTGATCAATGTGGGCACGGCGACGCTCGTCGCCCTCGTCGATGCCGGCGGCCTCGGCGGGATCATCATCACCGGCCTGGTGCAGAACCGGCCGTTGATCACCGTCGTGGGCAGCGTCCTGACCGCCGTGCTCGCCCTGCTCGTCGACCACCTCGGCAGGGTCGCCGAGGACGTGCTACGGCCCCGGGGGCTGTAGCGGGAGGGAGATCGCCATGCGACCGACGAGGTTCCTGGCCGTGCTCGCCGCGGCCGTCCTGGTCCTCACCGCCTGCGGGGGAGGTGGCGGTTCCGGCGGCGGCGCAGGTGGCTCGGGCAACTCGGGCGATGGCTCGCTGGCGGCGATCGACCTGTCCGGCGCGAGCTTCACCGTCGGGTCGAAGGAGTTCACCGAGAACATCCTGCTCGGCCAGATCGCCGTCCAGGCGTTGCGGGCCACCGGCGCCGACGTGGCCGACCTCGCCACGATCACCGGGTCCACCAACGTCCGCACCGCGCTCACCGCGGGCGAGATCGACCTCTACTGGGACTACACCGGCACGGGCTGGACGGTGTACCTGCGCAACGAGCCGTCCAGCGCGCCGAAGGACAGCCGGGAGCTCTACGAGAAGGTGCAGGCCGCCGACGCCGCGAACGGCGTGGCGTGGCTGCCGCCCGCGCCGCTGAACAACACCTACGCGCTGGCCGGCAACGCCGACGTCGTCGCGCGCACCGGCGTGAAGACGCTGAGCCAGTACGCCGAGCTCGTCAACCGCGACCCGAACCAGGCCCGGCTGTGCGCCGCCGCCGAGTTCCTCACCCGCGACGACGGGTTTCCCGGCCTCGAACGGACCTACGGCTTCACGCTGCCGCGCGACGCGCTCGCCGAGGTCGAGCTCTCGCTCATCGCCCCGCAGGTGCGTGACGGGCAGACGTGCACGTTCGGCGAGGTGACCTCTACCGACGGGGCCGTCGCCGCGAACGATCTCGTCGTGCTGGACGACGACAAGCAGTTCTTCGTGCTCTACAACGCCGCCGTGACCGTCCGCCAGCAGGTGCTGGACGCCAACCCCCGGCTCGCGGAGGTGTTCGCCCCGATCTCGGCAGCGCTCACCGACGACGTCGTGCGGGAGCTGAACGAGCGCATCGACGTGGGCGGGGAGCTGCCCGACGACGTGGCGGAGGAGTTCCTCACCTCGAACGGTTTCATCGCCTGACGGGCCGTCACCCGCCGGACAGGAGCGCCCGCAACTGCTCCGAGGCGCCCTCCGGGGGCTCCGCGCGGAAGGCACCGAGGCCGGGCATCGTCAGGTCGGCGCGGAAGGACGGGTCGGCCAGCAGGAGGTAGGCGAGCTCGCCGCCGTAGCGGCGGATACGCGCGTCCAGGTCGGTCGTGCCGAGCTTGCGCTCCAGCCAGGCGCGCACCCCGGCGGGGTCGGTGTCGGTGAGCGCGGCGATCCGGCTCACCGGGTCCTCGGCGGCACCGGCACCGAAGGCACCCACGCCACCGACGTCGGCCGGATCGGGCAGCGGCAGGCCGAGCACCGCCTCGGCGTCGACGCGGCCGGCGCCGAAGGCGTCGTCCCAGCCCGCCGGGCGGGCGCACACGCCGGGGGTGTTCAGCACGTGCAGGAACACGGCCTGCACCCGCCCGCGCCCGTAGGTGTCGCAGAGCGCCTGGTGACCGTGGTGGGCGAGCCACAGCGCGGCCACCCCCGCCAGGTGCGCGACGGCGTAGGAGGTGCCGTGGCTGCGCCCGACGATCCGCCCCGGCGGGTCGACCTGCCAGTCGAACAGCGCCGCCCACACGCAGCTGCCCGGCGCCGACACGTCGACGGCCGAGCCGCGCGACGATCCGCTCCAGGGAACGTCGCCGGTGCCCGTGGCCGCCACCGCCAGGCAGTTGTCGTACGACGCCGGCGCGGTGACGACCCCCACCTGGTTCCCGGCGGCGGCCATGACGATCATCCCGCCGTCCACGGCCTCCTGGATCGCCTCGCGCAGCCCGAAGAAGCCGGTGCCGCCCAGGCTCATCGACACCACGTGGCATCCGGCCCCGCGCGCCCGGCGCACGGCGTCGGCGACATCGGAGTCGAAGAGCTGCACCACGCTCTCGGTGGCCCGGTACGGGACGAGGACGGCACCCTGCGCGACCCCGCGGAAGGCGCCCTCGCCGTCGCCGAGCAGGACGCTCGCGGTGCTGGTGCCGTGCCCCGGGTTGGGCAGCGGGTTGAAGAACGTCCGGCGTGGTGGCCGCAGCGGGTCGCTCGCGTCGGGGTCGCCGTCGATGACATCCCAGTCCGTCGCGGTGTCGACGGAGGCCAGGCCGAGCGCGGGGTGGTCGCTGAACCCGGAGTCCGGATGGCCGACCCGCACGCCCACCCCGCCACGCACCGCCGGGTCCATCAGGTCCAGGGCCTGCGGCACGTTCATCGTCTGCAGCGCCCAGTCGCCCGGCGCCGAGGCCGGATCGGCCGCGCAGTCCCCGCCGCCGAAGGCACCCACCCCGTTGTCGCCCGGCGCGTAGGCGGGCACCGGGACGTCGGCCTCGACCCGGGTGAGGTCCCCCGTGTCCTGCAGGCGGTGGACCAACCCCCATGCGGCGGCGGCGTAGCCGGGCGAGCCGATCGAGTCCTGCGCGTCGACCTCGAGCAGGAAGTCGCGCCGCCCCCGGTCGGGCCCCAGCCGTGCGACCCGCGCGGGACCGGCGAGCGCAAGCCCGGCCAGCAGGCCGTCGGCCAGCGCGGCGACCGCGCGCCCCGACGTGCGCCGGGCGGACCGGACGGCGATGCGGACGGGAGTCGTCGACCGTGCAGGCATCACGTTCCCCCCAGCCGTCGTCGGCCGCGCTATTGTCCACGCCCCGCGTGGATCGGAGGAGCGCGCAGATGAGTGAGCGTCGGCCGGCTGGGCGGCCGCGTGGACGGCCGCGTGGACGG
>JBFWRR010000014.1:13898-23825 GCA_050248815.1 Pseudonocardia sp. | reverse complement strand
CGGCCGCGTGGACGGCCGCGTGGACGGATCTGCCGTGTTCGCGGCCGATAGCCCCGGGACCGCCCGGTTCGAGCGGGTGGAGTGCGACCTGTCGGACGTGCTCGGCACGCCGGGCACCGGCGATCCGGGCGAGGTGGCCGACCGGCTCGGCCACGCCCTGGACCACACCGTCGAGGCCGTGCCCGGCGACGACGGGTGGAACCTGCGCAGCACAGGGGGTGTCGGGGCGTTCGCGGCCGCACCGGACGCCGCGGCGCTGGCGGCGACCGCCGCCGCGGTCGACACCGTGCTCGCCCAGCCACCGGACGCCAGCCGAATCGTCACCGAGCTGACGAGCCCGTCCGGGGTGCACCAGATGCGGGTCCAGCTGCTGGCCGGGCGGCGCGTGATCGGCGGCTGCTACCGCCTGCACACCACCCCGGCGGGCCAGGTCGCGGTCTCCGGCTACCCGGTGGGCGACCTGGCCGCACGCGACCCCGGGCCGCCGCCGCGGCGCCGCAGGGCCACGGTCATCGACGCGATGCGGGCCCAGCTCGCGCTGCCCGCCACGGTCGAGCTGGTACCGGAGACGGTGCTGTTCCCGCTGGACGGCGGCGCGGTGTGGGCCTACGTCGGACGCGGCGTGCTGTGGGACGAGGAGACCCTGGCCGATCTGCGGGTGATCGTGCGGGCGGACGACCTGTCCCTGCTGGTCAGCCGGGACGCCTCGCCGTCGGCCGTCTGGGGCGAGGGTCGGGCGTATCCCGCCAACCCGGCCCGCGACCCGCACCCCGTCACGGTCCGGCTGGCCGACCTCGACGCCGCGGCGGACGTCCTGCGCGGGCCGCTGTGCGACGTGACCCCGCGCGCCGGTGCGCGCCCGCAGCGGCCCAGGCGGGACTGGCGCCTCGACGCGGACGCTGCCGGCTTCGACGACGTCTGCGCCTACCACCACCTCGTGCGGGCGGCGAGCTGGCTCGCACCCCTCGTCGGACCGGACGTGTTCGGACGGCCCCCGTTCACCCCGCTCCAGGTCGTGACCGGCGACCGCGCCACCCGTGTGCAGGTGGGCCGGTTCCTGCCGTCCCGGCAGGCCGTCGTCTTCGGCGACGGCCCGCGCCCGGGCGCCCGGTCCGCCGACATCTGCGTCCACGAGCTGACCCACGCCGTCGTCTGGGGCACCCGCCGGATCGACGACGTGGGCCCGGTCGAGGCCCGCGGGCTCAACGAGGGTTTCGCCGACTACGCGCAGGCCTCGCTGCTCGCCGATCCCCGGATCGGCGACTGGGTGGCCCCGGGCCAGGCACGGGACTGCTCCTCGCCGACGGTGCGGTTCCCGGCCCGGGCCGTGGACGTCTACGCCGTGGGCGCCGCGTGGGCTGCGGTGCTGTGGGCGCTGCGGGAGGAACTGGGCGCGGGCGTCGCCGATGCCCTCGCCTTCGCATCGGTCTTCTTCCTGGAGGAGACCAGCACGGTGGCCGCGGCACGAGCGGCGCTGCTCGGCTCGGACGCCACCCTGTTCCCCGCCGCGGACGGGCAGGGGCGCCATGCCGACGAGATCGCCGCGGCGTTCGACGCCCGGCTGCCCTGACGGGAGGTCGGCGGGTCAGATCCAGAGGTCGGGTCTGCGTCAGGCCTGTCCGGTCCGGGTCAGGTCTTCGGGGTCAGGCGCTCGACCGCGTCCAGGAGCTCCCAGACCTCCGCACCCGTGTTCCAGCCATCGCGGATCTCGACGCGGCTGGTGGCCTCGCCGTCGTCCACCTGCAGGGCGGTCGTGGCGCCGTCCACCCCGGCGGGCGCGGTGTCGATCTGGTCTCCCGCCGCAGTGACCCGGCGGGCGAGCTCGTGCAGCTGTTCCGCATCGGCGTGCGCCAGCGGCGCCTCCCGGCTGCGGTGATCGCCCGTGCCGGGGGCGGACTCCGTGACCCGGACCGTGTGCCCGTCGATGTCCACCACCCGGTGCACGGGGAACATCCCGCCGCGGGTCTCGAGGTGGATGTGCACCCCGGCGAGCGTAATCGCCCGCCGACGGGCCCGCGGCGGGACGCTCAGACCGAGTACCGGCAGAGCGTCTCCCCGCCGTCGATCCGGATCAGGTCGCCGTGGATGTAGCTCGACTCGTCCGAGGCGAGGAACACCGCGAGGTTCGCGATGTCCTCCACCTCGCCCCACCGCTTGAGCGGGATCGACTCGGTGAAGACCTCGTCGAAGTCCTTGTCGTCGAACAGCTCGCGGGTGAGCGAGGTCTTGGCGTAGGTCGGGCAGATCCCGTTGACCCGGATCCCGTCCTTGCCGTACTCGATCGCCAGGCACCGCGTGAGGTTGGCCTGGGCGCCCTTGGAGATGTTGTAGACGGACTGGTTGGGGTGGCCCTGCAACCCGGCGGTGGACACGAGGTTGACGATCACCCCGCCGTCGCCCTGGTCGAGCATCCGGGCGATCGCGTACTTCGACCCGAAGAACGTGCCCTTGACGTTCACGTCGTAGCAGACGTCGAGATCGGCCTCGTCGAACTCGTGCAGCCGCTTGCCGTTGCGGTACACGCCGGCGTTGTTGACCATGACGTCGATCCGGCCGTACGCGTCCACCGCCGCGGAGACGAGGGCGTCCACCTGGTCGGCCTTCGTGACGTCGCAGCCGACGTACACGGCGCGCCCGCCGGCCTTCTCGATCGCCTCGACCGTGGTGAGCGCGGCGTCCGCCTCGAAGCCACCCGGGTTGGGGTTCTCGTGGACGTCGCTCACCACGACCTTCGCGCCTTCGGCCGCGCACTCCTTCGCGATGGCCCGCCCGAACCCGGAGCTGGCTCCGGTGACGACGACGACCTTGTCCTGCAGCCTGCCCATGTCGTCTCCTCTCATGCGGACGTGAAGCCGCCGTCGACGGTCAGCATCGTCCCGGTGGCCCAACGGGCGTCGGTCGTGGACAGGTAGACGGCGGCCTTCCCGACGTCCTCGGCGGTGCCCAGCTCGGGCCAGGGCGACTTGTCGTGGAGCACCTTGTTGAGCTCCGGGTCGTCGAGGAACGGGCGCACCATCGCGGTGGCGAGGAACCCGGGGCAGATGGCGTTGACGTTGATCCGCTCGGGCGCGAAGTCCACGGCGAGCTGGCGGGTGAGGTTCACGACCGCGCCCTTGGACGCGCAGTAGGCGGGCTCCGCGGCGAGCCCGACGAGCCCGCCGATCGAGGCGATGTTGACGATCCGGCCGCGGGAGCCCTCGACCGGCTCCTGGGTGAGCATCTGGCGGATGGCGAACTTGCAGCCCAACCACACGCTCTTGGCGTTGACGGCCATCGTGCGGTCGTACTCGTCCTCGGTCTCGTCGACGATGGTGTGCAGGCCGGTGAAGATGCCCGCGTTGTTGACCATGACGTCGAGGCGGCCGAAGCTCGCCACCGCGGACTCGACGAGGTTCTCGACGGCCGCGTAGTCGGCGGCGTCGGCCTCGACGTACTCGGATTTGCCCCCGTTGGCGCGGATGACGTCGTCGGTGGCGGTGCGGATGTCGGTCTCGTAGCCGCCCTCGCGGGCCTCCCGGCGCAGGTCCGAGCAGACGACGGCGGCGCCCTCGGCGGCGAGCGCGAGCGCGACGGCCCGGCCGTTGCCGGAGCTGGAGCCGGTGACGACGGCGACCCTGTCCTGCAGCTTGGTCCCCATCGCTCAGACCCCGAGGTGCTCGACGAACCAGTCCCGGGCGACACCGCTGGCCAGGTCGAACCCGTCGACGTAGGCGTCGAAGTGGCCGCCGGGCAGGATCGCGAGCTTCTTGGGCTCCCGGGCCCGCTCGTAGGCGTCGATCGCCAGGTGGGCGGGCGTGAGGTGGTCCTCGCGGGCCACCACCATCAGCAGCGGGGTGGGGCTGATCCGCCCGAGGTAGGCGACGGGCTCGTACTCCCCGAGCATCTCGACCGTCCGCAGGGTCACCTCGTTGCGCCAGGACGGCGCCCGGGTCTTGCCGGTCTCGGTGAACCAGGTCCACGAGTCGGGCGTCGGCAGCGCGGACGGGGCGAGCGGGTCCTCCGCCACCACCGGGACCATCGCGGGCGGGTCGCCGCGGAAGCGGGCCTCCCGGTCGGCGTCGAACATCTGCCGGAACCCGGCGCGGAAGTCCGCCCGCACCAGCTCTGCGATGTTGGCCGAACCGCTGACCATCGGCACCTGCGCCACCACGGCCTTCACGCGGCGGTCGATCGCGCCCACGACGAGCACGTGCCCACCCGAGTAGCTGCTCCCCCACACCCCGATGCGGGTGGCGTCGACCTCGGGCAGGCTGGTGGCATAGGTGATCGCGTTGCGGTAGTCGCGCACCTGCTGCACCGGGTCGATCTCCTGGCGGGGCTCGCCGTCACTCGCGCCGAAGTTGCGGTTGTCGAACACCAGCGCGTTCAGCCCGGCTCCCGCGAACGCTTCGGCGAAGGAGTCGAGGTACATCTCCTTGACGGCCGAGAACCCGTGCGCCATCACGACGGTGGCCCCCGAGCCACCGGAGTAGAACCAACCGCGCAGGGTCACGCCCTCGGCGTCGAACTCGATGTCACGTCGCTCCATGTGTCCTCCTCGGGTCGTTGTGACCCGAGTCTCACGCGCGCCGTGCACCCCCGGCCTGTACGAGCACGCCACCCGCTGGAACCGGTGCGACAGATCTCGCGGCCCGGCGGTACGCGCTCGGCGACGTGCCGTAGTGCGCCTTGAAGCTGCGGGTGAAGTGGCTGGGATCGGCGAAGCCCCAGCGGTGCGCGATCACCGAGACAGGGCGATCGGAGTCCGCCAGCTCCTCGCGGGCCCTGGCGAGGCGGCGCACCCGGATCACCTCGCCGACCGTCTGGCCGGTCGCGTTGAACACCCGGTTGACCGTCCGCACCGAGACGGCGTGGGCGGCGGCGATGGCGTTCACCGACACCGCGCCGCCGAGCAGGTGCCGCTCGATGTAGCGCTCCATCGCGGCCCGCAGTGCGGGCTGCACGGTGCCCGACGACGGGACGTCGCCGTCCGCGCGCAGGGCCCCGACCAGCAGCTCGAGCGTGGCGTTGCGGGCGGCGGAGACAGCGGACGGGCCGAGATCGGGCAGCGTGGCGCTCAGGGTGTCGAGGTAGGACAGGAGCAGCCGGGTGGCGGGCGCCCGTCCGTCGAGGACGGTGCTCGTCGGCACCCTGCCGTGCACCTCGGCGAGCGCGGCACGCGGGATGAGCAGGCTGCGCTTCGTCAGCGGCTCGTGCACGGCGAACCGGGCGGGGCGGGTCGAGTCCCAGACGACGGCGTCACCCGGGGCGAGTGCGGCCTCGCCGTCCTGCTCGACGGTCTCCCGCCCGCCCCGGTTGACCAGTACCACGACGAACTCGCCGTCCGTCGCCGCGATCTGGCGGCGCCTGCGGGTGCCCGAGCAGGGGCCGCACTCGCAGTCCACGAGCGCGAGGTCGTCGATCCACCAGCGGCGCACCCAGGCATCGAACGGCCGGTGGTCGACCCGGACCGTCCAGTCCAGGTGCGTGGCGGAGAGGATCTCCTGCCAGTCCGGACCGGTGGTTTCCCAGAACTCGCCCACGGTTGCCTCCCGACCTCGGCGTCGGCCCGCCCCAGACCCTAGGTGCCCAAGGCGCCGCATGAGTAGGACGAGCGCGCCAGGACCTGGGACGGGACGGTCACGCGGGGCGCCGGCTCGCCGTCGCCCGGTGAAACGCGCAACTCATCCTGGCGAGACCCGCAACTCGCCCCGGTCAGGACTCGCCCGTTCAACCTTCGACCCGCCCCGGTGAAACCGGCAACTCGCCCCGGTGAAACTCGCAACTCGCGGGGGTGGGATGCGGAACTCGCGGGCGGGGGCCGTCACGTGTCGTACGCGGTGTGGCGCGCCGCGCGCTCCTCGTCGTCGACCCGGGGGCAGGTGGCGCACGCGAGGATGTCGTCGCCCGGCAGGCGGTAGGAGTAGCAGCAGCCGATGCGTCGGCGGCTGAGGTGGCGGCGTCCGCGGCCGTCCGTGAGCACGTAGACGCTCGTCGGCTCCAGCAGCTCGGGCGCACCGCCGGGCAGCACGAGCGCGGCGTCGCGCAGGATCTGCGGCGCGTCCGCCACGCTGCTCGGGCCGCCCAGCCACAGCCCGATGTCCAGCCCGTCGGTGAACACTCCGCGCAGCGTGCGCCGCGGCAGCCGCGCCGAGGGCCGCACCCGCCCGAGCGTCTCCTCGCGGAACGCCGCCACCTGCCCGCGCAGCAGCGCCGCGAGCGCGCCGGCGTCGGCGACCGGCCCGGCAGCCGGGTGACCGGCAGCGGGGTCGTCCGGCAGGCACCAGAAACGGTCGTCGAGCAGGGCGATCGCGTCCGGCCACGGACCCTCCTCGGCGAACCGGAAGGCCAGCACGTCCGCACTCAGGCGCGGCACCCGGCGGGCCCGGCGGAAGAAGGTCCCGCCGACGTAGCCGGCGATGCTCGCGTACCAGCCGAGGGTGTGCCCGGACGTGGCCAGTGGGTGGGTGCCGCCGAACTCGCGGCGCATGTACCGGGCGGCGTCGTCCTCCCAGCGGGCGAAGCGCGCGCGGGTGACGGCCGAGCACAGCTCCCAGCCGGCGGTGTCGTCGGGCAGGCCCGTGCGCAGCCCGAAGACGTTCTCCTCGGGCGGCATGCCGGCGAGGACGGCGGCCAGCGGCGTCTCCGACATGAGGTGACCCTAACCCAGATTCGGGCGATCAGAATAGGTAAGCCTTAGCTATCTGGGCCACCTTCCATCTACCGGGTGCACCACACGACGGCGATCTCCGACCCGTAGCGGCCACGACATCTCGACGGACCTGTGAGCTGCGGCACCCCACGGCCCCCCGGCGTCACAGGCTGCGTCGTCGCCCCGTCCACCGGGCGACACCGCACACCGGAGGACGAGATGAGCACCTACCACGTCGTCGTGATCGGGGCCGGCTATGCCGGGACGATCGCCACCAACCGCTTCCTGGGTTCGCTGACCCCGACCGAGGCCGGGCGCGTCCGGGTCACCGTGATCAACCCACGAGCGGACTTCGTCGAGCGGATCCGGTTCCACGAGCTGGCCGCGGGCTCGCGCAGCGATGTCGCGATCCCACTGCCGGACGTGCTGCACCCCGCAGCCGAGGTCCTCGTCGGGACCGCGACCCGCATCGCCGAGCGGGCCGTCACCGTCCGCACAGGCGCGGGGGACGAGCTGGACGTCCCGTTCGACCGGCTCCTCTACGCCCCCGGCAGCATCGCCGCGGCCCCGATCCCGGGCGCGCGCGAGCACGCGTTCCTGCTCGGCGACCTCGACGGCGCGCAGCGGGCGGCCGAGGCGATCCGCGCGACCGGACCCGGAGCACGGGTGCTGGTCGTCGGCGGCGGCGCGACCGGGGTCGAGGCGGCGGCGGAGGTCGCGGAGCGGCATCCGCGCGCCCAGGTCACGCTTGCGTCGGCCACCCCCGTCGTCGCGTTCATGCGCCCCGCCGCGCAGCGCTCGATCCGGCGGACGCTCGGCCGCCTGGGCGTCACGATCGTCGACGGCACGCCCGTCACCCTCGTCGAGGCGGGCCGG
Organism: Pseudonocardia sp.; assembly: GCA_050248815.1. GTDB lineage: Bacteria > Actinomycetota > Actinomycetes > Mycobacteriales > Pseudonocardiaceae > Pseudonocardia. The sequence goes on along the minus strand of JBFWRR010000014.1, from coordinate 16,318 downwards.
GCCCGGCTGGAGGATGGCCGCACGCTCGGGTTCGACGTCTGCCTCGTCGCGGCGTCGTTCGTCGCGCCGCGGCTCGCCGCCGCCAGCGGCCTGCCCGTGGACGAGATCGGACGCCTGCACGTCGACGAGTACCTGCGCGCGGGGCCCGCGATCGTCGGGGCGGGCGACGCGGTCGTGCTGCCCGAGCGGGTGGGCGCGCACCTGCGCATGGCGTGCGCGACGGCGCTGCCGCTGGGTGCGCACGCGGCATCGATCCTGCTCGCGGACCTGCGCGGCGAGCGACCCGAGCCCGCGTCGATCGGGTTCGCCGCCCAGTGCCTGAGCCTGGGACGGCGGGCGGGCTACTTCCAGCCCACCCGGCTCGACGACACCCCGCGCCCGTTGCACGTCGGCGGGCGTCCCGCCGCCTGGATCAAGGAACTGATCTGCCGGCTGACGGTCGCCTCGCCGCGCCGCGAGCGCTCCCACCCGGGCGCGTTCCCCGCGGTGCGGGGGCCGAAGGTCGCCGCCGGAGCCGCGGCCCCGGGGCGATGATCACAGATCGTCACAGCTGCGCCGGGCGCTCCACCCCGCTGCGCCGCCGCACGGACTCCCCGTAGATGTAGGTCCGGATGTGCAGGATGGGGTCGTCGGAGGGCTCGATCCCGTCGGTGACCCGCATGGGGTCGTTGACGAGGATGTCGCCGTCGCGTTCCCGCGTGGTGTCCGGGCCCGTCATCTCGACCACACCCATGTCGGCCCACTCGCGTTCGGCGGGCCACTCACGGCTGGCGTCGGTGGTCTGGTCGCCGTCGTCGGCGAGTTGGGCGAGCAGCCGGTAACGCACCGGGAGCAACTCGTAGATGCCGGTCATGAGGTAGTCGCGGTCCGCGGCGGCGCGCTCGGCCTCGGGGAGGCTGTGCTCGCCCGCCTCGGGCGCGAGCCGCCAGCGGACGAACCGCGCTGCGCCGTCGGCGTTCACGAGCCGGTAGGCGACCAGCGAGTTGAACGCCATCGTCGCCCAGCTCAGCGGCGGGTCGCCCGCCGTGGCGACCTTCGCGACCGCCTCCGCGATGTCCGGATGCTCGGCGAGGAACGCCTCGGTCGCCTCCGCTCCCCTGCCCTGGGCTCGGATGAGGCCGAGGAAGCCCTCCGGCGTGCCGGCGGGGAAGACGGGCCAGTTCTGGCACACGACGTCGGTCGTGGTGGCGTCCGGCAGGTAGAACTTCACGGCCATGCCGCGCGGGTCGTCCTGCGCAGCGTCGGGGCACAGCGGGTTCGGGTCGCCGTTGGAGAACCGGACGGTGACCCGGACCGGCCCGCCCTGCATGTGCGCCGCGCGCGTCAGCTCGCGGGCGCGCGGCGTCGGGGTGAACGTCCCGGTGAGGACGGTGCCCTTGGTATGGGTGACCCGGTGGCCGGGGTGCGAGCCGAGCACCTCCGCGACGGCGTCCGTCAGCTCGTGGGCCAGGGCGGTCTGGTCGCGCACGGTCGTCAAGGGGACCTCCCGGTTCGCGTCGTTGCGAGACGGGCCGAACGTTACCGCCAGAAATAGATCGACCACAATATAATCGACCACCGTTAGTGACGCAGCTCTCGTGCGCGGCCATGCAGGATAGGCTCGCCTCATCGCTGCGGACGATCGCCACGGAACGGAGGAAGCGCGCATGGCGCAGGTGAACGGTGCCGCGCTGGAGGGGGTCTCGGCCACCGCCCTGTGGACGCTGCGCAACCGCGCGGCCTTCGCCGTCGGGCCCGATCCGTTGATCGAGGACCCGCTCGCCGTCCGCGCCGTCGAGGCGATCGACTACGACTGGACCCGGTTCGGCTCGCCCAGCCAGGCCCACCCGCTGCGGGCGCTGGCGCTCGACGAGGAGATCCGCCGCTACCTCGCCGACCGCCCGGACGCGACGGTCGTCGCCCTCGGCGAGGGCCTGCAGACCACCTTCTGGCGGGTCGACGCCCCGCGGACGCGCTGGCTGTCGGTCGACCTCCCGCCCGTGATGCAGGCGCGGGCGGCACTGTTCCCCGCCGAGGAGCGGCTGGTCCCGCTCCACATGTCGGCACTGGACAGAGCGTGGTTCGACGGGATCGCCGACCCCTCGGCGGGCGTGTTCATCTCCGCCGAGGGCCTGTTCATGTACCTGGACCGCGACGACGTCCTGGCGCTGGTCGCCGAGTGCGCCCGTCGGTTCCCCGGCGGGCGGCTGCTGTTCGACTCGATCCCGCCGTGGTTCAGCAGGCGCACCCTGAAGGGCCTGCAGCTCACCCCCCGCTACACCGCACCCCGGATGCCGACGGCGTTCAGCCCCGCGCAGACCGTGCGGGTGTTCGGGGCACTGCCCGGCGTCGAGTCCGTGCGCACCGTCGACGTCCCGCTCGGACGGGGGCCGTGGGGTAGCCGACTCGTGCGCTCGGTCACGTCACTGCCGCCGGTGCGC
>JBFWRR010000014.1:0-13798 GCA_050248815.1 Pseudonocardia sp. | reverse complement strand
CGCACCGTGAGCGCGGCCGCCCGGGCGGGATGACCGGCTCCGGCGGGCGCCTTGCCGGCCTGCCGGGCGGTGGAGCGACCGGCCCTACCCGTCACCCCGCCGTCGACCGGCGGCGAAGTACAGGATCGGCCCGACGAAGTTGACGAACGAGACCAGCGCCCATGCCCAGCGCGGGCCGCGAACCTCGGCGGGGTCGCGCCGCCCGATGTCGACGAGCGCCGCGACGAGCAGCCCGACCTGCACGACACCTGCGGTGGCGATCACGGCGCGGTCGCGGGGAGGCAGGTCGGCCCAGCGGCGGCGGGAGTCCACGCGGCCAGGTTGTCAGGAACGGGGCTGCCGGTCCAGCGGGCCCGGCCCTCCTCCCGATCCGGCGATCACCCGGCGCGACTCGCCGGGCGCCCCGCGAGGCCCGGACGCGACGTGCGGCCGCCCGCTCGACGACCGGCAGGTCGGCCTCGGCGGACGACGAGCCTCCTCGCAGGGCTCCGGCACGCCTCGCAAAGGCTGCAGGGTCTGCGATGCGTTCCGGGAGTCTGCGAGGCGCCCCGGGAGTTGCGAGCCGCCCCGGGAGTTGCGAGCCGCTCGGGGAGTTGCGAGCCGCCCCGGGAGTTGCGAGGCGCTCGGGGAGTCTGCGAGGCGCTCGTCGAGCCGTCCCTCGCCGCCGGCCGCGCGGCTGCGCTCACCTGGTTCGGGTGAGCACGGCCCGGGCTTAGGTTTCCTAGCGTCGCCAGGTCGGCGGACCGCGCAGGCGGCGCACGATTCTCCGGAGGTGGCGCAGCGTGGCGGAGCCCGACCCCGCAGGCCCCACGCCGCTGGTCGTCGTCCTGGACGTCGACGGCATCCTTCCCCTCGGCACCGCGGCCCGCGTGTTCGGGCGGATCCGCAACGTGCTGGGCCGCACCGCCGGGGACCGCCGGATGGTCATGGGCATGGCCGGGCTGGTGCGCGCGCTGGTGCAGGAGCGGCCGGGATCGACGGTCTACTACCTCACGGGCCTGCCGCGGGGGTTCGCGACGGTGGTCACCGCCATGCTGCGCCGCGACGGCTTCCCCCCGGGTACCGCGTTGATGGCACCCATCCTGCGGCCGTGGGCGCTGTTCGGGCGCCGCTGGGTGTACAAGCGCGCGACCCTGGACCGGCTCCTGGATCTGCGGCCCGGCCTGCGGCTCGTTCTGCTCGGCGACGACGGGGAGGAAGACCCGTCGCTGTTCTTCGCGCTGGCCGAGCAGGAGCCCCGGCGGGTGGCCGCCATCGGTCTGCGCCGGGTCGTCAAGCCCGACCTCCCGCTACCCGAGCAGGTCGGCCCGGTACCGGTGGCGGCCGAGCCGAACGCCGAGGAGCTGGCGCCGAAGCTGTGGGCCAGCGTCGGGCTGCCGCCGCTGCGGTTCGTGGGTCCGGAGTCGTGGCTGCTGACCGAGGAGCAGCGTGGAAACCCGGCCACCCGCATCCGTGGCTGGACGGAGGGGAACCATGCGCGCCCCCTCGTCGACGGCGTCGAGTACTTCGCCGCGGCCGCGGAGGCGCTCGCCGCCACCGGTCCCGGTGGCTCGGTGGCGCTGTCCGGGTGGCGCGCCGACGCGGGCGAGCGCCTCGCCCCGGGCCGCGACGCACCGACGATCGGGGACGTGCTGCGCGACGCCGCGCGGCGGGGCGCGTCCGTGCGCGGCCTGCTCTGGGCCTCCTATCCCGACGTCCTCGGCAGCTTCCGTTCGGTGCAGCGCCGGCTCGCGGGCAAGGTCCGCGACGGCGGCGGTACCGTCCTGCTCGATGCGGGGAGCCACCCACTCGGCTGCCACCACCAGAAGTTCCTCGTCGTGCAGCACGCGGACCGACCGGCCGACGACGTCGCGTTCCTCGGCGGGATCGACTTCGCCACCGGCCGCAACGACGACTCGGGCCACCACGGCGACCTGCAGGCGTCCCCGACGAGCAAGCGGTACGGGCCGCGAACGCCGTGGCACGACCTGCAGGTGGAGCTGCGCGGCCCGGTCGTACGCGACGTCGCGGACGTCTTCCAGGAGCGCTGGGAGCACCGCACCGCACCGCTGTGGCGCAGGAGATGGGCGGGACGACGCCCCGCCACGTCCGGTGCCCGCACGGATCCGCCGGCGAGCGGCACGTGCACCGTGCAGATCCTGCGGACCTATCCCGCCCGGCCGCATCTGGCGTTCGCTCCCGGCGGGGAACGCACCATCGCCCGCGCGTACGCCAAGGCCCTCGCGAGGGCCGAGCGGCTCGTCTACATCGAGGACCAGTACCTCTGGGCATACGACGTCGCGGTCCTGATCGCGGCGGCGCTGCACCGCGCCCCGCTGCTGCAGGTGGTCGTCGTCGTGCCCCGCTTCCCGGACAACGAGCAGCCGATCTACCTCGACGCGGCGCGGCTCGGCCACGGGGAGGCGCTCGCGATGGTGGAGGAGGCGGGCGGCGGGCGCGTCCAGATCCTGGACATCGAGAACGAGGCGGGCGTGCCCGTCTACGTCCACTCGAAGGTGTGCATCATCGACGACGTATGGACCTGCATCGGCAGCGCGAACCTCAACCTGCGCTCGTGGACCCACGACTCGGAGCTGTGCGCCGCCATTCTCGACGAGGAGCGGGACGCCCGCGAACCCACCGATCCGGCCGGGCTCGGCGACGGGGCGCGCCGCTTCACCCGGGACCTGCGGATGCGCCTGATGGCCGAGCACCTCGGGATCCCCGCCGACGCCGGTGTCCTCGTCGATCCCGACTCGGCCGCGGAGACGATCCGCAGCAGCGTCGCGACGCTCGACGCGTGGTACGACGGCGGACGCGTCGGGCCACGGCCCGCGGGACGCCTCCGGACGCAGCGGCCCGGCGATACGGCCGCGAAGGTGGCGGACCGCCATCCCTGGCTGGCCCAGCCCGCCTACCGCCGCCTCCTGGACCCGGACGGCAGGCCGCTGCGGATGCGACTGCAGCGCAACTACTGAGCAGGCCGCTGCCGGGCCGCGGGCGTCGGGTCGAGGAAGACGTAGTGGATCTCGGGGAACCGGGTGGTCAGGCGCTCCTCGGCGCGTTCGCACGCCTGCTCCACCGACGCGCCGCTCGCCGCGTCGGCGAAGTCGACCTTCGCCGCGACCAGGAACGCCCCGGGCCCGACCAGCATCGTGACCAGCGACACGACGGCGTCCACCTCGGGCAGCGCGTCCAGCTCCGCCCGGAAGGCGTCCTCCAGCGCGGACGGCGCCGCCCGGCCGACGAGGAACGACATGTTGGCGCGGGCCAGCGCGACCGCCACCACGAGCAGGAGCACCCCGATGGCGACGGAAGCCAGGCCGTCCCAGACGCCGTCCCCGGTGAGCTCGGTGAGCACGAGCCCGAGCGCCGCGAGGACCAGCCCGACGAGCGCCGCGACGTCCTCCAGCACGACGGCCTTCACCGACGTGTCGGAGGTGCGCATCAGGTACCGGACGGGGCGCACCCGCCAGCGGGCCGCCCGGCTGCGGAGCTGCCGCAGGCCGTTGACGAGCGAGATCGACTCCAGCACGAACGACACCGCCAGCACGAGGTAGGAGAGCAGGAAGTCGCCCGTCTGCTCCCCGTGGATGATCGAGCTGATGCCGTGGGTGATCGAGAAGCCGGCCCCGGCGACGAAGGTGAACAGCGAGGCGATGAACGCCCAGAAGAACGTCTCCTTCCCGTGGCCGAACGGGTGGGTGGCATCCGCCGGGCGGCTCCCGCGGGTGACCGCGACGAACAGCAGGATCTCCGTCGTGGTGTCGGCGAGGGAGTGCGCCGCCTCGGACAGCATGGCGGCCGAGCCGCTCAGCACTCCCGCGACCGCCTTGGTGAGCGCGATGAGCAGGTTCATCACCCCCGCCACGACGACCACGACCAGGCTCTCCCCGGAGCCGTCCGGTCCGTTCGGTCCGCCGCCCACCGTCATCGCTCCCGTGCAGACCCGTCGGCCCGCCCCGGCGGCGTCACCCGGCGGGTGAACGTGGAGATCGCGAAGCCGACGAGCACGCCGAGGGAGATCGCCACCATGGTCGTCAGTGTGGCGGTCAGGGTGGCCAGTCCGCTGGAGTCGCCGTCGAGCAGGGAGGTGACCCCCTCCAACCCCACGGCGCCGGGCACGAGCAGCCAGTACGCGGGCAGGAAGCTCACCATCGTCGGCGGGCCGCCGGGCACGCGCGAGATCACGTCGGCCACCGGGGTCATCGCCGCGGCACCGACGAACGCCGAGAGCACGCTGCCGAACAGGGCGTCCCCGACGACCTGGGCACCGTAGGCGACGTAGAGGACCAGCAGGATCCAGCCGAACGAGCGGGGCCGTGCGGAGCGGTTCACGAGGATGCCCACGCCGAAGACCGCTACCGCGATCCACGGCGCGAGCGGCCCCAGCGGTTGGGTCGGGGTGTCGAGCTCGATCACCGGGACGCCCGTGAGCGCCGCCGCTCCGGTGATGCCCAGCGCGAGCAGCACCAGCTGCATGCCGCCCGCCGCGATCCGGCCGGCCCCGGAGATCATCTGGCCGGTGGAGAGCTCGACGGCACCGGTGGTGAGCGCCGCGCCCGGCAGCAACGTCACCAGCGGCGCCAGCAACGACGGGAGGATCACCAGCGGCAGCCCCGTGCGCGCGGCCAGGAAGACGACCAGCCCGACGGCGAACGCAGCGGCCAGGACGATGAGCACCTGGTAGCGCTGCGGGAGCTGCACGAGGAGCAGCACCCCGACCAGGCCACCGAGGGCCGCCGCGACGGTGATGTCGGCCCACGCTCCCCCGAGCAGGACGGCCAGCCCGGCCGCCGCCAGGACGTTGCCCGCGACGCGGGTGAGCGGGCCGAACACCGGGGCCTCGGTGCGGATCGCCCGGACCCGTTCCCGGGCGGTCGCGGGGTCGATCCGCCCGACGCGGGCGGCGGCCACCACGGTGCTCAGGTCCTCGATCTGGTGCAGCTGCAGCGCCACCCCACCGGTCGCCACGGCGCTCGTCTCCAGCCTGCCGTCCGTCACGGCCGAGGCGAACATCGCCGTCGGCAACGTGATGATCTCCGCGCGCGGGATGCCGTTGACAGCGGCAACCTCCGCGACGGCCTCGCGCACGGTCTCGACGTCGTAGCCGGAGTCGAGCATCGCCTCACCGAGCTCGGAGAGCATGACCACGGAGCCGGCGACCGGCGTCGACGGCGGGAGCGGAGGCGGCGACGGCACCGCCTCGGGTCGCTCCGATCGCGCGCGGCGGACGAGCAACCCGGCCGCGCCGATCGCCGCCACGAGCACGAGCACGGCCGATCCGATGAGCAACGGCGAGTGGTCGACCGTCGTGACCGCGGGCGGTGTCGCGGGCCGGACCGGCGCCGTCGACGGCGTCGGCCGTGTGGTTGGCGCCTCCGTGGTGGCATCCGGATCCTCGGTGGGCTCGGTCGTCGACGTCGGGCGTCCCGGCGTCGTGGTCGCAGCGGTCGGCGGGGCCGGGGCGGGCGTGGTGGTGGGCGTCGGGGTGGGCGTCGGGGTGGTGGTGGGGCCGGTGGTGGTCGGGGTGGGCGGCGGCGGGCTCGGCGGCGGAGTCGTGGCCGTCGGCGCGACGGGCTGGATCCGCATCAGGACGGCACCGGAACAGCCTCCGACCAGAGTGGTGAGGACGATCAGCAGGCAGGCGAGCGAGCCCGCGACCCGTCCGGTCCGCGCGCCGATCCCCGCCCGCACGGGCCGGCGGGTGACGCGCGCCTTCAGCATCGACGGATCGTGTCACCGATGACCACGCGGGGCACGCGCCGCCACCGGCACGCGTCGTCGCGTCCGTCTGTACCCGAGGAGCCCGAGAGTGCAGTCTGGGCGGACGCGGAGGGAGTGGTCGTGCAGACGACGCGGGCCGGACTGCTGGTCGCCCGGGGGCGCATGGTCGCAGTCGAGGCGCCGGTGGAACCGCTGCGCGACGGCGACCTGCTCGTCCGGTCGCGGTTCGCGTCGATCTGCGGCTCCGACCTGCACATCGTCAACCACGGGGTGGAGACCGAGCCACAGCTGTGGGCGCCCGGCTATCCCGGGCACGAGGGCGTCGGCGAGGTGGTGGAGTCGCGGGCCGGCGGCTTCGCACCGGGCGACCGGGTGCTGGTCGTGCCGCCGGTGCCACAGGCGCGCTGCTTCGCCGAATGGCAGCGGGTCCGGGCGAGCTCGGCCGTCCTGCTGGAGGGGGCGTGCCCGCCGCTCGCCGAGGTGCTGATGGCCCAGCAGTTGGGCACCGTCGTGTTCGCCGCCCGCCGGCACCCCACCGACGTCGAGGGCCGGACCGTCGTGGTCATCGGACAGGGCTCGGCCGGGATGTTCTGGGCGTGGTGGCTGAAACGGGCCGGTGCGGAACGGGTGATCGTGGCCGACCGCTCGCCCTCCCGCCTGGCCGCCTCGGCACGCTTCGGGGCCGACGTCCGCGTGGACGCCCGCCTCGACGACCTCGCCGAGGCGGTCATGGACCACACGGACGGCGAAGGGGCCGACCTGGTCGTCGAGGCCGTCGGCCGCAAGGAGACGCTGCTGCAGTCGATCTCGTGCTGCCGGACCGGTGGGCGGCTTTTCTGGTTCGGGCTCCCCGACACGAACGATCCGGTGCCGATCGACTTCCGCGGGTTCTTCCGGGCCAAGCTGACCGCCTTCTCGACCTACGGCGCGCAGACCGAGCCGGGCCTGGCCTCGTTCCGCATCGCACTGGAGCACATCCGCCGCGGCGACATCGACGTGCGCCCGCTCCTGTCGCACGTGCTGCCCGTGGAGGAGATCGAGACGGCCTTCCGGCTCGCCGACACCTGCGGCGACGGGGTGCTGAAGGTGTCGATCTCGTTCTGAGGAGCCGGCGGCACCGACGGACGGCTGATTGTCCCGGGGACGTCGCGCGAGAACACTGCGGAGCGCCCGGAACGCCGACGACGTCGATCCACTCGAGGAGCCCTCGTGACCCAGACGACAGGCCAGCGACCGCCGATGGCGGGCATCCACCACTTCTCACCGACCGTCACGGACGTCGAGGCCAGCGCGCAGTGGTACGAGCGCGTGCTGGGGCTGCAGCGGATCCCGCCGCGATTCCCGCACTACGGCAACGAGGAGACCGGGTACGCCGTGGTGCTCGCGGATCCGGCGGCCGGGGTGATGATCGGCCTGCACCACAACGTCGCGAACGGCGGGGAGCCGGCCGACGAGACCCGGACCGGCCTGGATCACGTCGGCATCGCCGTGCCCACCCGGGAGGATCTGGACTCCTGGGCCGCCTGGCTCGACCAGCTCGGTATCGCCCACGGCGGGGTGAACGACACCGACGATCCCGTGAAGTACTCCGTGCTGGTGTTCCGGGATCCGGACAACATCCAGCTGGAGTTGTTCTTCATGGACACCTGAGCGGGGGTCATCCGCAGGCCGGGAACCGGCTGACGAACCGCTTCTGCCACGGCGTCTCCACCGCACGCGCCGAGTAGTGCTCGCGGGCGTAGCCGACCGCCCGGGCGGCGGGCACGCCGTCGAGAACCGCGAGGCAGGCCAGCGCCGTCCCGGTGCGCCCGACGCCTCCGCCGCAGGCGAGCTCGACCCGTTCGGTGCCGCAGCGGTCGAGCGCCGCGCGCAGCAGGCGGGCGAAGGCGTCCGGGTCGGCGGGGAGCCGGAAATCGGGCCACCGCACCCAGTCGTGCGTCCAGCCGACCGGTGGCGGACGGCTGCCGAGCAGGTACAGGCCGTAGTCCGGCTGCGGCCCGGCGGGAAGGGGATTGCGCAGGCCGCGACCACGGACGAGGCGACCGGACGGAAGCACCATGACGCCCTGGTCGCCGCGCGTCCACGAGCCGGCCATCGCGCACTCCCTCGGTCGGGCGCGATCCTCCCAGCTGCCCGGCCCGCTGGTTGCGCCGGGCCGAACCCATGGGCTCTGACGTGCGCATTCATGCATATCAAGATCACCCGGTCGGTCGTTCCGGTCGGCTCGGCGCCGTCCGTAGCGTCGGTGCGGTCAGGTTGTCCGGTCGGGAGGTTTGACGTGTCGTTGACGGTTTCGCCTGCGCTGCTGGAGCGGGCTCGGCAGGGCCCGGTGAGCGACGAGGAGTTCGTCTGCTGCATCCGTGAGTCGCTGCCGTACGCGTGGGGGATGGTCGAGCGGTTGGCGAAGGAGATGGCGGCGACGGGGGCGGTGTCGGCGCAGAACCTGGAGGTGCCCCCGGACGACGCGTCGTGGGGCGAGGTGTTCCGCCTGGTCGGCAGCGACGCGATGCGCGGTGCCGTGCAGCGACACTTCGGGGTGCGGCTCGCGTTCCAGAACTGCTGCAAGGTCGGGCTCTTCCGGCCGGATGCCACCGCGGAGTACGAGGCGTTCGTCTCCCCGCGCGCGCAGCTGCTCAACCAGCGTCCGGAGCTGCTGAACTGCTGACGGTCACGAACCGCAGAAGGGCGCGGCACCGCGATGGGCGGGTGCCGCGCCCTTCGCGTTCCTCCCCGCCGCGCGCGGCGGGGTCGGGCCGCCGGACGGTGCGGTGAACCGATCGTTATGTTGCAGCGAACGCCGTGGGTGAGGAGCCTCGCGTGGTGGACCCTGCCGCCGACACCTCGGGTGGACGCGATCGACGGATGCCGGAGGCCGCGGGGCCCGGCGCTGTCGAGCCGTGCAGCGCGGCCGGCGAGGTGTCCGACGAGTCCCTGCTCCGCGGCGTGGCCGAGGGCGACTCGAACGCCCTTGCCGAGCTGTACGACCGCTGGGGCGGGCGCGCGTACTCGCTCGCGCGGCGGATCTGCGCGGACGAGACCCTGGCGGAGGACGTGGTACAGGAGGCGTTCGTGGCGGTGTGGCGCGAACCCGGCCGGTTCGACCCGCAACGCGGCAGGTTCGGTACGTGGCTGCTGACCCTGGTGCACCACAAGGCCGTGGACGCAGTCCGCCGCGAGTCCACCGCGAACCGCCGCGCGGCGCAGGTCACGGAGGACCCGGACGCCGCCGGATCGGTGGCGGGAGCCGAGCAGCTCGCGCTGGACGCGGTCGCGGCCGGTCAGGTGCGCGACGCGCTGGGCCGGCTGACCTCCCAGCAGCGTCAGGCGCTCGGGTTGGCGTACTACGGCGGCTACACCCAGCGCGAGATCGCCGCGATGACGGGCGTGGCGGTGGGGACGGTGAAATCGCGGATGTTCGCCGGCCTGCGGCGGATGCGTGAGCTGCTCGGCCCGAGCCTCGGCCCGGCCCGCGCCGACGCGGACGGTCCGGGGGGCCCGTCCGGGCTGGACGGCCCGGCCCACGATGCGCGGGGGCCGCGGTGAACGGGGCCGGGGAGGCGTGCCGCTGGAACGAGCAGGCCGCGGCGCACGCGTGGCACGCACTGGACGCCGAGGAGGACGCGGCGCTGCGCGCGCACCTGCCGGACTGCGCGTGGTGCCGGGCGATCGTCGCCGAGACCGAGGACGTCGCGGCGGCGATGGCCGGGTCGGTCGAGCAGGTCGACCCGCCGCCCCGGCTGCGGGAGCGGATCCTGGCCGAGGTCGCCCGGACGCCCCAGGTGCCGTCCGGGACCGGCACGGAAACCGGGGCCGACGGTGGCGACACGGCCCGCCCCACGGCAGGCGACCCCGCCCCGGGAACCGCCGCCGGCCCCGGCGACACGGCCCGCCCCACGGCAGGCGACCCCGCCGCGGGAACCGACCGGGGCCGTGCGCGCGGTGCCCGTCCGGCCGGCGTCTCCCGCCCCGCAGCCGGTCCCGGCCGCCGGCGCCGCCGGCTCGTCGCCGCGGCGCTCGCGCTGGCGACGCTGGTCGCCGTGCTGGGCGGGCTGGTCGCCTACACGGTGCAGGTGCAGCGGGAGCGCGACGCGCAGGTCGTGCAGGCGCGGGCCCTCGCCGAGCTGCTCGTCGCGCTCGACCAGCCCGGGACCAGTCACGCGACGCTCGCCACCGAGTCCGGCGACCCGGTCGGCGTCGTCGTGACGACCGCGACGTCGCGCGCGGTGGTGACCGCGGGGCTACCGGCCAATGACCGGTCCGCGACCGTCTATGTGCTCTGGGGGGTCGGATCCGCGACTCCACAGCCCATCGGCACCTTCGACGTCGCGGGCACCGCGCCGACCGTGCACGAGGTCGACTCCCCCGGTCGGGAGCCGCCGTTCGCCGGGTACGCGATCTCCCTCGAGCCCGGGCGGCAGGCCCCGGCCACGCCGACGACCGTCGTGGCCACCGGAGCAGTGCCGTCCTGAGCGGGTCCGCCGCCCGCTGATACCGGCCCGCAGGGCCAGGAGCGGGCGTGTCCGAACCGTTATCCGCCGCGACGAACCGCGCGCCGTCGGAGCGCGAATGCCTGCCGAGCCCGGATCACCGGGAAGGCCCGTGGAGGGATCCGTGCACCTTTCCTCGGCGAGGCAACAACCGCAACGCCCCTGCCGTCGGTCAGCGGCGCCCGCGGAGGGAACGGGCGCCTCGGCCGGTCAGGCCCGGGTCCTGCCCCGGCGGGCCACCCGAGCGCACGGACTCCCACCAGCGCCCGATCAGGAGGAACGCCTGCCATGACCACCCGCAACCCCACCGGCTCCGATACCGGCACCGCCCGCATGCCCGTGCAGCTCGCCGCGACCGTCGTCGGCGCGGTCTTCCTGCTCGTCGGCATCCTCGGGTTCGTACCCGGCGTGACCACGGACTACGACCAGCTCGCCCTCGCAGGCCACGGGTCCGGCGCCCTGCTGCTCGGTGTGTTCGCGGTGTCGATCCTGCACAACATCGTGCACGCCGCATTCGGCGTCGTCGGGCTGGTCCTGGCCCGCACGGCGACCGGAGCGCGGAACTTCCTCATCTTCGGCGGCGCCGTCTACGCCCTGCTGTGGATCTACGGGGTCGCCGTCCACCACGACAGCGCCGCCAACTTCGTCCCGGTCAACAACGCCGACAACTGGCTGCACCTCGCCCTGGCGGTCGGCATGATCGCGCTCGGCGTCGTCCTGGGCCGCACCAGCGCCACCCGGGCCGGCTGATCGCACCGGGGCCCTTCGGCCACGCCGGAGGGCCCCCGGATACCGGCCTGCGATCCCCCGACCGGTCGATGAGCGGGCGTCGTCGGACGCCGGGACCGGCGTCCTCGATGGCGTTGAGGCTCTTGGCCGAGAGCGTTCCGGCGTCGGCGTCGGCGTCGGCGACCACGACCAGGTCCGTGGCCTTGTACCGCTCTCGGAAGTGGCTTCGAGGACGGGGAGCAAGGTGGAGGCTCCGGCGGCGTCGCCGGAGAAGCGGTGCACCTCCAGCAGGAAGCCGGACCGGTCCGACGAGCGGCCCGATCCGGACCGATGGGTAGCGGAGACCGCATCGAAGACGTGCACGGAGAGATCACCGACGCCTCGTTGGCAGCCTTCATCGCCAAGTACGTCATCAGGGGCACCGGCAGGACCGGCGATCATCCCGACCGGGGTGGGGATCGAGCACCGCGACGACGGAGAACGCGAACTCGCCCTCGCCACGACACCTCTCCCGCCGCACCACCTACATCCGGACGGGCAACCGGCCATGACCAAAAGGAACCCGTTCCGGCCTGGCGGCTCTACCGCGTCCCCGAGGCGATGGCGCTGCTGTCGACGAGCCGCCCGGTCATCCAGGAGCAGATCCGGTCCGGGCGGCTGCACTCGGACAGCCTGGGCCGCGATCGCCGAGCACGTCGAACTGCTGACCAGAGAGAGGCGGGCAGACTATGGCCAGTCGGCGTAGCCGCGGAGCCGGTGGCCTGCACCGGCACGCCCGCCGGGAACGGTGGTCGCCTTGGCGACCGTCGGCTGCACCCCCGGCCGGGAAGCGGGTCGTCAAGCGCGGGAGTGGCCGGACCAGGACCGAGGGAAGAACAAGCTCAAGGAGATCCTGCGCGACCACGAGGACGGACCCACCGCGGCGCCGTACGTCTACACCGTCGCCGAGGCCGTCAGCGACTGGCTGCCCTACGGGCTCAGCGGCGCGATGCCAACACCGTCGAGACCCGCCACATCTCGCCGAGCAGCACGTCATCCCCGCACTCGGTGCGCGCAAGCTCCGCGAGCCGTCCGCCGACGATGTCGACCGCCGGCTCGCGGACAAGGCCCGCACGCCGAGCACCCGCACGCTCAAGACATCGGGTCGATTCGCAGCCGCTCGATCGCAAGTCCCGCCGCACCACTCCCGCCCTCCCGCGCCGCTGCGCTATGTGGCCGGCAGTTCCACCAGGCCACCGTCCGACGACCGGCCGGTGCCCGCTGGCACGACCATGACCTCGTCTTCGCCTCCAGGACCGGCACCCAGCTCGACGCGGCCAACGTGCGGCGCATGTTCCGACGAATCGCCACCAAGGCCGGACTCACCGCCGTCGAACGGACCTCGCGGGAGGGGCAGCACAGCTTCGTCTCGCTGCACTCCGACGGCGGCCTCCCGCTGGAGCAGATCTCCCGCCTCGTCGGCTCGGCCACAGCGGCACATCCGTACCCGAGCTGGTCTATCGCAAGCAGATTCGCCCGGTCGTCGATGACGGCACGACGGTCATGGACCGGATCTTCCCCGGTGCCTCGGGGTAGTCACGCAGATAGACACACAGCAGCTCCAGGCACGACGAAGGCCCAGGTCGCGGTTTCTCAGTCAACTCGCTGACCTGGGCCTTTGTGCGTGGGCGATACTGGGATCGAACCAGTGACCTCTTCGGTGTGAACGAAGCGCTCTCCCCCTGAGCTAATCGCCCGTGCGGACCAGAACCCTACAGGACCGCGCGTCTGCGTCGTCCAGGACCCCCGAGGCGCACGACCCCGCGACCCGCCCTCGGCCGTCCGTGCGGCACCTGCGCCGAACGCCGCGCCGGCCGGAGGACGCAGCGCACACCGCGTGTGCAGGTCGTTGGGCCGTCGGGGTGACAGGCGAACTTCCTGGTGGGAAGTACCGAATTGACCGTCACATCCACGCGTCCGGGTCGTTTTTCCGCATGACGATCCACGCGGCACCATTTCGAAAGAGGACGTACTGATGCGCGACGAGCACACGGTCATCTGCTCCCCGGCGGTCTTCGAGCTGATCGCCCCTGATGCCCAGCCCGTGCCCGTCAAGGTCGAGCTCACCTACTCGAGCCGCGACCCGTATGCGGTGCAGGCGACGTTCCGCACCGGCCAGGGCTCGGCCGTCGACTGGGTCTTCGCCCGCGACCTCCTCGCGGACGGCCTCGTCGGCGCTGCGGGCAGCGGCGACGTGCGGGTGCAGCCGATGCCGGCGGACCCGGGCAAGATCGAACTGGAGCTCACCTCGCCGTCCGGGCACGCGCTCTTCACCACCTGCAAGCACACCCTCGGCGAGTTCCTGAACCGCACGTACCGGGCCGTTCCGGCGAGCACCGAGTACAGCTGGCTCGACTTCGACATGGCGCTCTCCGAGCTGCTCGACAACGACCGGGCGCGCGACTGACCTGGTCAGGGCGCCGCCACGAGGGTCGGCGCCCTGGCGAGGGGGGTCGCGTGGGACCCCGCGTCAGGGGTGCTAAGGTTCCACCTGTCACCGCAGCGGTAACGCTGCACACGCGGACGTAGCGCAGCTGGTAGCGCATCACCTTGCCAAGGTGAGGGTCGCGGGTTCGAATCCCGTCGTCCGCTCGGAGGAAGTACGGATCTTCGCCGGGCCTCCATACCGATTCGCCGGACTCAATCTGGTGATGTCGGCGGAGTGGCCGAGTGGCTTAGGCAAGGGCCTGCAAAGCCCTGTACGCGGGTTCGATTCCCGCCTCCGCCTCGGGCGATTAGCTCAGTGGGAGAGCGCTTCCTTGACACGGAAGAGGTCACTGGTTCAATCCCAGTATCGCCCACCAGCCGAACGGCCTGGTCAGACGCTCCGAACGGAG
>JBFWRR010000013.1:64348-94284 GCA_050248815.1 Pseudonocardia sp. | reverse complement strand
GTGGTCGGCGAGGACCGCGACCCGCGGATGCCGCTGCCGCGCGCGCTGGAGGTCAACGCCGTCACCGTCGACACCGTCGACGGCCCGGTGCTGTCCGCGCGGTTCAGCTGGCCCGCCGCGGTCCTCGACGCCGACGAGGTCGGCGAGCTGGCGCACCTGTGGCTGCGGCTGCTCGGCGCCGTCGCGAGCGACGACGCCGTCGCCGGGTTCACCCCGTCGGACTTCCCGCTGGTGGCGCTCGACCACGCCGACGTCGCGGAGCTGGAGCGGGCCGTCCCGGACCTGCAGGACGTGCTGCCGCTGCTGCCGCTGCAGCAGGGCATGTACTTCCACGCGAACTACGGCGGGGACCCGGCCGAGTCGGGGGAGTCGGGGGCGTCCGTCGACACCTACCGGATCCAGCAGGTCGCCGAACTCTCCGGCGCCCTCGATCCGGACGGGCTGCGCACCGCCGTCGCCGCGATGGTGGACCGGCACCCGGCGCTGCGGGCCGGGTTCCGCGACCTCGCCGACGGCCGGATCGTGCAGGTCGTCCGCGGGCACGTGGAGCTGGACTGGCGGGTCGTCGATCTCACCGGCCGCGACCCCGCCGACGCCGCCGCCGAGCTGGAGCGGGTGGCCGCCGAGGACCGCGCGCGGCCGTTCGCGCTGGCGGAGCCGCCGCTGCTGCGCTACAGCCTCGTGTCGCTGAGCCCGACCGAGCACCGGCTGGTGCAGACGATGCACCACATCATCGCCGACGGCTGGTCCTACCCGCTGATGTTCAACGACATCGTGGACGCCTACCGCGGCACGCTGCACGGCGCGCCCGCCGTGGCGCTGGGCCAGCACATCACGGCGCTCGCCCGAGCCGACGCCCGCGAGACCGCCGCGGCCTGGGCGCAGGCGCTGGCCGGCGTCGACGAGCCGACGCTGCTCGTCGACGCCGATCCCGGGGCGCCGGTCGGGGAGCACCGCATCGTCGCCGAGGAGCTCTCCCCCGCGGACACGGCCGCGCTGGTCCGTGTCGCCCGCGACCTCGGGGTCACCCTCAGCACGGTGCTGCACGCGGCCTGGGGCCTGGTGCTGGGCCGCGCCGTCGGGGAGGACCGCGTCGTCTTCGGCTCGACGGTGTCCGGACGCGGCGGGCAGACGGTGCCGGGCGTCGACACCGTGGTCGGCCTGCTGATCAACACCGTCCCGGTGCCGATGTCGTGGGCCAAGGACGAGCCGGTGGGCGAGGTGGTGCGCCGCCTGCAGGCCGGGCAGGCCGCGGTGCTGGACCACCACCACGCCGGGCTCGCCGACCTCGCGCGCTCGCGGGGTCTGCGCACCCTGTTCGACACGCTCGTCATCGTCGAGAACTTCCCCGAGGTCTACGCCGTGGCCGACGACGGCCTCTCGGTGCGCGGGTTCAGCTCCACCACGTTCTCCCACTACCCGCTGTCCCTGGTCGCCTTCCCGGGCGACGAGCTGCGCCTGCAGGTCAAGTACGACGTCGGGCTGGTCGAGCGGGCGAACGCCGGGCGCCTGCTGGAGCAGGTGACGCGCGTGCTCGGCCGGCTCGTGGCCGACCCGGGGACCCCGGTCGGCAGGCTGGAGCTGGTCGGCGCGGCCGAGCGGACACTCGTGCTGGACACGTTCAACGACACGGCCCGCGACCTCGGCGCGCCCACGCTGCGCAGCCGCTTCGAGCACTGGGCGGCGTGCACCCCCGACACCACCGCGGTGGTCTTCGAGGACGAGGCCGTCAGCTACGGCGAGCTGAACCGGCGTGCGAACCTGCTGGCCCGTCACCTGCGCGAGCGGGGGGTCGGGCGCGGGTCCGTGGTCGCCGTCGTGCTGGAGCGCTCCGTCGAGCTGATCGTCGCGCTGTACGCGGTGCACAAGGCCGGCGCGGCGTATCTGCCGGTCGATCCCGGCTACCCGGCCGAGCGGATCGCGTTCGTGCTCGACGACGCCGCACCCGCCCACGTCATCGACGGGTCGACGCCGTTCCCGACGGCCGACACGGCCGGGGACGGCTCGAACCCGGACGTGCCGGTCACCCCCGCCGACCCGGCGTACCTCATCTACACGTCGGGCTCGACGGGCCGGCCGAAGGGGGTGGTGGTGCCGCACGGCGCCGCCGCGAACTTCCTGACCTGGATGCAGGAGACCTACCGGCTGGAGCCGGGTGAGCCGACCCTGCTCAAGACTCCCGCGAGCTTCGACGCGTCGCTGCGGGAGCTGTTCTGGCCGCTGATGTCGGGCGCGACGATGGTCATCGCCCGGCCCGAGGGCCACAAGGACGCGGCCTACCTCGCCGGGCTGATCGAGGCCCACGGGGTCACCACCGCGCAGTTCGTGCCGTCGATGTTCGCGGTGTTCCTCGAGGAGCCCGCGGTGGCGCGCTGCACGTCGTTGCGGCGGGTGATCTGCGGCGGCGAGCTGCTGCCCGCCGACGTCGTGGCCCGGTTCGAGCGGATCCCGGAGCTGCACGGGGTGGCGCTGCACAACGTCTACGGGCCCACCGAGGCGGCCATCGACGTCACCGGCTGGCCCGTGCCGCGCGGGGAGCACGGGCCGGTGCCGGTCGGACGGCCCGTCTTCAACACCCGGCTCTACGTCCTCGACGGCGTGCTGCGCCCGGTGCCACCCGGCGCCGCGGGCGAGCTGTACATCGCGGGCGTGCAGCTGGCGTACGGCTACCACGAGCGCCGTGGCCTCACCGCGGAGCGGTTCGTCGCGGACCCGTTCGTGCCCGGCGCGCGGATGTACCGCAGCGGCGACCTCGCTCGCTGGGACGAAGCGGGCGTGCTGCAGATCCTCGGCCGCAGCGACCACCAGGTGCAGGTGCGCGGCTTCCGGATCGAGCCCGGCGAGATCGAGGCCGCCCTCGTCGCCGCCGGGGCCGCGCGCGCGGTGGTCGTGGTGCGCGACGGGCGGCTCGTCGGCTACGTGACGGGGGCCGCCACCGGGCCCGACGGAGGTGGGGACGCGCTGCGCGAGCGGGTGGCCCTCGTCCTGCCCGAGCACATGGTGCCCGCGATCGTCGTCGCGCTCGACGCGTTCCCGCTGACCCCGAACGGCAAGCTCGACCGGACCGCGTTGCCGGACCCGGACTTCTCGGGGCTCGTGTCGGACCGCGCCCCGCGCAACGCAGGGGAGGAACGGCTCTGCGCGCTCTACGCCGACGCGCTGGGGCTGCCCCGCGTCGGCATCGACGACGACTTCTTCGCTCTCGGCGGCGACAGCATCACCTCGATCGCGGTGTCGGGACGGGCCCGCCGCGGCGGGCTGCGGATCACCCCGCGCGACATCTTCCGGCTGCGCACCGTGGCGGCGCTCGTCGCCGCGCTGGGCGACGAGGTCGAACGGACGCCCGCCGGCACGCCGGCCGGGGCGGACGCGGTGGACGACGGGGTCGGCGCGGTGGCGCCCACGCCCGTCATGGCGGAGGTGGCCCGCGACGGCATCCCGCTGGAGAACTTCTTCCAGTCGGTGCTCGTGCGCGTCCCCGAGGCGCTCACCCGCACGGACCTCGACCACATCCTGGGCGCCGTCGTCGAGCGGCACGCGTTGCTGCGGGCGGTGGTCGACACCGGGACCGACCCGTGGACGATCGACGTGCCCGCCGCCGACCCCGCCGACCCGACCGACATGACCGCCGCCACCGTCGCGGTGGTCGAGACGGAGCTCTCCGGGGTCCCCTCGGCGGACGAGGTCGAGCGCGCCACCCGCGCCGCCGCCGCGTCGCTCGACGCGCGGCGCGGGATCCTGCTGCGCGCGCACTGGTTCCGCGACCCGGCGGGCCCCGGGTGCCTGCTGCTCGTCGCGCACCACCTCGTCGTGGACGGGGTGTCGTGGCGCATCCTCACCGCCGATCTCGCCGCCGCCTGGCGGGATGTGGCCGCCGGGCGCGCACCCGCGCTGGAACCGGTGGAGACCTCCTTCCGGTCCTGGTCGCGGATCCTGCGCGACGCCGCCGCCGACGGCCGCTTCCGTGGCGAGCTCGGCTACTGGCGCGACGTGCTCGCCACGCCCGACCCGCCGCTGGGCGGGCGGGCCCCGGACCGGGCCGTCGACGTCGAGGCGACCACCGCGACCGTCGAGATCGACCTGCCTGCCGGCCTCGCCGGGCCGCTGTTCGGGGCGCTGCCGCAGGCCCTGCACGGCCGCGCCGACGACGTCCTGCTCGCGGGCTTCGCCCTCGCGCTGCGCCAGTGGCGCCTCGACCGCGTCACGGACGCGGGCTCCGCGGTCCTGCTGCGGGTCAAGCGCCACGGCCGCGAGGGCGACCTGTTCGGCCCCGCCGACCTGTCGCGCACCGTCGGCCCGTTCACCTGCATCCACCCGGTCCGGCTGGACCCCGGCGAGCTGTCCTGGGCCGACGTCGAGGCGGCGGGCCCGCGGCTCGCGCGGGCGGCGAAGCTGGTCAAGGAGCAGCTGCGGGTGCCGTCGGCCGGGATCGGCTACGGGGTGCTGCGCTTCCTCGACCCCGGATCCGACCCCGGCTCCGACCCCGGGATCCCCGACCGCACGCCGCAGATCGTGGTCAACTACCGCGGCCGCACGCCGGACCCCGCGCACACCGGGGACTGGGCGCCGGTCCCCGGGTTCACCGCCGTCGGCTCGGGGCTGGACCCCCGCTCGCCGGTGGATCCGCTGGAGATCAACGTCACGGGCGACGGACGGATCGCGTTCACGTTCCCGACCGGCATCCTCGCCGCGGACGAGGTCGGCGAGCTGGCCCGGCGCTGGGTCGCGGCGCTGGACGCCCTGGCCCGCTGCCCCGAGCTCGCCGGGCACACCCCGTCGGACTTCCCGCTCGTCGAGCTCTCCCTGGACGACGTCGCGGCGATCGAGGCGGCGTCCGCCGCGCCGGTGGCCGACATCTGGCCGCTGTCGCCGCTGCAGGAGGGGCTCTACTTCCAGTCCCGGATCGCGGGCGACGGCGACGTCTACATCGCCCAGGACACCTTCGACCTCGACTCCCGCATCGACCTGGACGCCCTGACCCGGGCCTGCGCGCTTCTGCTGGAGCAGAACTCGGCGCTGCGGCTGGGCTTCACCGACACCGGTCTGGACCGCCCGGTCGGGGTCGTCCCCGCGGCCGCCGCCCCGTCGGTCACCGAGATCGACCTGTCGGGGCTCGCGGCGCAGGAGCGCGCGGCGCGCATCGAGGAGGTCATGGCCGCGGACCGGCGCACACCGTTCGACCTCACCCGCCCGCCGCTGCTACGGCTCACGGTGCTGCGCGGCGGTGCCGGCGGGGGTGCCGGTGGTGAGGGTGCTGACCGTGGTGACGGAGCCGGTGGCGGTGACGGTGCTGACAGGGGCGACCGGCTGCTGCTCACCCGCCACCTGCTGCTGTGGGACGGCTGGTCTCGCGAGCTGGTGCTGCGCAGGCTGTTCGGCGCGTACGGGGTCTATCGGGCGCGGCGCCGCGGCGACACCGCCGCGCTCCCCGGGCCCGTGCCCGCGCAGTTCCCCGACTACCTGGCCTGGCTCGCCGAGCAGGACGACGCCGCCGCGGCGGCCGCGTGGTCGGCGAGGTTCGCCGGGCTCGCGGAGCCGACCATCCTGTTCCCGGAGGCGATCGGCACCGACCCGCTGATCGCCACGCGCCTGTCGGTGGAGCTCACCGAGGAGCAGACGGGCAGGCTGGCCGAACGGGCGCGCGCGATCGGCGTCACCCTGAACTCGGTCGTGGGCACCGCGCTCGCGCTGGTCCTCGGCCACGCCGCGGGCACGGACGACGTGGTGTTCGGCATGACGGTCGCGGGGCGGCCCACCGAGATCGAGGGCATCGAGTCGGTCGTCGGTGTCTTCCTCAACACCATCCCGGCCCGCGTGCGCCTCGACCCGAACGCCACGATGGCCGACGCCGTGCGCGGCATGCACGACCAGCGCGCCGCGATGATGCCCCACGAGTACCTGGGGCTGGGTGACATCCAGCGGGCGGTGGGTTCCGCGGCGCATCCCACGGGCCAGCTGTTCGACAACCTCTTCGTCCTGCAGAACTTCGTCGACGACGCGACGTTCACCGACCTGCAGGCCGAGCACGGCATCCTCTCGGCGGCCGGCGTCGACTCCACCCACTACCCGCTGACCTGGGTGATCTACCCGGGGGCCCGGCTGTGGATCAAGCTGGAGTACCGCGGCGACGTGGTGCCGGCCCGGACGGCGGCGCGGCTGCTCGGGCGCCTGGAGCGGGTGCTGCTCGGGCTCGCGGACGACCTCGGGCGCCGGATCGGGGAGCTGGACCTCACCACCCCGGCCGACCGCGCGGCGCTCGCCGCCACCTGGGAGCGCGCGGTCCATCCCGTCGGGTCGGCGACGATCGCGGATCTGCTCGCCGAGCGGGCCGCCGTCGCCGCGGAGCAGACGGCCCTGGTGTGCGGTGCGCAGCGGCTCACCTACGCCGAGCTCGACGCGCGGGTGAACCGGCTGGCGCACCACCTGCTCGCCGCGGGGGCCGCGCCCGAGCGGATCGTCGGCCTCGCGCTGCCGCGGTCGGTCGAGATGGTCGTGGCGCTGTTCGCGGTGCTGCGCACCGGGGCGGCCTACCTGCCGCTGGACCTGGAGTACCCCGACGAGCGGCTGGCCGGGATGGTCGCCGACGCCGCGCCGATGCTGCTGCTGTCGACCTCCGCGGTGTCGGCGCGCCTCGCCGGGACCGGGGTCCCGGTCACCGACCTCGACACGCTCGACCTCGGCGACCGTCCCGCCACGGCGCCGACGGCGGCGGAGCTCGGCGCGTTCGCCCCGGACCGCCCGGGCCGGCTGGACCATCCCGCGTACGTCATCTTCACCTCGGGGTCGACGGGCCGGCCCAAGGGCGTCGTCACCCCGTACCGCGGGCTGACGAACATGCAGCTCAACCACCGTGCCGAGATCTTCGACCCGACGGTCGCCGCGGCCGGGGGCCGCAGGCTGCGGATCGCGCACACCGTCTCGTTCTCCTTCGACATGTCGTGGGAGGAGCTGCTCTGGCTCGTCGAGGGCCACGAGGTGCACGTCTGCGACGAGGAGTTGCGCCGCGACGCGCGCGCCCTCGTCGGCTACTGCCGCAACCACGGCATCGACGTGGTCAACGTGACGCCGACCTACGCCCAGGCCCTCATGGAGGAGGGGCTGGTGCACCGCCACCGGCTGGCGTTGATGCTGCTCGGCGGCGAGGCGGTGCCCGACGGGCTGTGGACGGCGCTGCGCGAGAGCGGCACGTCCGGCTACAACCTCTACGGCCCGACCGAGTACACGATCAACACCCTCGGCGCGGCCACGACGGAGAGCCCGACGTCCACCGTGGGGCAGCCGATCTTCAACACCCGCGCGTACGTCCTCGACGCCTGGCTGCGCCCGGTGGACGGCGGTGTGGCGGGCGAGCTCTACATCGCCGGCGCCGGGCTCGCGCGCGGGTACCTCGGCGGGCCCGGGATCACCGCGGAGCGGTTCGTCGCCGATCCGTGGACCCCCGGCGGGCGCATGTACCGCACGGGCGACCTCGTGCGCCGCCGCCCGGACGGCCATCTCGACTTCCTCGGCCGCACCGACGACCAGGTGAAGATCCGCGGCTACCGCGTGGAGCTCGGCGAGATCGAGTCGGTGCTCGGCGGTCAGCCCGGAGTGCGGCGGGTGGCGGTGGTCGTCCGCACGGACGGGGAGGTCAAGCGGCTGGCCGCCTACGTGGTGGCGGACGCCGACGCCGATCCCGACGAGCTGCCCGCGACACTGCAGGCCGCGCTCGCCGCGGTGCTGCCGGAGTACATGGTCCCCGCCCTCTACGGCGTGGTCCCGGACCTGCCGCTGACGGTCAACGGCAAGCTCGACACGGCGGCGCTGCCCCCGCCGCGTCCGGTGGCCCGGCGCGGGCGGCGCGCCCCGGCCACCGAGGCCGAGCGGGTGCTCGTCGAGATCGTCGCCGCGATCGTCGGCCTGGCCACCCACGAGGTCGGCACGGACGACGACTTCTTCGCCCTCGGCGGCGACAGCATCTCCTCGATCGCGCTGTGCGGGCGGGCCCGCAAGGCGGGCCTGGAGATCGCGCCCCGCGACGTGTTCCGCAAGCGCACGGTGCGGGCCCTCGTCGCGGGCGTGGCGGCCCCGGCCGTCGACCGGCCGCGCGCGCGGCGCGACGTGGGCGTGGGCGTGGGAGTGGGCGAGGTGGCGAACACCCCGATCCTCGCGGCGTTCCAGCAGATGCCGCTCGAGCGCTTCTACCAGGCCATGGTGGTGCGTACCCCGGCCGGCATGCGCCGCGACGAGCTGGAGACCGTGCTCGCCGCGATCCTGGAACGTCACGACCTGCTGCGTGCGCGCGTGACCGACGACCCCGACGGTGGCTGGCGCCTGGCGGTGCCCGCGGCGGGCGGCGTCGACGTCGCGGGGCTGCTGGAGGTCACCGAGCGGCAGGGCCGTCTCCTGGGCCGTCCGTCGGCCACCGAGATGGCCGCGGCCACCGCCGCCGCGGCGGCGGCGCTCGACGCGCGCGCCGGGGAGATGGTGCGCGCGCACTGGTTCCCGGGCACCGACGGGCCCGACGCCGAAGGCTGCCTGCTGCTCGTCGTCCACCACCTGGTGGTGGACGGGGTCTCCTGGCGCATCCTCACCGCGGACCTCGCGCACGCCTGGTCGGCGGTGCGGGCCGGGCGCACGCCGGAGCTCGACGAGGTGCCCACGTCGTTCCGCACCTGGGCGGAGCACGTGCGTTCGGCCGTCGACCGCGGGGTGTTCCGCGGCGAGACGGCGCACTGGCGCGAGGTCGAGGCCACCCCGGACCCCGATCTCGGCTCCCGGCCGCTGGACCCGGCGGTCGACGTCGCCGCCACCACGGACACGGTGACGCTGCACGTGCCCGCCGAGGTGACGGGGCCGCTGCTGTCCACCGTGCCCGCCGCGATCTTCGGCGGGGTCAACGACGTCCTGCTCGCCGCGTTCGGGCTGGCCGTCGCGCAGTGGCGACGGGTGCGCGGCCGCGGGGACTCCTCCGCCGTGCTGCTGAGCCTGGAGGGCCACGGCCGCGAGCCCGAGCCGTTCGAGACGGGCGCGCCGCTGGACCTGTCGCGCACGGTCGGCTGGTTCACCTCGTTGCACCCGGTGCGGCTGGACCCCGGCGTCCTGGCCTGGGACGACGTGACGGCTGCCGGACCGGCCCTCGCCCGGGCGGTCAAGGCGGTCAAGGAGCAGCTGCGGGTGCCGCACCGCGGCATCGGGCACGGCGTGCTGGCCGACCTCGATCCCGGGAGCGGCGTCGGCGGCGTCGAGCCGCAGATCCTGTTCAACTACCTGGGCCGGTTCGGGGCCGGTGCCGCGCCGGGCGCGGAGGCGGACTGGGATCCCGTCGCCGACCACGACGCGCTCGGCGAGGGCGTCGACCCCGGCTCCGAGGTGCGGGGGCTGTCGGTCAACGCGATCGCCCACGACACCGCCGCCGGGCCGGAGTTCTCGGCGATGCTCACCTGGCCGACCGGCGTCCTCACCCGCGCCGAGATCGACCTGCTCGCCCGGCTGTGGGACGAGGCGCTGCGCGCGGTCGCGGGCTGCGCCGAGCTGGCCGGGCACACGCCGTCGGACTTCCCGTTGGTGGCGCTCACGGCGAAGGACGTGGACGAGCTGGAGGCGGCGGTTCCGGGCGGTCCCGCCGACGTCCTGCCGCTGCTGCCGCTGCAGCAGGGCATGTACTTCCACTCCGTGCAGGCGCAGGGGCGCGACCCGTACGTGATCCAGCACGTCCTGGAGCTGCGCGGGCGGGTGGAGCCGGAGCTGCTGCGCCGCGCCGTCGGGGCGATGGTGGACCGGCACCCGGTGCTGCGCGCGGGGTTCCGCGAGCTCGTCGACGGGCGGGTGGCGCAGGTGATCGCCGCCCGCGCGGAGCCGGGCTGGGAGGTGCTCGACCTGCGCGGCGAGCCCGCGGAGCGGCGGCAGGCCCGGTTCGAGGCGGTCGCGGCCGAGCGGTTCGGCACGGTCTTCGACCTCGCCGCGCCGCCGCTGCTGCGCTACACCCTGGTGCTCCTCGACGAGGACCGGTGCCGGCTGCTGCAGACGATGCACCACCTGCTGGCCGACGGCTGGTCCTACCCGCTGATGTTCAACGACGTCACCGCCGCATACCACCAGCTGGCGCGGACCGGACGCGCGGAGCTGCCCCCGCCCGCCGTCACCTTCGCCGACCACGTCGCGCGGCTCGCCGGGCGCGATCCGGCGGCGTCGCGGGCGGTGTGGAGCGAGGTGCTGCGGGACGTCGACGGCCCGACCCGGCTCGTCGACGCGCCCCGCGACGCGGAGGTCTCGCCGCACGCCGACGTGCAGCACGTGCTCGGGGCCGACGTCACGGCGCGGCTCGTCGACCGCGCCAGGGCGGGCGGGGTGACGCTGTCCACCGTCGTGCACGGTGCGTGGGGCCTGCTCCTTGGCCGCGCCCTCGGCCGGGAGCGGGTGGTCTTCGGGTCCACGGTGTCGGGCCGGGCGGACACCTCGGCCGGGATCGAGGACATCGTCGGCCCGCTGATCAACACCATCCCCGTCCCGCTTGCCTGGGCGCCCCACGAGCCGCTGGCCGACGTCCTCACCCGGCTGCAGGACCAGCAGCTCGCGGTGCTCGACCACCATCACGTGGCGCTGGTCGACCTCGCGCGGATCGCGGGGGTCGGCGAGTTCTTCGACACGATGGTGGTCGTCGAGAACTTCGCGGTCGCCGAGGCGCCCGAGCCCGGCGACGCGGACGGGCTCCCGACGGCCGAGTGGATCGACGGCAGCGACGCCGCGCACTACCCGGTGGCGCTCGTCGTGCACCCCGGCGAGCGGCTGCGGCTCAAGATCACCTACGACACCGGGCTCGTCGAGCCCGCATTCGCCCGCAGGCTCGTCGAGGCGACGGCGCTGTTCCTGCAGCAGTACGCCGACGACCCCGCCGTCCCGGTGGCGGGGCTGCGCGTCGGTGCCGCCCACGAGCCGCCCGTCCGCACGGCGACGGCCGACGGCCGGACGCTCACCCGGCGGTTCCGGCAGGTCGCGGCCGAGTACCCGGACGCGGTGGCGGTGCGCGCGGGCGAGCTGGACCTGCGATACGACGAGCTGGACGCGGCGTCGGACGCGCTGGCGCGGCGGCTCGCGGCGCAGGGCGTGCGGCCCGGCTCGCGGGTCGCGATCGTGCTGCCGCGCTCGGCCGAGCTGGTCGTCGCGATCCTCGGGGTGCTCAAGACGGGCGGCTGCTACGTGCCGATCGACCCCGGCTCGCCGCCCGCCCGGATCGCGCACATCCTCACCGACTCCGCGCCGGAGTGCGTGCTGGCGGTGCCCGGGACCGCGGGTGTGCTGCCCGCGGACGGCCCGCCGGTGCTCGCCCCGACCGCCGATCCCGCCGCGGACGGCCCGTTGCCGGCCGATCCCGGTGCCGACGACGGGGCCGACGACCGGGACGACGACTGGGACGACTGGGACGACGACGGGGCCGACGACGGGGACGCCTACGTCATCTACACCTCGGGCTCCACCGGCCTGCCGAAGGGCGTCGTGGTCCCGCACCGCAGCGTGACGTCGCTGTTCGCGGGGGCCGAGGCCGACTTCACGTTCGGCCCGGACGACGTGTGGACGCTCTTCCACTCCTACGCCTTCGACTTCTCGGTCTGGGAGATCTGGGGGGCGCTGCTGCACGGCGGGCGCGTCGTCGTCGTCGACCAGGACGTGGTGCGCGACCCGGAGCGGTTCCGGGCGCTGCTGTCCGACGAGGGCGTCACGGTGCTCAACCAGACGCCGTCGGCGTTCTACTCGCTGATCGCCGCCGACCGCGACGCCACCGCGCCGCTCGCGCTGCGCCATGTCGTGTTCGGCGGCGAGGCGCTCGACCTGCGCAGGCTCGGGCCCTGGTACGAGCGGCACGCCGAGCGCGCGCCGCTGCTGGTGAACATGTACGGCATCACCGAGACGTGCGTGCACGTCACGGTGCGCCCGCTCACCCGCGCGGACGCCGCGCGCCCGGACAGCGTGATCGGCCCGCCGGTGGCCGGTCTGCAGGTGCACGTCCTGGACCGCTACCTGCAGCCGGTGCCCCCCGGGGTCACCGGTGAGATCTACGTCGCGGGGGCGCAGCTGGCCCGCGGATACCTGGACCGTCCCGGCCTGACGGCGGCCCGGTTCGTCGCGAACCCGTACGTCCCGGGCGAGCGGCTCTACCGCAGCGGCGATCTCGCCGTGTGGACCGAGGACGGCGAGCTGGTCTACCTCGGCCGCTCGGACGCGCAGCTCGCGCTGCGCGGGCACCGCATCGAACCCGGCGAGGTGGAGGCGGCGCTGCTGGCGCGCGACGACGTCGACGGCGCCGCGGTGAGCGTGCAGCGCGACGCCCAGGGCCGGCCGCGGCTGGTGGCCCACCTGGTGGCCCGCGGGGGCGTGGCGGTGGACGTCGACGCGGTCCGCGCGCACGCGGCCACGGTGCTGCCGTCGTACATGGTCCCGGCGGTGTTCGTCGTGGTCGACGCGCTGCCGCTGACCATCAACGGCAAGCTGGACCGCGACGCACTGCCGGCCATCGCGGCGGCGTCCCCGGCCGGGCGGGCCCCGTCGGCGCCGCCGGTCGAGCCCGCGCCCGTGCAGCCGGGGATGTCGGCGGAGGTGCTGGCGGCGTTGTTCGCCGAGATCCTCGGGGTGGACGTGCCCGGAACCGACGCCGACTTCTTCACCCTCGGCGGCGACAGCATCATCGCCCTGCAGCTGGTGAACCGGATGAAACGCCTCGGGCTGCGGGTGAGCCCGCGCGAGGTGTTCACCCACCGCACGCCCGCCGCGCTCGCGGAGCTGGCCGGTCCGGCCGCACCGGTGGCGGCAGGACCCGCCGTGCCGGCCGAGGACCCGGACGCGATCGGCTCGGTGATGCTCACCCCGATCGTGCACCGGCTCGCGGAGCTGGGCGGCAGCGTCGACCGGTTCAACCAGTCCGAGCTGCTGCACACCCCGCCGGGGGCGTCGGCGGAGCGGATCGGCGCGGTGGTGACGGCGCTGCTGCGCCGCCACGACGCGTTGCGGCTGCGGCTGTCGCGACCGGCGCCGATGCTGTGGGCGCTGGAGACGGTGCGCGAGCTGCCCCCGCTCGACGACGTGCTCACCGTCGTCGATGCCCGCGGCCTGGACGAGGACGCGTTCGCCGAGCTGCTCGGCACCGCCTCGGACGCCGCGGCGGAGCGGCTGGCGCCCGACGAGGGCCGGATGGTCGCGGCGGTGTTCCTCGACCGGGGTGCCGATCCGGGCAGGCTGCTGCTCGTCGTGCACCACCTCGCCGTGGACGGCGTCTCGTGGCGGATCCTGCTGGAGGACGTGCGCGCGGCCTGGGACGCCGTCGCCGACGGGCGCGAGCCGGTGCTCGAACCGGTCGCGACGTCGGTGCGCACCTACGCGCGGCTGCTCAACGAGGCGTCCGCGCAGGACGCGCGACTGGCCGAGTTCACGCACTGGAGCGAGGTGCTCGCCCCGGGCGCCGAGCTGGACCCGGCGAAGGTCGTCCTGGGCGCCACGGTCGGCGACACCCGCGAGCACCGCTTCCGGCTCCCGGCGGCGCAGACGCTGCCGCTGCTCACCACGGTGCCCGCGGCGGCGCGGGCGGACGTCACCGAGACGCTGGTGGCGGGCCTGCGGGCGGCGGTCTCCCGGTGGCGGGAGGCGCACGGCGTCGCCGACGGGGACCTCGTGATCGACCTGGAACGCCACGGGCGCGAGGACCTCGGTCGCGGTGGCGGCAGTGCCGGTGACGGAGAGGTCGACCTGTCGCGCACCGTCGGCTGGTTCACGGCCATCGCGCCCGTCCGGCTGCCCGCGGGCTCCGGCGGGCCGCTGGACCGCGTCGGCGGGGTCCGGGACCGGCTGCGGGCCGCGCCGGACGGCGGCGCGGGCTTCGGGATGCTGCGCTACTGCAACGCCCGGACGGCGGCGCTGCTCGCCCGCCTCGGCCAGCCGCAGGTGCTGTTCAACTACCTCGGCCGGTTCGGGGCGCCGGACACGTCCGCGCAGCCGTGGACGGCCGCGCCGGAGTCCGCCGCGCTGCGCGTCGGGCCGTCGCCGGACATGGGCACCCCGTACCTGCTGGAGGTCAACGCCTACTGCGAGGACGGCCCGGACGGCCCGGAGCTGGAGGTGGTGCTGACCTACGTCGACGGCTGGCAGGACGACGAGCGCCTCGCCGCCCTGCGCGACGGTTTCGCCGCGGCCCTCGGTGAGCTCGCGGACGCGGCGTCGGGGGGCGGCACCGCCCGGCTCACCACGGCCGACGTGCACCACCCCGATCTCACGGCGGCCGAGCTGGCGGCCGTGGTCGGTGCGACCCCGGTCGCGGTGGCCGACGTGTGGCCGCTGTCCCCGCTGCAGGAGGGGATCTACTTCCAGGCCGAACTCGCCGCGGGCGCCGACGTCTACCTCGCGCAGAACGCGTTCGACCTGGACCGCCGCCTCGACGCGGAGCGCCTCGCGGACGCGTTCGGGCAGGTGCTCGCCGCCAACGCGGCGATGCGGCTGGGGTTCACCAGCACCCCGGACGGGCGGGCCGTCGCGCTCGTCGGCACCGCTCTGCGCTGCCCCGTGACCGAGGTCGACCTGGCGCACCTCGACGAGGCCGGGGCGGCGGCCCGGATCGCCGAGATCACCGATGCGGACCGGTCGACCGCGTTCGACCTGCGGGAGCCGCCGCTGGCCCGGCTGACGGTGATCCACGGCCCGGGCGGGCGCGACCACCTGCTGTTCACCTACCACCTGTTGCTCTGGGACGGGTGGTCGCGTGAGCTGGTGCTCACCCAGCTCTTCGACGCCTACCGCGGGGAGCCCGTCCGGGCGTCGCGGGGGAGCTTCGTCGACTACCTCGACTGGATCCGGCGTCAGGACATGGCCGCCACCACGGCGTTCTGGCGGGACGCGCTCGCCGGCCTGCCCGCGCCGACGCTGCTGTACCCGCAGGCCGCCGGGACCGAACCGGTGCTCGCCCGCCGGCTCTCCGTCGAGATCGGGGAGGCGGTCACCGCCCGGCTCACCGAGCGGGTGCGCGCCGCGGGGGTCACGCTGAACGCCCTGGTCAGCACGGCCCTGGCGGTGGTCCTCGGGCACGCGTCGGGGAGCGCCGACGTCGTCTTCGGCACCACCGTGGCCGGGCGGCCCAGCGAGCTCGACGACATCGACGACGTCGTCGGGGTCTTCCTCAACACCGTGCCCGCCCGCGTCCGGCTGGACCCGGCGGCGACGGTCGAGGACACGATGCGGCAGGTGCAGCAGCACCGCCTGGACACGATGCCGCACGAGTACCTGGGGCTCGGCGACATCCAGCGCGCGGCCGGGCAGGGCCAGCTGTTCGACAGCCTCTACGTGCTGCAGAACTTCCTCGACGACGAGACGTTCTCGGACCTGGAGACCCGCAACGGCATCGTCGGCGTGCGCAGCGTGGACGCCACCCACTACCCCCTGACCTGGGTGGTGATGCCGGGCAGGCGGCTGTGGGTGAAGCTCGAGTACCGGCCCGACGTCGTCGAGGCCGAGCAGGCGGCGGCCCTGCTCGCCCGGCTGGAGGCGCTGCTGCACCACCTGGCCGCCGACGCCGACCCGGTGCAGGGGGACCGGGGCCGCGCCGGGGCCGGGGCGCTGCTGGCCGCGTTGCCGGTGCGCACCGCAGCGGAGACGGCCGAGCAGGCGGCCTCGGACGCCGCGCGCGCCCGTCCCGTCGCGGACCTGACGATGGCCGAGCTGCTGGGCCGCCAGGCGGCCGCCACCCCCGACGCCCCGGCGCTCACCTGCGGCGCGACGACGCTGACCTACCGCGAGCTGGACGACGCGGTGTCCCGGGTCGCCCGGCTGCTGGGTGCCCGCGGCGTGGGGCCGGAGACGGTCGTCGCGCTCGCGCTGCCCCGCTCCGTCGAGATGGTGGCGGCGCTGTTCGGGGTTCTGCGCGCCGGTGCGGCCTACCTGCCGCTGGAGCTGGACCATCCCGACGAGCGGCTGCGCGACCTCGTCGCCGACGCCGCGCCCGCGCTGGTGCTCACGACCGCGGCCGTGGCGCCGCGGCTGACCGGGTGGGACGTGCCGACGGTCCGCCTCGACGGCCCCGGCGACGTGCCTGACGGCCGTGGCGACATGCCCGACCTGTCCGACGAGGTGCCCGGCGACGGGCTCGGCGCCGCCCCGGATGACCCGGATGCGCCACCCGCGGCCGGCGTGGTCGCGGGCTTCGCCCCCGGCGTCCCGGGCCGGCTCGACCACCCCGCCTACGTGATCTACACGTCCGGGTCGACGGGGCGGCCGAAGGGCGTCGTCATCCCGTACCGGGGCCTGACGAACATGCTGCAGAACCACCGCGAGGCGATCTTCGCGCCCACGGTGGCGGCCGCCGGTCGGGGCCTGCGGATCGCGCACACCGTGTCGTTCTCCTTCGACATGTCGTGGGAGGAGCTGCTGTGGCTGGTCGAGGGCCACCACGTGCACGTCTGCGACGAGGACCTGCGCCGCGACGCGCCCGCGCTGGTGCGCTACTGCGACCACCACCGCATCGACGTCGTGAACGTGACGCCGACCTACGCCCAGCACCTCATCGAGGCGGGCCTGCTCGACGGCCACCGGCCCACGCTCGTGCTGCTCGGCGGCGAGCAGGTCCCGGACGGTCTGTGGGCGCAGCTGCGCGACGCCGACGGAGTGCTCGGGTACAACCTGTACGGCCCGACCGAGTACACGATCAACACCCTCGGCGGCGGCACCGCGGACAGCCCCACCGCCACCGTGGGCACCCCCATCCACAACACCCGCGCCCTCGTGCTCGACGGCTGGCTGCGGCCCGTGCCGGTCGGCGTGGCTGGGGAGCTGTACGTCGCGGGGACCGGCATGGCCCGCGGCTACCTGGGCCGCCCGGCGCTCACCGCCGAGCGGTTCGTCGCGGACCCGTCCGGCTCGGGGGAGCGGCTCTACCGCACGGGCGACCTGGTCCGGGTCCGCCGCGACGGCAACATCGACTTCCTCGGCCGCACCGACGACCAGGTCAAGATCCGCGGCTACCGGGTCGAGCTGGGCGAGGTGCAGGCCGCGGTCGCGGCCCAGCCGGGGGTGCGGCAGGCCGCCGTGCTGGCCGTCCCGGACGGGGCGGGCGGGCGCAGGCTCGCCGCGTACCTCGTGCCGCAGCGTCCGGGGGAGCTCGACCCTGGGGCCGTGCAGCGGGGGGTCAAGCGCACGCTGCCCGCCCACATGGTGCCGACGGCGTGGGCGCTCGCGGACACGTTGCCGCTGACGGTCAACGGCAAGCTCGACGCGGACCGGCTGCCCGAGGCGGTCTCGGTCGGCAGCGGCGGCCGGGTGGCCGCGACCGAGGCCGAGCGGGCGCTGTGCGCGCTCTTCGGCGAGGTGCTGGAGGTCGAGGACTTCGGCGTCGAGGACGACTTCTTCGACCGCGGCGGACATTCCCTGGTGGCCATCCGGCTGCTCGGGCGGATCCGCGCCGAGCTGGCCGCCGACGTCGGCCTGCGCGACCTGTTCGACGCCCGCACCCCCGAGCGGCTCGCCGCGCAGGTGCAGGGGCGGCCCGGCGCCGGGCCCGGCACCGGGCCGGGCCCGGTCCGGCCCGCGCTGGTGCGCACGCCCCCGGCCGACCCGACGCGGCCCGTGCGCGCGCCGCTGTCGCCGTCCCAGCAGCAGCTGTGGATGCTGCACCGGCTCGACCCGGCCTCGACGGCCTACCAGTATCCGCTGGTCCTGCGCCTGCAGGGCAGGCTCGACCGGGACGCCCTGGCCGCCGCCGTCGCCGACGTGCTGGGCCGGCACGAGGTGCTGCGCACCCTCGTCGACGACGACGGCCAGCAGATCCTGCCGACGGCGACGGTCCCGGTGCTCGACGGCCCCGATGTCTTCGAGGAGGCGCTGTACCGCCCGTTCGACCTCGCGGCCGAGGTGCCGCTGCGGGTCGCGGTCACCGACGAGCCCGGCGAGCCCGGCGAGCCCGGCGAGTCCGACTGTCCCGGCCGGCCCGACCAGCCCGGCACGCGGCTCGCCCTGGTGCTGCACCACATCGCGATGGACGAGTGGTCGGACCGGTTCCTGCTGCGCGACCTCTCGACCGCCTACACCGCCCGGCTCGCGGGTGGCCCGCCGCAGTGGACGCCGCTCCCGGTGCAGTACGCGGACTACGCCCGCTGGCAGGCCGAGCTGCTCGGCGATCCGGCCGACCCGGACAGCGGCCACGCCGCCGCGGTGCGGTTCTGGCGCGAGCGGCTGCGCGGGCTGCCCGCGCAGATCGACCTGCCGGGCACATTCGTCCCGCGCGCGGACGCGCCGCGCACCGGGCGCGCGGGCGTCGTCGAGACGGAGCTGGACGCGGAGCTGGTGGCGCGGTTGCGCGCGCTGGCGGCGGCCGGGTCGGCCAGCATGTTCATGGTGCTGCACGCCGCCCTCGCGGCACTGCTGCACCGGCTCGGCGCGGGCACGGACATCGCGATCGGCACCCCGACCTCGGGGCGCGGCGAGCCCGCGCTCGCCGAGCTGGTGGGCTTCTTCGTCAACCCCGTCGTGCTGCGTGCGGACCTGGCGGGCACGCCCACGTTCACCGAGCTGCTGCGGCAGGTCCGCACCGGCGACCTGGCCGCGTTCGACCAGGCCGCGCTGCCGTTCCCGCAGGTGGTGGAGGCGGTCAACCCGCCACGCGCGTCGGACCGCAACCCGCTGTTCCAGGTGATGCTGGGCTACCTCGCCCAGGGCACGGGCGAGCTGGAGGTGTGCGGGCTCGCGGCGAAGTGGTGCGCGCCGCCGCAGCCCATGTCGAAGTTCGACCTGGACCTCACCGCGCTCGACCACGGCGACGAGGGCCTGACCCTCGTCCTGGAGCACGCGCTCGACCTCGTCGACCCCGCGACGGCACGGCGGCTCACCGAGCGTCTCGTGGGGCTGCTGCGGGCGGTGGCCGCGGACCCGGACGCCGTCGTCGCGCGGATCGACGTGCGCACGGCCGACGAGCGCACCCGCCCCGCGGCCGTCCGCGGTCCGCGCCGCACGGACGCGGACACGGCGGTCCCGCAGCTGCTGGCCGCCGTCGCCGCGGCCCGGCCGGACGCGCCCGCACTCGCGGCGGGCCCGGAGCGGCTGACGTTCGCACAGCTCGCCGAGCGGGTGGACCGGATCGCGGCGCTGCTGCGGGCCCGCGGCGTCGGCCCGGAGACCGCGGTGGCGCTGGCCCTGCCCCGGGCGCAGATGGTGCCCGCCCTGCTGGGCGTGCTCGCCGCCGGCGGGGCCTTCCTGCCGCTGGACGCCCGCCAACCGCCCGAGCGGCAGCGGTTCGTGCTGGACGACGCCGGCCCGCTGCTCCTGGTCACCACGGCGGACCGGGCGGCGGCGGTGCCCGACACCGGCGTCCCCCGGCTGCTGCTGGACCGCGAGCCGCTGTCCGGGGCCGGGGCGGGGGCCGCGCGCGGGCCGTGGATCGAGCCCGATCCGGACTCGGCGGCCTACGTCATCTACACCTCCGGCTCGACCGGGCGGCCCAAGGGCGTCACCGGGCTGCACCGCGGTCTCGCGAACCTGTTCGCCTCGCACCGGGCCGACCTCATCGAACCCGTGCAGCAGCGGCTGGGCCGCGACCGGCTGCGTGTCCTGCACGCCGCCTCGTTCTCCTTCGACGGCTCGCTCGACCCGCTCCTGTGGCTGCTGGCGGGCCACGAGCTGCACGTGGTCGACGAGGAGCTGCTCCT
Source organism: Pseudonocardia sp. (assembly GCA_050248815.1). Lineage (GTDB taxonomy): Bacteria > Actinomycetota > Actinomycetes > Mycobacteriales > Pseudonocardiaceae > Pseudonocardia. The sequence goes on along the minus strand of JBFWRR010000013.1, from coordinate 74,635 downwards.
CGATCCGCCCGCGCTGCTCGCCTACCAGGCCGAGCACCGCACGGACCTCATCGATCTCACGCCCACCTACCTGCAGGAACTGGTCGCCCTCGGCTTCCTCGACGACGCGGCGAGGCTGCCGGCGGTGCTCACGGTCGGCGGCGAGTACACCCCGCCCGCCCTCTGGCGGCGGCTGTGCTCCCTGCCCGGGGTGCAGGCGCACGACCTCTATGGGCCGACGGAGTTCAGCGTGGACGCCTACGGGTGGCACGGCCCCGGCACCGCCGCGGTGTCGGGCACGGCGGGGCCCGTCGCGAACACCCGGGTCATGGTGCTCGACGACGCGCTGCTGCCCTGCCCGGCCGGGGTGCCCGGGGAGCTGTACCTGTCCGGGGCGGGTCTCACCCGCGGCTACCTGCGCCGCCCGGGGCTCACCGCGGGCCGGTTCGTCGCCGGGCCGGGCGGGCAGCGCTGGTACCGCACCGGCGACCGGGTGTGCCTTGGCCCGGACGGCACGCTCGCCTTCCTCGGCCGCGCCGACGACCAGGTCAAGCTGCGTGGCCTGCGCATCGAACCGGGTGAGATCGAGGCCGCGATCGTCGCCCACGCGGACGTCGGGCAGGCCGCGGTGGTGGTGCGCGAGGACGTTCCGGGTCGTCCGGTGCTCGCGGCCTACGCGGTGGCAGCCGAGGGGCGGGAGGTCCCGGACGCGGCGTCGATGCGGGCGCACCTCGCGGCGACGCTGCCGGAGGCGTGGCTGCCCGCGGCCTACGTGACCGTGCCCGAGCTGCCCCGCACGGTGGCGGGCAAGCTGGACCGGGCGGCGCTGCCCGCACCGCCCGCGTCGAGCACGGGCCGTCCGGCGGCCACCGACACCGAGCGGACCGTCGCCGAGCTGATGGGCGAGCTGCTCGGGATCCCGGCGCCGGGTGCGGACGAGGACTTCTTCGCCCTCGGCGGGCACTCGCTGATGCTGGTGCGCCTGGCCACCGCGATCCGGCGCGAGCTGGGCGCCGAGCTGTCGATCGCGCAGCTGTTCACCGCGCCGACGGTCGCGGCGATGGCGCGGCTGGTCGACGGGGAACGCCCCGCCGCCGACGCGCTGGCCCCGGTGCTGCGGCTGCAGACCGGCGGTACGCGGCCGCCGCTGTTCGTCCTGCCGCCCGCCTCCGGGCTGACCTGGCAGTTCGCGGCGCTCAAACGCCACCTGCCCGCGGAGGTCCCGCTGATCGGCCTGCAGTCGCCGCGCCTGTCCCGCAGCACGGACCTGCCGCAGACCCTCGCGGCGCTCGCCGCCGAGCACGCGGGGCACGTCGCCGCGCTCGCCCCGGACGGCCCGGTCCGGCTGCTGGGCTGGTCCTTCGGCGGGTTCCTCGCCCACGAGTTGGCGGTCCAGCTCGTGCGGGCGGGCCGCGAGGTGTCGTTCGTCGGCATGCTCGACGCCCACCGCGACGGCGGACCGGACGCGGGTGATCTCCGGCTCCTGCTCGCCGAGCTGGGCTACCCGCCGCCGCCCGGGACCGACCCGACGCTCGCGGACGCCGTGGCGATCATGCGGGCGCACGGCGACGGGGTCGCGGCCGCCCTGACCGACGAGCAGGCGCAGGCCGTCGTCGCCAACTACCTGGAGAGCGACCTGATGACCGACGACCGGCGCCCCGGGGTGCTCGCCGCGGACGTGTTCTTCGTCGACGCCACGGTGCCCGAGCAGGGCTTCTCGGGACCCGCGTCGGCCGGCTGGCGGGCGCACGTCACCGGGGCGCTCGACGTCGTGGAGATCGACTGCGGCCACTCCGAGCTGCTCGACCCGCAGGTCATCGGGAGGTGGTTCCCGGCGATCGCGTCGCGGCTGTCCTGATCCCTTCCTGATCCCCTCACCGGCAGATCGAATCGACGACCCCGGAGGTCACCCATGTCCACGAACCCGTTCGACGACGAGAACGGCACGTTCTACGCGCTGGTCAACGACGAGGGCCAGTACTCCCTGTGGCCGACGTTCGCCGACGTCCCGGCCGGCTGGACGATCGCGTCCGGCCCCGGCACCCGCCAGGAGGCGCTCGACCACGTCGAGGCGCACTGGACCGACATGCGTCCGCGCAGCCTGGTGGAGCGGATGGAGCGGGACGCCGCGGCGGGCGCGGTCGGCGCCTGACCGGCCGGCCGGGTGCGCGCCGGCCCGGCCGTCATCCGCGGGGCAGGACGTGCACCTCGCCGTCCACGGCGAGCCCGGCCCGGTCGCCGCGGCGCCACGGTGGCAGCGCCGGGGCGGCCGCGACGATGTCCGGGCCCTCCGGCCCGTCCAGCCGCACGAGCTGCGCCGAGCCGGTGAACTCGACCGTCCGGACGGTGCCGGAGGGCAGCCCGGGAGCTCCGGCGGGGAGCAGGAGCACCTGCTCGGGGCGGACGACGGCGACGACCTCGCCCGCCGGGCTCCCGCGTGGGCAGCGCAGCGTGCCGAGCGCGGTGGTGACGGTCCGGCCGTCGCCGTACCCCGGGACGAGGGTGGCGTCCCCGAGGAAGCCGGCGAGCCACGGGGTCGCCGGGCGCGCGTAGAGCTCGCGCGGATCGCCGACCTGCGCGATCGCGCCGTCGTGCAGGACGGCGACGCGGTCGCTGACCGACAGCGCCTCGTGCTGGTCGTGGGTGATGAGCACGGCCGTGGCTCCGGCCTGCCGGAGCACGTCGAGGACCTGCGACCGCACGTCCGCCCGAAGGGCCGCGTCGAGGCTCGCGAACGGCTCGTCGAGCAGGACGACGCGGGGCCGCGGTGCGAGCGCACGGGCCAGGGCGACGCGTTGCCGCTGCCCGCCGGACAGCTCGTGGGGCATGCGGTGCTGCGCCCCTGCGAGGTCGACGAGGGCGAGCAGCTCGGCGACCCGCTCGCGACGGGCTGCGCGGGGGGATCCGCGCAGCCCGAACGCCACGTTGCCCGCGACGTCGAGGTGGCCGAACAGCGCCCCTTCCTGCGGGACCAGGCCGATGCCCCGCCTGCCGGGTGGAACGCCGTGCAGGTCGCGCCCACCGAGGACCACCCGTCCCGCGCGTGGCCGGTGCAGGCCTGCGACCGTGCGCAGCAGCGTGGTCTTGCCGCTACCGCTCGCACCGAGGACGGACAGCAGGGTGCCCGCGGGGACGTCGAGGTCGATGCCGCGCAGCACCGGTGTGCCGCCGTAGTCCGCGACGACCTCGCGCAGCTCGAGCCTCACCGCGACACCCCCGGACGGGCCAGCAGCGCCGCGGGCACGCAGGCGAGCAGGACCAGCAGCAGCGCGGCGGGGGCGGCGGCCCCGTACGCCCCGGCGGAGGTGCGCTGCCACAGCTCGGTGGCGAGCGTGTCGACCCCGATCGGGCGCAGCATGAGCGTCGCAGGCAGCTCCTTCATCGCGGTCACCATGACGAGAAGTCCGGCGGCGGCGATCCCCGGCCGGGCCAGGGGCAGCGTGACGGTGAGCCAGGTGGCAGCCGCGCCCCGGCCGAGGGTGCGCGACACCTCCTCGACGGCGGGCGGGACCTGCGCCACCGCCGAACGGGCCGAGCCGATCGCCTTGGGCAGGAACAGCACCGCGTACGCGACCACGAGCACGACCGCGGTCTGGTAGAGCGCCGGGACCGCGTTCAGCGAGAAGAACACCAGCGAGAGCCCCACGACGATGCCGGGCAACCCGTGCCCGAGGTAGGCCCCGGACTCGACGACGCCGACGAGCGTGCCCCGGTACCGCGCGGCGAGCACGGCGACCGGCACGGCCAGCGCGACGGCGAGCACGGCCCCGCCCGCGGCGAGCGCGAGGGTCGCCCCGGCGGCGTGCAGCAGGCCGGGGACGTCCACGCCGTATCGGGTGCCCTCGACCAGGCGGGCCAGCAGCACGCCGACCGGGAGGAGCAGGCTGGCGCCCGCCACGGCCGCGAGCCCGGTCACGGCGACGGCGGTGCCGGCGCGGCCGAGCTCCGACGGCGGGAGCCGGCGCGTCGTGAGGTCCGCACGCCCGCGCACCCAGCGCCGCCGCGCCGTCCGCTCGGCGGCGACGAGTGTCAGCGTCAGCGCCACGAGCACGAGGGAGAGCACCGCGGCGGCCGCCCGGTCGAAGGTGCCCTCGTAGGCGGCCCGGATGGCCCAGGTGAAGGCGTCGTACTGCAGCAGGGCGACGGCGCCGAAGTCGGAGAGGGTGTACAGCGCGACGAGCAGCGTCCCGGCGAGCGCGGCGGGCAGCACCTGCGGCAGCGCCACCGTGACGAAGGTGGCGACCGGCCCGCGCCCGAGGGTGCGGGCCACGTCCTCCAGCCCGGCGTCGGCGCTGCGGAACGCGGCGGCGACGGGCAGCGTCACGTACGGGGTGCAGGCGAGCACCATCACCGCCGTCAACGGCCCGAGACCCCGGGTGCCCGGCCACGTCGAGACGACCGCGAACGCGAGCAGGTACGACGGCACGGCCAGGGGCAGCGCCGCGAGCACCCACCACAGCCGGGCCGCAGGCAGCCGGACGCGGGCGAGCAGCCAGCCCGTCGCGATGCCGAGCACCAGGCAGCCCGCGGCGACCGCCAGCACGAGGACGAGCGAGCTCGCCGCGAGCGTCCAGGTGCGCTCGCGGCCGAGCACGGCGACGGCGCGCTCGGGCGCCTGCGCGACCCGCACGACGAGGTAGCCCAGCGGCAGCGCGGCGGCGAGCGCCGCGACGGTCGCGAGACCGAGCGTGACGGGAGCGCGCAGCGGTGAGGACGGTGTGCCCCAGCGGGTGCGCCCGGTGGGGACCGGCGGCGGGACCGGCCCGCGACGCGGTGCGGGACCGGCGCCCGCGGGGTGCGGACGCCGGCCCCTCACGACGGTGCCGTCCAGGCCGGCGCTCAGATCAGCCCCACGTCGGTGAGCAGCGTGACGGTCTGCTCCAGCGAGGCGAGGTCGGACAGGTCGAGGTCCGGGCCGTCAAGCTCGTCCAGCGGCGGCACCCCCGCAGGCGCGACCACCCCGGCCACGAGCGGGTACTCGGCCGTCTCCTGCGCGAAGTAGGCCTGGGCCTGCGGGCCCGCGAGGAACTCGACCAGCGCGCGGGCCTGGGCGGACTCCGCCGCCCCGGTGAGGACGGCCGCCCCGGTCACGTTGACCAGCGCCAGCGGGGTACCCGGATCGCCGAACGCGATCTGGGCGCGCAGTGCCTTCGGGTCGGTCTCCGAGCGGGCCCAGTAGTAGTGGTTGATCAGCCCGAGGTCGACGGCGCCGGTGTTGACGGCCTCCAGGATCGCCCCGTTGCTCTGCATGATCTGCGGCTGGTTGGCGATCAGGCCCTCCAGCCAGGCCTTCGCGGCCTCCTCGCCCTCGGTGACGCGCACGGCGGTGACGAAGGCCTGGAACGAGGCGTTGGTCGGGGCGATCGCGATCTGGCCGCGCCAGCGCGGGTCGAGCAGCTCCTGCAGCGTTGCGGGCACCTGGTCGGCCGCCACCTCCCGGCTGTCGTAGGCGACGACCCGGGCCCGCCCGGTGAGCCCGACCCACGAGCCGTCCGTCGAGCTGAAGTCCTGGTCCACCAGACCGGTGACCTCGGCGGGGAGCTTCGCGAGCCGCCCCTGGGCCGACAGCGCCCCGAGCGCGCCCGCGTCCTGGGAGAGGAAGACCTGCGCCGGGGTCCGGTCGCCCTCCTCCAGCAGCTGCGCGGCCATCTCGGTGGTGGAGCCGTAGCGGGTCTCGACGGTGATCCCCGAGACCTCCGTGAACTGCTCGATCAGCGGGCCGACGAGGTCCTCGTCGCGCCCGGAGTACAGCACGACCGTCGTGGGGCTGCCCGCGGCGGGCGTGTCGGCGGGCGCCGGTTGCTCCCCGCTCCCGCAGGCGGTGAGGGCCAGGGCGGCGAGCCCGGCGACGACGCCGGTCAACGCGGTGGATCGGGGTGCGCGCATGCGGAACCTCTGGTCGGTCGGGAGCGTGGGATGAAGCGGCCGAGGGACGCTGGAGGGCAGGCTAACCTTCGGAGGTACCGGTCCGATCTCCCCAAGATTGAGGGGGCCATGCCGCCCACGGAGCGCTCGTCGGTCGTCCTGGTCGACGACCACCGCGTCTTCGCGGAGGCGCTCGCCCTCGCGTTGACGACCCAGCCGGACCTGCGCTGCGGCGGGATCGCGCACTCGCTGGAGCAGGCCGGGGACCTTCTCGCCGAGGGTGCCGACGTCGCGCTCGTCGATCTGGACCTGCCCGACGGCAGCGGCCTCGGGCTGGTCGAGCGCTTCGCGCCGCACGTGCCGGTGATCGTCCTCACCGCACACGTGCGCGTCGATCTCGCCCGGCGGGCGGCCGCGGCGGGGGCCGCGGGCTTCCTCGGCAAGGACGCCGCGCTGCCGGAGATCCTGGACGCGGTGCGCGCCGCGCTCACCGGCGTCCCCGTGGCCTCGCGGGAGCCCGTCGCGCCGGTCCGCCTCACCGCCCGCGAGCTGGACGTGCTCTCGTGGCTCGCCCGCGGCCGCGACGCCACCCGCATCGCCGCCGAGCTCGGCATCTCGGTGCACACCACCCGCGACCACATCCGCGCGGTGCTCGCGAAGCTCGGCGCCCACAGCCAGCTGGACGCGGTCGTGCGCGCGGACCGGCTGGGGATCGTCGCCGTCGGGACGGGGTGGTAGCGGTGGTCCGCGCCACGCTGCTGCGCCTGGCCGGGGTGTCCGTCCTCGCCGCCGTCCTGCTCAGCGCCCTGGTGGCGGTCGGGGTCTGGCGGATCGGGGAGGCGGAGGGGGAGCGCACCGCGCAGCGGGTGTCGCGGCAGGTGGCCGCGGCGGTGCTCGTGCCGCTGGCCGAGCGGGACTTCACCGATCCCGCGCGCATCGACCGGGCTGCGCTGCTCACCGACCTCGCACCGTTCCTCGACTCCGGGATGATCCACCGGATCAAGGTCTGGGCCGTCCTCGGCGACGAGGCGCTGGTCGTGTACTCCGACGAGCAGCGCTACGAGTCCCTCTCGCGGCCCTTCGACCCCGAGCTCGCGCGCCGGCTCGACGCGGGCGAGGTCGTGGTGTTCCCCGTGCCGGACGACGAGGGTCATCGCTACGAGGCCGAGCACGCCGAGGGCCTGCGGGAGGTCTTCATCGGCTTCCGGGACTCCGCGGGCAACCCCGCCCGCCTGGAGGTCTACGTGCCCGTCGACGTGGACGGGACGGTCCGCTACGCCATGGTCGTGCTGCTGCCGCTCGCGCTGCTCGGGGTGGCGCTGCTCGCGGTCGCGATGCTGCCGCTCGCGGTCGCCCTGGGCAGGCGCATCGACCGCGACCGCCGCGAGCGCGAGGACGCGCTGCACTACGGGCTCGCGGCGGCCGAGCTCGCCCGCCGCGAGCTGGCCCACGAGCTGCACGACGGCGTCATCCCGGGGCTCGCGAGCGCGGGCCTGCTTCTCGACGCCGCGGCGACGGTCGAGCCGGAGCGGTCCACGACGCTCGTCGCCGACGCGCGCGGGCGCATCCGTGACGACATCCGAAGGCTCCGCGCGCTGCTCTCGGAGCTGACCTCCCCCTACGCCGCCCCCGACGAGGCGTTCGGACGGCTGGTGGCGGGCCTGCAGGGCGGCCCGCGCATCGACCTGGAGATCGACCGGGAGATCACGGACGGCCCGCAGCTCGGCGACCGCACCGTCACGCTGCTGCACCGGGTCGCGGGCGAGCTGCTGCGCAACGCGGTCACCCACGCCGGGGCCGAGCACGTGCGGGTGCGCATCGGCGCGCAGGACGGGCTGGTGCACGCCCTGGTCGCCGACGACGGCGCGGGGTTCGATCCGGACGCCCCCGCCCGGCCCGGCCACATCGGGCTGCTGCTGGTGCGCCGCGCCGTCGAGGACGCGGGCGGCACGCTCGTGATCCGCAGCGCGCCGGGGGAGGGCACCGAGGTGGCGATCACCCTGCCCGCTGTGGCGGCGCGCCCGGCCCGCCCGATCGGACCGGTGGGCGCGGAGGCGGTCAGGCCGGCCGGTGGATCCGGGCGGTGACACTCAGCCCCGGCCGGATCTCCACCCCCGCGGTGTCGGTGAACGTCACCCGCACCGGGATCCAGCGGTCCGTGGGCTGCGGGTTGGTGGGATCGGAGTCGAGCGCGGGGTAGTCGGTGAACCGGTCCGCGGTGGCGAGGGGGATCGCGGTGACGAGCCCCGTGAGCGTGACGTCGGGGTAGGCGTCCACGGCGATGTCGACGCGCGCCCCGGTGCGCACGTCGCCGATCTCCTCGGCGGGCACCCGCGCGGTGACGTAGATGTCGCCGAGCTCGTACGCCGTGGCCATCCGCGTGCCCATGGTGACCCACTGGCCGTCGGTCACGGTGTTGCGCACCACGGTCCCGCGCCCCGGGGACTTGATCGTGACCTGCGGTCCGGAGGCCTCCGTGCCGGCCCGGATCCGGCCCACCACCTCGCGCTCGGACAGCGTCGAGCCCACCCCGATGCGCCAGCGCGTCACGGTGCCGCTCGCCGGGGCGACGATGTCGACCGCGGTCCCGTCGATCTGGGCGTTGTGGGTGGTGACGTATCGGGCGGTGACGAGCAGGTAGTGCGTGGCGAACCCCGCCGTCTCCAGCGCGACGAGCAGCGCGACGACGGCCAGGCCGACCTTCGTGAACCGGGTGAACGGGCGGCGGGTGCGCGTCGGGGTGGATGCCGCCGGCGCGGATATCGGGCTGGACATCTCAGTGGGCCGCCGCCATCGCGCTGTGCGCCGGCTTGCCCGACGGCAGCAGCAGCGCGATCAGGACGCCGCCGAGGCAGACCCAGCCGGTGATCAGGAAGGCGCTGGAGTAGGCGTCGGTGAGCGCTGCCGTGACCGTCTGCTGCCACAGTCCCAGCAACCCCGTCGGGCCCTCCTGCGCCATCCCGACGACCTGCGGGTCGGTGGCCGCGTACTGGCCCAGCAGCGCCGAACGGTCCGCCATGTACTGCGCGCGGTCCGCGCCGAGCATCGCGGTGAGCATGCCGAGCCCGAACGCCGCGCTGACCCGCTGGACCAGGGTGTTGAAGGCGCCCGCGGAGTCCGACTGCTCGTCCGCGACGGCGGCGAGCCCGCCGGTCATGATCGGCATCATGCCCAGCCCGAGCCCGGCACCGAGCACCACCAGCGCCCACACCAGGTCGCCCAGCGGCATGTCGGGGGTGATGTCGGCGAGCATCAGCATCCCCGTCCCGGCCAGGGCGAGCCCGGCGGCGGCGAGCCAGCGGGCGCCGATGCGGTCGTAGAGCAGGCCCGCCAAGGGCATGAGCACGGCGAGCGTGAGCGCCTGGGGCACCAGGGCGAGCCCGGTCTCGATCGGGCCGAGGTTGCGGGCGGGCCCCTGCAGGAACTGCGGGACGTAGAAGCTCACGGCGAACAGCCCCACGGAGAACGTCGAGACGAGCACGAGCGACACGACGTACTCCGGCACCCGGAAGATGCGCAGGTCGATCAGCGGGTGCTCCACTTGCCGCTCGATGATCACGAACAGCAGCAGGAGGTTGGACGCGACGGCGAACAGACCCAGGACGGGGTAGCTCGTCCAGCCCCAGTCCGAACCCTCCTCCAGGGCCAGGAGCAGCGCGAACAGGCCCCCGGCGATGGTGACGAAGCCCCAGACGTCCAGGGGCCGGTCGCGCCGGCCCGGGATCTCGGTGAGCACGACCATCGCCGCGATCGCGCCGAGGATCCCGATGGGGACGTTGACGAAGAAGATGAAGCGCCAGTTCGCGTATTCGGACAGGTAGCCGCCCAGCGTCGGCCCGAGCGCGGGTGCGACGACGACGCCGAGGCCGTAGAGGCCCATCGCGGCACCGAGCCGCTCGCGGGGCACGATCGCGCGCAGCATCACCAGGCAGGTGACCGGGATGACCCCCGCGGGGATGCCCTGCAGGATCCGGAAGCCGACGAGCGAGCCGATGCCCCCGGCGAGGCCGCAGAGCATCGAGGCGGCGGCGAAGGCGAGCACGCACAGCACGTAGACCCGCTTGGAGCCGAACCGGTACCCCAGCCACGCGCTGATCGGCACCATGACGCCCTCGGTGAGGCTGTAGGCGGTGCTCACCCACTGGCCGCTGCTGGCGGTGATGCCGAGGTCGGTCTGCACCACCGGCATCGCGACGTTCACGATGCTGATGTCCAGCACGGACATGAACATGCCGACGATCAGTACCGACAGCGGCAGCAGCCAGTGCTGTGCCGGTGCTGCCGGTGCTGCCGGTGCCGTCGGTGCCGCCGGTGCTGCCGGTGCCGCCGGGCCGGGTGCGGCCGTGGCGGGGTGGGCCGGAGCGGCTGCGGCGGTGCCCGCGGGGTCGACCGGGTCGACGGTGCCGACCCTGTCGGCCTGCTGCGTCATGGGCGGCGCTCCGT
>JBFWRR010000013.1:38140-64248 GCA_050248815.1 Pseudonocardia sp. | reverse complement strand
GCCGGTGCCGCCGGGCCGGGTGCGGCCGTGGCGGGGTGGGCCGGAGCGGCTGCGGCGGTGCCCGCGGGGTCGACCGGGTCGACGGTGCCGACCCTGTCGGCCTGCTGCGTCATGGGCGGCGCTCCGTGTCCACGAAAAACGGGGAGTGGTCCTCCGTTTTCCGACAGGGTACGGGGTGCCCGCGATCGGGCGGATCAGCCCATGTCGTGCAGGGCGCGGCCGATCCGCTCACGCTCCGGCTCGCCCACCCCCGCAGGGGGCAGGGGGGCGCACTCCCCGGGGCGCAGCGCGTCCAGCAGCAGCGCGAGGTGCCGTCGCCAGACGCCCGGCGCCCCCTCGCCGGCTGCAGCCATCACCGAGCGGGCCGCGGCGAGCAGCAGGCCCAGGTCCTGGACGTCGACGTCGCGGCGGACGGTGCCCTGCCGCTGCGCCTTGGCGAGGAGGTGCTCGAGCGTCGCCCGGATCTCCTCCACCATCGCCTCGAGTGCCGGGGTGGCGTCGCAGGTCCGGTCGGCCAGGCAGCCCAGCTCGAATCCCGCGGGGCCGATCGTGAACAGCTCCGCGACGAACCCGGCGAGCGCTGCACGCGCGTCGCCGACCTCCTGGTAGCGCGAGAGCACCTCGCCCGCGCGGCCGCGCAGGTCGGCGAACACCGCGTCGTAGAGCTCCTCGCGCGTGGCGAAATGCCGGTAGAGCGTCGCGTTGCCGACCCCGGCGCGGCGGGCGATCGCGTCCAGGGGGACGTCGAAGCCCTCGTCGCGGAACGCCGACATGGCCGCGCGCAGCAGCAGCTCGTGGTTGCGGGCCGCGTCCCGGCGGGGCCGCCGCGGGGGCGGCCCGTCCAGCTCGGGACCCGCAGCCTGCGCCACCTCGATCCCCTTCCGGTGTCGGCCCGGCGTTGGCCCGGTGGTGTCGGCCCACGGTGCCGGTCCGGTGGTGTCGGTCCGGTGGTGCCGGCCCGGCGGTGTCGGTCCGGTGGTGCCGGCCGGAACACGGTAGACCCGATCGATGCCCCGCGCCCCCCTCGCGGCGACCACGGTACGGACGGCGCAGCGCGCCGCGGCGGCGCAGGGTGGCGATCGCGGCGTCATCCGCGAGCGGCACGGCCGTGAGCACCAGCCGGGGTGGCACCGGCGGCGCCACCGCGGGATCGATCGCGAGCCGGCTGCGCGCCCTGAGGTTGCCGCGGCGGGCGGCATCGGTGGCGTCGCCTGCGAGTGATCCGGCGGCGGGCGGCGGCCGCGGAGGCAGCGGTGGCGTTGCCTGCGAGCGGTCCGGCGGTGGGCCCCGGCGGGGTGGCACCGGTGACCCCAACCGCGGGATCGACCGCGAGCCGGCTGCGTGCCCTGAGGTTGCGGCGGCGGGCGGCATCGGTGGTGTCGCCTGCGGGTGGTTCGGCGGTGAGCTCCAGCCGGGGTGGCACCGGTGGGCCCACCGCGGGATCGAGCAGGACCCCGGTGACGGAGGCGCCGAGTGGAGGGGCGACCACGAGGCGGCGGTCCTTGCGGGAGGACCCGCTGGCTTCGCAGACGTCGGGTGCGCTTCGCAGGCCTTGGTCCGGTGCCTCGCAGGCCTTCGGCACGCCTCGCAGCGGCTGCAGCGCCTGCGAGGTGTGTCCGGGCTCTGCGGTGGTGGGCTGCGCGGTGGGGTGCGGCTGTGCGGGGTGGGCTGCGCGGCGGGGTGCGGGCTGTGCGGGGTGGCTGCGCGGCGGGGTGCGGGCTGTGCAGGGTGGGCTGCGAGGTGGAGTGCGGCTGTGCGGGGTGGGCTGCGCGGCGGGGTGCGGCGAGCCCCGCCGGGCACGTCCTCACCGTCCGCAGCCGCGATGCGACCGGCACCGGACGCTCGGGTCGGATCGGCGGTCAGGCGGGGCGCCCCATCGTCCGGTGCCTGCCCTGCGGGCCGCCGACCTGCGCGCGGGCGTCGTGACAGGCCTGGCAGCGCCTGCCCTCGGGCACGCACATGGGCGAGGCGGCGACGACGGTGCCGCAGACGGCGCGGTAGCGGCCGCTGACGGCCCGGGTGAACTCGGTGTCCGGGATCTCGTGCGTGACGGAGGTCAGCGCGCACACGAGCGGCACGGTGACGGCGGGCAGGGGTCGGGGACCGGGGTGCGGGGGTTGCTCCCCTGCCCGGCGGAGGCGATGTCGGCGCACCGGACCCTCCTCCCGCGAGCGGGCAATCGTTGCCCTGCGTGACCACTTCTCGAGCATCGTCACCGAACGGTCGTGCCTCGGCAAGGGTTCGGCAATGGCCGGATCGGGTCGTTTCTCACCCGTCCGAGTGAGCAGCGTGGCCGGCGTGTTCCGCGGGGGCGATGCTGGTCGGCGGCACCAGCCCGGCGTCGCCCGGCTGCAGGACCACCATGACGAACCGGACGGGCAGTTCCCCCACGCCCGCGTACCGATGCGGGGAATGGGCCTCGAACATCACGCTGTCTCCCGCCTCCAGGACGTGGCCGGTGGCTCCGACCTGCAGGTCCAGGCGTCCCGAGGTCACGGACAGCACCTCGACGGTGCCGGTGGGATGAGCCTCGCCGTCGAAGGCGTCGCCGGGCTGGAGGGTCCAGTCCCAGAGCTCGACGACGTCGGGCGGGTCCGTGCCGATGCGGAAGACGGCGTTGCTCCCGGCCGCGCTGCGCCACAGCTCGGCGGCCTCGTGGCCGCGGTGCACGACGACGCGGGGGCCGCTGTCGCCCTCGACGAGCGATCCGACGCCGACCCGCAGAGCCGCCGCGAGGTTGCAGAGCGTGGCGATGCTGGGGTTGCCGCGGGCGGTCTCGACCTGGATGACGGTGCCGCGGGAGACCCCTGCGGCGGCGGCCAGGGTGTCGATGGTCATGCCGCGCTGGTGGCGCAGGGCACGTACGTTGCGGCCGACGGCGGCGGCGACCTCCTCGGAGGACTGCATGGGGCCAAGTATGAGGCCACTGTGACGTACTGCGCCGGATAGTCTGTTGTACTGCCGCGTCGGAGGACGTACGGTACTCCCTGGTGTCCTACTGAGTCCATTCTGCTGTACTGCGAGGGTGTTCCATGTCCGTCCCGGCAGCGCTGCCGTCCGCGGTCTTCTACGGCGTCGGCGACTTCACCGGTGGGCTCGCAGCCCGCCGCGCGCCCGTCCTCACCGTCACGTTCGTGTCCCAGGTGGCGGGGCTCGTGCTCCTGCTGCCGGCCCTGGCGCTGCTGCCCGGCGTGCCGACGCTCGCCGCGGCGGGCTTCGGCGTGGTCGGCGGCCTCGCGGGCGCCACCGGCGTGCTGCTGTACTTCCGCGGCCTCGCCGTCGGCCCGATGGGGGTCGTGGCACCGCTCTCGGCCGTCGTCGGTGCGGGCCTGCCCCTGCTGGTCGGCCTGCTGCGCGGGGAGCGGCCGGGGGCGCTCGCCGCCGTCGCCATCGTGATCGCGCTCACCGCGATCTGCTGCGCCACCGCCGGGTCGCGCGCCGACGCCGCCGCCGCCTCCGGCATCGCGTTGGGGCTCGCGGCCGGGCTGGGGTTCGGCCTGTTCTTCGTCTTCATGGACGCCGCCCCGGCCGACTCCGGGCTGTGGCCGCTCGCCGCCGGCCGGTTCGCGTCCGTGGCGGTGCTCGCCGCGGTCGTCGCCGCGCGCAGGCCGGGCGGGATCGGCGGCGGGACGCGGCTTGCCGTCGTGAGCGGGATCGCGGACACCGTTGCGAACGTGTTGTTCCTCGTCGCGACCCGGATCGGCGACCTGGGGATCTCCGCCGTGCTCGTGTCGCTCTACCCGGTGGTGGTGGTGCTCCTCGCGCGCACCGTGCTGCGTGAGCGGCTCACCCCGATGCAGCTCGCCGGGACGGGCCTCGCGCTCACCGCGAGCGCCCTGCTCGCCTCCGGGTGAGTCGTCGGCCGCCGGGTCAGGGCCGCCAGGAGGGCAGCCACAGCTGGGCGTCCCACGTCTCGTGCGTGATCGGCACCGCGGTGAGGATCGGCCAGAGCCAGACGAAGTTCGCCACGGCGAGCCCCACCCACAGCGCCACCACCAGCAGGCCCGTCCGCCGCCGCTCCGAGGGCGGCTGGCGCCGCCCGCGCTCGCCGCGACCCAGGATCGCGCCCATCGTGAGCACGATCGCGAGCACCAGGAACGGCGCCACGGGGGTCATGTAGAACAGGTACATCTGCCGGTCCACGTTCGCGAGCCACGGCAGCACGCCCGCCGCGTAGCCGGTGAGGACGGCGGCCCAGCGCCAGTCGCGGCGCGTCAGGGCCCGCCACAGGCCGAAGCCCAGCACGGGCAGCGCCGGCCACCACAGCGCGGGCGGCCCCACCAGCATCACCGCGCTCACGCAGTCCGGTGCCCCGCAGCCGGTGACGTCCGGCCCGGAGGCGTAGTAGTAGAGCATCGGGCGCAGCGCCATCGGCCACGTCCACGGCTTGGACTCCCACTCGTGCTGGCCGCTCGCCTGCGTCGTCAGACCCTCGTGGAAGGCGAGCACCTCACGCGTGTAGTGCAGCAGCGACAGCAGCGCGTCGCCCGCGACGTGCCGCTCGATCGCGGTCTCGCTGCCGAACCACGCCCACCAGGACGAGAGGTAGACGAGCACCGGTGCCACCCCGAGCGCCCACACCGCCGGGCCGAGGTCGCGCACCAGCATGCCGGCGAACGGCCGCGCCACCCCCGCCGACCGCCGCGCCGTCACGTCCCAGACGACCGTCAGCACCCCGAACGCGACCAGCCAGTACGCCCCGGACCACTTCACCGCGCAGCACAACCCCAGGAGCACGCCGGTGGCGAACCGCCACCAGCGCACGCCGAGGCGCGGGCCGTACGGGCTCTCGCCGATCCGGCCCTGCGCCACCACCAGCGCCATCCGCGTCCGGACGTCGTCGCGGTCGCACAGCAGCGTGGCGAAGGCGGCGAGCACGAACAGCGCGGCGAACGAGTCCAGCATCCCCATCCGCGTCTGGACGTGGGAGAGCCCGTCCACGATCAGCAGGACGCCCGCGATCCCCGCGAGCAGCGTCGAGCCGGTGAGCCGCCGGGCGACCCGGACGATCAGCAGGATGCAGATGGTGCCGGCCAGCGCCGAGGCCGCGCGCCACCCGAAGCCGTCGTAGCCGAACACGAGCTCGCCCAGCGCGATGAGCTGCTTGCCCAGTGGCGGGTGGACGACCAGCGCGTAGCCGGGGTTGTCCTCCACCCCGCCGTTGCGCAGCATCTGCCAGGCCTGGGGGACGTAGTGCTTCTCGTCGAAGACGGGCGTGCCCGCATCCGTCGGGTAGCCCAGGTTCGCGAACCGCACGACGCCGCCCACGAGTGCGAGCAGGACGGCGACGACCCATCCCCGCAGGCGGTCGTCGGGTCGCCGCGGCGGGCCGGTCGGGGCTCCGGGGGTGCGCAGCGGCGGGGGCAGGCCCATCGGGCGCACATGTTCGGGCGGCTGCGCGTCGGCGGGTCGGCTCGCGACCCGTGGGCGCACAGCCACCGCCGCGCTCGCCGTGCCGTCCCCCACGGAGCCCGATCGTAGGCTCACCGGTCATGGACGACGTCGGCGGCGACACCGGGCGGCTGCTGATCGCCGCGACCCCCCTGGGCAACGCGGGGGACGCCTCGGCGCGGCTGGTCGACGCGCTCGGGACCGCGGACGTGATCGCCGCCGAGGACACGCGGCGGCTGCGGGCGCTCGCCGCCGCCCTCGACGTGCCCGTCCGCGGGCGGGTGGTCAGCCACTACGACGCCGTGGAGGCCGCTCGGCTGCCCGGCCTGCTCGACGAGGTGCGGGCGGGGCGGACGGTGCTGGTGGTGACCGACGCGGGGATGCCCGCGGTGTCCGATCCGGGCTACCGGATCGTCGCCGCCGCGGTCGCCGAGGGGCTGGCGGTGACGTGCCTGCCGGGGCCGTCCGCGGTGACGACGGCGCTGGTGCTCGCGGGGCTGCCCGCGGAGCGGTTCTGCTTCGACGGGTTCGCGCCGCGGCGGGCGGGGGAGCGACGCCGCTGGCTCGCCGAGCTCGTGACGCAGCCGCGGGCCGTGGTGTTCTTCGAGTCGCCGCACCGGCTGGCCGACACCCTCGCCGACGCCGTGACCGTCCTGGGCGGGGGGCGGCGGGCGGCGGTGTGCCGGGAGCTGACGAAGCGCTACGAGGAGGTCGTGCGCGGCACGCTGGCCGAGCTGGCTGCCTGGGCACGCGACGGGGTGCGCGGCGAGGTGACGGTGGTGCTGGAGGGCGCGGCGCCCGCCGCGGCGCCGTCCGCGGAGTCGCTGGTGGGCGCCGTCCACGAGCGGGTGGCGGCGGGTGAGCGGCTCAAGGACGCCGTCACCGCGGTGGCTCAGGCGGCCGGCGTGCCGAAGCGGGAGCTGTACGCGGCAGCGCTGGCCGACCGGGACTAGCCAGGTCAGCGCCGTATCCTGCCCGGGGCGAGCGGGACTATCGCGTCCCCGACCAGCTCTACTGCCGTCCCGAAGAAACCTCCGAGCGCGGCGCCGAAGGCGCCGAGTTGGTCGTCGAGGTCCGCTCGGAGGGCGACGAGACGTACCGCAAGCTGGAGTTCTACGCCGCGCTCGGGGTGCGCGAGGTGCTGGTGCTGCACCCGCAGCCGCGCGCCGTCGAGCTCTTCCGGCTCGTCGAGGAGAAGTACGTGCAGGTCTCGCCGGCCGCGGACGGCGCGGTGCTCGTCGAGACCCTGGGCCTGCGGGTCGCGGCGGCGCCGGAACACCTGAGCCTCACCTGGGACGGTGGATCCGCCGAGATCTGACCCGGCGCCGGCCCGGTTCCAACCCGGTTCCAACCCGGCTCTAACCTGCTGTCGGCGCACTCTCCCGCCGCGCGAACGGCCGCCACCGCGCCACCGGCTCGACGACGCGCGCCGCGATCGGCCCGAACACCGCCATGAGCAGGACGTATGCGGTGGACAGTGCGGCCAGCTCGTTCGGCACGGCGGCGTAGGCCACGGCGAGCCCGGCGATGACGATCGAGAACTCGCCGCGCGCCACCAGCGCCGCACCGGCCCGGGCCCGGCCGAGCTTGCCGATGCCCTGCATCTGCGCCGCCCACCAGCCCGTCGCGAGCTTGGTGGCCGTGGTCGCGACGGCCAGGACCACCGCCCAGCCGATGACGGGCGGGATCGCGGCAGGATCGGTGCTGAGGCCGAACACGACGAAGAAGACCGCGGCGAACAGGTCGCGCAGCGGTTCGAGGAGCTTCGTGGCGTTGTGTGCGGTGGAGCCGGAGATCGCGATGCCCAGCAGGAACGCCCCGACGGCCGCGGACACCTGAAGCGCCGACGCGATCCCCGCGACCAGCAGCGCGAGCCCGAGGACCTTGAGCAGGAACACCTCGCGGTCCGGGGAGTCCACGAGCGCGGAGACGTAGCGGCCCCACTTCAGCGCGACCACCAGGACCACGGAGATCACCGCGACCGAGATGGCGACCGCCGAGATCCCGCCCCACACCGACACCCCGATCAGCAACGCGGTGAGGATCGGCAGGTAGAGCGCCATCACGAGGTCCTCGAACACGAGGATCGACAGCACCACCGGGGTCTCGCGGTTGCCGAGCCGTCCGAGGTCGGCGAGGACCTTCGCGATGATCCCGGACGACGAGATGTAGGTGACCCCGCCCATCACCATCGCACCGACCGGGCCCCAGCCGAGGATCAGCGCGACGGCGACGCCGGGGGCGGCGTTCAGCACGATGTCGAGCAGGCCGGCGGCCCAGGACCGGCGCAGGCCGGTGAACAGCTCGGATGCCGAGTACTCCAGGCCCAGCAGGAGCAGCAGCAGCACGACGCCGACCTCGGCGGCGAGGCCGGTGAAGTCGCCGATGTCGCCGAGCGGGATGATCCCGCCGGTGCCGAACGCGAGCCCGCCGAGCAGGTAGAGCGGGATCGGCGACATCCCGATCCGCTGCGCGAGGCGGCCGAGCAGGCCGAGGCCGAAGAACACGGCTCCGAGCTCGATGAGCTCCAGGGCGGTGTGATCCATACGTCAGCCGTGCGCGAGGATCTTGGCGGCGTGCGCGAGGCCTTCCCCGGTGCCGACGGCGACCACGAGGTCGCCCGCGGCGAGCATGAAGTCCGGGCCGGGCGAGGGGTGCACCTGGCCGGCACGCATGACCGCGACCAGCGAGACGCCGGTGCGGGAGCGCATCGCGGTGTCACCGAGCGGGCGCCCGTCGAACGGGGAGTCCGCGTTGATCGGGAGCTGCTTGGTGCGGATGCCGGGCAGGTCGCGGTGCTCCTCGGCGAGCTGGGCCACGAGCTGGGGCGCGCCGAGCAGGTTGGCCAGCGCCCCCGCCTCGTCGTAGGTCAGCGGGATCTCGGCGATGCTCGCGTCGGGGTCGTCGGCCTTCGACACGATCAGCTCGAGCGTGCCGTCGCGCAGGCTGATGACGCCGATGCGACGGCCGCTGCGCAGCGCGAAGTCCTTGCGGACCCCGATGCCGGGAAGGGGGGTGACCTCGACGTTCACTCCGTCACCCTAACCGCCGGTAACGGCCCGTTTTACGGGAGACCAGTTTAGTGTTGCTAACGATGTCTGCCACCCGAACGCTCGTCCTCGTCGGAGTCGTGGTCGGCGGGTTCAGCCTGCGCTCGGCCACCGGCAGCCTCGCCGCCGTCATGGACCGGGTGCAGCACGACCTGGGGATGAGCCCGCCCGTCGCGGGGCTGCTCACGGCGCTGCCGGTGATCTCCTTCGCCGTCGTCGGCGCGCTGACGCCGCGGATGGCGCGCCGCCACGGTCCGGAATGGGCGATGGTCGTGGGGCTCGCCGCGATCGTGGCCGGCCTGGCCGGGCGCGCCGCCGCCCCGGACGGCGCGCTGTTCCTGTTGGGGAGCCTGCTCGCCCTCGCGGGCGCCGCGGTGGGCAACGTCGTCGTACCGCCGCTGGTGAAGCGCCACTTCCCGGACCGCCTCGGGCTGCTGTCCGGCCTCTACGCGATGAGCGCGGCTGCGGGCGTCGGGATCCCGGCCGCGGTGATGGCGCCACTGTCGGACGCCCTGGGCGGCTGGCGTGGCGGGCTCGCCGTGTGGGCGCCCGTAGCGGCGATCGGCCTGCTCGTGTGGCTGCCCGTGCTGCGGGACGCCCGGGCCGAGGACGTGACGCCGCGCACCGGGCCCCCGCTGTGGCGCAACCGCACCGCCCTCGCCCTGACCGCGTACTTCGGGTTGCAGGCGATCGGGGGCTACGGGGTCTCCGGCTGGCTGGCCGTGATCTACATCGACGCGGGGGTGCAGCCGCACACGGCCGGGATCTACCTCGCGATCACAGCGATCCTCGCGGTCCCGTTCATGCTCGGCATGCCCGTGCTCGCGGCGCGCGGGCCCGGTTGGACGAGCGCGCTCATGATCGGGATCTGGGTGACGGTCACCGCGGGCTATGTCGGGCTGATGGTCGCGCCCGCGGACCACGCGCTGCTCTGGGCGCTGCTGCTCTCCGCGGCGCATCCGGGCTTCTCGATCGCGGTCGTCCTCATCGGGCTGCGCAGCGCGACCCCGGCGTCGACGGCGCGGCTCTCGGCGATGGTGCAGTCCGGCGGGTACGCGCTCGCCGCCGTCGGGCCGTTCGCGATGGCGGTGTTGCGCGGGACGAGCGGGAGCTGGACGGTGCCGCTTCTGCTGCTCGTCGTCGCCGCGGCGGCGCAGCTCGCGGTCGGGCTCGTCGCCGCCCGCCCCGGCGCCGTGGAGCAGCCGGACCCCGGGTACCCCGCCGAGCGGCCGGACCCCGGGCACCCCGCCGAACCGGCCCCGATCGGGCGCTGACGCGGGCCGGGGCGCTGACGCGGGCCGGGGCGCCGACGCGGGGCGGGGCGCCGGCTCACCCCTCTCCGCGAGTTGCGCATCCCATCAGGCCGTGTGCGCGTTCGGTGGTCCGCGAGTTGCGCATCCCATCGGGCCGTGTTGCATGTCAGCACTCCCGTTCGCGCGGCGTGCGGCACCGCCGCGGCCCGACACCGCGCCGGAAGTCCCTGGCGGACGGCGAATACGCTGGTCCGCATGAGTTCCTCCGTGCTGACCGCCGTGGCGTGGCCCTACGCCAACGGGCCCCGGCACATCGGCCACGTCTCCGGTTTCGGTGTGCCCTCCGACGTCTTCTCCCGCTACCGGCGGATGGTCGGCGACCGGGTCCTCATGGTCAGCGGCACCGACGAGCACGGCACCCCGATCCAGGTGCAGGCCGACGCGGAGGGGCTCAAGCCGCGCGAGCTCGCCGACAAGTACAACCGCGTGATCGTCGACGATCTCGCGGGCCTCGGGCTGGCCTACGACCTGTTCACCCGCACCACCACGGGCAACCACTACGACGTCGTGCAGAAGCTCTTCCTCGCGCTGCACCGCAACGGCTACGTCGTCACGAAGACGGCGATGGGCGCCATCAGCCCGTCCACGGGGCGCACGCTGCCGGACCGCTACGTCGAGGGCACGTGCCCGATCTGCGGCTACGAGCACGCGCGCGGGGACCAGTGCGACAACTGCGGCAACCAGCTCGACCCGGCGGACCTGATCAACCCGCGATCGAAGATCAGCGGGGAGACGCCGCTGTTCGTCGAGACCGAACACTTCTACCTGGACCTACCGGCGTTCGCGGACTCGCTGGGCAACTGGCTCGCCACGCGTACCGACTGGCGGCCGAACGTGCTCAAGTTCTCCGCCAACCTCGTGGAGAACCTCAAGCCGCGCGCCATCACCCGCGACCTGGACTGGGGCGTGCCGATCCCGCTGGACGGCTGGCGGGACCTGCCGATGAAGCGGCTCTACGTGTGGTTCGACGCCGTCATCGGCTACCTGTCCGCGTCGGTCGAGTGGGCGCGCCGCTCCGGGGACGCCGACGCCTGGCAGCAGTGGTGGACCGACCCGTCCGCCCAGGGCTACTACTTCATGGGTAAGGACAACATCGTCTTCCACTCGGTGATCTGGCCCGCGTTGCTGCTCGGGCACAACGGTCAGGGTGACCGCGGCGGCGAGCCGGGCGCGTTCGGGACGCTGAACCTGCCGTCGGAGATCGTGTCGAGCGAGTACCTGACGATGAGCGGGTCGAAGTTCTCCACCTCGCGGGGCACCGTCATCTACGTCGGGGACTTCCTGAAGGAGTTCGGCCCGGACGCCCTGCGCTACTTCATCGCCGTCGCCGGGCCCGAGAACCAGGACACGGACTTCACGTGGGAGGAGTTCGTCCGCCGCACGAACTTCGAGCTGGCCAACGAGTGGGGCAACCTGGTCAACCGCTCGATCTCGATGGCGCACAAGAACGTCGGTGCGATCCCCAAGCCGACCGCGCCGACCGACGCCGACGCCGAGTTGCTCGCCGTGTCCCGCGCCGGGTTCGACACGGTGGGCACCCTGCTCGGCCGCAACCGGTTCAAGCAGGCCGTCACCGAGGCGATGCGGGTGGTCACCGCGGCCAACCGCTACCTGTCGGAGCAGGAGCCGTGGAAGCGCAAGGACGATCCGGACCGCCGCGACACGATCCTGCACACCGCACTGCAGGTGGTGCAGGACGCCAACACGCTGCTCACGCCTTTCCTGCCGCACGCCGCGCAGCAGGTGCACGAGGCTCTGGGCGGTACGGGGGTGTGGGCGGCGCAGCCGGAGATCCAGGTGGTCTCGGACCTCGATGCCGGCCCGGACTACCCGATCCTCACCGGCGACTACGCGGGTGAGCAGGCGCGGTGGGAGTCCACGCCCGTCGAGATCGGGCGGCCGCTGGCGAAGCCGACGCCGATCTTCGCGAAGCTCGACCCGTTGCTCGGGGAGACCGGCCCGGCATGGGCCCCGATCCAGCGGTGACGGCCCGCCGCGAGTTGCGCATCCCCCCGGCGCGAGTTGTCCATCTCGTCTCGGCGAGTTGCGCATTTCGTCAGCGCGAGTTGCGCCGCGGCCCGGCACCCCTGGCAACGAGCGGCGCGTTCGTCCAATCCACTTGGACGAACGCGCCGCTCGTTGCCCAGGAGGCAGGGCGCGCACCGGGCGGGCCCAGCAGCGGGCCCACCGAGTGATCGGCGCACCCCGGTGACCCCCGACCACGGACGCCGCGAACGCCCGGCGCCCCCCGAGCCGCTCGCCGCCCCTGCCATCGACGCCCACACCCACCTCGACGCCTGCGGCTGCGAGACCGCCGAGGACGTCCGGGCCGCGATGGACCGCGCCGAGGCCGTCGGCGTGGTCGGCGCGGTGACGATCGCGGACGACCTGCCGTCGGCCCGCTGGGTCGTGCAGGCCGCGTCGTGGGATCCACGCGTGCGTGCGGCCGTCGCCCTGCACCCCACCCGGACGGCCGCGATGAGCGAGGCGGACCGCGCCGAGATCGCCGCGCTCGCCGAGGCCCCCGGCGTCGTGGCGGTGGGGGAGACCGGTCTGGACCACTACTGGGACCACAGCCCGCACGAGGCCCAGGAACGCGCGTTCCGCTGGCACATCGACCTCGCCAAGCGGCTGCGCAAACCCCTGATGATCCACGACCGCGACGCGCACGAGGACGTCCTGCGGGTGCTGCGTGAGGAGGGCCCGCCGGAGACGGTGATCTTCCACTGCTTCTCCGGGGACGCGGCGATGGCGCGCGTCTGCGCCGATGCCGGACACCTGATGTCCTTCGCCGGGCCGGTCACGTTCCGCAACGCCCGTGACCTGCAGGAAGCCGCCCGTGTCGTGCCCGACGACCTGCTGCTCGTGGAGACCGACGCGCCGTTCCTCACACCGCATCCGCACCGCGGCCGGGCCAACGAACCCTACTGTCTGCCGTGGACGATACGAGCGCTCGCCGTATTACGGCAGGTCAGCGAGGTGGAGCTGGCGGATCTCACCCGACGGAACGCCGAGCGGGCGCTTGGCTTCGGTCGGCTGCACGCCACCCTCGACGACGGCGGGGATGCGCGCTCGGCGTAGCGGACGGACCGCTCGGCGCTGCCTGCGTGTCGCGGCGACCCGTGCTCGCGCACGCTCCGTTACCGTTCCGACATCAACTGAAGCCGGGATGAGGAACGCTCCCCAGCAGGGCGGGCACGGTGGTCGGGGTGCTCCCCGAGGCCCTCGGCCACCGTCTCGCGCCTCCTCTGCCCGGACCTACGAGGCTTGGATTTCCGTGGTCGACGTCCGATGGGACCCGGGCGCGCGCCCCGACGCGCGTCGCGCGGCCCGGGTCGCGGTGCTGCCGCACCCGGACGAGCCGGTGACGGCGGCGTTCGCCGCCGTCGAGCCGGTCGGCGCCACCGGCTTCGGCATGCGCGACGGCGAGGCGCACACGGAATGGTTCGAGCCGGAGTGGTTCGAGCCCGAGGGGCACACGGACTGGTTCGGGCCCGCCGTCCCGCCCGGCGGCGGCCCGCAGACCCGGTACCCGGGTACACACGGGTCCGGGTCCCGCGACGTACCCACCGCGGACAGCGCCCACGACCCCTACCGTGACGCCCCGTTCGACCTGGCCGCGTTCGAGCTCCTGGACACCCCGCCCGGCGCGCTGTTCGTCCCCGCGGACGGCCCGATCGGACCGTGGCACGGTTCCCCGGGAGGGCTCGACGGGCCCGGCGGCGTGGGCGACACGGAGGAGCCGCAGGCGTCCCCGGGGCCCGGGGCCGATCCCGGAAGGTCACCGCGTCGCCGCCCCCCGGCGGGCCTCGCCGGCCCGCCGTTGCCCGATCCTGCCCCGCACCGCGCGGGTGCGCACCGCCGCTCCCGCGCGGACCGCCGCCGGGCGGCGCCCCGGACGCGCGCCGTCCGGATCGCTGCCGTCGCCGGTGTGATGTCCGTCGTCGCAGGCGGGGGCACCGCGATGGCGATGGGCAAGTCCGTCACAGTGACGGTGGACGGCGAGCCGCACACGTTCACCACCTACGCGTCGGACGTCGCCGGTGCTCTGAAGGCCGCCGGGCTCGCCACCACCGGCCGTGACCGCGTCTCGCCCGCCCCGGAGAGCGCGATCGCGGACGGCGCCGAGATCGTCGTCAACCGGGCCCGCGAGCTGCGGCTCGTGGAGGCGGGGGTCGAGCGCCGGGTGTGGACCACCGCGCCGTCGCTGGACCTCGCGCTCGTGGATCTCGGGATCGCAGCCGCACCGAACCAGATGTCGCTCGACCCCGGCACCCAGATCCCGGTGGACGGCCTGCAGGTGGCGCTCAGCGTGCCCCGCGTCGTCACGCTCGCCGACGGGAACGGTGGGCACCACCAGGTCACCACCACGGCGGGTACGGTCGGCGCGCTGCTCGCCGAGCGCGGCATCACCCTCGGTCCCGAGGACGTCGCCGTCCCGAGCGTCGGCACGACCCTCACCGACGCGATGACGGTGCACATCGTGCGCACCGGGGTCCGTGAGCTCGTCGAGACCCACAAGATCCCGCAGCCCGAGCAGGTGGTCGAGGACCCGTCGCTGCCCCGCGGCAAGCGGGTCGTCGAGGAGGAGGGCCGGCCGGGCGAGCAGACGATCATCTACCGCGTCACGGTCCGTAACGGCGAGGAGATCGCGCGCGAACGGGTGCTCACCGGCGCGGTGATCCCGCCGACACCGCGGATCGTGCGGGTCGGCACGAACGACGACGTGTCGACGGCGCCCGCGGTCGCGAACGGCAGCGTCTGGGACCGTCTCGCGCAGTGCGAGTCCACCGGCAACTGGTCGATCAACACCGGCAACGGCTACTACGGCGGGCTGCAGTTCGACCTGCGCACGTGGGCGGCCTACGGCGGCAAGAAGTACGCCGCCCGTCCGGATCTGGCGAGCCGCGAGGAGCAGATCGCGGTCGCCGAGCGGGTGCGCAAGGACCGCGGCGGGTTCAGCGCCTGGCCGGGGTGCTCGCGCAAGCTCGGCCTCTAGCACCCCGCCGGTCGCGAGCTGCGGTGGGCGGCGCGGGATGATGTGCGCGTGACATCGCAGCTGCTCGGGCCCGTCGAGGTCCGGTCGCTGGCGGAGCGCCTCGGCATCCGGCCGACGAAACGGCTCGGGCAGAACTTCGTCCACGACCCGAACACCGTGCGCCGCATCGTGCGGGCCGCCGGGCTGGCGCCGGACGACGTGGTGGTCGAGGTGGGGCCCGGGCTCGGGTCGCTCACGCTCGCGTTGCTGCCGGCCGTGGCGCACGTGCACGCTGTGGAGATCGACCGCGCACTGGCCGTGCAGCTGCCCGACACCGCCGCCGAGCGGGCACCGGAGCTCGCCGACCGGCTCTCCGTCGTCGGTGCGAACGCGCTGCGGGTCACGGCCGCGCAGCTGCGGCCGGAGCCGACGGCGCTGGTCGCGAACCTGCCCTACAACGTCGCCGTCCCGGTGGTGCTGTACCTGCTCGCCGAGCTGCCGGGTCTGCGCTGTGGGCTGGTGATGGTGCAGGCGGAGGTGGCGCAGCGGCTCGCGGCGGGTCCGGGCAGCCGCGCGTACGGGGCGCCGAGTGTGAAGCTCGCGTGGTACGCGGCGGCGAAGCGGGCGGGCGCTGTGCCGCGGACGGTGTTCTGGCCGGTGCCCAACGTCGACTCCGAGCTGCTCGCGTTCACCCGCAGGGAACCGCCCGACGGTGTCCGCGAGAACGTGTTCGCGCTGGTGGATGCCGCGTTCGCCAGCAGGCGGAAGTCGCTGCGGTCCGGGCTCGCCGGGTGGTTCGGCTCGCCGTCGGCCGCTGAGGAGGCCCTGCGCGCCGCGAGCATCGACCCGTCGGCGCGGGCGGAGACGCTCGGGGTCGGGGAGTTCGCGCGGCTCGCGGGGGGCCGAGCCGGGGCGGGCTGGTCGGACGGCCGCCGGGGCCCGCGGCCGTCGGCCGGTGGCACCCCCGACTCGCGCTGACGAGATCCGCAACTCGCGGCCGCGAGATCCACAACTCGCGCTGATGGGATGCGCAACTCGCGACTGCGAGATCCGCGACTCGCGGGGTGAGCACGGCCGCTGACCGCAGGTCCACCTGGCCCGCCCCGTAGGGTTGGGACGTGCTCGTCGCCGTCCCGCCCCCGGTCACGGTGCGCGTCCCCGCAAAGATCAACTTGCATCTTGCGGTCGGCCCGCTCCGCGACGACGGCTTCCACGACCTCGTCACGGTCTTCCACGCGGTCAGCCTGTTCGACGATGTCACGGTCGCGAGCGCGGAGGAGCCCGGGATCGAGGTGCACGGCGAGGGTGTCACCGAGGTGCCCGTCGACGAGACGAACCTCGCCTGGCGCGCGGTGCAGCTGCTTTCCGAACGCGTCGACCGCAGCCCGGACGTCCATCTGGTGCTGCGCAAGGGCATCCCCGTCGCGGGCGGCATGGCCGGCGGCAGCGCAGATGCGGCCGCGGCGCTCGTCGGGCTCTCGGCGCTGTGGAAGCTCGACCTCACCCGTGACGAGCTGGCCGGGATGGCCGCCGAGCTGGGCAGCGACGTCACCTTCGCGCTCTACGGCGGCACCGCCCTCGGGACGGGCCGCGGCGAGCAGATCGTGCCGGTGCTCGCGCGCCATCCGCAGCACTGGGTGCTCGCGCTGCACCGGGGCGGGCTCGCGACGGCCGCGGTCTACGGAGAGCTGGACCGGCTGCGCGGCGACTCCGCTCCGGAGGACCGGGCCGTCGAGCCGGTGCTGGAGGCCGTGGCCGGAGGCGATGCGCGCCAGCTTGCGCTGTGCCTGGGCAACGACCTGCAGGCCGCCGCCGTCAGCATGGCCCCGGACCTGCGACGCACGCTGCGGGCGGGGGTTTCGGCGGGCGCGCTCGCCGGGATCGTCTCCGGATCGGGGCCGACCTGCGCGTTCCTCTGTCCCGGTGCCGAGGCGGCCGTCGAGATCGCGGCGGAGCTCGCCGGGGTGGGGGTGTGCCGCACCGTCCGCGTGGCGCACGGGCCGGTGCCCGGGGCCCGGGTGGTGGACCAGCATGCTCCCGAGCCGCCGCACCAGTGGCCTCCGGTGAGGGCGTAAGTGCCCGAGAACCTCGTCAACCTGGAGAAGGTCACCGCCCACGTCCCCGGCGACGCCTCGCGCGTGCTGCTGGACGCCGTGTCGCTCGGCGTCGATCGGGGGGACCGGATCGGCGTCGTCGGCCTGAACGGCGGCGGCAAGACCACCTTGCTCGACATCCTCACCGGCGTCCGGGCCCCGGACGCAGGCCGGGTGAGCCGCGTCGGCGGGCTGAAGCTCGCCCACCTCGCCCAGGGCGACGACCTCCCGCCCGGCGCACGGGTCCGCGACGTCGTGCTCGCCGCGTGGCGGGGTGCCGCCGACCACGAGTGGGCCGCGGACCCGAGCGTCCGCGACGTCCTGGACGGCCTGGGCATCCACGACCTCGACCGCTCCGTCACGGGCCTGTCCGGCGGCGAGAAGCGGCGCATCGCGCTGGCGGCGGCCCTGGTCGGGGAGCCCGATCTCGTCGTCCTGGACGAGCCCACCAACCACCTCGACGTCGAGGGCGTCTCCTGGCTCGCCGAGCACCTGCTGGCTCGGCGCTGCGGGGTGGTGGTCGTCACCCACGACCGATGGTTCCTCGACGCGGTCTGCACCCGGACCTGGGAGGTCGCGAACGGCCAGGTGGAGAGCTACTTCGGCGGCTACGGGGACTGGGTCTTCGCCCGCGCCGAGCGCGCCCGCCAGGCCGACGCCGCCGAGGCGCGTCGCCGCAACCTCGCCCGCAAGGAGCTGGCCTGGCTGCGCCGCGGCCCGCCCGCGCGCACGTCCAAGCCGCGCTACCGCATCGAGGCCGCGGAGGCCCTGATCGCGGACGTCCCACCGCCGCGCAACGCCGTCGAGCTGCTCGGGTTCGCCACGAACCGGCTCGGCAGGACGGTGCTGGAGCTGGAGGACGCGACCGTCCGCATCGGCTCGCGGGTGCTGCTCGACGGCGTGACGTGGCGGCTCGGCCCGGGCGACCGGATCGGGATCGTCGGGGTCAACGGCTCGGGCAAGACGACCCTGCTGCGTTCGCTCACCGGCGCCCGCCCACTCGACGGCGGACGGCTCGTCCGCGGCTCGACGGTGCAGCTCGCCGAGCTGTCGCAGGAGCTGGTCGAGCTGGAGCCCGACCAGCGGGTGCTGGAGGCGGTGGAGGAGGTCGCGCGCCACGTCCGGTTGGGGAAGCAGGAGATGACGGCGTCGCAGGTCCTGGAGCGGCTCGGGTTCCCCGCCGCTCGGCAGTGGACGCCCGTCGGCCGGCTGTCCGGGGGTGAGCGGAGGCGCCTTCAGCTCACCCGCCTGCTCATGGCCGAGCCGAACGTCCTGCTGCTCGACGAGCCGACGAACGACCTGGACGTCGACACCCTGTCCAATCTCGAGGATCTCCTCGACGGCTGGCCGGGCACGCTCGTCGTCGTCAGCCACGATCGGTACCTGGTGGAACGGGTGTGCGACACCGTCGTCGCGCTGCTCGGGGACGGGAAGATCACGCACCTGCCCGGCGGCATCGAGGAGTACCTGGCGCGCCGCGCCGGCGCGGGCGGCGGGGCGCAGGCCGGACGGACGGGCGCCACGGTCGGCGGTGCGCGCGTCCCTGCCCCGAGCCGCGGCGGGTCGCGGCCGGCGTCGGTGTCGGCGGAGCAGCGCGCCGCGCGCAAGGAGGCCGCCCGCCTGGAGCGCCGCCTGGACACCCTCACGGCCCGGGAGAAGGACCTGCACACCGCGCTGGTCGAGGCCGCCACCGACCCGGCGCGGCTGGTGGAGCTGACCTCGCAGCTGGACGAGGTCGTCGCGGAACGGGAGGCCGTCGAGCTGGAGTGGCTGGCGGCAGCGGAGGCCGCCGAGGCCTGAGCCGCCCGTCGCGGGACCTGCCGATCACCTGTTCACGCCCTGGTTCGTGGAACGGGGCTCAGGTCGGGGTCGTAGCGACACCACAGCCCGGTGCGGACGGCGGCGCACAGGTGCCTGCCGAGCTCGGGGTGCCGCGTCGACCCGGCGGATCGCGGCCCGGACGGGAGCGGTGGCCGGGGTGTCCCGGCGGGCGAGCGCGACCGCCTCGGGCAGGGTCACGAAGGGCGCGTCCATGGGTGCGGCCCCGAGCAGCGGGTCGAGCCGGGCGCGGTCCAGGATCTCGGTCGCCGGGGCACGGACCCCGCCCGCCGCGCGGTGCAGGGTCGCGCGCGTCACCGGGCCGGCGAGCACCGTGCAGCGCAGCGTCACCCGCACCTGGGTCGGGTGCCCGATCCGCACGAAGAGGCCGAGCGCGTGGGCGAGCGGATCGGCGGCCGCGGCGCGATCGCCCCCCGACGGTCAGGACGGCGCCGAGCGCGCGGAGTGCCGCTCACTCGCAGGGGGTAGCCCGGCTCCCGGCAGCGGTCGGCCAGCGCGGTGAACCCCGCGCGGGCCGCCGCCGGGTCGCTCAGGGTCGGCAGGCAGTTCTGGGGCAATCCCCGCCCAGCAGACGAGAGACGGGGCACCGAAGGCGGCGGCGTCAACCCGGACGGCATCGGCCTGAACCCGGGCATCGTCGAACCGGCCGAGCGTGAGCACAGCGTGTGCACGGAGTCCGCCATCGGCCCGGAGCCGGTCCGCTCGAACGTGATCGTGGTGCCGTCCGCGGGACGGACGGTGTGGACGGTGGACGTCGGATCCTCCTCCGGGCGGGCCGGGGTGGTCCCGCACCCGAGAGGCGTACGGCCGGGCCGCACGATGTGAGGACGCGATGTGAGGATCGGTGCATGGAACTCACGCCGATGCCCGAGGACTGGACCCGCGCGCTCGCCGTCGTCGCCCATCCGGACGACCTGGAGTACGGCGCGGCAGGCGCCATCGCCCGCTGGACCGACCAGGGCAAGGAGGTCGTCTACCTGCTCGCGACGCGCGGCGAGGCGGGGATCGACACCATGGCGCCCGCGGAGTGCGGCCCGCTGCGGGAGGCCGAGCAGGTCGCCGCGGCGGCCGAGGTCGGGGTGAAGGTCGTGGAGTTCCTCGACCACCCGGACGGCCTGATCGAGTACGGCATCCCGTTGCGCCGCGACATCGCCGGCGCGATCCGCCGCCACCGCCCCGAGCTGGTGATCGCGAGCAACCACCACGACACGTTCCCCGGCGGGCACCGCAACATGGCCGACCACGTCGCCGTCGGTCGCGCCACCCTGGACGCGGTCCGCGACGCCGCCAACCGGTGGCTCTTCCCCGAACTGGGCGACCCGTGGCAGGGGACGCGGTGGATCGCCGTGGCGGCCTCGCCGCTCGCCATGCACGGCGTCGACATCGGCGCGCACTTCGACCGGGCCGTCGCCTCGCTGGCCGCGCACCGCGCCTATCTCGCCGCGCTGTCCGGGGACATGGCCGACCCCACGTCGTTCCTGCGCGGCCAGGCGGAGCAGGTCGCCGGGCAGATGCCGGGAGCGGCGCTCGCCACGGCCTTCGAGCTGATCCCGGCCTGATCCCGGCGCGCCCCGACGTGCTGCACGCTGCGCCGGTGCGCCGGTGCGCCGTGCCTGCATGCCGCGCCGGCGCGCCGGGAGCGCGCCACACCGGGGCCTAGTCTCGGCGCCGTGAAGCCTGCCAACCCGTCGACGGCGCACGCCACGGTCGTCGTCGACGAGCTCGTGCGCTGCGGTGTCACCGACGCCGTGCTGTGCCCGGGCTCGCGCAACGCCCCGCTCGCCTTCGCCCTGCAGGCGGCCGATGCCGCGGGGCGTCTGCGGCTGCACGTCCGTATCGACGAGCGCACCGCCGGCTACCTCGCGCTCGGCCTCGCGGCGCGCTCCGGCCGGCCCGTGCCGGTGTGCACGACCTCGGGAACCGCTGTCGCGAACCTGCACCCCGCCGTCCTGGAGGCCTCGCACGCGGGCGTGCCGCTGCTCGTCCTGAGCGCGGACCGGCCGCCGTCGATGATCGGCACGGGCGCGAACCAGACGATCGCGCAGCCCGGGATGTTCGGCGATGCCGTGCGGCTCGCCGTGAACGCCGGCGTCGCGGGGGACGTCGCCGAGCACGGGCTGTGGCGGTCGCAGGTGTGCCGCGCGGTGGGCGCCTCGACCGGCGCGGCGGGGCGACCGGGACCGGTGCACGTCAACCTGCCCTTCGCGGAGCCGCTCGTCCCGGACGACGGCGCGGTCCCGCAGGGGCGACTCGGCGGCGCGCCGTGGACCGCGGTGGCGCCGGTGCGGCGATCATCGGCGCCGCTTCCACTGGACCCGGCCGCGCCGACGCTGATCGTCGCAGGTCACGGGGCCCCGCCGGAGGTCGCGGACGCCGGTGTTCCGGTGATCGCCGAACCCTCCGCCGCCCCCTGGTCCCGCGAGTTGCGCATCTCATCAGGCCGTCGTGTCGAATCGGCAGGCTGGCGTGTCGAGTCGGCGGGCCGGCTTGCCGAATCCGTCGGGCCCGGGGTGATCCGGACGGGCCCGTGGCTGCTCGGCCTCGCTCGCGAGTTCCGCATCCGGTCAGTGCGAGTTGCGGCTTCTGCACCGGCGAGTTCCGCATCCCGCGACGGCGAGTTGCGCATTTCGTCAGGCCGGTTGAGCAGTCTGACCGGAGCGCTGTGGCCGTCACAGGTCGTGGTCGCGGGCCGTCCGACGCTGCACCGTCCCGTCCAGCGCCTGCTCGCCGATCCGGACGTCGCGGTCTACGCCCTCGACGGCCCCGTACCCTGGACGGACGTCGCGGGCACCGTCCGGGCCGTCGGCTCGCTGCCCGAACTTCGGTCGTCCGCCGAGTGGTCGGCCAGCTGGGAGGCGGCGGACAAGGCCGCAGCGGCGGCGCTCGACGCGGCCCTCGACGATCCCGTCAGCCCGGCGGGGCTGCGGTTGGCCCGTACGCTGGTCGCGGCGCTCCCGGCGGGGGCGCTGTTGACGCTCGGCTCGTCGAACCCCGTACGGGACGTCGCGCTGGCCGCCGTTCCCCGCGCCGGTCTGACGGTGCTGGCGAACCGGGGTGTCGCGGGCATCGACGGCACCGTCTCGACGGCGTACGGCGCCGCGCTCGCCCACGGCCGTCCCGCCTACGCGCTGCTCGGCGACCTCACGCTGCTCCACGACATGACGGGCCTGGTCAGCGGCCCGGAGGAGCCGCGGCCCGACCTCACCCTCGTCGTCCTCAACGACCGTGGCGGTGGCATCTTCGGCCTGCTCGAGCAGGGCGCACCGGAACATGCCGACGCCTTCGAGCGGGTGTTCGGCACCCCGCACGACGTCGATCTCGTCGCGCTGTGTGCCGCGTTCGGCGTCACGCACCGGGCGTGCACCGATCTCGCCGAGCTACCGGATCTGCTGGCCCCCGCGCCGGGTGTGCGGCTCGTGGAGGTCCGGGCCGAGCGCGCGGGGTTGCGGGCGGGCCATGCGGCGCTGCGGGCCGCGGTGGCGGCGGCCGTCGGCTGATGGAGTGCGCGACTCGCCCTCGCGGGATGCGCAACTCGCAGGTGCAGAAGCCGCAACTCGCACTGACGGGATGCGGAACTCGCGGGGGTGAGGGCGCGCGCGGCCTGATGGAATACGCAACCCGCGCCGGTGAGATCCGCAACTCGCGCCGGTGAGATGCGGAACTCGCGGGTCAGCCCACGCCCTCGAGCGCCTCGCGGACGGCAAGCAGTTTCGCCGCCGCCTCGCGTACCTCGACGTCCGGGTCGGAGTCGGCGACCACCCCGCACCCGGCGAACAGCCGCGCGAAGTGGCCCTCCAGCTGTGCGCACCGCAGCGCGACGCCGAGCTCCCCGTCGCCGCGGGCGTCCACCCAGCCGACGGGGCCCGCGTAGCGCCCCCGGTCCATGCCCTCGAGTTCGTCGATCAGGGCAAGGGCGACCGGGGTGGGGGTGCCGCCGACGGCGGCGGTGGGGTGCACGGCGTCCGCGAGCTGCAGCAGGGAAGCCGGCGAGCCGGGGTACAGCCGCCCGCGGACGTCCGTCGCGAGGTGGGAGACGTTCTGCAGCGCGAGCACGCGTGGCTCCGGCGGCACATCCAGCTCGGCGCAGAGGGGGCGCAGCGCGGCGGCGAGCGAGTCCACGGCATAGGCGTGTTCGACGCGGTCCTTCCCGGAGTCCATCAGGCGCTCGGCGAGATCGTCCTCGCGGCCGTCGGGCCAGACGGTGCCGGCGAGCACCCGGGACTGCACGGTGTGGCCGATCCGGCGCACGAGCAGCTCGGGGGTGGCGCCGACCAGCCCGTCCACCGAGTACGCCCAGCACGTGGGGTAGCGGCGGGCGAGGCCGGCGAGCAGGAAGCGGGCGTCGAGCGGGGTGTCGCCCTGGGCGAAGAGGTCGTGGGCGAGCGCCGCCTTCTTGAGCTCGCCCGCCCGCATCCGGGCGATCGCCTCCGCCACGACGGCGCGGTACCGCTGGATCGGCGCGGCACCGTCGATGTAGCGCAACGCGCCGCTGCTGCGCACGGGGCGCACCGCGCGCACCGCGGACGGGCCGTCCCCGGCGGCGAACTCGGTGACCCACGCCTGCCCGTCCCGGCGCCCGACGACGACGCGGGGCACGACCAGCACCGATCCCTCGGACTCGGAGCTGAACGTGAAGCTCGCGAAGGCCACGGGCCCGGTGCCGGGCCCGCCGACCTCGTCGCGGATGTCCAGGCGGGAGACGAAGCGGTGCCACCACGAGTCCGCCGCGACGATGCGGCCCGCGCCCGAGCCGGTGTAGCGGGCGACCTCCCCCCAGCCGACGAGGCCGTCCGTCCCGCGCACCCAGGACAGCGGGTTTCGGGCGTTCGGGAGCAGGTCCAGCAGACGCCCCGGATCCTCCACCGGGCGCGTGCGCACGCGCATCGTGAGCGGCGACGGGGCGACGGACACGGTTCGAGGGTAGGAGGTTCGCAGCCGCGGGGGACCAGGGGCCCGGGAGGTACCTGCCACATCCGTAGACTCGCGGGTGTGTCCGGCCCCCTGCCGCCCGCCGCGGGAACGCTCGACGAGCTGGTCGCCGAGGTGCGCCCGGCGTGGGCGATCGTGCGCCGCAGGCTGCCGGAGATCGTGCTCGGGGTCGCAGTCCTGCTCACCGTCCTGGGCGGGCTCGCGCTGGTCGGAGCCGCGATGGACGACGCGACGATCACGCGCAACCGGGCGGTCGCATCCGCGGAGGTGCTGGACGGCTCGTCGTGGTCACGGACGCTGGTGCGGTTCACGGAGGCCGGCGGGCAGACGGTTGTTCCGCCGAACGGCGTGTCCTACCCCCGCGGGCTCGTCGCCGGCCAGACGGTAGCCGTGGAGTACGACGTCACCGATCCCGAACTGGTGCGTGTCGCGGGCCGCAGCTGGGTGGACGGGATCCTGCCCATGGCGGGCGGGCTCGCCGTCGTGTGGCTCGTGCTGGGTGGGACGGTGCACCTCATCCGGCGGGCCCGCTCGTCATGATCGACGCGTGGCCATCGCCACGCCGAGCACCGCGACCACCATTCCGGTGATCGCGAGCCCGCCGAGCGTGTCCCCGAACAGCGCGTACGCCATCAGCGCGGTGATGCCGGGCACCAGGTAGAAGTAGCTGGTCACCTGCGCCGCGGCGCCGCGGCGCAGCATGAGGAACAGCAGCGAGATCCCGCCGCCGGTGAGCACGAGGACCGACCAGGCCAGCGCGCCGAGCAACTGTGGCGTCCAGTCGAACCGGAAGCTCTCGAAGGCGAGCACGAACGGCACCGTGACGGCGATCGATGCCGCGAACTGCACGACCTGCCCGGTGCGCAGGTCGAAGTGCGGGCAGAAGCGCTTCTGGTAGAGGGTGCCGACGGTGATCGTGAGCAGGGCGAGCACGGTGCAGCCGAGGGTGAAGGCGGTGACACCGGTGGTGGTGAGCCGTTCGGCGACCACGAGCACCACGCCGAGGAACCCGAGTACCAGGCCGGTGACCTGCAGCTTCCCCAGCCGTTCGCCGATCATCGCGGCGAACGCCGCGGTGAGTACCGGCTGCAGGTTGACCACGAGGGCCGCGACGGCAGCGGGCATGCCGTGCGCCACCGCGACCCAGACGCCACCGAGGTAGCCCGCCTGGATGCCGATGCCGGCGACGGCGAGGTGCGCCACCGACCGCCCGCGCGGCCACGGCGCCCGGAACGCGAGCGCCAGCCCACCCATCAGCGCGACGACGCAGGTGTAGCGCAGCACGAGGAAGCCGAGTGGTTCGGCGTGCGGGGCCGCGTACTTGGCGACGACGAAACCGGACGCCCAGATCACCACGAACAGGAACGGCGTCGCCCGCACGGCCGGCGTGGGCGCCGGGGTCTGCGTCGTTGCGGTCGGTGCGGCGATGGCCCGACGTTACGTCGCGAGCGCGCAGCGCCACCAGCCCAGGACGGCGTCGAGCGCCGCGGGCCGGGCCACGACGAACGGACCGGACGGCAGCGGGTCGGGCCGCCCGTCCGCGTCGGTGACCGCGGCGCCGGATTCGCCGGCGAGGCACAGCGCGGCGGCGACGTCGCTCTCGCGGTGTGTGTCGACGACGGCCGCGACGGCATGGCCGAGCGCGACCTGGGTGATCGCCAACGCCGCCGAACCGAGCACCCGGGCCCGCGGTCCGGCCGCGCGCAGCAGCCCGGGCGCGGCGGGCCCGGTGACCTCGCAACAGACGGGCCCGCCCGCGGTGTCACGCTCTGCGGGGCGCACGGCGATCCCGTTGGCACGCATCCCGCGCCCGCGCGCCGCGGCGTGGATCTGCGCGCGGCCGGGATCGGCGATCACTCCGACGACGGGTCCCGCGGCGTCGACCAGCGCGAGACTGTAGGCGCACCAGCCGAACCCCGAGACGTGGTTCGCGGTACCGCAGCGGGTGTCGGCGGGCCCGCCGACGACCCAGCGGTACGGCCCGGGACCCGGCTGCGCGTCGTCCGCGGTGCGGCCGACCACCGGCACGGTCCCGAACTCGGCGATCAGCACCCGGCGCGTGTGGCGCTCCAGGGTCCGGTCGGTCTGGGTGATCCAGTCGAAGGGATGCTCGTCCGCGTTTCGCCCGAGGGTCGCCGTGATCACTTCCGCTGCGTCGTTGGCGAGCCGGCCCGCGATCTCGAGCGCGCGGGAGAGCAGGGCGGGGTCCACCGGCGGTGCCGGGGGGACGGTGGCGGTTCCGGACGGCGCGGTTCCGGACGGCGCGGGGGCGGGGGGCGCGGGCACGGATCCCAGGGTCGCCGGGGCCGGTGACCCGGCGGCGACCCGCAGGTGACCGGTCGCGGATCACCGCGGCAACACGCGCCGCTCGGGTAGTCCGGCTGCCCGCCCGAAGTGCTGCGGTGGCGGGCGGGGCCCGCGGTTCGGCGTCCCGGAGGGTCTGCGGTGCTGGGTCTGCGGGCGGGTCCGCGGTGCCGGGGTGGCGGGCGGGCCCCGCGGTGCCAGGGGCCTACCA
>JBFWRR010000013.1:0-38040 GCA_050248815.1 Pseudonocardia sp. | reverse complement strand
TGCGCCCGCGGCCCCCGGTGATGCGTCCGCGATGGGCGCGGGCGGCCCGGGTGCTGCGCGAGGCGGGATGGGTGCGCCCGGCGACGGAGGAACCCGCTGCCTCGCAGAGCTCCGGGTCGCTTCGCAGAGCCCTGGGGTCGCTTCGCAGAGCTCCGCGATGCTTCGCAGGGGCTGCAGCGCCTGCGAAGCGTGTGCGATCTCTGCGGGGCCGAGCGGGTGTCCCTGCGAGGCGGGGTCTGTCTCTGCGAGCCGGGGCGGGTGTCCCTGCGAGGCCGGGCCGCCTCCGCGAGCCGGGCGGGGTGGGCCTGCGAGGCCGGGCCGCCTCCGCGAGCCGGGCGGGGTGCGCCTGCGAGGCCGGGCGGGGCGCGCCTGTGAGGTGTGCGCGATCTCTGCGAGGCCGGACGGGTGCGAGGCCGGACTGGGTGCGAGGCTGGGCCCGCCTCTGCGAGGCCGGGCCCGCCCTCGCGAGGACCCGTCCGGTGGGATCGCGGATGGGCTCGGACAGGGTCCGCACGTGCTGTTGGCCGCGTGTTCGGCGACCTGTCAGGTCACCGACCGTCCCCCGGCGGCTGGGCGGGGGAGGTTCCCCCCGTGCGTGTCGCGATCGTGTCCGAGTGCTTCCTACCCGTCGTGAACGGCGTCACGAACTCGATCCTGCGGGTGCTGGAACACCTGTCGGCGCGGGGCCACGAGGCGCTGGTGATCGCCCCCGGCGTGGACCGCGAGCACGCGGGCGTACCCGTCGTGGGGGTGCCACAGGTGGAGCTGCCGGTGGTCAACTCGATGCCGGTGGGGGTCCCGAGCCGCCGGGTGCTGCGGACGCTGCGCGCGTTCCGGCCGGACGTCGTGCACCTGGCCGCACCGTTCGTGGTCGGCCACCGGGGGCTGGTGGCGGCGCGCCGGTTGCGGATCCCGACGGTCGCGGTCTACCAGACCGACGTCGCCGGTTTCGCCTCCTCCTACGGGCTCGGCCTGACGGCCCGTGCGGCCTGGCGGTGGACCTGCCGGCTGCACGCCCAGGCGGACCGGACGCTCGCCCCGTCGAGCTGGGCGAGCGGGGCGCTGCGCGAGCGGGGCGTGCCGCGGGTGCACCGGTGGGGCCGCGGCGTCGACACCTGCCGCTTCACCCCGTCGAAGCGCGACGAGCGGCTGCGCGCCGAGTTGGCCCCGAACGGTGAGGTGCTCGTCGGGTACGTGGGCCGCCTCGCGCCGGAGAAGCAGGTCGAGCGGCTGGCCGCGCTCGCCGGGCGCCCCGGGGTCCGGGTGGTCGTGGTCGGTGACGGGCCGAGCGCCCCACGCCTGCGGGCCGAGCTGCCGGGGGCGGCGTTCCTCGGCTTCCGCGACGGCGACGACCTCGCCCGCGTCTACGCCTCGCTGGACGTGTTCGTGCACACCGGGCCGTCGGAGACGTTCTGCCAGGCCGTGCAGGAGGCGTTCGCCTCGGGGTTGCCGGTGGTGGCGCCGGACGCGGGTGGGCCGCGCGACCTGGTCCTGCCCGGACGTACCGGATTCCTCGTCCCTCCGCGGCCGCAGGACGGCGACGACGCGGGGGTCCGCGCCGCCGACGACGCCCTGCGACGGGCTGTCGGGGTGCTGCTGGACCCGCAGGTCCGCGCCCGGTTCGGCCAGGCCGCGCGCCGCTCGGTGCTGCGCCGCACGTGGTCCGAGGTGTGCGACGAGCTGCTCGTCCACTACGCGGCCGTGATCGCCGAGTCCCGTGTCCCCACCCGCGAGTTGCGCATCTCGTCAGGCCGTGATGGGCGATCCCCCGGGCGCGAGCGGGCCGCCTGAGCCGTGCGCATCGTCCAGCTCGCGAACTTCTACGGACCTCGCTCGGGCGGGCTGCGCACGGCGCTGCACCACCTCGGCGCGGGCTACGTGCAGCGGGGCCACGAGGCCGTGCTCGTCGTCCCCGGGCCCCGCAGCGCCGACGAGGAGCTGCCCGGCGGCATCCGCCGCGTGACGGTCGCCGCGCCACGGCTGCCCGGCACCGGCGGTTACCGGGCGGTCGATCCGTGGCGGGTGCAGCATGTGCTCTCGACGCTGAAGCCGGACGCGATCGAGGTCTCCGACCGGCTCACCCTGCGCGGGTTGGGTGCCTGGGCCGCCCGGCGCGGGCTGGCGGGCATCGTGATCTCACACGAGCGGCTCGACCGGCTGCTCGCCCAGTTCCTCCTGCCCGCGGGTGCCGCCCGCCGGGTCGCGGACGTCGCCAACGCGCGCATGGCCGCCGCCTACGACACCGTCGTGTGCACGACGGCGTTCGCCCGCGCGGAGTTCGACCGCATCGGCGCTGCCAACGTCGCCCAGGTACCTCTCGGCGTCGACCTGGCCACGTTCTCCCCGCAGCGGCGCGACGAGGACCTGCGCGACCACCTGTCCGCCGGTGCCGAGAGCGTGCTCGTGCACGCCGGGCGCCTGTCTGCGGAGAAGCATCCCGAGCGCAGCATCGACACCGTCGCGGCCCTGTGCCGCGACGGCGCGAGCGTCCGCCTCGTCGTCGCGGGCGACGGGCCGCAGCGGTCCGCCCTGCAACGTCGCGCAGCCGGGCTGCCCGTGACGTTCCTCGGCTTCGTTCCCGACCGCGCCAGGCTCGCCGCGCTGCTCGCCTCGGCGGACGTCTCGCTCGCCCCCGGGCCGCACGAGACGTTCGGGCTCTCGGCGTTGGAGGCCCTGGCCAGCGGGACGCCGGTCGTGGTGTCGCGCTCCTCCGCCCTGCCGGAGATCGTCCGCCCCGGGTGCGGCGCGGCCGCCGCGGACTCGTCCGCCGCGTTCGCCGCGGGCGTGACGACCTTGCTCGCCGCGGACGAGGGCCGTCGCCGGGCGGCGGCGCGGGCGCGGGCCGAGCAGTTCGGCTGGCCGGCGGCGGTGGACCGGATGCTGGCTGCGTTGGGTGCGTGCTGAGCCGTCGCCTGCCGGGCCCACCGGTTCGCGGTCGCGCGACCGGGTGCGGCCACGCTCGGTCGGCACGCGGTCACCTCCCGTACCGGCCGGCCACCGCCCCGGGCGTAGCGTTCTCGGCGTGAGCCGCGCCGACCTCGACAAGTTGCCCCACGACGTCGCCGCGATGTTCGACGACGTCGCCCGCCGCTACGACCTCACGAACACCGTCCTCACCGGCGGGATGGATCGCCGATGGCGCGCGCTCACCCGCACGGCGCTGCAGATCCGCCCCGGGGACCGGGTGCTCGATCTCGCCGCGGGCACGGCCGTCTCCACCGTCGAGCTCGCCCGGTCGGGGGCGTGGTGCGTGGCCGCGGACTTCTCGTTGGGGATGTTGCGCGCGGGCATGCACCGCAACGTGCCGAAGGTGGCGGCGGACGCGCTGCACCTGCCGTTCGTGGACGGTGCCTTCGACGCCGTGACGATCTCGTTCGGCCTGCGCAACGTCGCCGACACCGACCAGGCGCTGCGCGAGCTGGCCCGGGTGACGCGGCCCGGCGGGCGGCTGGTGGTGTGCGAGTTCTCCACGCCGACCTGGGTGCCGTTCCGCGTGGTCTATCACGCGGGTCTGGAACGGGTGCTGCCGGCGGTGGCCCAGCGGGTGTCGAGCAACCCGGAGGCCTACCGTTACCTGGGCGAGTCGATCCGGGCCTGGCCGGACCAGGCCGCGCTCGCGACGCGCATCGCCGCCGCGGGCTGGACGAACGTGGCATGGCGCAACCTCACGGGCGGCGCGGTGGCCCTGCACCGGGCACGTCGCCCCTGACCCGGCCGGGCCGCGGCGTCCCGGTCACGCCCGCCACCCGTCCTGCCGTCCCCGCGCGAGCGGCCCGGATGGAAGCCGTCCCGTATGGGCCGTTCGCGACACCGGGCCCGGGCGGCAGGGGCCACCCGGGTCACGGCCGGTCGCCGCGTCGGGTCCCCCGATCGGCCCCGTACACTCGGGCCGACTTCGTGAACGCGTTCACAAGGAGCCCGCATTGGCCAGCCCCACCACCCCCGACAGCACGTCCGACGGCACCGCGGACGTCCTCGTCGTCGGCGCCGGCCCCGCCGGCTCCACCGCCGCCACCTACCTGGCCCGGGCCGGGCTCGACGTCCTCCTGCTGGAGAAGTCGACCTTCCCGCGGCCCAAGGTGTGCGGGGACGGGTTCACGCCACGGGGCATGAAGCAGCTCATCGACGTGGGCATCGACTGCTCGGAACGCAACGGCTGGCTGCACAACAAGGGCCTGCGCGTCGTCGGCGGCGGGGTGACCCTCGAGCTGGACTGGCCGACGCTCGCCACGTTCCCCGACTTCGGGGCAGTCCGCCCGCGCCAGGACTTCGACGAGATGATGGCCCGCCACGCGGAGAAGGCGGGCGCCCGCCTGCACGAGGGCACGACGATCACCGACGCGGTGGTCGAGCGCGGCCGCGTCGTCGGGGCCACCGGTCACGTGGGCAAGGGGCGCGACAAGCGGCCCGTGACGTTCCGGGCGCCGCTCACCCTGGCCTGCGACGGCGTGTCGGCGCGGCTGGCGCTCTCCCTGGGCATGGCCAAGCGCGACGACCGTCCCATGGGCGTCGCGGTCCGCCGCTACTACAACTCCCCGCGCACCCACGACGACTACCTGGAGAGCCACCTGGAGCTGTGGGACCGCTCGGATCCGGCGAACCCGAAGCTCCTGCCCGGCTACGGCTGGATCTTCGGCATGGGCGACGGCACGTCGAACGTCGGGCTCGGGATCCTCTCCACCACCAAGGCCTACGGCAACACCGACTACCGCAAGCTGCTGCGCTCCTGGCTGGACGGCACCCCGCAGGAGTGGGGCTACCGCGAGGAGAACGCCGTCGGCACCGTGGGCGGCGCGGCCCTCCCGATGGGCTTCAACCGGGTGCCCCACTACCGGCCGGGGATGCTGCTGGTCGGCGACGCTGGCGGCATGGTGAACCCGTTCAACGGTGAGGGGATCGCCTACGCGATGGAGTCGGCGTCGATCGCGTCGCGGTGCGCCGTCCAGGCCCTCGCCCGCTCCGGGGACGCGCGGGAGGCCGCGCTGGCCTACTACCCGCAGGCGATGAGCCAGGCGTTGGGCGGCTACTACCGGATCGGCAACGCGTTCTCGAAGCTGATCGGCAACCCGACGATCATGGGACTCGCGACGAAGCACGGGCTGCCCCGGGCGACCCTGATGCGCTTCATCCTCAAGCTCCTGGCGAACCTGTACGACCCCAAGGACGGCCAGCTCTCGGACCGTGTCATCACCGCGATGACACGGCTTGCGCCGAGCGTCTGACGCGTCGGGTTGCGTGTGGCGTGCGGGATTTCACCCGTACGTGGCGCCGAACCGGCCCCCCGCGGGGCCGAGTAGCCGCCCCCGGCTCGTGAAAGACTTCACAAGGCGGCATGATGGTGCCCGCCCGAGACCACCACCTCGGCCCTCACGCTCCGTGGCGCGAAACCGACGGCGCTGGTCACGGGTGCCGGATGTGCCGAAGTTAGGCATGCCTGACTCCGGCTGTGACCGGCGGCGCACTAGATTTTCGCGCACGCCGGTACGGCGACGACCGCGACGACCACGACAAGGGTGATGAGGTTGCTCGATCCCTACCTCCCGCTGGTGCTGATGTTCGCGCTGGCCGGGGCGTTCGCGCTGTTCTCGGTCGCGAGCGCGCCGCTGATCGGCCCGCGCCGGTACAACCGCGCGAAGCTCGACGCCTACGAGTGCGGCATCGAGCCATCGCCGCAGCCCGTCGTGGGCGGCGGCCGCATGCCGGTGGCGTACTACCTCACGGCGATGCTGTTCATCCTGTTCGACATCGAGATGGTCTTCCTCTACCCGTTCGCGGTGACCGCGGACGCCCTGGGCCTGTTCGGGCTGGTGGAGATCGTGCTGTTCATCGTGACCGTCGGCTTCGCCTACATCTACGTGTGGCGCCGCGGCGGATTGGACTGGAACTGATGGGACTCGAGGAGCACCTCCCCAACGGCGTCCTGCTCGCGAACGTCGAGAAGCTTGTCAACTGGACGCGCAAGTCCTCGCTGTGGCCCGCGACGTTCGGGCTCGCGTGCTGCGCCATCGAGATGATGACCACCGGCGCGCCGCGCTACGACCTGGCGCGCTTCGGCATGGAGGTCTTCCGCGCCTCGCCGCGGCAGGCCGACCTGATGATCGTCGCGGGCCGCGTGAGCAACAAGATGGCCCCGGTGCTGCGCCAGATCTACGACCAGATGCCCGAGCCGCGCTGGGTGCTCGCGATGGGCGTCTGTGCCAGCTCGGGCGGGATGTTCAACAACTACGCGATCGTGCAGGGTGTGGACCACGTCGTCCCGGTGGACATGTACCTGCCCGGCTGCCCGCCGCGGCCGGAGATGCTCATCGACGCGATCCTGAAGATCCACGCCAAGATCATGGACGAGCCGCTCGGTCCGAAGCGGGCCGCAGCAC
The DNA here is from genome assembly GCA_050248815.1 of Pseudonocardia sp. Classification (GTDB taxonomy): domain Bacteria; phylum Actinomycetota; class Actinomycetes; order Mycobacteriales; family Pseudonocardiaceae; genus Pseudonocardia. The sequence goes on along the minus strand of JBFWRR010000013.1, from coordinate 31,666 downwards.
TCGCGGAGAGCGGGTACCGCACACCGCTCGTGCCGTCGTCGGTGAAGTTCGCGCCGAAGAAGCTGCGCGAGGAGCGGGAGCGCGCGGCTCTCATGCAGGGGGGTGACGAAGCGTGAGCACCGGCGACGGGACCGGCAAGCCCACCACCGGCGGTGAGCAGTCGTCGGCCGAGCGCGGCGGGCAGGACGGCGGCCAGGGCACGGCGGTCGGCACGGACGCGCAGGCGGGCACTCCGGAGCAGGCGGGCGGCGACCTCGTGGCCGCCGAGGGCGGTACCCGGATGGCCGCACCCCCGGCCCGCTCGCGCAAGGGCATGTTCGGCGTCTCCGGCTCGGGCGACACGTCCGGGTTCGGTGGGCTGCGGCTGCCCGGCTACGCTCCGGCGCCCGCCGGGCGGCCCTACGGCGGCTGGTTCGACGATCTCGCGGACGACCTCACGGACGCCCTGGCCGAGCAGGGGCTCGCCGGCGAGGTGCAGCAGGTCACGATCGACCGCGACGAGATCACGTTCTACGTGGCGCGCGAGCGGCTCCTGGAGCTGTGCCGCACCCTGCGGGACGACGAGGCGCTGCGCTTCGAGCTCTGCTCCAGCGTCTCGGGCGTCGACTACGGGGCGGACGTGCCGCAGCGGCTGCACGTCGTCTACCACCTGCTGTCGATGACCTACCGGCGCCGTATCCGGCTGGAGGTCGCGGTCGACGTCGACGACGCGCGCGTGCCCAGCATCGTCGAGGTCTACCCGACGGCGGACTGGCACGAGCGCGAGACGTGGGACATGTTCGGGGTGGTGTTCGAGGGCCACCCGGCGCTGACCAGGATCCTGATGCCGGACGACTGGGAGGGCCATCCCCAGCGCAAGGACTACCCGCTCGGCGGGATTCCCGTGGAGTACAAGGGGGCGGAGATCCCCCCGCCCGATCAGCGGAGGTCGTACACGTGACGCGTCCGGCAGCGCCCGCTTCGGAGCGCCTCACCACAGAGGGTCCCGTCTACACGGTCACCGGCGGGGACTGGGACACCCTCATCGACGAGGAGCACGACGACCGCATCGTCATCAACATGGGCCCGCAGCACCCGTCCACCCACGGGGTGTTGCGCCTGGTCCTCGAACTCGAGGGCGAGACGGTGACGCAGGCCCGGTCGGTCATCGGCTACCTGCACACGGGGATCGAGAAGAACTGCGAGTACCGCACCTGGACCCAGGGCGTCACGTTCGTGACGCGGATGGACTACCTCGCACCGCTGTTCAACGAGACGGCGTACTGCCTGGCGGTGGAGAAGCTGCTCGGCGTCGAGGCGCCCCGGCGGGCGACGGTCGGGCGCGTCCTGCTCATGGAGCTGACCCGGATCGGTTCGCACCTGGTGTGCCTGGCCACCGGCGGCATGGAGCTGGGCGCGCTCACGGGCATGACGGCCGGGTTCCGCGAGCGCGAGGAGGTGCTCCACCTCATGGAGTTCCTCACCGGCCTGCGGATGAACAACGCGTTCGTCCGGCCGGGCGGGCTCGCGCAGGACTTCCCCGACGGCTGGCACCGGCGGGTCACGGACTTCATCGCGCTGATGCGTGAGCGCCTGCCCGACTACGACAGGCTGCTCACCGTGCAGCCGATCTGGCGCGAGCGGATGGAGAACGTCGGCTTCCTGCCGGTCGACGGCTGCCTGGCGCTGGGCGCCACCGGCCCGATCCTGCGCAGTGCGGGCCTGCCCTGGGACCTGCGCAAGGTCGAGCCGTACTGCGGCTACGAGGAGTACGACTTCGAGGTCCCGGTGGCCACCGAGGCCGACTGCTATGCCCGGTTCCGCGTGCGCCTGCAGGAGATCCATGAGTCGCTGAAGATCATCGAGCAGGCCGCGGAGAAGATGAAGGACGCCCCGGGGCCGGTGATGGTCGAGGACAAGAAGATCGCCTGGCCCGCGCAGCTCTCGATCGGCGCGGACGGCATGGGCAACACCCTCGAGCACGTCCGCAAGATCATGGGCCAGTCGATGGAGTCGCTGATCCACCACTTCAAGCTGGTCACCGAGGGCTTCTCGGTGCCGGCCGGGCAGGTGTACGTGGCGGTGGAGTCCCCGCGCGGCGAGCTCGGCTACCACCTCGTGTCCGACGGTGGCACCCGCCCGCTGCGGGTGCACGTGCGCGAGCCCAGCTTCGTCAACCTGCAGACGATGCCGGCGATGAGCGAGGGCGGCATGGTCGCCGACGTCATCGCGGCCGTCGCGTCGATCGACCCCGTGATGGGAGGTGTGGACCGATGACCCTCCCGGAGGGCAACCCCGAGATGAACGCCCCGGCCCCGGTGGCGCCGCAGGAGGTCGTCTGGGACGGGCCGGCGCAGCCGAGCCCGGCGTCGCCCGGTTTCGACGAGCTGACCCGCCGGCGGACGAAGGAGATCATCGCCCGCTACCCGCAGTCCCGCTCGGCCCTGCTGCCGCTGCTGCACCTGGTGCAGTCCGTCGAGGGCCACGTCAGCCAGGACGGCATCCGCTACTGCGCCGAGGCGTTGGAGCTGACCACGGCCGAGGTCTCGGCTGTCGCGACTTTCTACACGATGTACAAGCGCACGCCGTGCGGCGAGCACCTCGTGAGCGTCTGCACGAACACCCTGTGCGCGGCGCTGGGCGGCGACGCCATCTACGCGCGGTTGAAGGACAAGCTCGGGGTCGGCCACGAGGAGACGGCCGGAGAGCCCGGCACCACCGGCTCGATCACGCTGGAGCATGCCGAGTGCCTCGCGGCCTGCGACTTCGCACCGGTGATCCAGGTCAACTACGAGTACTACGACAACCAGGACGTCGACTCGGCCGAGGAGCTGGTGAACGCCCTGCAGCGGGGCGAGAAGCCGCATCCCACCCGCGGCGCGCCGCTGACCGACTTCCGCACCGTCGAGCTGGAACTGGCCGGTGTCCATCCGGACCTGGACGCGAGCGTCGCCGGCTCGTCGCTCGCACCGGAGTCCCTGCGCGGCACCGAGCTCGCGGCGGTGCGGGGCTGGTCCGCCCCGGCCATGCCCGAGGAGCCGCCGGCCCTGCCGGCGCTCCCGGAGAAGAGCACATGACCGGGCGAACGAGGTCGTCGTCGGGTGCGCCGCGGCGCCGCCGACCCGGCCCGCAACCGGCCGCGACGAGCGAATCGAGGAGCTGACGTGCCCGATCCGATCACGCCCGTCCTGACGCGGCGCTGGGCGTCGCCCACGTCCTGGACCCTCGCCACGTACGAGGAGACCGGCGGCTACCGCGCGATCCGCGAGGCGCTGGGCCGCAACCCCGACCAGCTGATCCAGCTGGTGAAGGACTCGGGGCTGCGTGGCCGCGGCGGCGCAGGCTTCCCGACCGGGCTCAAGTGGAGCTTCATCCCGCAGGGCCCGACGGGCGCGGGCGCGAAGCCCAAGTACCTCGTCATCAACGCGGACGAGGGCGAGCCCGGTACGTGCAAGGACATCCCCACGATGATGGCTGATCCGCACTCCCTGGTGGAGGGCTGCATCATCACGAGCTACGCGATCCGCGCGAACTTCTGCGCGATCTACGTGCGCGGCGAGGCCCTGCACCCGATCCGCCGGGTGCGCCACGCCGTCGAGGAGGCCTACCGGGCCGGCTACCTGGGCCGCGACATCCTCGGCACGGGTTTCGATCTGGACATCGTGGTTCACGCCGGCGCGGGCGCGTACATCTGTGGCGAGGAGACGGCGCTGCTGGACTCCCTCGAGGGGCGCCGCGGCCAGCCCCGGCTGAAGCCGCCGTTCCCCGCCACGTCGGGCCTCTACGCCTCGCCGACCGTGGTGAACAACGTCGAGACGATCGCCTCGGTGCCCGACATCGTGATGGGCGGCAGCGAGTGGTTCCGCTCGATGGGCACCGAGCGCTCGCCCGGCCCGAAGATCTTCTCGCTGTCCGGGCACGTCGAGAAGCCCGGGCAGTACGAGGTTCCGCTGGGTTCGACGCTGCGCCAGCTGCTGGAGCTGGCCGGCGGCATGAAGGACGGCGTCCCGCTGAAGTTCTGGACCCCCGGCGGCTCGTCCACCCCGCTGTTCACCGCCGAGCACATGGACGTCCCCCTGGATTTCGAGGGGGCGGCCGCTGCGGGCTCCATGCTGGGCACCACCGCCGTGCAGATCTTCAACGAGACCGTGTCGGTGCCGTGGGCGGTCATGAAGTGGACCGAGTTCTACAAGCACGAGTCCTGCGGCAAGTGCACGCCGTGCCGCGAGGGCACGTACTGGCTGCTCCAGATCCTGGAACGGATGCTGCACGGGCAGGGCACGGAGGCCGACGTCGAGACGATGCTCGACATCTGCGACAACATCCTCGGCCGGTCGTTCTGCGCCCTCGGTGACGGGGCCACCAGCCCGATCACGAGCGCGATCAAGTACTTCCGCCAGGAGTTCCTGGACCTGTGCACCAGCCAGCCCTCGGTCGCGCACCCCGACCAGCTGGCCGAGCTGACCGGAGCGTCCGCATGACGATCGCCCCCGACAAGCCCGACACGGAGCGCCCGGTGCCCGCGGGGCACGTGCGGCTGACCATCGACGGCATCGAGGTCGACGCGCCCAAGGGCGAGATCCTCATCCGCACCTGCGAGCGGCTGGGGATCATCGTCCCCCGGTTCTGCGACCATCCCCTCCTCGATCCGGCAGGCGCCTGCCGCCAGTGCCTGGTCGAGGTCGAGATGGGCGGGCGGCCCATGCCGAAGCCGCAGGCCAGCTGCACGATGACGGTCGCGGACGGCATGGTCGTCAAGACCCAGCACACCTCCCCGGTGGCGAAGAAGGCGCAGGAGGGGGTGATGGAGCTGCTGCTCATCAACCACCCCCTGGACTGCCCGATCTGCGACAAGGGCGGCGAGTGCCCGCTGCAGAACCAGGCGATGACGTCGGGCCGGGCGGACTCGCGGTTCGTCGACGTCAAGCGCACCTTCCCCAAGCCGATCCCGATCTCGACCGAGGTCCTGCTGGACCGCGAGCGCTGCGTGCTGTGCCAGCGCTGCACGCGCTTCTCCGAGGAGATCGCGGGCGACCCGTTCATCGAGCTGCTGGAGCGCGGTGCCCAGCAGCAGATCGGCACGGCGCGCGACAAGCCGTTCCAGAGCTACTTCTCGGGCAACACGATCCAGATCTGCCCCGTGGGCGCGCTCACGAGCGCGGCGTACCGGTTCCGCTCGCGCCCGTTCGACCTGGTGTCGACGCCCGGGGTGAGCGAGCACGACTCCGGCGGCGCCGCGATCCGCGTCGACTCGCGGCGCGGCACGGTCATGCGCCGCCTCGCCGGCAACGATCCCGAGGTCAACGAGGAGTGGCTCGACGACAAGGGGCGTTTCGCGTTCCGCTACCTCGCCTCGGCGCAGCGGATCACGCGGCCGATGGTGCGCGGCGAGGACGGCGAGCTGGTCGAGACCTCCTGGACCGAGGCGCTCGCGACCGCTGCGGCCGGGCTCAGGGCGGCGCGCGACGCCGCGGGCGGGGTCCTCGGGAAGTCCGCGGCGACCGGGGTGGCCGTGCTGCCGGGTGGGCGGCTGACGGTCGAGGACGCCTACGCGTATGCGAAGTTCGCGCGGGTGGCGCTGCGCACGAACGACGTGGACTTCCGCGCCCGCCCCGTCGGGTCGAACCCGGCCGAGGAGCTGGAGTTCCTCGCGGCGCTCGTCGTCGGGCGTGGCCCGGAGATGCTCAGCTACTCGCGGCTGGAGGCCGCCCCCGCGGTGCTGCTGGTCGCGCTGGAGCCGGAGGAGGAGGCGCCGATCGTCTTCCTGCGGCTGCGAAAGGCGGCCCGCAAGCACGGACAGAAGGTGTTCCACCTCTCGCAGTGGTCGAGCCCCGCGGTGCTCAAGACGGCGCAGACGCTGGGTGCGGCCGACGTGGTCGCGAAGGACAACCTGGTGCCCGCGGTGCCGGGCGCCGAGGCGATCGTCCTGCGGGACCTGGCGGCCGTCGCGCCGCAGGTGGTCGAGGCGCTCACCGGAGGGGGCGTGATCCTCGTCGGGGAACGCGCGGCGCAGGTGCCCGGCCTCTACTCCGCGGTGGCGGCGCTCGCCGAGCGCACCGGCGCGGTGGTCGGCTGGGTGCCGCGCCGGGCGGGCGACCGCGGGGCGCTGGAGGCCGGGGCCCTGCCGACGCTGCTCCCGGGCGGCCGCGCCGTCTCCGACCGTGCGGCGCGGGCCGAGGTAGCCCGGGCCTGGGGGGTGGCGGACCTGCCGGAATCCCCCGGCCGCAGCACGGACGAGATCCTCGCCGCTGCCGCGGCGGGGGAGCTCGCGGGCCTGGTCGTGGGCGGTGTGGACCCCGACGACCTGGCCGACCCGGCCACCGCGATCGCGGCGCTGGACCGCGTCGGGTTCCTGGTCAGCCTGGAGATGCACGCATCGGCCGTCACCGAGCGGGCCGACGTGGTGCTCCCGGTGGCCCCGGACGCGCAGCGCGCCGGCACCTACGTGAACTGGGAGGGCCGCCGCCGCCCGTTCGGTCCCGCGCTGGACGCGAGCGGCGTGCTCCCGGACTGCCGGGTGCTGGACACGCTCGCCGTCGAGATGGACGTCGACATCTTCACCCAGACGCCCGCCGCAGCGGCGGCGGAGCTGGAACGCCTCGGCAACCGCTCCGGCCCGGCCCCGGCCGGGCCGACGGCCCCGGCGGCCGAGCCCCTGCGCCCCGGCTACGGCCAGGCGGTGCTCGCCACCTGGCGCCAGCTGCTGGACTCGTCGAGTCTCGGGGTCGACGAACCGGCGCTGGCGGGCACGGCGCGCCCACCCCTGGCCCGGGTCAACGCGGCCACCGCGCGGGTCCTGGAACTCGTCGAGGGCGAGCCCGCGACGATCTCGACCGGGCGCGGCTCGATCACGCTGCCGGTGGCGTTCGCCGACCTCCCGGACGGCGTGGTGTGGCTCCCGGCCCACTCCGCGGGCTCGCAGGTGCGGGTCACGCTCGGGGTCGGCCACGGTGATCTGGTGGGGGTGTCCCGGTGACGCACACGCAGGAGCTGCTGGCCGACGATCCGCTGTGGCTGATCATCCTGAAGGTCGTGGCGCTGTTCGCCGTCGGCGTGGTGCTCACGCTGGTGATGATCAACGCCGAGCGCAAGGTGGTGGGCCGGATGCAGCAGCGTCCCGGTCCGAACCGGGTGGGCCCGAACGGCTGGCTGCAGAGCCTCGCGGACGGGCTGAAGCTCGCGTTCAAGGAAGACATCATGCCGGTGCTCGCCGACAAGCCGGTGTACTTCATCGCCCCGGTGATCGCCACGATCCCGGCGTTCGTCGCGTTCTCGGTGATCCCGTTCGGCGGCGAGGTGTCGATCTTCGGTGAGCGGACCGTCCTCCAGCTCGTGGACCTGCCGGTCGGTGTGCTGGTCGTGCTGGCCTGCAGCTCGATCGGCGTCTACGGGATCGTCCTCGGCGGTTGGGCGTCCGGCTCGCCGTACCCGCTGCTCGCGGCGCTGCGCAGCGCGGCGCAGGTGATCTCCTACGAGATCGCGCTCGGCCTGTCGATCGTCGCGGTGATCCTCTACGCCGGGTCGCTGTCCACCGCGGACATCGTCGAGGCGCAGCAGACCGGCTGGTACGTGTGGCTCCTGCTGCCGAGCTTCGTGGTGTTCGTCATCGCGATGGTGGGGGAGACGAACCGGGCGCCGTTCGACCTGCCGGAGGCCGAGTCCGAGCTGGTCGGCGGCTTCCACACCGAGTACTCCTCGCTGAAGTTCGCGCTGTTCTTCCTTGCCGAGTACGTCAACATGGTCACCGTCTCGGCCATGGCGACGGCGCTGTTCCTCGGCGGCGGGATGGCGCCGTGGCCGCTGTCGAACTTCGAGTTCTTCCACAACGGCTGGGTGCAGTTCGCGATGTTCATCGTGAAGGTCGCGATCTTCCTGTTCGTGTTCATCTGGCTGCGGGGGACGCTGCCGCGGCTGCGCTACGACCAGTTCATGCGGTTGGGCTGGAAGGCCCTCGTGCCGATCAGCCTGCTGTGGATCCTCACGATCTTCGCGATCCGCACCTATCGCAACAGCGCGGGCGGCGACCTGTCCACCCTGCTGGTGGTGCTGGGGATCGTGCTCGCGGTGGTGCTCGTCGTCGCCTTCCTGGTGCCGGACAAGCCCACCCGGTCCACCGAGGTCGAACTCGTCTCGGACTACCCGGTGCCCCCGCTGGACCTCACGGTCCCCACGCCCGCCCGGCACAGGCTCCGCGGGTCGACGGCGCCGACGGCAACGGCAGCGGCCCCGAAGAAATCGGAGATCGAGAATGTTTGAGTTCTTCAAGGGCTTCGGGGTCACCTTCGGGACGATGTTCAAGAAGGTCGTCACCGAGGAGTACCCGGAGAACTTCCCGCCCGCCGCACCCCGCTACCACGGGCGCCACCAGCTCAACCGGCATCCGGACGGGCTGGAGAAGTGCGTGGGGTGCGAGCTGTGCGCCTGGGCGTGTCCGGCCGACGCGATCTACGTCGAGGGCGGGGACAACACCGATGAGGCGCGCTACTCGCCGGGTGAGCGCTACGGCGCGATCTACCAGATCAACTACCTGCGCTGCATCGGCTGTGGGCTGTGCATCGAGGCATGCCCGACGCGCTCGCTCACGATGACGAACTTCTACGAGCTCGCCGACGACAGCCGCCAGAACCTGATCTACACCAAGGAACAGCTCATGGCGCCGCTGCTGCCGGGCATGGAGCAGCCGCCGCACCCGATGCGGCTGGGTGACAACGAGCAGGACTACTACGTCAACGGTCCGGAGTTGGCGCGTACCGGCGCGAAGGGCGACCCGGTCGGGGAGCAGGTGAAGTGATGATCCCGCTCGCACAGGCCGCCCAGCAGGCCGGGGACGTGGTATCCGTGGTCTCGACGGGTGAGGCCGTCGTCTTCTGGATCCTCGGCCCGCTCGCGCTCGCCGGCGCGCTCGGCATGGTGCTGGCCCGCAACGCCGTGCACTCCGCGCTCGGCCTGATCGCCACGATGTTCTCGCTGGCGGTCCTCTACATGGTGCAGCAGGCGCCGTTCCTCGGGTTCGTGCAGATCATCGTCTACACCGGCGCGGTGATGATGCTGTTCCTGTTCGTCCTCATGCTCGTCGGGCGCGACAGCTCGGACTCGGTGGTCGAGGTCCTGCGCGGCCAGCGGATGGCCGCGCTCCTGCTGGGCATCGGCCTCGCGGTGCTGCTGGTGGCGGCGATCGCCCGCTCGCTCACCGCCGTCACGCCCGCCGGCCTCGCCGCGGGCGCGGCCGGCAGCAACGGCAACGTCGTCGGCCTGGGTAGGCTGATCTTCACGGACTACCTGTTCCCCTTCGAGCTCACCTCCGCGCTGCTCATCACCGCCGCCCTCGGCGCCATGGTGCTGGCGTTCTCGCAGACCTCTGGGCACACCAAGCGCGGCCAGCGGGCCACCGTCACCGCCCGGCTGCGCGGCGAGCACGACCAGATCTCCCCGCTGCCCGGCCCCGGGGTGTTCGCCACGGCGAACTCCGTCGCGGTGCCCGCGCTGCTGCCGGACGGCTCGGTCGCCGACAAGTCGCTCTCGGAGATCATCGACTCGACACCCGTGGGGGAGATCGAGCGCTACAACCCGGCGAAGGACGATCCGCACGCCCTTACCGGCCGGTCCCGGCCGGAGACCAACGGCAGCGCTGACGGTGCCGGCGGTGCCGGTCACGCCACCGGGGAGCAGGACCGATGACGCCCACGTACTACCTGCTGCTCTCGGCGCTGCTGTTCGCGATCGGCTCCGTCGGGGTGCTGGTGCGGCGCAACGCGATCGTCGTGTTCATGTGCATCGAGCTGATGCTCAACGCGGTGAACCTCTCGCTCGTCACCTTCTCGCGCATCAACGGCACTCTCGACGGCCAGGTCATGGCCTTCTTCGTGATGGTCGTCGCCGCGGCCGAGGTCGTCGTCGGGCTCGCGATCATCATGTCGATCTTCCGCACCCGCCGGTCCGCGTCGGTCGACGACGCCAACCTCCTCAAGTACTAGGAGCTCCCCGTGAACGAGGTACTGCCGGCCGTGCTGCCGGCGACCGGTGCCGCCGGGCTGGCGTGGCTGCTGGTGGCGTTGCCCGCGTTCGGCGCGCTCGTGCTGTTCGTCGCGGGCCACAAGGCCGACCGGTGGGGCCACCTGCTCGGCGTGGCGACGGTCGTCGCGTCCTTCGTGGTCGGCCTGACGATCTTCTTCGAGACCCTCGGGATGGCCCCGGACGCCCGCACCCGGGAGCTCACGGTCTACGACTGGTTCTCCGTCGCCGGCCTGAACATCGACTTCGGGCTGCGGATCGACCCGCTGTCGCTGACGTTCGTGCTGCTCATCACCGGCGTCGGGTCACTGATCCACATCTACTCGGTCGGCTACATGGCTCCCCACTCCGGTGATCATGCAGACGACCCGAACCACAACGCCTCGGCACGGCGGCGCTTCTTCGCCCAACTGAACCTGTTCGTCGCAGCCATGCTCGTGCTCGTCCTCGGCGACAACTTCGTGATGCTCTACCTCGGTTGGGAGGGCGTGGGTCTCGCGTCGTACCTGCTGATCGGCTTCTACCAGGATCGCCCGTCCGCGGCCACGGCGGCCAAGAAGGCGTTCCTCATGAACCGGGTCGGTGACGTCGGCCTGGCGATCGCGATCTTCCTGCTGTGGACCGACCTCGGGACGCTGCAGTACACCGACGTGTTCGCCCGCATCGGCGAGGTCTCCGGCGGGACGCTCGTGGCGATCACGGTGCTGCTGCTGCTCGGCGCGTGCGGCAAGTCCGGCCAGTTCCCGCTGCAGGCGTGGCTCCCGGACGCGATGGAGGGCCCGACGCCCGTCTCGGCGCTCATCCACGCGGCCACCATGGTCACCGCGGGCGTGTATCTCATCGCCCGCTGCAACCCGATCTACAACCTCACCGAGACCGGGCGTCTGGTCGTCGCGCTGGTCGGCGTGATCACGCTGCTCATCGGGGCGATCATCGGCTGCGCCTACGACGACATCAAGAAGGTGCTCGCCTACTCCACGGTGAGCCAGATCGGCTACATGATCCTCGCCGTCGGGCTCGGCCCGGCGGGCTACGCGCTGGGCATCTTCCACCTGCTCACCCACGGCTTCTTCAAGGCGGGGCTGTTCCTCGGCGCCGGTTCGGTGATGCACGCGATGCACGACGAGGTGGACATGCGCCGCTACGGCGGCCTGGCCCGGTACATGCCGATCACGTTCGTGACGTTCGGCCTGGGCTACCTCGCGCTGATCGGCTTCCCGTACATGTCGGGCTTCTACTCGAAGGACGAGATCATCGCGGCGGCGTTCACGGCGCCGGGGTGGCAGGGCTGGGTGTTCGGCGGTGCGGCGACGCTCGCCGCCGGGCTCACCGCCTTCTACATGACCCGCCTGGTGCTCATGACGTTCTTCGGGGAGAAGCGCTGGCAGCACCTGCGCACCGCGGACGGCGAGGAGTACCACCCGCACGAGTCCCCGTCGGTGATGACGGCGCCGATGATCGTGCTCGCGATCGGCTCGGTCGGCGCGGGCTTCGCCCTGCACTACCACGAGGTGCTGATCAGGTGGCTGACCCCGAGCCTCGGCGAGCTGGTCGTGAACCCCGACGGGGCCGTCCCGGCCGACATCGTGCCGCTGCTGGTCGTCGGGTTCTCCGCGATCGGTGTCCTGGTCGCCTGGCTCGTCGTGGGCCGCCATCCCACCCCGGTCGAGCGGCCCGAGCCCGTGTCGCTCCCGGTCCAGGCCGCGCGCCGCGACCTCTACGCCAACGCGATCAACGAGACCCTCATCGCCCGCCCGGGCACCTGGCTCACCCGGGCGCTCGTCTTCGTCGACAACCGGGGCGTGGACGGCGTGGTCAACGGCACCGCCGCCCTGCTGGGCGGCAGTTCCGGGCGCCTGCGCAGGCTGCAGACCGGCTTCGTCCGCTCCTACGCCCTGTCGATGCTCGGCGGCGGCGTGATCGTCGTCGCGGCGCTGCTGGCGGTGACCCTCGCATGACTGGAGGCGTGTTGCTCCTCGCCCTGCTGGTGGTGCCGCTCGTCGGCGCCGCGCTCGTCGCGCCCCTGCACCGCACCCCGGCCACCGCGAAAGCCGTTGCGATGGGTGTCGCGTTCGTGTCGCTCGCCCTCACCGCCGCCACCTGGTTCGCCTACTCGGTCGAGGCCGCGCAGGCCGGCACCCGGTTCCAGCTCGAGCTCTCGGTGCCGTGGATCCCGGCGTTCGGCACGTCGTTCGCCCTGGGTATCGACGGCATCGCCCTGGTGATGCTCGCGCTGATCGCCGTGCTCGTCCCCATCGTGATGGCGTACTCCTGGAACGAGCGCTTCCCGGAGGACCGCAGCGAGGCGGGGTTCTTCGCACTGCTGCTCGCCACCCAGGGCCTGCTCGTCGGGGTCTTCGCCGCCACGGACGTGTTCCTGTTCTACGTCTTCTTCGAGGCGATGCTCGTCCCGATGTACTTCCTGATCGGCCGGTTCGGCGGGCCGCGCCGCCAGTACGCGGCCGTGAAGTTCTTCCTCTACTCGCTGCTCGGCGGCCTCATCATGCTGGCGTCGGTGATCGGGCTGTTCGTCGTCTCGGGCCGCGAGCTCGGACAGGGCACGTTCACCTGGAGCGAGCTGCAGGCGATGGCCGCGTCGCTGCCGGAGTCCACGCAGACCTGGCTCTTCCTCGGCTTCTTCGTCGCCTTCGCGATCAAGGCACCGTTGGTGCCGTTCCACACCTGGCTGCCCGACGCCGGTGCCGAGGCCCCGGTCGGGGCGGGCGTGCTGCTGGTCGGTGTGCTGGACAAGGTCGGCACGTTCGGCTTCCTGCGCTACTGCCTGCCGCTGTTCCCGCTGGCGTCCCAGCGGCTCGCGCCCCTGGTGCTGGTGCTCGCCGTGATCGGCGTGCTGTACGGCGCGCTGCTGGCCGTCGGCCAGACCGACATGAAGCGCTTCGTCGCCTACACCTCGATCGCCCACTTCGGGTTCATCGCCCTGGGGATCTTCGCCTTCTCCTCGCAGGCCTTCGCGGGGTCGACGCTCTACATGGTCAACCACGGCATCTCGACGGGCATGCTGTTCATCGTCGTCGGCCTGGTGATCGCCCGCGGCGGCTCGCGGCTGGTGACGGACTACGGCGGTGTGCACCGCCTCGCCCCGCTGCTGGCCGGGTCGTTCCTGCTCGCCGGCCTGTCCTCGCTCGCGCTGCCCGGCACGAACTCGTTCGTGAGCGAGTTCCTCGTGCTCGTCGGGTCCTTCCCGCGGGAGCCGGTGTACACCATCCTCGCCACCGTCGGGATCATCTTCGCCGCGCTCTACGTGCTGTGGGTCTACCAGCGCACCATGCAGGGCCCCGTGCGCGGCGCGGCGGTCCTGGCCGCCCTGGACAAGGCGGGCGGGCCGGGCACGATGCTCGACCCGGCCGTCTCGGCCGCCCGCTCGTCCGGCTTCCCGGACCTGTCGAGGCGTGAGCTCGCAGTGCTCACGCCGCTGATCGTGCTGATCCTGGTGCTCGGGTTCTTCCCCGGCCCGGTGCTGGACGTGATCACCCCGTCGGTGGTGGCCACGATGAACGAGGTGGGTCTCCCCGACCCCGTGGGAGGAGTCCGATGACCCCCCTGACCGTCCTGGCCCAGGCGCCGCTCGCCCCGATCGCGGTCCCGCCGATCGACTACGCCGCGATCGCCCCGCTGCTGATCGTGCTGGGTGCCGCGTGCGCGTCCGTGCTGGTGGAGGCGTTCCTGCCGCGCCACCAGCGCTGGCCTGCGCAGGTGGCGCTCACCGTCGGCGCGATCGCGCTCGCGGGCCTCGCGCTCGGCATCTACGCCGGCAACGCCGGGGCCGAGGGCGTCGTCACCGTCGCGCAGACCCTCGCGGTGGACCGCCCGGCGCTGTTCGTCTGGGGCACCCTGCTGGCCCTGGGGCTCGCGAGCGCGCTGCTCATCGCGGACCGGTCCGTCGAACCGGGCGGGGCCTTCATCGCCTCGGCCGTGGCCCGGGCGCAGGCCGGAGGCGGCGCGGGAACGCGCCCCGGCGAGGAGCGCTCCTACGGCTCGCCGGACCAGGCCCCGACCATGCAGACCGAGGTCTTCGCGTTCCTGCTGTTCTCCCTGGGCGGGATGATGACGTTCGCTGCGTCGAACGACCTGCTCACGATGTTCATCGCGCTCGAGGTGCTGTCGCTGCCGCTGTACCTCATGTGCGGGCTCGCCCGGCGCCGTCGCCTGCTCTCGCAGGAGGCGGCGGTGAAGTACTTCCTCCTCGGCGCGTTCGCGTCCGCGTTCTTCCTCTACGGCGTCGCGCTGCTCTACGGCTATGCCGGTTCGGTGCGCCTGGGCGAGATCGCGGCGGCATCCGTCGGCACGGACCGCTCGGACACCCTGCTGTTCGGCGGGCTCGCCCTGCTCGTCGTCGGGCTGATGTTCAAGGGCTCGGTGGGGCCGTTCCACACCTGGACCCCGGACGTCTACCAGGGCGCCCCCACCCCGGTCACCGCCTACATGGCCGCGTGCACCAAGGTGGCGGCGTTCGCCGGGATCCTGCGCGTGCTGCAGGTCGGGTTCGGCGACACCCGCTGGGAGTGGCGGGGGGTCCTGTGGGCCATCGCCATCGCCTCCATGCTGATCGGCGCGGTCCTCGGCCTCACCCAGACCGACCTCAAGCGCCTGATCGCCTACTCGTCGGTGGCGCACGCGGGCTTCCTGCTGCTGGGGGCCATCGCGATCGGCGAGCAGGGCATCGCGAGCACGCTGTTCTACCTGCTCGCCTACGGCTTCACCACGATCGCGGTGTTCGGGGTCATCTCGCTGGTCCGCGGTCCCGAGGGTGAGGCGTCGCACCTGTCGCAGTGGGCCGGGCTCGCCAAGCGCTCCCCGGTCGTCGCGGGGACGATGGCGTTCCTGTTGCTCGCCCTGGCCGGGATCCCGCTCACCAGCGGGTTCACCGCGAAGTTCGCGGTGTTCGCCGCAGCCCTCGACGACGGCATGGCGCCGCTGGTGATCATCGCGCTGATCGCGAGCGCCATCGCGGCGTTCTTCTACCTGCGGGTGATCGTGCTCATGTACTTCAGCGAGCCCGCCCCGGACGGCCCGACGGTCACCGTGCCGGGCGCCTTCACCACGGCGGCCATCACCCTGGGCGTCATCGTCACGCTGCTGCTGGGCATCGTGCCGACGCTCGCGCTGGAGTGGGCCGCCGGCGGTGGGTTCACGAGCTGATGCGGGTGACGATTCGTAGGCTGGCGGGGTGAGCGCGAACTCGATTGCCGGGGTGGACCTGGCCGACGTGGGGCTGGCCGCTGCCACGAGTGTGGGCCTGGACCGCGTCGAGGATCTCCTGCACCGGGAGGTCCACAGCGACTACCAGTTCGTCACCGAGACGTCGCTGCACCTGATCGACGCGGGTGGCAAGCGGTTCCGGCCGCTGTTCACGCTGCTCGCGGCGCAGGTCGGGCCGCAGCCGGAGGCGGCAGAGGTGATCACGGCGGCAGCCGTCGTCGAGCTGATCCACCTCGCCACGCTCTACCACGACGACGTCATGGACTCCGCGACGATGCGGCGGGGGGCGGAGAGCGCCAATGCGCGGTGGGACAACACCGTCGCGATCCTCACCGGAGACTTCCTGTTCGCGCACGCCTCCCGGCTCGTCGCGGACCTCGGGCCGGAAGCCGTGAAGATCATCGCGTCGACGTTCGCGGAACTGGTCACCGGCCAGATGCGCGAGACCCGCGGTCCGCGTTCCGGCGAGGACCCGGTCGAGCACTACCTCACCGTCATCGCCGAGAAGACTGGCTCGCTCATCGCCACGTCGGGCCGCTACGGCGGCATGTTCTCCGGCTGCACCCCGGAGCAGGTGGAGTCCCTGCGGCGGTTCGGGGCCGTCATCGGGACGGCGTTCCAGATCTCCGACGACGTCATCGACATCGCCTCGCCGTCCACGAGCTCGGGCAAGACCCCGGGCACGGACCTGCGCGAGGGCGTCCACACGCTGCCGATGCTGTTCGCGCTGCAGGAGAGCGGGGCCGCGGCGGACCGCCTGCGGGTCCTGCTCGCCCGCCCGATCGCCGACGACGCCGAGGTCGGCGAGGCACTGGACCTGCTGCGTTCCGGGCCGGGTCTGGGCCGGTCCCGGGAGGTCCTCGCCGCCCAGGCGGCCGAGGCCCGAGCCGAACTGGGCAAGCTCCCGACCTGCCCCGCGACCGAGGCCCTGGGCACGCTGACGTCGTTCGTGGTGGACCGCACGGGCTGACCCCGCGTCCGCGAGTTGCGCATCTCATCAGGCCGTGTGCGGGTGTGCCGTCCGCGAGTTGCGCATCTCGCCGGGGCGTGTTGGGGATCCGCGTCGCGGGCCGGTGCCGGTGCCGGTGCCGGTGCCGGTGAAAGTGCAAACTCACGGCGGTGAGTCACGCAACTCGCGGCGGTGAGACGCGCAACTCGCGGCGGTGAGACGCGCAACTCGCGGAGCGGGCGCGGCGGCGGGACGCGCGCGGCGGGCCGGCGTCCGGCGAATCCGTCAACTCCCGCTGATGGATTGCGCAACTCGCGGGCGGGTGGCGCGGGCGTGGCGCACCAGGTCGGCGGTGAACACCACGAGCGCCACCCACACCAGCACGAACCCGATCCACCGGCTCGCGGGCATGGCCTCGTGCACCACGAGCACCCCCCACAGGAACTGCAGCACCGGGTTCAGATACATCAGGACCCCGATCGTGCTGAGCGGGATGCGTCGCGCGGCCGCACCGTAGAGCAGCAGCGGCACCGCCGTGACGGCTCCGCCCGCGATGAGCAGCAGTGTGTGCCCCAGCCCGTGATCGACGAAGGTGCCGTTGCCTGCGAGCTCGAACCACACGACGGCGCCGAGCGCGATCGGGCCGAGCACCAGCCCCTCGGCGGTGAGGCTCGCGGTGGTGGGCAGGGGGACGGTGCTCTTGATGAGGCTGTAGAGGCCGAACGTGAGCGCGAGCGTCGTCGCGATCCACGGCATGCTCCCGTTCTCGACGGTGATGACCCCCACGGCGGCCGTGGCGAGCACGAGCGCGACGACCTGGGCCCGCCGCAGGCGCTCGCGCAGCACCAGAACCCCCAGAAGGACGCTGACCAGAGGGCTCATGAAGTAGCCGAGAGCGGACTCGACGACATGGCCGGTGAAGACGGCGTAGATGAACAAGCCCCAGTTCACCGCGATCAGCGCCGCGGCGGACGTGGTCATCGCCCAGCCCCGCAGGGAAAGCGCCCGCAGGTCACCCCAGCCGCGCAGCACGGACAGCACCGCCACCATGAGCACCGCCGTCCAGGCGATGCGGTGGGCGAGCACCTCCACCGGGGCGGCGGGCGCGAGCAGCGACCAGAAGGCGGGAAAGAGCCCCCACAGCGTGTACGCACCGATGGCGAGCGCGACGCCGCGCCCGTCCAGCCGATCCGACGTGGCGGGAGTCGACAACGACGTCGCTACGGCCATCCCTCCATGAGAACAGAGGCGAGCCATCCGGTCAGGTGAGACTGCTCACCGCGACCCACGCCACCTGCTCCACTCACCCGACGAGCGGCGCGTTCGTCCAACCAGGTTGGATGAACGCGCCGCTCGTCGCCGGAAGGAGAGGGAGGGCGGGGCTCAGCCGGCGACCGTCCACGTGTCCCGGCCGTTGAGCAGGCTCTGCAGGTCGCCCGTCGCCGACCGGACGGCGGAGTCGACCTGGGCCCGGGCGGCGTCGTCGTACGTACTGCGACGCGCGCGGCGGAACACCCCGGTGACGGTGTGGTTGAGATCGTGGTCCGAGAGCCGGGACAGGGCGAACGCGAGGTTGAGGTCTCCCGCGTCGTGGACGACGATCTCGGACCCGTCGATCTCGTCGATCTTCGCGACGGTGAGTCCGAAACCCTCGCGCACCACGGCGAACGTGCCGAGTCCGTCCTCGCCGGGTGGGCCGAAGCGGATCGGCTCGCCGTCCTGGAGCGGGATGAGCCGCTGAGGCGCGGTGTCCGGCTTGCGCAGGACGTCGAAGCTGCCGTCGTTGAAGATCGGGCAGTCCTGGAAGATCTCGACGAGCGCGATGCCGCGGTGCTCGGCGGCGGCCTGCAGCACCGCGGTCAGGCCCTTGCGGTCCGAGTCGATGGCCCGCCCGACGAACGTGGCCTCGGCGCCAAGGGCCAGCGACACGGGGTTGAACGGGTGGTCCAGCGAGCCCATCGGCGTGGACTTGGTGATCTTGCCGACCTCGGACGTTGGCGAGTACTGGCCCTTGGTCAGCCCGTAGATCCGGTTGTTGAACAGCAGGATCTTCAGGTTGACGTTGCGGCGCATCGCGTGGATCAGGTGGTTGCCGCCGATCGAGAGGGCGTCCCCGTCGCCGGTGACCACCCACACCGACAGATCCTTGCGGGTGGTCGCGAGGCCGGTGGCGATCGCCGGTGCGCGGCCGTGGATGGAGTGCATCCCGTAGGTGTTCATGTAGTACGGGAACCGTGCGGAGCACCCGATCCCGGAGACGAACACCGTGTTCTCGCGCTTGATGCCCAGGCTCGGCATGAACTGGCGCACGGCGGCCAGCACGGCGTAGTCGCCGCAGCCGGGGCACCAGCGCACCTCCTGGTCGGAGGCGAACTCCTTGGCGGTCTGCGCGGCGTCGGCGGTGGGGACCCCGCCGAGCCCTCCGATCTCGGGAAGTCCCAGGTCGATGGTGGTCATGCGTGTGCACCCCCGTGCTGATCGTTCGCTGCGGTGCTCACCCGACCGTCGCCTCCGTCAGATACTCCAGGTAGAGGTTCTGGAGCTCTTCGGCCTTGAACGGCAGGCCGGACACCTTGGTGTAGCTGTGGACGTCGACGAGGTGGCGGGCACGCAGCAGCAGCGCGAGCTGGCCGAGGTTCATCTCGGGCACCAGCACGGTGCGGTAGCGGGCGAGCACCTCGCCGAGGTTGGCGGGCATCGGGTTGAGGTGGCGCAGGTGGGCGGTGGCCACCCGGTGGCCCATCGCCCGCACCCGCCGCGCTCCGGCGCCGATCGGGCCGTACGTGGAGCCCCAGCCCAGGACGAGCAGCTCCGCGTCCTCGGTGGGGTCGTCCACCGCCAGGTCCGGCACCGGGATTCCGTCGATCTTGGCCTGGCGCAGGCGGACCATGCGCTCGTGGTTGTCCGGGTCGTAGGAGATCGCGCCGTGCCCGTCGGCCTTCTCCAGGCCGCCGATGCGGTGCTCCAGGCCCGGCGTGCCGGGAACGGCCCAGGGGCGGGCCAGGGTGTCCTCGTCACGCAGGTACGGCCAGAACTCGCCCGACCCGTCCGGGGCGTTGGGCTCGGTGGCGAACCCGGGATCGAACCGGTCCAGCGTCGCGACCTCCGGCACCCGCCACGGCTCGGATCCGTTGGCGAGCGACCCGTCGGAGAGCAGGATCACCGGGGTCCGGTAGGTGACCGCGATCCGGGCGGCCTCCACGGCCGCGTCGAAGCAGTCTCCGGGCGAGCGCGGGGCGATGATCGGCAGCGGGGCCTCGCCGTTGCGGCCGAACATGGCCTGTAGGAGGTCGGCCTGCTCGGTCTTCGTGGGCAGGCCGGTGGACGGACCGCCGCGCTGCACGTCCACGACCAGCAGCGGCAGCTCCAGCGACACCGCGAGGCTGATCGTCTCCGACTTGAGCGACACGCCGGGCCCCGACGTGGTGGTGACGCCCAGCGCCCCGCCGAAGGCCGCGCCGAGGGCGGCGCCGATGCCCGCGATCTCGTCCTCGGCCTGGAAGGTCGTGACGCCGAGCGCCTTGTGCCGGGCCAGCTCGTGCAGGATGTCCGACGCCGGGGTGATCGGGTAGGAGCCCAGGAACACCGGCAGGCCCGACAGCTGCCCCGCCGCGACGATCCCGTAGGCGAGTGCGGTGTTGCCGGTGATCTGCCGGTACGTACCCGGGTCCAGCTTCGCGGGGGCCACCTCGTAGGTGACCGCGAAGGACTCGGTGGTCTCGCCGTAGGCGTGCCCTGCCCGGAAGGCCAGGATGTTGGCCTCTGCGAGGTCGGGCCTGCGGGCGAACTTCTCCCTCAGGAACCGCTCGGTGGTCTCGCTCGGCCGGTGGTACATCCACCCCAGCAGGCCGAGGGCGAACATGTTCTTCGCTCGTTCGGCGTCCTTCTTGGACAGGCCGGTGCCCTCGAGCGCCCCCCGCGTGAGGGTGGCCATCGCGACCGGGTGCACCTGGAAGTCGGCCAGCGATCCGTCCTCGATCGGGTCCGCGTCGTACCCGACCTTCGCGAGGTTGCGCCGGGTGAACTCGTCGGTGTTGAGGATCAGCACGCCGCCGCGGGGCAGGTCGGCGATGTTGGCCTTGAGCGCGGCGGGGTTCATCGCGACGAGGACGTCGGGCCGGTCGCCCGGGGTGAGGATGTCGTAGCTCGCGAAATGCACCTGGAACGACGACACGCCCGGGAGCGTCCCCGCGGGGGCGCGGATCTCCGCCGGGAAGTTGGGCAGCGTGGAGAGGTCGTTGCCGAACGCGGCCGTCTCGGAGGTGAACCGGTCGCCCGTGAGCTGCATGCCGTCGCCGGAGTCGCCTGCGAAGCGGATGACGATGCGTTCCCGCGCCACCACCTTCCGCTCGCCGGCTCCTGCGTGGTCGGTGGTATCGGCTGCGGTGTCCGATGACGTCATGACGTGCTCGAGTCCTCGAGTCGTTGTGCCCATGCTCCACGGGAGTGGTGCCCTAGGGTCGAGGCTAACTCCCGGTATCCGACAGTGTCCCCGCGGCCCCGGGCATGTCACACCTGGTTGTTCGGCTGGTTGGAACGGGCGATCCGCGCCTGCAGTGCGGCGAGCCGTTCGCGGAAGGCGTCCTGGCGCACGGACTCCGCCTGGGCCCGCACCTCGACCTCCACCGCGTCGGCCTGGGCCTGCAGGTTCGCGGTGACGCGCATGGTCGCCTTGGTCGTGACGGCGAGCGTGCGCGGCGCCTCCGCGGCCCGGGCCGCCATCTCCAGCGCCGCCGCCCGCACGTCCTCCACCGCGCGCAGGACCAGCCCCAGCCGCTGCGCCTCGGCGGCGTCCAGCACCTCCCCGAACAGGGTCAGCGCCGCAGCCACCTGCGGCCCGACGGCCCGATGCGCCATCCAGGTGTAGCCGCCACCCGGGTGCAGGCCCAGCGGCAGGAACCGCGCGTCGAACCGGGCTCGCGGCCCTGCCAGCCGGACGTCGCAGGCCAGCGCGAGGTTCAGCCCCGCCCCGACGGCGGGCCCGTTGACGGCCGCGATCGTCGGCAGCGGGCACTGCGCCACCGCGAGGAACCCCTCGTACACCGCGCGCAGCCGCGCCGGGTCCGCGTCGGACAGCTCGGCCAGATTGCCTCCGGCGCAGAACGCCGGGTCCTCCCCGGTGATCACGACCGCGCCCACGTCCCCGTCCGCCACGGCCGCCGTGACCGCGTCGGTGAGCAGGCGCGCCATCCGCGTGTCCATGGCGTTGCGGCGCGCGGGGTTCGACACGGTGAGGACGGCGACGCGCCCGACGGTTTCGTGCAGGACGGTGCCGGCTCCGGTGGCAGCAGGGGTGGTCATGGCCACGCATCCTGCCAACCGGGAGCCGGTCGTGGTTACGGTGCGCTCATGGCCTGTCCCACGCACACCGATCGTCCGCAGCGCTGGCGCTCCAGCGCGTGCTTCGCCTGCGGGGACGATCCGGGCGGGCTCGGGATGACGGTGACCACGGGCCCCGGTGGGCGCGCGAACGGGCTCTGGCCGGTCGAGCCGCGCCATCAGGGTGCGGCCGGTATCGCCCACGGGGGTGCCGTCGCCGCGGCGTTCGACGAGGTCCTCGGTGCCACACAGGTCCACCACGTCGATGCCGCGGTGACGGCCTCCCTCACGACGGACTTCCTGCGGCCGGTGCCGGTGGGCGCGGTGGTGCACCTCGCGGCGGTGGTCGTCGCGCAGGAGGGCCGCAAGCTGCACATCGAGGGCGAGGCGCGCCTCGACGCCCCGGACGGCCCGCTCGCCGCCCGCGCACGCGGCGTGTTCGTCGAGGTGGCGGCGGAGCACTTCGCGCGCCACGGCACGGACGGCCCCCAGCACGAGGCTGTGACGGACGCGGGCTGACCACCCGGAACAGCGGATCGCGCCCGCTCGTTGGGAAGGACGTGCGCAGGAACCTCAACGGGCTGAAGACGGCCCTGCTGCTCGGGGGACTCAGCGCGCTCGTGCTGCTCGTCGGGTCCCTGTTCGGTCGCGGCGGGCTGCTCGTCGCGCTCGTCGTCGCCCTGGCGATGAACGGCTACGCCTACTTCAACTCGGACAGGCTCGCCCTGCGGGCCATGCACGCCCGGCCGGTCACGGAGGCCGAGCACCCGGCGATGTACCGCATCGTGCGGGAGCTCTCGCGCGCCGCTCGTCAGCCGATGCCGCGCCTCTACATCAGCCCCACCGCCGCGCCCAACGCTTTCGCGACCGGGCGCAACCCGCGCCACGCCGCGGTGTGCGCCACCACCGGCCTGCTGGAACTGCTCGACGAGCGCGAGTTGCGCGCCGTGCTCGGCCACGAGCTCTCCCACGTCTACAACCGCGACATCCTCATCTCCTCGGTGGCCGGTGCGCTCGCCGCGATGGTGAGCTTCCTCGCGAACATGGCGATGTTCGCCGGCCTCTTCGGCGGGTCCGACGACGACCGGCCCAACCCGCTCGCGCTGCTGCTCATCTCGGTGCTCGGCCCGATCGCGGCGGGTCTGGTGCAGATGGCGGTCAGCCGCTCGCGCGAGTACGAGGCCGACGCCAGCGGCGCGGCCCTCACCGGCGACCCGCTCGCGCTCGCGTCCGCGCTGCGCAAGCTGCAGACCGGCACGCAGCTCGCCCCGCTGCCGCCGGACCCGCAGCTGGTCTCCCAGTCGCACCTCATGATCGCGAGCCCGTTCCGCGCCGGTGAGCACGCGGCGCGGCTGTTCGCCACGCACCCGCCGCTCGCCGACCGGATCCGCCGGCTGGAGGAGATGGCGCGCGGGCGGCGCTGACGCCCGCTACGGCGCCTCCGACCGCACCAGCTACGACGCCGCGGGGAAGAGCCCGTCGAGCCACGCCTGCCAGGCCGCCGTGAGAGACTTCTCGGCCGCGTCGTCGCGGTCCGCGCCGAACAGGTAGTGGTAGGCGCTCACGCCGCACCCCGCGTCGCCGCCCTCGGCCCCGAAACGGTACAGCGCGTCCGCCGTCCGGACGCCGAGGAACTCGGTGGTTGCGACGTCCACGGTGCCGGTGACGGGATCGAGCCCCTCCGCGGTGAGCGTGACCCGCTCGCCCACTGCGGGCGGGCCTGCCAGGCCCAGCGCGCGGTCCAGGACGCGCCGGGCGGCATCGGTGCCGGTCGCGACGAAGGCCATCGCGACGACCGTCGTCGCCTGGCGGCCCGCGAAGTGCGCGAGACAGCTGGCGAGGTTGCCGAAGAAGAGGTCCCAGCCGGTGTCGAACGCGCGGTACTCGTCCTCCCAGCCCTCGTCGAGGAAGCCGCTCTGCACGAACCGGAGCACGGTCCCACCACCGTCACGGCCCTCGACGAGGAACTCGAACGCATAGTTCGCGCCTTCGGCGGGCGGTTCCGCGGCGCCGTAGGCGAACCGCCGTCCGGGCTCGTGGGCGAGCACCGTACCCGTGACGTCCATCCCGCCGCCGAAGCTCTGCACGACGGCCCCGCCCTCGGACGGCTCGACGCTCGTCGGGACGAACCAGGCCGAGATGCCCGGGCCGGTCGCGATCGCCTCCCACACCTGCTCGGGATCGGCGTCCAGCTCGACGCGTTTCTCCATCCGGGGGCCCATCACCGCTCCTTCGGGTAGGGGTGCACGAGGACGGTGACCCGGTGCGGGCGTCCGTCCGGTGCCGTGTCGTCGTGGTAGCGCGCGACCAGCGCGGTGACGGCGGCGGCCAGCTCCTCGGCGAAGGCTGCCCGGTCCGCGGCGGTCGCGAAGCGGATCTCGGCGTCCGCGCTGAACGTCGCGACCCGCCTGCCCGCCGCCCGCGCGCCGGCGAGCAGCTCGCCGACCTCGCGCATCGCGCGCGCGGCGAGCGCGACGAGATAGCGGGCGGAGAGCCGGTCCGGGGCCCGGTCCGGGTCGGGGGCGACCCGGCCCAGCGCCGCCGGGGAGATGACGTAGCTCGCGGCGGTCGCCCGCAGCACGCGCTCGGTCAGGTTGCCGCGACGGCGCTCTTCGACGAGCTCGACGAGCCCGTGCTGCTCCAGCGTCCGGAGGTGGTAGTTGACCTTCTGCCGGGACAGGCCGACGCGGGCGGCGAGCGAGGTGGCCGAGCCCGGCTCGGCGAGCTCGGCGAGCAGTCGCGCGCGGATGGGGTCGAGCGAGACCCCGGCCGCGGCGGGATCGTCGATCACCGCGAGATCGTCCACGGCCGGGACCGTTCCACGGACAACTTTTCTTGTCAAGGACTGGGCGACCTGCCCGGCCGGGTCAGGCGCGCGCGGACGCGAGGTTCGCGGCGAGGAACTTCGGCACGTCGTTGACGCACAGCGCGTCCGCCCCCGCCTCACGCAGGCGGCGCGAGAACGCGATCGGCGGGCACCACACGAGGAACTCGCATCCGGCCCGGTGCACGAGATCGACGACGTACTCCAGCGGGCGGTGCATCGTCTCGTCCTCGATGTGGTTGGGCCGCAGCGACTTCCACTGCGCGGCGAGCACCTGCACGTCGAGGTGCCCGGCGGCGGCGACGGCCTGCCCGATCGGGAAGTGCACCCAGGTGAGTATGCCGCGCGGCACGGTGGGTGCCCGCTCGCGAAGGATGCCGAGCGCCGCGGCGTCGAACGACGTGACGAGCGACGGGCGCCGCCGGGCCTCCCGCGCCGCCACCGGGGCGAGCAGGGCGGCGGTGGTGGCGCCGCGGGCGCGCAACGCGTCCTCGGCGGAGGACTTCAGATCGAGGTTCACCCCGACCTCCGGCGGCAGCGCCTCCAGGAGCTCGGCGAGGCCCAGGACGCCGTGGCGGCGGGCCTGCGCCCCGGGGAGATCGGCCCAGAACGTGCCGTCCGGGGCCGTGGGGTTGTGGGCGACGACGAGGTCGTCGTCCGCGGTGCGCCGGACGTCGACCTCGACCCAGTCGACGCCCAGCTCCACCGCGGTGAGGAAGGAACCCAACGTGTTCTCGGTGTGGCCCGCGACCACACCCTTACCGCATCCGCGGTGGCCGAGCACGGCCGTGCGGGTGCCGAACAGGCTGCCCATAACACGCCGTCAACCCGCTCGGGGCGCCACGTTCACGCCGCAGGTGTGACGGTCCTGCTCACCTCCGTGTTCGCGCGGGCGAGATCGTCGGCGAAGTCGACCTCGATCGCGAAGTGGGCGGAGATGTCCACGGCCTCCACCCGCAAGCCGTCGGCGGCGATCGCGGCCTCCAGACCGCGTTCGAAGTAGTCCTGGTCCCGGCACGCCTCGAGCTGCCGGAGCAGGACGGCCTTGTCGGCCGCCGCGATGTAGTTGATCCCGACCGCCTCGCCCAGACCGCCCACGACCTGCTTGGACAGTGCGTCGACGAAGCCGTCGGGGTCCAGAGTGTACTTGACCTCCTCGGCTCCGACACGCTCTGTGTTCACGCACACGAACGTGCGGTCCGCGCCGATGCGGCCGGTGATCGCGGGCAGCAGCCCGGGATCGAACACGACGTCGCCGTTGAGCCACAGCACCCCGCCCGGATGCGACGCCCGCAGCGCCTTGAGCAGGCTCTTGCACGTGTTCGTGTGCTCGTAGCGCTCGTTGTAGACGAACGTGACGTCGGGGGCCGCGGCCATCACCATGTCCGGGCGGAACCCGACGACGACGGTGACGCGCACGTCCGCGCCGAACGCCGCACGCAGGTGGTCGAGCTGGCGGCCCAGGATGCTGCGCCCGTCTGCCAGCGGGGTGAGCGGTTTGGGCATCGGCATCCCGAGGCGGGTACCCATCCCGGCGGCGAGGATCACCACCTGCGGCGGGATCCGGAGCTGGTCAGACACCGGCCACCACCGGGAGGTCGCCGGGGTCGCCCACGGCGCGGCAGGCCAGGGCGCGGTCGCGGTCCGCGATGGTGTCGGTCACCGCGGCGAGGAAGCGGGCGGTGGACTCGCCGGGGGCGAGATCGCCGAAGTAGTGCGTGCGCAGGGCCTCCCGGGCCCGGCGGTGGACGTCGACCGCGAGGCGCCGCGCCAGCAGGTGGGTGAGGACGCCGATCGTCGAGGCGTCCACCACGTCCGCCGCCCGCCCGACCGGCGCGTCGGCGAGCAGCCGCTCGCGGTCGCCGTGCCGGTCGCAGACGAACACCGGCCTGTCCGTGTGCAGGTACAGGAAGTCCAGCCCCACCGAGGACACGTCGGTGATCATCAGGTCGCAGCCGGGGAACACGGCGAGGATGTCGGTGCCCGTCGCGTCCACGTTCCCGTCCGTGTCCGCGGTGCCCAGCAGGGACCGGATCTCCCCGTGCGCGGCCGCGATCTGCGCGGTGGGGCTCGACGCCACGCGGGGGTGCGGCTTGTAGACCACCCGGACGTCCGGCACGGCAAGCGCCGCGCGCACGATCGCCGGGCCGTAGAGCGCCACCGAGGTGTAGTCGTTGGAGGCGTTCTCGCCCTCCCAGGTGGGGGCGTAGAGGATCGTGCGCCGCGACGTCGGCGCCAGCACGGGCTCGGGGCGCAGGTCCAGTTGCGGGCGGCCCACCCGGACGAGGGCACGCTCGTCGAACTCGATCAGTGCCGCCCGGTGGCGGCGCACCGCCGCCTCGCCCGCGACGAACACCCGGTCGTAGGCCTTGACCTGGTTGGACACCATGCAGGCCTTGTCGCTCTCGCCGTGGTTGACGTGCACGTGCAGCATCGACCGGGCGGCGAGCATCTGGAAGTTGCGGACCGAGTTGTTGACGTAGATCGCGACCTTGAAGCCGCTGGCCTCGAACACGTCCGCGAGGTCCGGCCAGGTGGGCACGAGCACGCACCGCAGCGAGGTCTGCGCCCGCACGAGCGCGTAGGTGTCGCGATGGGTGAGGAGCAGGGTCACTCCGTGGCGCCCGTCCAGCCGTTCCAGCACCGGCAGCCACTGTCGGAGCTGGTAGACCCGCCGGGGATCCTCGGCGAAGTACACGACCACCTCGCCGGGGACGGCCTCGCCCGGGAGATAGCCGTCCGGATCGGCGACGCGGCGGCCGTTCAGATGGCGGTGGCTCGCGGCGGGTGATGCGAGTGATGCGGGTGATGCGGGTGATGCAGTCGGGGGGACGGGCGAAAGCCCCATGCAGCGGCCTCCCGGAGGTTCGATGGAGTTGTGTGGGGGGCCTCATTGTGAGGTCGCCGCGGCCGCGATGGTAGATGGCCACGCTGCGGTAACCGGGTGTTTCCACGGCGCCCGCGGGAGGTTCAGCCGGACGTGGCGGGCGGCTCCGGAGCAAGGGCCGGACGCGTCCGGCGCTCGACGTCCGCGATGCCCAACCGCAACGCCTCCAGCGCGCCGGCGAGCTCGTCGATGCGGTGGTCCTCGGGGAGGTGGTCCGTGCCCGCGGCAAGGGCGACCAGCTCGATCGCGCGGGTGCCGAGGCCCTCCACACCGAGCGTGCTCGACTGCAGCTTCGCGACCGTGATCTCGTGGGCCTCGGTGAGCCGGGCGTGCGCCGCGAGCTGCTGCTCCACCCCGCCGAGCGCGGCGCGGTGCTGCGCGGCGGCCTCGGGGTGGCGGGTCTGGCGCAGCGCGGCGGCCAGGCGTCTGCGCTCCTTCTCCAGGCGGCCGGCCGGGATGTGGCCCATCGCCTCGGCGAACGCCGCGGCCTGCCCGGCGAGCCTGCGGATCCCGGCGCGGGTGCCCGCGGCCTCGTCCCGGATGGCGCGCAGCTGCTCGCGGGTCGCGCTCGCCGCCGCGGACTCCACGGTGGCGTCCAGCTTCTGCAGGGCCTTCTCCGCGCGGTCCAGGAGCGCCCGTGCGGGCGTGCCCCGCCTCGGGTCGGGGAGCGGGGTGGGCTCGGGCGCGCGCGGCGGATCCGCGTGCTGCGCGCGCACGGCGAGCAGCGCGTCCGCCGCGATCTTCGTCCCGTAGACGGCCACCGCGACCCCGATCCCGATCGGGACGGCCAGCGCCGCGCCGGGCAGGACGGCCCACGCGACGCCGCCCGCGGTGACGGCGACGAGCGCCCCCCACGGATCGGCGAGCCGTGAGCGCCATGCCATGCGGTCAGCCTAGAAGCCGGCGCGTCAGAAGTTGGAGACCACGTCGCGCAGCACCTTGTCGATGCTCTCCGGGTCGCCCGCGTCGTACGCCGCGCCCGTGCTGGCCTGCGCGATCCGCCGCAGCACGGCCAGGTCGGCGTCGGCGCCGTAGGCGATCGGGAAGACGCGCACGCGCGAGCGCTCGTCCTCGGTGTCGAGATCGGCGACCAGGCCGTCGAGGTCCTCGTCGGGCGGGTACTCGTTGACCCCGTCGGTGAGCAGCACGACCGCGTTGATCCGGGTCGGGTCGAACTCCCGCCGCACCTGCGCCACCGCGGCCCGCGTCGTCGCGTAGAGCGCCGTGCCACCGGCCGGCTCGAGGCCCTCGATCAGCCGGGGGTACGTGGCTCGTACCGCGTCCACCGCGCCGGGCGTCACGAGCACGCGGTAGGGCGACGTCTCGCCGGGCAGCTCGCTGGAGAACGTCCAGAGGCTCAGCGTGTCCTGGCCGCCCAGCAGTTGGAGGCTGTCGACGGCCGCCTGCTTCGCGAGGTCCAGCCGCGTCGACGCACCCCGCACCGGCTCGCCCATCGACCCGGACACGTCCAGCACGAACACCAGGTTGGCCTTCTTGCGCAGCTGCACCCACGACTCCACGACCTGGGTGAGCACCGCGGGGTTCGGCGGCCGCAGCACGGGGAACCGCCTGCCGGGCAGCAGCCCGTCGGTCGGGGTGATCGCCGCACCGGGGACGCCCTCGAAGCTGCGGAACGCGGCGTCGGTGAACCGCCGCTGCTGGTCGGGTTCGCGGACGAAGGCGAGGAAGTCCGCGGCGGCCGCCTTCTTCGCGGCGTCGACGTCGGTGAGCACGAGGTAGGGGTTGTCCGAGACGAGCGTCCCGTCCCGCGGGTAGACCGCCACGAGCGGCACGCGCGGCGGCCGACCCTCACCCAGGGTGGCGGGGTCGCCGCTGGGGTTGCCACGGTTGTAGTCCCAGACCGACTTCTCCTCGACCGTGACCGCGCTGACGTAGCCGAGCCCCTGCCCGCGTGCGGCCGCGGCGGCGAGGTTGTCCAGGAACGTCAGCGTCGTGTCGCCGTAGTGGACCGCGCTCGCCTCCAGGCCCCCGACGAACCGGCGCACGGCGGGGTCGTTCACGTCCGCGCTGCTCAGGTCGGTCGAGCGGCCCGTGGCGGCGAAGAACGTGGCGACCGTGGCCGCGAGACCGCTCGTCGAGATGGCTGGGTTGGTCTTGCCCAGCTTGAACGGGCCCCACTCGGGATGGCCCTTCCCGCCCCAGCCGGCCGGGTCCGTGGCCAGCGCGGCGAGATCGGCCCAGCCGATCTCGCGGTCCGGCCAGCCGAGTGCCTCGGCCATCGGTCGCGGCATGGCGATCACCAGCGGGGACTGCGCGATCGACGGGCGCTCGTCCGGCACGATCGCGGGCCGGTCCGCCGCGGTGAGGCGCTGCTGCAGGATCCCGGCCCACGTGCTCGACGCGGGCGTCCAGACGTCGGGGCGCGGGCCGTTGGCGGGCAGCCAGTCCTTCGCCAGCGCCTCGGCCGCCGCGCCGGAAGCCATGGTGGTGACCCGCACGTCCACGCATGTGCCGTCGACCTCCCGGCCCGCCGCGTTGTAGCCGTCCGCGACCGAGGACAGCAGCGCCGCCTTCTCCGAGGACGCCGTCACGTTCAGCTCGGTACAGCCCGGGCGATCGGCCCTGGCCGGGGGTCGGTGTCGCCACCCG
Source organism: Pseudonocardia sp. (assembly GCA_050248815.1). Lineage (GTDB taxonomy): Bacteria > Actinomycetota > Actinomycetes > Mycobacteriales > Pseudonocardiaceae > Pseudonocardia. Next base: position 1,867 of record JBFWRR010000013.1, on the reverse strand, counting down.
CCACGAACGCCCGGACCGCCACCACCAGCCCGACGGCGACGACCCCCGCCACCACGAGTGGGAGTACGCGCCGTGCCATCGGGGGCTCCTCACGGTCGGGTGATCACGCGGCGCCAGGCTAGCGGGCACCGGGCGGACCGGACCGGGCACCGGCGGCGGGGCGGGTCGGGTCGGTGCCGCGGGTCACGCTGCCCCGCGAGTTGCGGGTCCCACCGGGGCGAGTTGCGGGTTCGGCGGGGGCGAGTTGCGGGTTCGGCGGGGGCGAGTTGCGGGTTCGGCGGGGGCGAGTTGCGCGTTTCGTGGGAGACCCGCCTGCGATGCTGGCGCGGTGACGCAGCGGCGGATTCTGCGCGGTGACGGGGCGGGGCCCCTGATCCTGATGCTGCACGGTCTCGGCGCCACCGCCGACGTCTGGACGGGGACGGCTGCCGCGCTGCCGGGCCGGGCGTGGACGGCGCCGGACCTGCCGGGCCACGGCGGGTCGGCCCGGCTGGAGCGCTACACGTTCGCCGCCGTCGCCGCCGCGGTGGCCGATCTCGTCGACCCGGCGGGCACCGTCCTGCTCGGGCACTCCTTCGGCGGCGTCGTCGCGCTGCACCTCGCGGACCGACCGGGGGTGCGCGCGGTCGTCGCGGTCGGGATCAAGGTGGCGTGGACCCCCGCGGAACTGGAGCGTGCCACGGCCCTCGCCGCGCGTCCCGCCCGGACGCATCCCACACGCGACGAGGCCCTGGCGCGGCACCTGAAGGTCGCCGGGCTCGACGGGCTCGTCGAGCCGGAGGCGCACGCGGCGGGCGTGGTCGCCGAGGGGGACGGCTGGCGCCCTGCGCTGGACGTCCGTGCGTTCGCGGTGGGCGAGCCCGGGGTCGCCGCACCGCTCGCCGCGTCCCCGGTGCCGGTGACGCTCGCCCGCGGCGAGCACGATCCGATGGTGACGGCCGCCCAGCTGCGGGCGCTCGTCGCCGATCCCGTCGAGCTGGCGGGACTCGGCCACAACGCGCATGTCGAGGACCCTGCGGCCGTCGCGGCCCTCGTCGGCACACCGCATCGACCACCATGATCGCCGGTAGCGGTACACGGCGTGCATACCCGAGCGTCATGTACCGTTCTCGGTGATCATGCCCCGGCGGTCGGCTCAGCGGTAGTTCGTGAACTGCAGCGCGATCCCGAAGTCCCTCGACTTCAGCAATGCGATCACCGCCTGCAGGTCGTCCTTCTTCTTCCCCGACACCCGCAGCTGGTCGCCCTGGATCTGCGCCTGGACGCCCTTCAACTTCTCGTCCCGGATGGCCTTGGAGATCTCCTTGGCCTTGTCCTGCGCGATGCCTTGGAGGATCTTGCCGCCGACCTTGTAGGTCTTGCCCGAAAGCGCCGGCTCGCCCGCGTCGAACGCCTTCAGCGAGATGCTGCGCTTGATCAGCTTCTCCTTGAACACGTCGACGGCCGCGCGCGCCCGCTCCTCCGTCTCGGACTGGATCACCACGCCGTCCTCGCCCTGCCAGGCGATGGACGTCCCGGTGCCGCGGAAGTCGAACCGCTGCGACAGCTCCTTCGCCGCCTGGTTCAGCGCGTTGTCGACCTCCTGGCGGTCGACCTTGCTCACCACGTCGAACGACGGGTCCGCCATCGTTTCCTCCCTCGCGGGCGGGCCCCCTGCACCGGGCCCGATCACCGCTGTCGTATCCTCGTTCCCGCGCCACGGCGCACCCGGCGGGTTGCCCGAGCGGCCAATGGGAGCGGACTGTAAATCCGTCGCGAAAGCTACAGAGGTTCGAATCCTCTACCCGCCACCACCACGTGGAACGGCCCCCGACCTGCGGAAACGCGGGCGGGGGCCGTTCGTGTTGTGTCCGGTGGTGTCCGGCTC
>JBFWRR010000012.1:88388-99913 GCA_050248815.1 Pseudonocardia sp. | reverse complement strand
CTCGGAATGCACGACCTCCATCCCCAGCGTGTTCGAGTAATGATTGCGGGCCTCCTCCAGATCCGTCACCCGCATACTCATATAACCCAACCGGATCACAGCACTCATCGCTGACTCTCCTTCTCCTCGGCCACCGGACCTGCCGGACGGGGGATCCGACCTCGCGCCCTCACGGTCATCGCAGATTCACGACGATCCGCGCCTCGGCGGATCGCCCCTCGGCCGGAGCGCAGGCCGCGCACATCGCACCGAGCTCACGGGACAGGCTCCCCGCCGCGATCGTGAGCGCGGCGCGCAGGCGTTCGACGTCCCGCGACAGGTCCTCGACCTCCAGTTCGAGCGCGGCGACGACCGACCCGCCCGCGCCGAAGACGGGCGCCGCGACCGCGGCCGGCCCCGGGCGCAACTCGCCGTCCGCGACCGCGATCCGGTTGGCCCGGATCAGCCGCAGCTCCCGCCGCAGCTCGCCCGGCCGGGTCACGGTGCGGGCGGTGAACGCCGTGAGGCCGTGCCCGACCACCAGTTCGAGGAACTCCGGCGGGGAGAAGGCGAGCAGGACCTTGCCCATCGCCGTCGCGTGCAGCGGCACGGTCGCGGCGGCGCTGAAGTCGGAGACCGGTACGCCGAGGATCGGTTTCTGCAGGTAGGCGACCCGCGTGCCGTCGAGCAGCCCGAACCGGACCGCCACACCGGACGCCCGGTTGAGGTCCTCCATGACGGGTGCCGCCCGGGCGCGGGTGCCCGCCGTCGGGTGGCACGAGTGGGTCGCCCCCATCAGCAGCAGCGGGCGGCCGGGCCGGTACCGGCCCGTGTCGTCGCGCTCCAGGAGCCGCCATGCCGCCAGCTCGGCGACGAGCCGGTGCACCGTCGACAGCGGGAGCCCGCACTGGGCCGCGATGTCGGTGACGGAATGGCTGTCGCCCTCGCCGAAGGTCCTGATGATCGCGCTGACCTTGCTGACCACCGATCGCCGCGGATCGCCGACGCCGCCCGCCACGCCGCCCCCGCTCAGCGGTACATCGGCATGGCGTCCACCGGCCAGCCGAGGTTGTGGACGGGGTAGATCCGCAGCTCCGGTTCGGGCAGGCCGCTCTCGCGCAGCACCCGCCGGAACTCCTCGTTGCCCTCGAACGCCTCCAGCGCCGCGAGCGAACTCCACACGTCCACCACCATCAGCCCGTACTCCCGGGGCACCGCGAGATGGATCACCGGCCGGGCCGAGGACACCTCGGCGACCCGGCGGACCGCGACGTCGTAGCAGGAGGCGAGCTCGGCCGGGTCTCCGCGGAAGTCGAAGACGGCCGTCACCGCGCCTGTTGTCGAGGCCATGTCCTAGTCCTTCCTGTCGGGTCGAGCGAGGAACCGGACCAGCAGCTCGGTGAACTCCTCGGCCCACTCGATCTGGGTCCAGTGCCCGCAACGGCCGAAGACGTGCAGCTCCGAGCGCTCGATCAGCTCCAGGAGACGCAGGGAGTTCTGCAGCGGGATGACACGGTCGTCGCGCCCGTGCACGATCAGCGTCTCGTGCGGGATCGCGCGGATCGCCTCCTCGTCGGTCGCGAGCTCGCGCACCCACCGCTGGCGCGGGGGCGGGAACATCGACGAGAACGCCTCGTGGGTCCCGGGCCGGGTCGACGCCCGGTACCGCAGCTCCGCCAGCTCGTCGTTGACCAGCCCGCGGTCGTGGGCGAAGAAGTCCATGATCCGGCGCATGTTCGCCACGCTCGGCTCGTAGCCCCAGACGGCGTCCAGGCCCTCGGTGATCGGGAAGTCCACCCCGGCCGCGCCCATCAGTACCAGGCGCTGTACGCGGTCGGGATGCTCGACGGCGATGCGGATCGCGAGCCCGCCGCCGAAGCTGTTGCCCACCAGCGACACGCGCTCCAGGCCGAGGGCGTCCAGGAAGGCGATCAGCTGGTCGGTCCACAGCGCCATGCCGTACCCGCCCGGCTTGTCGCTGGTCCCGAAGCCGGCCATGTCCGGGGCGAGCACCCGGAACCGCTGCGCGAGCCCGGGGATGGTCAGGCGCCAGTTCGCGTACGCCGTGACGCCGGGCCCGGAGCCGTGCACCAGCACGACCGGTGGGCCGTCACCCGCCTGCAGGTAGTTCGTGCGGACCCCGCCCGCGTCGACGCTCTCGCCGATCTCACCGTCGGCGCCGACCTCACCCTCGCCGACAGCGCCGACACCGCCGACACCAACGACCTCGTCCGGCGCGGCCACCCGATCGACCATCACCCGCCCTGCCCGGCGAGCTCGATGACGAGGTCCTCCAGCGCCTGCAGGTCCGCCAGCTCGACCGGCCCGTCGCTGCGCACGTAGGAGCGTTCCAGCTCCACCCAGGCCGTGCGGCCCGTCAGGTGCATGACGACGGCGGCGGTCCGCCCGCCCACGGTGAGGGCGAACCCGAGGTGGTCCGCGCCGATCTGGTCGACGAGGTCGATCAGCGGCGCGTGGCCGTTGCGCATCGCGTTGGCCTCGGCGACGACCTGCTCGGCGCGGGCGCGCTGGGCCACCCAGTCGTCGTTGGCCTGCGCGACCGAGCGCAGCTCGCTCGATCGCACCCGCAGCGGTACGAGGACGTCGCCCCCCTCGAACTCCGCGCGCACCCGCAGCATGAACGGGGTGAAGACGACGTCGCGCTGGCTGTCCGTCACCACTCCTCCCTCACCCCTTGAGCAGCGGGCTTCGGACCCCGCCCGTGGCCTTGTCCGACGCGTCGAAGAAGTCCTCCCTGAAGATGTCCTTCGGGAAGAGCCGCTTGCGCATCAGCGTCTTCATCGCGGCTTCCACCATCGGCGGCGGACCGCACAGGTAGGCCGTGTGCTTGCGGCAGGTGTCGAAGTCCGCCGCGACGACGTCGGTGACGAGCCCTTTGGGCCCGTCCCACTCACCGCTCTCGTCGCTCAGGCACGGGCGGTAGGTGAACTGCCCCGGATGGGCCGCCTCCAGGCCGCGGAAGAACTCGACGTCGTAGAGGTCCTCCCGGGTCCGGGCGCCCTGGTAGAGGTACAGGCGCTGGTCGAGCCCGGTCTCCAGGACGTGGCGCACGATCGCCTTGAGCGGTGCGAGGCCCGTGCCACCGCCGATCAGGATCATCGGCTCCTGGCGTGCCTCGCGCAGGAAGAACCGCCCGTACGGCCCGGAGAGCCGCACCGTGTCGCCCACGGCGAGGTTCTTGAAGACCCACCCGTCGGTGCCCAGGCCGCCGGGGGTGCGGCGGATCTGCAGCTCGACACGGTTGGGCTCCGCGGGCGGGTTGGCCATGGACCAGGTGCGGGTCTGGCCCGTGCCCGGCACCTCGACCGTGACGTACTGACCGGGGTTGAAGGCCATGTCGTGGTCGAGCTCGACGACCAGCCGGCGTGTCTCGCGGGCGATGTCCTCCATCGCGACCAGCACGCCGGTGAAGTCCCGCACCGGGTGGTGCACGACCCCCTTCTCCACCTCGACGTCGGCCTCGATCGTGACGTCCGAGGAGGGCGTCGCCACGCAGACCAGGGCCATGCCCTCGTTGCGTTCGAACTCCATCAGTGCGAAGTCCGACGCGTCGTTGTGCTCGATGTCGCCCTCGAGCACCTGCAGCTTGCACGTGCCGCAGGTGCCGTGCGTACAGGCGTGCGGCAGGTAGACCCCCGCCCGCAGGCAGGCATCGAGGATCGCCTGGTCCGAGCGGCACTCGACCTGCCGTTCGAGCGGCTCGACGGTGACCGTGTACGTCTCGCTCATGAGCCGCCGGTCCGGAAGGTGATCAGCGACTTGTGCCCCACCCCCGCGTCGACGAGCGAGACGTCGTCGGCCGGGGTCATCGGCTCGCCGTCGAGCCACCAGCCGCCCACGGACGACGGGTCGTAGTCGGGATCGCCACCCGCCCACGGGTCGACGACCTCCGCGCGGAACGCGGCCCACGTCATCGCCTTCGGCACCCGCACGCAGGCGGGCGAGCAGAACAGGTTGTTGCCCGCCCACCCGACGTTGACGAGCATGTCGTCGCCGAAGTTCTCCGCCCGGTCCTTGGACGGGAAGCTGTAGTCGTAGAGCGCCTTGACCGCCATCACGCACCACCCACCGGCGCCGTCGCGTGCCAGCGGTCCCACGAGGCCTTGTCCGACGACGTCAGGTACTCGCCGGAGTCACCCTCCTGCACGCCGCACCACTGCAGGACCTCCGGCACCGTCGCCCCGCCGCAGTTGCCCTGCAGGATCTGGTGCACCGGGAGCCACGCCTGCACGTACTTCTCCGGCTCCCGCTCGAAGATCCACTGGCAGCCGTCGGAACAGAAGTTGAAGCGCTCGCCGCCGAACGTGGTGCTGCGGGTCATGAGCCTCGCCTGCTCGTCGAGCTCGCTGAAGACGGTCGGGATCTGGCAGACCTGGCAGAGCATCGGCAGCCCGGGGAAGAAGAAGCGGTCGCCCTCGGCGGTCCGCCGGGCCATCTTCTCCCAGCGCGGACGGTAGGTGGTGTCGAACGTGTTCGGGTACTCCTCGGACATCCAGTCCATGTCCGCGGCGGTGGGGTGGGTCGTGGTGAACGCCGCGGCGAACCCGAAGCTGTAGAGGGTGTAGTACACCTCGTGGCTGAGCCGCTCCTTCTCCGCGATGGCCTGGTCGAGGTGGCGCGGCGGCCGGATCCCGTAGTACTCCAGATCCGGGAACAGCCCGTCGAGCATCTGCTCCTCGAAGTAGAGCTCGAATGCCTCCCGCCAGCTCATGACCTTCTTCGGGAGCATGTAGTCCATCATCGCGGCGACCAGCCCGAGCAGCCGGTACGCCCGCCAGAACCACTTGTCGATCCAGTCCTGGATGATCGGGACGTTCGCCTCGTCCTGTTCGAGGATGAACTTCACCGACTCCAGGCCCAGCGTCATGTGCCGGCTCTCGTCGCTCTGCGCGGAGAAGCCGAACGTCATCGTCGCCAGGTCGCCGTTGAAGCTCGCGCCGCTCATGAACGGCACGAACAGCAGGTTCGTGAGCAGGTACTCGAAACTGAACGAGATCGCCGTGAGGAACTCGAACGGACCGGCCGACATCGCGTCGTCGGCGAAGGACTTCGGGACGCTGAGGTACCACAGCCGGTCGTGCATCTGACTGAAGTTGTGCAGGCCGCTGTAGTACTTGTTGTACTGGCCGATCGTGTGGATCTCGGTCTGCGTGTGGCGCAGCTCGTCGATGCTCTGGCAGAGCGCCGCGAACCGTGCCCCCGGACCGTCGAGGTGCCGGGCGAGGAACGCGAAGTGCCGGTGCGCCGCATATTCGAGCGGCGTCACGCCCTGGATGAACAGCTTCAAGGAGTTCAGGTAGTTGGCGTCGGTGAGCGAGAGGTGGCCCTGACCCTGCGCGAAACTGTCGATGACGGCGTAGAGCTTCTTGTCCTTCTCCGCCTGGTACTTGCAGTAGGCGTCGACGGTGAGCCGGAACGGGTCCTCCCACGCATCCCAGTCGTGGATCTTGATTCCCTCGTAGCGGGTGTAGGGGTAGAGCTTCTCCGCGTCGACGTAGGTGGGGGTCCAGTCGAGGTCTCGGGTGAGGGCGCGGTACCGCTCACGCATGGAAAGCTTCGCCATCTTCTCTCCTCAGTGCTCCCACTTGATGACGATCTTCTCGTCGTCCCAGTCCGAGATGTTTCCGGAATAGGAGACGATGCTGATCTGGAACTCGTGCGTCTCCCAATCCCGACCGAGCCGGTCGGCCACGCTCGCCTGCCGGATGACGAGCTCACCCGGGGTGCGCAGCTTCACCAGACCCGGCATCCGGGTGACCGTGACGTCGGGGTTGTCCGCCTGGATCGCCTCGACGATCGCGTGGTTGTCCTCGGAGTCCTGCAGGTCGACGCCCACGAGGCGGGCCTTCGTCCGACCCCGTCCGGCCACCTCGCTCATGCCCGCGCCTCCTCGTCCGACACCTGGATCCCGAGCTTGCGCAGCTGACCTGCGGACTCCGCCGCCGCGCGCTCGACGGCGCCGATCACCGTGGTGGACCCAGCGGCGTCGGCCACACCGGCGGCGTACTCGGTCATCGCGGCGACCGCGGCGGGATACCAGCGACCCACGATGTCGTTCATCGCCTTGCGGTTGGACTCACCGTGCGCCGGGTCCTCGACCCAGGCCTTGAGCAGCGGCGTCATCCATTTCCGGTGATTTCTGTACCACTCGCCGAAATGGCGGGCCAGCAGGCTGTACGCCGTGGCGCCACGGGCCAGGGCACGATCGTCGAGATGTTCGAACAGGACGGGGAAGAGCAACTCGTCGGCCAGATCGAGACCGATCATGCCGACCGCCCAGTCGTCCTCGACGAGCAGTTCCTCCAACATCTTGCGCAACCCCTGCAGGGGGCGCGAGTACATCCAGTTCTTCTTGGCCTCGGTCAGCGTGTCGCCGGCCCCACCGGCCATGGCCAGGCCGATGAGGCTGTGCGCCTGCGCATTACCGATCCGGTCCAGTGCCGCGAACGCGATCGGCTGCTCGATCGACGTTCCCCAAGCGAGCCGGCTCGCGTTGAGGCAGACCAGCTGAGCGCCGGACTCGTAGTGGCGCAACGGGAGCACGAATCCCGTGAGAGCGATCTGCCAGCCGTCCGGGAGCTTGTCCAGAAGCCGCCTGTCCTCGATGTACTTGAGCGTCTGCCCGAATGCTTCGTGCCGGGCGGCGGCAGCGGCGACGTAGGGCGTGTAGTAGTAGTGGCGGGGATCGACGAACGTGTACGGATCGGACAGCTTCAGGGCCGAATAGTCCGGGTCGTAAAGCTCTCGGTTCGCGTCCCAGGTCGGCCGGTAGTGGAAGTTCTCCACCGGCTGGATGTTGAAGGTGGCTTCCTGGTACCGGGTCGCCGGCCGATCACCGAACCGTTCCACGAGATAGCTGAACGTGTTCCGTTCCGGGTCGATGACGTTAGTCCGGAGTTCGTATCCCATCCGGTGTTCCTCTCCGTTGAGCCCCACGTCCACCGATGTGCGGAACGTCGACCGGCGCACAGACCGCGCCACCGTCCGGATCGCACGCGGCGCCGTCGCGACCGTCGGCCCGGAGGAATCGCGCACGACCCATCCACGAACAGCCCGACCGACGGGGACACCGCGACAGCAACCACCGGATCCGCGGCACGGGCAGCACCCCCGCATCGCGGATCCGACCGGCGATGGCGTGCCGACAGCCTTGCCGGAAGAGCCGTGAGAACGACAGCGTCGGTTCCGCCTAGCGGACCTGTTCGTCCGCGTGGGGCTGCGGGGACGGGCCGGCGCGGTATCCGATCCGCCGCGAGATGACACCGGCCGCCTCGGTCACCGCGATGCGGCACCGGGGCAGCACCTTGGCGCGCGAGATCGGCGCCACCACGCTGATCGCGGCGACCACGGTGCCCTCCTCGTCCCGGATGGGCGCCGCCACCGACACGGCCCCGACGATGCTCTCCTCCAGGTTCTGCGCCCAGCCGCGCTCGGCCACCCTGCGCAGCTCGGCCATCAGCAGCCCGGGCTCCACGATCGTGTTCGGGGTGCGCCGCACCGGATGCCAGTCCGCCAGGCGCGCCCGCAGCACGTCCGGGGGGAGGTGGGCCAGCAGCACCTTCCCCCCGCTGGTGGCGTGGGCGGGCTGGCGGTGCCCACCCTGGGCCTGGCTGAAGATCCTCAGCGTCTGCGGGCTCTCCAGGCGCTCAAGGTAGACGGTGTCCAGGTGGTCCAGCACCGCGAGCTGCACCGTCTCCCCCGTGGCCTGCCGCAGCGACGCCAGCACCGGCCGCGCCGCCTCGTGCAGTCCGAGGTTGGGGAAGACCGTGATGCCGAGCTCGAACATCTGCAGCCCCAGCCGGTAGGTGCCGGGGACGGACCCGCGTTCGATCAGTCCCTCCTCGGCCAACGTGGTGAGCAGCCGGTGCACCGTGCTCACGGCCAGACCCAGCCGGCGCGCGAGCTGGGTGACCCCGAGCTCGCGATCGACCCGGGAGAACTCCTTGAGCAGGCGCGCCGCGTTGCGGACCGACGACAGGCGCCCTGCGGCGGAAGGCTCGTGCGGGGACACGTCGGGAGCCTAGCACCGACTTTTCTTCTATATGGAATATCAATCCGCTATATGGAAAGCATCGGGGGTACGCTCCGCAGGGACAACAGCGGAGCCAGCGGAGCAGCTGACATGGACGAACCCGACGACGACGCCACCACGTGTCCCACCACGAGCCCCACCGCGCGTCCCACGACGACCGACTGCAGCGGCAGAGAGACGAACCGTTCCGTCCTCGATCGCGCCGACACGATCCTCTCGGCGTTCGACCCTGCCCACCCCGATCTGAGCCTGCTCGGGATCATGGCCCGGACCGGCCTGCCCAAGACGACGGTGCACCGCGCCGTGCACAAGATGGTCGACCTGGACTGGCTGCAGATCCACGACGGCCGTTACAGCATCGGTGGGCGCATGCTCGAGCTCACCTCTCTGTCCTGGGCGAACACCGTCCTTCGCGCGGCTGCGCTACCGACGCTGCAGGACCTGCACAGCTGCACGCGCGAGACCATCCACCTGGCGATCGGCACCGGCTCGAACGTCGTCTACATCGAGAAGCTGCCGGGCCGATCGCCGATGTCCGGGCTCACCCGCATCGGTTCCCGGTTGCCCGCCTACTGCACCGGCCTCGGCAAGGCGATCCTCGCCTTCTCCCCGCCCCGCCCCGCGTGCCCGCTGCCCGACGACAGCCCGGCGAGGACGCGGCACACCATCGTCTCGGCCCGGACGATGACCGACGAGCTGCGCCGCATCCAGGACGAGGGCATCGCCTACGACCGCGAGGAGTACTCCCTCGGCGTGGAATGCGTCGCGGCCCCACTGCGCAGGCCCGACGGTGTCTGTGCGGGTTCGATCTCCGTCAGCGTGCGCGCGCACAAGCGGCAGCTCCGCACCCTCGCACCCACCCTGCGCGCAGCGGCCGCCGCCGTCTCCCGCGCACTGTGAGCCACCTGCGAGCCGTCAGGGCGCGAGCCGAGTCGCGGTAGCGTGCCGCCCGTGGCCGTGCCGAACACGCCGAACACACCGAACCCCCCGAACACACCGAGGGCCCAGCGCCGGGCGCGCGCCATCGCGATGACCACCGAGGAGCGCGACGCCTATCTGGCCGAGGAGCGGACCTGCCGCGTCGCGACCCAGGGCCCGCACGGGCCGCACGCCACCCCGCTGTGGTTCCACTGGGACGGCGAGGCGATGTGGCTGACCTCGATCGTGCGTGCGCAGCGCTGGGCGGACCTGCAGCGCGACCCGCGGATCGCCGCCGTCGTGGACTCGGGCGACTCCTACGCCGTGCTGCGCGGTGTCGAGCTGCAGGGCCGGGTCGAGCCGGTCGGGGAGATCCCGCGAACCGGCGAGCCGAACCCCGTCCTGGAGCGCGTCGAGCAGGCGTTCGCCGACAAGTACGCGGATGGCCGGGTGACGATCGACGGGCGGCACGCGTGGCTCCGCCTGGTCCCGGAGAAGATCACGAGTTGGGACTTCCGCAAGCTGCCCGCCGCCCGGCGCCGACCCGGCGACTGACCCCTCTCAGCGGGCCTCGGCGGCGCGCGCGAGGGTGCCGACGCTCGCGCGCATGATCGAGCGTACGAACGGCCGCACCACGCGCCAGTAGCGCGCGAACCGCTGCCGCGAGCGCGGGTCACCGGTCGCGGTGCGCGCCTCGTAGGAGATCAGCGTGCGGTGGCGCCCGTAGGGCCGCAGCGAGAAGCTCGCCGCGATGCGCCCCCAGTCCGGTTCGGCGAACGCGGCGAACGTCGCCGGTGTCATCGCCGACACGTCGTACCACCGGATGTCGGGCTGCCAGAACCGCCCGACGGCGCCGAACGCGATCTCCCGGCCCTCGCGCTCGCCCAGGGACAGCCAGCCCTCCATCGCCGGGCCGTCGACGAGCGTGAGCCGCGCAGGCGGCTCGGGCGGCGCGCGGTGTCCGAGGCGGGCCGCGAGCGCGGCGGGCACGCCGCGGGCGAACATCGCCGCATCGGTGAGCGGCGAGTGCACGTCGAGCAGATCGAACTCCCGCAGCGCCGTCCAGGTGTGCGCGATCTCGGCGTCGGCGACGCTGTGCTCGATCAGCGTGACGTCGAACCGTGGCAGGTAGCGGTCGATCAGCAGGTCGTCGGCCTCTGCCGGCGCGAACCCGCCCGCGCGGTCCTGCTTCCCGACCATCTCCCGTCCTCCCGCCCCTCGGTGCCCGGATGTCAGCCTGCCGATCACGCCCCGCGGCGCGGGAGGGCCGAAGGTCACCGGCGCCGGGTCCCGCCAGCCCCGCGGGGAACGGGACCGGCCACCCGGACGTTTCATCGGGTGGCGAGACCTCGGAGGTGGCGGCCGTGTTGTGGACGATCATCGGCTGGATCGTGTTCGGCCTGATCGCGGGCTTCATCGCCCGCGCCCTGGTTCCCGGCCGCGACGACATCGGCCTGCTGCGCACGATCCTGCTGGGGGTGGCCGGTTCGGTCGTCGGGGGGCTGATCTTCGGCGTGCTGACGGTCGGCCTGCGCGGCTTCCACCCGGCGGGCCTGATCGGGTCGGTCATCGGCGCGATCGTCGTGCTCGTGATCTACAACCAGGTCACCGGCCGCAAGCGCAACCGCTCCGACGTGCGGCCGCCCACCCGGCGTTCCTGAACACCTCACCGCGGAGGCCGGCCGCTCCAGGGGCGGTCACGCGGGCCGGCTGTCCGCCGTCTCCCCGGTTCGGGGGGTCGCCCTGCGGCGGACGGGAGCGCGCGTGGCCGCCTGCCCACCCTCCAGCGTGACGAGCAGCCGGGGCGGACCCTCCTGCAGGTGCGTTCCGGGGGAGTCGAAGGACAGGGCCGTCACCTGCGCCCGGCGCCCCAGCACCGCCGCCGTGAGCAGCATCTGCTGCATGGCGAGCCCGATCCGCAGGTCGGCCGTGGCGGGTTCGCCCTCCGCGCCGAGGGTGACGTAGAGCACCGGACCGTCATGCGGCCAGGGCACCCGGTCACGCAGCCGCGACCCGAGCACCTCGGCGGGGTCGGTCGTCGTGCGCGACCAGGTGCCCTCCGCCCCGGCGGCCCGGCGCAGCGCGTACAGCACCGCGGCGTCCTCGACGTCGACGGTGCGGACCTCCGGCACGCCGAGCAGCGCGTACAACTCGCGCTGGAACGGCGAGGGCGGGCCGGGCCTGCCGCGGCGCAGGACGGCGAGCACGCCGGGCCGGGTGGGGTCGGGCTGGAGCGTGACGTGCGGCCGGTGTCCGCGCCGTGCCACCGTGAGGCGCAGGCCGAACAGGCCCGCGCCCGCCGTCACGCGCGTCCTGCGCAGAAGCCCCGGGCGGCCGGCCCGGTCCGGGGTCAGGCCCGTCCGCACCAGGACCGCCCGCTCCTCGCATTCGACCCACCAGCCGCGGGAACGGGCGAGCTGAGGGGCGGCCGACGCGGCGTACAGCAGCGCGGTGAACTCGCACTCCGGCCATCGCTGCGACTCGTGCGCCGCGCCTCCCGGCCCGGTGGCCGCCCGCTCGCCCATCGCCGCCATCGCCCCCTCTGCTGCCCCCGCCGTTGCCCCCACGGTTGCCC
>JBFWRR010000012.1:0-88288 GCA_050248815.1 Pseudonocardia sp. | reverse complement strand
GTTGCCCCCACGGTCGCCCCCGCCGTCGCAGTGTCGGCCCGGGACGCGGCCGCGACGACGGCCGAACGCCCCGCCCGCGCGTCCGGGGCCGACCCGGGGCATCCGGGCCCAGCGCCTCGACGGGACACGGCCGTTCGGCCGGTGCCGGGAACGCGGGCCGTCATGTGCCGGCCCGGTCCGGCGGCAACGGGTTCCCGGGCTCCTGGACCGGCCGTGCTCCGGGTGGCACGTCAGACCGGTCACCGGCGACGGGGTCGGGCTCGTCGCCTCCCTGGTCGAGACGGAACGGCGGGTACGCGTCGGTCATCAGGGCGACGTAGGCGAACACCCGCAGGGACCACCGGTTGATCCCGAGGACCAGGTCGTAGATCCCCCTCGGGTAGCGGCCGACGAACAGCAGCGCCACCCCGGCGAACAGCACGATGAGCCCGAGCAGCCCCGTGGTGTAGGTGGTGGTCGCGTCCTCACCCTCCCCCGTCGTGCGGGGGACGCCACCCACGAGCAGGGCGAGGACCAGGTAGTGCGGAATCGCCAGCAGCCACCACTTGACCAGGGCCAGACCGCGGGAGAGCCGGTCGGGGTAGGCGACGTCGATGCGCGCCGGGTAGTCGGGCACGTCGCTCAGGGTGAACGGGGGATAGCGGTCGGTGCCCAGCCCCGCGTAGCCGTAGTACTGCACCCGCCACGTCCAGCGCAGCACGCCGAGCACGAACTCGAACAGCGTCCGCGGGTACCGCCCGGTGACCAGGATGGCCACCCAGGCGACGAGGGTGACCAGCGCGAGGGCGATCCACAGGAAGAACAGCACGACGATGTGAGGGATCAGCAGCAGCCACTTGACCAGCCACAACCAGCGTGACAGGTCCCGGTCGAGCCGGGCCTGCACGCGGACCGGTGCTCGGAGGGGCGCCTCGGCGGTCGTCGGCATGGTCATCGCGTCAGGCTCCGCGCACCCCGGCGGAGCCGCCCAGGGTCTCGCGCACCACATCGGGGGGCCGAAGGGCCCGGGCTCCGCCCCGCCACAGCGCGCAGGAGAGGGGCCCGGCGGTGACGCGGGACTCTCGGTCCCGTCGGCGCGGGCCCTCGGTCCTGACGGGCCCGCCCGTGCGGTGCCACTCTGGAACGTGTGAGCTGGGAGGACCCGTGATCGAACTCATCGAGGCGCTGCCGGAGGGAATCGTCGGCTTCCGCGCGGGCGCGACCATCACCCGGGAGGAGTACGACCGTGTCGTCGTGCCCGTGATCGACCGCGCGGTCGCCGCGGGCGAGCACCTGCGTGCGCTGTGCGTCGTCGAGGACGGCCTCACGCTCGCGCCCTCGGCGGTGTGGGAGGACGTGTCGCTCGGGCTGCGAGCGATGTCCCTCATCGACGGGGCCGCGGTGGTGAGCGACAACGGGCTGGTCGCGGCTGCCTGCCGGGTCGCCGCCGTGTTGCTGCCCTACCCCCTGCGGGTGTTCGGCGGGACCGAGCGGGACGCGGCTGTGGCGTGGCTGCGCGAGCTGCCCGGTACCGGCTTCGGCGTCGAGTCGCGCGAGGGCGGCGTCGTCGTCGTCCGCGTCGAGCGCCCGCTGCGCAGCGCCGACTTCGATCGGCTCGGCGACGAGATCGACCGGTGGTGCGCCACCCACGCCGAGCTGACCGGCCTGGTGCTCGCCGCACCGGCGTTCCCCGGCTGGGAGAACCTGCCCGGGCTCGCCCGCCACGTCCGCTTCGTCCTGGAGCGCCAGCACCACATCCGCCGCCTCGCGCTGGCCGTGGACGGTGTGCTGCCCTCCCTCGCACCCCCCGTCGCGGGGGCGGTGCTGCACCCCGCGGTGCGGCACTTCCCCCACGCCGATCTGGACGCCGCGATCGCGTGGGCGTCCGAGCAGCCCGCGGGAGCGGGCAGCCCCACCACCTGAACCGCCCGGAGGACAGCCATGCAGGCACGAGACGTCATGAGCCGACCGGTGATCAGCGTCCGGCCGCACTGGCCCACGCGCGCCGCGGCGGCGCAGCTCGTCGCGTACGGGTTCGCGTCGATGCCCGTCACCGACGCCGAGGGCCGGGTGCACGGCGTCGTGACCGACGCCGACCTGCTGCGCGTGCACCGGGGACCACGCGACGCGGCGCGGGAGCAGCGGCGCGAGGCGGCGGTCCGGGACGTGATGCGCCCCGCGGGCAGCCTGCCCCCCGACGCCGATCTCGCCGACGTCGTCGCGTACCTGCTCGACTCCGGCATGCCGTCGGTGCCGGTGGTCGACGGCGGGCGACTCGTCGGCATCGTCGCCCGCCGCGACCTGCTGCGCGTGCTCGCGTGCCCGCCGGACACCCCGCGCAGCGCGCGGGGCGACCTCGCGGCCACGTCGTGCTGACCCCGCCGGGAGGCACCGTGACCGACGACGGCCGGCTGGAGGCACTGGACCGGCAGGACTGCCTGGACCTGCTGCGCACCGTCAGCGTCGGCAGGCTGGCCTGGTCGGACCGCGACGGACGCGTCCAGATCCGGCCGGTCAACTTCGTGCTCGATCCCGGACCCGACCCCGGACCCGATACGGCCTGCGTCCTCGTCCGGTGCCGGGACGGGGGGATGCTCGAGGCCGTCCGGCACGGCAGGCCCGTCAGCTTCGAGGCCGACCAGCTCGAGCCGGCGTTGCGCGCCGGCTGGAGCGTGCTCGTCGTCGCGAGGAGCGTGACGATCAGCACCGTGACGGACAGCGGGGACACCCGCCTGCCCGAGCCGTGGGCCGGGGCCGAGCGCCCCCACGTCCTGCGGCTGACCCCGGAGACGATCACCGGGAGGCGGCTGCGCCTGGTGGGCGGCGACATCAGCGTCGTGCGGCTGGAACCGGACCGGGACTGACCCCACCGGGCCCCTATCACCCGAATGCCTCATGGTTACCGACGCTGCGTAACGGCCAGGCTGGGGGTGGCGAGTCCATCCGTGGCGCTATGGCGCGGCACAGGGGGTACACACATGGCGGATCCGAGGTCCCTCGACGACATCCCCCACCCCAAGGGCGTCCCCCTGCTGGGCAACATGTTCGACATCAAGCAGGCGACGCTCATCCAGGACCTCATGCGGATCGCCCGCGAGCTCGGCACGATCTTCCGCCTCGACACACCCACCGGGCCGCGCTACGTCGTCCACGGCCTGGAGATGGTCGACGACCTCTGCGACGACGCCCGGTTCGACAAGCTCGTCGGGCTCAGCCAGCGGGAGTTCCGCAAGACGCACAAGAGCGCGGGGCTGTTCACCGCCGACACCGACGACCCGTTGTGGCGCTCCGCCCACGACATCCTGCTGCCCAGCTTCAGCACCTGGGCGATGAAGGGCTACCTCGATCCGATGGTCGACATCGCCCAGCAGCTGTGCACCAAGTGGGAACGGCTCAACCCGGACGAGCCGATCGACGTCGCCGACGACATGACGCGGCTGACCCTGGACACGATCGCGCTCTGCGGGTTCAGCTACCGGTTCAACTCGTTCTACCGCGACACCCAGCACCCGTTCGTCGCGGCGATGATGGGCGCGCTGCACGAGACGCAGGCCCGCCAGCGGCTGCTGCCGATCGCGATCAAGCTGCGCCGCGGGGCGCAGCGTCAGCTCCTCGCGGACGCGAAGTACATGGACGACACCGTCCAGGCGATCCTCGACGAGCGCAAGGCGAGCGGTGATCCCGGCAACGACCTGCTCGGCCACATGCTCGTCGGCACCGACAAGCAGGGCAACCCGCTGCCCGACCACAACATCGTCGCCCAGTGCGCGACGTTCCTGGTCGCGGGCCACGAGACCACCAGCGGCCTGCTGTCGTTCACGATCAGCTTCCTGCTCAAGAACCCCGGCGTCGTCGAGCGCGCACACGAGGAGATCGACCGGGTGCTGGGCACGGACCCGTCGGTGCCGCCCACCCTCGCGCAGGTCCAGCAGCTGGGCTACGTCCGGCAGATCCTCGACGAGACGCTGCGGCTCTGGCCGACGGCGCCCGCGTTCACCCGCCAGCCCCGCAAGCCCGACACCGTGGGCGGCTGGGGTCCCTTCCACCCCGGCGACTCGATCATCGCGCTGACGCCGATGTTGCACCGGCTGCCCGAGATCTGGGGTCCCGACGCCGAGGACTTCAACCCCGACCACTTCGCGCCCGAGCGCCGCGACACCCTGCCGCCCAACGCGTTTCGCCCCTTCGGCTCCGGACAGCGCGCCTGCATCGGGCGCCAGTTCGCGCTGCAGGAGGCGACGCTGGTGCTCGGGATGCTCATGCAGCGCTTCGAGTTCGTCGACCACGCGAACTACCAGCTCAAGATCAAGGAGTCGCTGACCCTCAAGCCGGACGGCCTGACGATCACCATCCGTCCCCGCTCCGGGCGGACGTGGGGTTCGGCGCAGCGCCCGGTCGCGGCGGTCACCGCGCCGCGGGCGCCGTCGCTCGCCGTCGCGCCCGCCGACCGGCACGGCACGCCGCTGCTGGTGCTCTTCGGCTCGAACCTGGGCGCCTCGGAGGAGATCGCCACGCGGATCACCCGCGAGGCCACCGACCGCGGCTACACCGCCCGCGCCGCCGCCCTGGACGACGCGGTGGGCGAGCTGCCGACCGAGGGCGCCGTCGTCGTCGTGACCTCGTCCTACAACGGGGAGCCGCCGGACAACGCGGCGAAGTTCTGCGCCTGGATCGACGACCCGGACACGTCGGCGGCCGGGGTGCGCTACACGCTCTTCGGCTGCGGCAACCGGGACTGGGCGGCGACCTACCAGGCCGTGCCGACCCGGGTCGACGCCGCGCTGGAGGCCCGGGGCGCGACACGCCTGTACCTGCGCGGCGAGGGCGATGCCCGCGGCGACTTCGACGCCCAGTTCGAGGCCTGGTACGCGGGGCTGTGGGACGCGCTCGCGACAGCGCTCGGGCTCGACGCCGGCACGACCGCCGCGGCCGGGAGCGGGCCCCGGCTGGCCGTGGAGCTGGAGCAGCGCCGCACCGCGAGCCCCATCCTGCAGTCCTACCGTGGCCAGGCCGCGACCCTGCGGGTCAACCGGGAGCTCACGGCGCGGGCGGGCAAGCCGGGCGGGCGCTCGGTGCGGCATCTGGAGATCACGCTGCCCGCCGGGACCACCTACGGCACGGGTGACCATCTCGGCGTGCTCCCGCGCAACGACGCGTCGCTGATCAACCGGGTGCTCGCCCGGTTCGGGCTGGACGCGGGCCAGTACGTCACGATCACGGCGAGCGGCGCCACCCCGACCCACCTGCCGGTCGGCGAGCCCTACCCGCTGCTGGCGGTCCTCGGCGGCTGCGTCGAGCTGCAGGACGTCGCGAGCCGCGCCGGGCTCGCGTCGATGGCGGCGCACCTACCGGAAGGCCCGCGACGCGACGAGCTGGCGGGGCTCGCGGGGACCGACGACGAGTCGAAGGCCCGCTACCGGGAGCGGATCGCGATCCCGCGGCGCACGCTGCTGGACGTGCTCGAGCAGTACCCGGACTGCGAGCTGCCGTTCGCGGAGTTCCTCGACCTGCTGCCCCCGCTGCGCCCGCGCTTCTACTCGATCTCCTCCGCGCCGTCGATGAACGCGGACGTCGCACTCACCGTGGGCGTGCTGGAGGGTCCGGCGCGCAGCGGGGACGGGTCGACCTACCGCGGGATCTGCTCGGGACACCTGAGCGAGGTCCCCGACGGCGGCACGGTGTTCGTGTTCGTCCGCAAGCCGAGCATCGCATTCCGGCCACCCGAGAACCCGCACGTCCCGATGATCATGATCGGGGCGGGGACCGGGATGGCCCCGTTCCGCGGCTTCCTCCAGGAGCGCGAGTCGCTGCGGGCCCGGGGCGTCCCGATCGCCACGTCGCTGCTGTTCCTCGGCTGCCGCGACCCCGAGGACGACCTGCTCTACGCCGACGAGCTGAAGGCCTTCGAGGCCAGCGGCGTCGCGACGCTGCTCCCGGCGTTCTCCCGGGTCGACGGCTACGCGCACCGCTACGTCCAGCACGCCCTGGAGGCCGCGGCGGACCAGGTCTGGGACGCGCTGCAGGAAGGCGCGGTGATCTACGTGTGCGGCAACGCCTCGACCATGGCCCCCGGGGTCCGCGCGGCGCTGGTCTCGGTGTTCTGCACCAAGACCGGCGCCGGGGCCGCGGACGGCGAGGCCTGGCTCGCTGGCCTGCGCACGAGCGACCGCTACCTGGAGGACATCTGGGGCGAGAAGGCCGTCGTGTAGGGACCTGGGTAGGGGCCTACCGGGCGCAGAGCAGCTGGTCGAGCACCCCGGCGCGGACGTCCGCGACGAGGTCGGCCAGCTGCTCCAGGCTCATCTGGATGCGCTGGCCGAAGTCGTCGGTGATCACGACGCGGCGCGTCGCCTCGGCGGCCTCGTCGACGTACAGCTCGGGGCAGCCGCAGCTGCAGTCGCCGCAGAAGGTCGCGATGTGGCGCATGGTTCTCCTCGGGTCCTCGGTCGGTGCCGTCGCGGACAGGGTCGCCCGCCCGGTCCCGCCGGTTCCCGAGGATCCCCGAACGGGTGAGCGCGGCTCAGCGCTCACCCTTCGCGTCCTGCACGGCCCGGGCCAGCCCGCTCACCCCGCGGCACAGCCTGTCGCGCGAGACGTGGGCGAACCCGAGCAGCACCGCCGCGCCGGGACTGTGCGCGATGACGTGCATCGACATGGGCCAGACGTCCACCCCGTGGGCGGCCGCGTGCCGTGCCACCGCCGCGTCGTCGAGGCCTTCGCCCAGCGTGCCGACGAGGTGCAGGCCGCTGTCCGCAGCGGGCACGTCGACCTCGTCGCCGAGGTGCCGCCCGATCGCGGACACGACCGCGGCCTGGCGCTGCGCGTACAGCGACCGCATGCGCCGCAGGTGCCGCTCGAAGTGGCCCGCCTCGATGAACTCCGCCAGCACGGCCTGCGTCAGCAGCGGCGCGTGGATGTCGGCGGACAGGTGCGCCGCCGCGAAGCCGTCCACCAGCTCCGGCGGCGCGACGAGATACCCCAGGCGCAGACCGGGGAACAGCGACTTGCTGAACGTGCCGACGTAGATGACGCAGCCCTGCCCGTCGATGCCCTGCAGCGCCGTGAGCGGGCGCCCGACGTAGCGGAACTCCGCGTCGTAGTCGTCCTCGACGATCCAGTCGCCCGTGCTGCCCGCCCACTCCAGGAGCGCGAGGCGGCGGCTCAGGCTCATGGTCGTCCCGAGGGGGAACTGGTGGGAGGGCGTGACGACCGCGAGCCGCGCCGTCGGGCCCGCGGCGATCCCGGCGGCGACGTCGAGGCCCTCCCCGTCCACCCGCACGGGCACGACGTCCGCCCCGGCCGCGATGAGGGCCGCCCGGACCCCGAGGTAGCCGGGGTCCTCGATCCATGCGGCGTCGCCCGGATCCAGCAGGAGGCGGGCGACCAGGTCCAGGGCCTGCTGCGATCCCGACACGACGACGACCTGCTCGGCCGTGCAGCGCACCCCGCGCGAGGTCGCGAGGTGAGCCGCGATGGCGCGCCGCAGCGGCAGGTGGCCCGCCGGGTCGCCGTAGCACATCTCATCGGTGCCGATCGACCTCGCCCAGCGCCCGAACAGCTGCGACCAGAGCTCGACCGGGAAGGCGTCGAGGGCGGGCAACCCGATCGTGAACGCCCGGTCGGTGACCGGGCCCCCGCGGAACGCCGGGATCGGGGTGCGCGGTGCCCCCGCGATGAGGAGGCCCCGCTGCGAGAGCCTGCGCCGGACCTCGGGATCGACGCGCGCCGGCGGGGCCTGCACCCGTGCCGAGAGCAGGTCGTCGGGCAGGCTGCGGGTGACGAAGGTGCCCGACCCGTGCCTGCCCTCGACGTAGCCCTCCGCGTAGAGCTGCTCGAGCGCGGCGAGCACCGTGTTGCGCGAGACGCCGAGCTCCGCCGCGAGCATGCGGCTGGACGGCAGCCGCGTCCCCGCCGGGAGCTGGCCGCCGAGGATCGCGGCGCGCAGCTGTGCGTAGAGCCGCGCGCGCAGCGGGACGTCGGCCGCCTCGCTGCGGGGCAGGCGCAGCGACCCGAACCGACCCTCGAAGCTCCGCGAGGGACGCACGTCAGTGACCATCCGCCGAGCCCTCCCGCCGGAATCGTGGGAGGCGGGTGGGCAGTGTAGCGTCCGGACGACCGGTCAACGATGCATTCATGAGTGCGGCACGTACATTCCCGCGACGTCGCCGTACACGACGGCGGCGACGTCGAACACCGTCGTCCGCGGATTCTGCCGCAGAATGCGGGCGAGCGTGGGAAGGCCGGAATCGGATTCCACCCGCGCCCGGAACGCGACGAGCGATGCCCGGAACCGGTCCGATTCCATCGCCTCCGCGCAGCGCCGTCGCACCTCCAGGAGCCGCGGCAGCGTCCGGGGGTCCATGCGGCGTCCCGCCGTGTAGTCGGTGGTGACGAACGGGCGGTAGAAATCGAGAGCGCGGACCCAGCGCGGGAACTCCCCGCGCATCTCGTCGACCCCGATCCCCGAGGCGTCGGCGAGCAGGCTGCGCAGGAGCAGGCATTTGCTGTGCACGGCGACGGCGCGGGCGACGCCGGGCCGCTCGTCGTGGACCGCCTTGAGGTCCGCCGTCCTGATGACCACCAGGCACGCGTACGGCGCGCGGCGCGGATGGCCTGCCGGATAGCACGGGTTGAAGGCCGTCGTCATGACGTCCGCGCCCGCCACGCGCATCCGCGGCCCCAGGAAGCTCTCGGCGTCGTCGCTCCATGCGGCGTACCGGGCCTGCAGGTGCCCCGCCACCTCCCCCGACAGCGCCCCGGCCGACTCCAGATCGAGCAGGTGCAGCTGGCAACGCAGCTGGTAGACCTGCGCACGCGCGTCCCGGGGAGTGTCCGGCTGCTCCCGTGGCACGACGCAGAGGATCGGCGCCCCCGGGGCCGCGGCGAGCTCGCGCAGCGCGCCTGAAAGAGCCGTGCGCGCCGCGGCGCCCGCGACCTCGTCGAGGTGCAGGTACCGGGTGGTCGCGCGGGCGTAGGGGCACGGCATGGCCGCGGACCGCACGTGGTCGTGCAGGGCGGCCTCGATCGCGGCCCTGCTCGCCGTCAGCATCACGTTGCCGCCTCCGGTCCCGGGGACGTGGGGGCCCCGCCGACCGCGCGCACCCGGTTGGCGGGTGCGCGCAGCGGGTGGCGGTCAGAAGCTCTGCAGCGGGATCGACGCCGTGTCCAGATCGGTCGGCTCACTGTGCGCGATGCAGAAGTACTTCTTGAAGTACGGGCCGTCGACGTGCCAGTCCGTGTCGACGCCCTTGGACATGCTGAAGATGTCGCCCGGCTTGAAGTGATGCACCTCGCCCGTCTCGCGGGTGGTGACCGTCACCGTGCCCTCGATCACGTAGACCTGCTCGTCACCCCACAGGGCCTCCCAGGGGAACTCGCACCCACCGGTCTCGGGATCGCAACCCGGGGCCATCGGGCTGGTCCGCCACATGCCGACGAGAAGCGTGTGATCGCCCGATCCCTCGGTACGCATGAATGCCATCTCACCGGCCACCTGACGGCCGGGCGACGTCGTTCCCCGCTCGTGCGGAAAATCGAGTGGAATCCATTCTCCAGGATTCACGGAACTGGGCGCCCCGTAAATCCTGCTCGCGGTCGCCACCGACGCTGAAGCCATGATCCCTCCTCTGGAATCCGTCATTCCCCGGAATGACGAGAGTGAAGTTAGGACCACACTGGCTCCCCGCCAAGAGCCAGTTCGGCCGCCCCGACGGGTACCACTTCGCCGGCGGCGGGTGCCGGATGTCGCCGCCGTCCGCCACGGCCTCGGGTAACCTCCCCGGTGCCGACGGTCCGGGCCGCTCTCCGGGGTGGTCCGGGGCAAGAGGGAAGCCGGTGGGAATCCGGGACTGCCCCGCAGCGGTGAGTGGGAACGACCGCCGTCAACGACGCACTGGGCGCGAGCCCGGGAAGCGACGGCCAGTAGGTGCACGGGGACGTGCGCGCCCGCGAGTCCGAAGACCTGCCGCCGGTGCGCGCACCGCCGGTGCGCGCCGATCCGCGGGCCTCGTGGGTGGGCCGGCCGGGACAGCAGACCGACGGCGCTGCACGCCGTCGGGTCCTCGCCGCGCACCGCGATCCGCCGATCGCCGGACACGCTCGCGAGGAGAGAGCTGTTGATCCCCACCGTTCCCACCCCCACGGTCCCCACCGGTCCGGGCACCACCGTGCTGGGCTATCCGCGGATCGGGCCCCGCCGGGAGCTGAAGCAGGCCTGCGAGGCCTACTGGGCGGGCCGCATCGACGTGGACGCGCTGCGCGACACCGCCGCGGGCCTGCGCCGGGCCGCCTGGCGGGAGCTGCGTGACGCCGGCCTGGACCAGGTCCCGTCGAACACGTTCTCCTTCTACGACCAGGTGCTCGACGCCGCGCGCGTCGTCGGCGCGGTGCCCGAGCGGTTCCGCGAGGCGGGCCTCGACCCGCTCGACGAGATGTTCGCGATGGCCCGCGGGCACGGCGGTGCCGAGGCCCTCGAGCTCACGAAGTGGTTCGACACCAACTACCACTACCTCGTGCCCGAGCTGGGCCCGGGCACGCGGTTCGCACTCACCGACCGCAAGCCCGTCGAGGAGTACCGCGAGGCGCTGGAGCTGGCGCTCGACACCCGCCCCGTCCTGCTCGGCCCGGTGACGTTCCTGCTGCTCGCCAAGCCCGCCCCCGGGGCGCCCGCCGGGTTCGTCCCGCTGGACCTCCTGGAGCCGCTGCTCGCCGTCTACACCGAGCTGCTCGCGGAGCTCGCCGACGCGGGCGCGGGCTGGGTGCAGCTGGACGAGCCGGCGTTCGCCGCGGACCGCACGCCTGCCGAGCTGGCCGTGCTGCGCCGCGCCTACGACGTGCTGGGCCGGGCCCCGCGGCGCCCCCGGCTGGTGGTGGCGGGCTACTTCGGTGCCCTGGGCCCGGCCCTGCCGATCCTCGCCGAGGCGCCGGTCGAGGCGCTGGCGCTGGACCTCGTCGCGGGTGCGGCCGACCTGGACGCCGCCGCGGCCCTGCCGGACCTCGCCACGAAGGCGGTGCTGGCGGGCATCGTCGACGGGCGCAACGTGTGGCGCACCGATCTCGACCTCGCCCTCGAACGCGCGGCCCGCCTGCTCGGCAGCGCCGGGGCCGTCGAGGTCTCGACGTCGTGCTCGCTGCTGCACGTCCCGTACGACCTCACCGCCGAGCAGCGGCTCGCCCCCGAGGTGGCGCAGCGGCTGGCGTTCGCCCGCCAGAAGCTCGACGAGGTCGTCCTGCTCGGCCGCGCACTGCGCGGCGAGGATGTCGACGGGCAGCGCGCGCAGGCCCGGGCCGCGCGGGCCCGGTGGACGGTGCGCCGCGACGACCGTGTCCGCGCCCGGCTGGACGCCCTGGGCCCGGACCACCATCGCCGCGGCGCCGCGGCGGCACGCGCCGCCGCCCAGCGCGCGCACCTGCGGCTGCCGGAGCTGCCGACGACGACGATCGGCTCGTTCCCGCAGACCTCCGCGATCCGGGCGGACCGCGCCGCGCACCGGGCCGGGCGGCTGAGCGAGGGCGGGTACCGCGAGCGGATGCGCGCCGAGATCGCCCGGGTGGTGGCACTGCAGGAGGACATCGGCCTGGACGTGCTCGTGCACGGCGAGCCGGAGCGCAACGACATGGTGCAGTACTTCGCCGAGCACCTCGACGGGTTCGCCACCACCGAACACGGCTGGGTGCAGTCCTACGGCAGCCGCTGCGTGCGCCCGCCGATCCTGCACGGCGACGTCTCCCGGCCCGCGCCGATCACCGTGGAGTGGTCGACGTACGCGCAGTCGCTCACCGGCAAGCCCATGAAGGCGATGCTGACCGGCCCGGTGACGATCCTCGCGTGGTCGTTCGTCCGCGACGACCAACCGCTCGCCGACACCGCCCACCAGGTGGGGCTCGCGCTGCGCGACGAGGTCCACGACCTGGAGGCCGCGGGGCTGCGGATCGTGCAGGTCGACGAGCCCGCACTGCGGGAGCTGCTGCCGCTGCGCGCCGCGGACCGGTCCGCGTACCTGCAGTGGGCCGTCGACGCGTTCCGGCTGGCCACCGGCGGGGTCGCGGACTCCACCCAGATCCACACCCACCTGTGCTACTCGGAGTTCGGTGACGTGATCGAGGCGATCGACGCCCTCGACGCGGACGTGACGACGGTGGAGGCGGCCCGCTCGAAGATGGAGGTCCTCGCCGAGCTCGGCCCCGGTGTGCCCCGCGCGCTCGGACCCGGCGTCTACGACGTGCACTCCCCGCAGGTCCCCGACCCCACGACCATCGGGGTCCTGCTGCTCGCCGCCCAGCACCACGTCGGCCGGGAACGGCTGTGGGTCAACCCGGACTGCGGGCTCAAGACCCGCGGGGAGGCGGAGGTCGTCGCGTCGCTGCGCAACCTCGTGGCCGCGGCGCGGTCCCTGCGCTGAACGATCCCCCGGCGGATCAGGGGCGGCGGCCGGTGAGGCCGAGGACCCGGTCGGCGGCGTCGGCGCCGGCCGGGACCGGGACCTCGGGCCCGAACCGACCGGTCGCCCGGATGTCGTCCAGCGGCATGCCCTGCAGGACGGCCAGGACGGTGGCGGCGAGCTCGGGATCGATGCCGTCGTCCTGGCCGGTGGCGCGGGCCAGGTCGGTGCCGTGCACGGCCACCTCCATGACCACGAACGAGACCGCGTGGGCACCGGGCAGCGGGCCCAGCGGCGTGGCGACGACGGCCTCGAGCGCGCCGGGTCGGCGCCAGGCGGCCAGGCTGTCGAGCACCGTCTCGGCCACCGCGCCGACCGGGTCGGACCCGACGATCCCGCTCGGCGGTGCGTCCGGCATCGGGGCTCCGTTCGCGGCGTCGGTCATGAGGACGCTGAAGGCCAGGGTGTGGTCGAGCAGGGTGCGCACGTCCCAGCCGGGCAGCTCGGTGGGGGCGTCGAGGCTCTCCGGATCGATGCGCGAGGCGAGCAGGCCGAGGCGGTCGTAGCCTGCTTCGAGGGCGGTCAGGGGGTCCATCGTGGTCTCCCTTGCGGTGGGCGTATTCCGACGGGAGCCAGCGTGTCGCCCGCACAGCGCCCGGTCATGGGTGGTCGCCACCCAACAGCCGGGCGCGGCCACCCAGCTCGATCCGGGAGGGCGCGTCGAGCTTGGTCAGCAGGCTCGCGACGTGCTTCTCGACGGTGCGTACCGACAGGTGCAGCCGGGCGGCGATCTCGCGGTTGGTGAGCCGGTCGCCGAGCAGGTCGAGGACCTCGTGTTCGCGGGCGGTGACGCCGAGCCCGCGCAGGGTGGCGGGCACGCGGTGCTCGGCCGGCTGCCCGCTGCGCCCGAGCGGGACCCCCGCGGCCCGCAGCAGCCCGCGGCAGGCCGACACCGGCGCGGGCAGGCCGAGCGCGACGAACGCCGCCTCGGCCTCGAGCAGCCAGGCCACGGGCTCGCCCCACCCGTCGCGCAGCGCGGCCTCCGCGACCAGCCGCAGGTAGAGCGGGCCGTGCAGGGCGTAGGCCGCCGCCGCCTCGCGGGCGACGCGCAGCGCGGCCTCGGCCTCGGGGCGGCGGCCGCGGCGCCCGGCGACCACTGCGGCGCAGAAGCCGTGGTGCATGCGGTCCCAGCGCACGTCGAACCCGGCCGGGTCGGCTGCGGGGTCGGCTGCGGGGTCGGCGGCGGGGTCGGCGGCGGGGTCGGCGGCGGGGTCGGCGGCGGGGTCGGCTGCCGCAGCCGGGTCACCCGCCGGCGGGGACGCCCCGCCGTCGACCAGCCGCAGCAGCAGACCGGGGCCGCCGGAGACGTTGCCGAGCAGCGGGGCCCGACGGCGGGCGAGCGCGTCGGCGGTGGCGAACGCGTCGTGCGCGCCGGAGCGGTCCTCGCGGACCAGGGCGAGCATCGCCCGGCACAGCCCCCATTCCGCGACGGCGAGGTCGAGCGCGTCGCGGTCGTGGATGCGGGCGAGCCCCGCCTCGACGGCCGCGGTGTCGCCGCGGTACGCGGCGACGGTGGCCTGCCACATCCGCGCGGTGTCGGCCACCCCGACCAGGCCCAGGCGCTGCGCCAGCCGCTCGCACCCGCGCGCCGCGGCCAGAGCCTGGGCGTGGCGGCCCGCGAACAGCGCGGCGACGACGAGGTTGATGTCGTATCCCGCGGCGAGCCCGAGCGCGCCGGCGGCGACCGCCGCCTCCCGCGCGGCCGTCAGCCGGCTCGGGTCCAGGTCGCGCAGCAGGTCGATGGTGCCCAGCTCGCCCAGCGCCCGGACGCGGGCCAGGACGTCCCCGGACCGGTCGGCGAGCGCGAGCTCACGGGTGAACGCCGCCTCCCCGGCGGCCAGGTCACGCATGCGCAGGCAGCGGCCGAGCACCTCGTAGCCGGTGGCGGCCACCCTGGTCAGGCCCCGGGGTTCCGCGCGGTCGATCGCGCGCCGGGCCAGCGCCTCGGCGACGACCAGCCGGTCCGCCCTCGCCGACTCCAGGGTGGCGAGCGCGTCCACCGCGTCGACCTGCGCGAGCAGCTCCTCGTCGCGTGCCGCGGCGCGGCGTGCCAGGCGCACGTGGCGGGCCGCGCGCGCGTCGTCGGAGCCGATCTCCGCGAGCGCCAGCTGCAGGTGCACCGACACCGGCAGCCCCGCCCGAGCCGCGGGGTGCAGCGGGTCCTCCAGCCGGGCCAGCAGCCGCTCCCCCACCGTGCGGGCCGCGGCGGCGTCACCGCAGGCCACGACGGCGTCGAGCAGGTCGCGCTCCAGCTCGACCGGCGTGTCGGCGCCCCCGAGCGCGACGGCCCGGTCCAGCAGCGCGACGGCGGCGGGCAGCGCCCCCCGCGCGGCCGCGGCCCGTCCGGCGCGCAGCAGCAGCCCGACGGCGGCCACCCGGTCGCCCGCCCGCGCGTACAGGTCCGCCGCCGTCACCACCTGCGCGGCGGGCGCCGGTCCCTCGCTCCCGCCACCATCGGGGGCGACCGCATGCGCGGCGTGCCGGCACAGCCGGGCCCGCTCCCCCTCGGTCAGCTCCGCGAGCAGCGCGTCCACGACCAGGGCGTGCCCGAACCGGTAGCCGCGCGCGTCCCGCGCCAGCAGGCCCGCGCGCTCCCCGGCCCGCAGCGCCTCGGGCACGGCCGTCGCCGCGCGGGCCGCGGACGCCGTGACGGCCCGTTCCAGCACCGGCTCGGCGATGTCGCGGCCCAGCACCGCCGCCACCTGCAGCACCTGCCGCTGCAGCCGGCTCAGCCGGGCCGTCCGGGCACGGACCAGGTCCGCGAACGACTCCGGGACCACCCGCCCGTCGTCCCGGACGGCCTGCTCCACCAGGCCCTCCACCAGCAGCGGCAGGCCCTCGGCCCGGGCGGTCAGCTCGGCGAGCGCGGCGTCGTCGAGCCGCGCACCCGCACACTCCCGCGCCATCGCGAGGCTCGCCCGCTCGTCGAGCCGCCGCAGCCGCAGCTGCTCGGCCGCACCGCGGGCGACCCAGCGGCGGGCCTGCGCGGGTGCGGGGGACTGCTCGTCGTCGCGGGTCGTCACCACCAGCGCGACCGGTACGGGGTGGTCGACCCAGCACTCGACGACGTCGACCGAGACGGGGTCGGCCCAGTGCAGGTCCTCCAGGCACACGACGCACGGCCCGAGGCACTCCAGCAACTGGGCGACGGCGGCGGCGAGCACCGGCGCGGCGGCGCGGGCGCCCGGGTCCTCGCCGACCGGGGCGACGTGCGCCAACACCGGCCGGAACGGGCGCAGCGCTGCGCCCTCGTGCGCCGCGGACCCGGCGAGCCCCCAGGCCGCGGTCGCGACCTCGCTGACCAGCCGCAGGGGCGTCGACGATCCGGCGACCGCGCGCGCCGTCAGCACCGCGGCACCCTCGCCGCGCGCCCGCTCGGCGAGCTCGTGCACGAGCCGGGACTTGCCGACCCCGGCCTCGCCCGCCAGCACGAGCGTCCCGCCCCGCCCGCCGAGGCCGCGACGCACGAACCCCAGCCCGGCGGCCAGTTCCGCCGACCGCCCCACCAGTACCGAGCTGCCCGCCCGCACCCGCGCAGTCTGGCGCA
This sequence comes from Pseudonocardia sp., assembly GCA_050248815.1. Classification (GTDB taxonomy): domain Bacteria; phylum Actinomycetota; class Actinomycetes; order Mycobacteriales; family Pseudonocardiaceae; genus Pseudonocardia. Next base: position 72,322 of record JBFWRR010000012.1, on the reverse strand, counting down.
CGGGGCGGGCGGGTGGGGTCAGGGTGGGCTCGGGGTGGGGGCTCAGCGGTAGCAGTAGGAGTCCGACGACGCGTCGCCGCCCTGCAGCCGGATCTGGTGGGCCCGCAGGCCGCGGAAGTCGTCGCCGTGCGGGAAGAACGACTCGTCGATCGACAGCCCGCCGTTCGGGTCGGCGTCGAGCTTGGCCATCCACGCGCCCACGCCGTCCGGGTAGAACTGGTCGTCCCACGCCCCGTAGAGCGAGTTGGTGAAGTAGACGCGGCGCCCGTCGCGGCTCACCTCGACCATCTGCGGGCCGCCCGCCAGCGGCATGTCCGGGCGTGCCGGGTGCGGGGTGCGCCCGACGATGCCACCGAGACGGACGGAGCCGACCTGCACGGGGTGCGCCGGGTCGGTGACGTCGTACTGCTTCATCTCGCCCGTGGCCCAGCAGGAGACGTAGAGGAACCGGTCGTCCACGGAGAGGTCGATGTCGGTGATCACCGGCGGGACCGCGCCGAAGCCCTTGAGCAGTGGCGGGAGCAGGTCCGGGTCGGCCGGCTCGGCCGGGATCGTGATGACCTTCTCCATCCGCCACTCGGAACCTTCGCGGAACCACCGCCACACCGAACCGCTCAGGTCCTTGGTGGACACCACGACGCCGACGAACCCCCACATCGCCTCGGGATCGTGGGACGGCCGGACCTCCAGTGCCATCTGATGCTCGGCGCCGAGGTCGATCCGCTGGACGTGGCGGCCCTCCTTGAGATCCCAGAAGTGCACGGCGTGGCCGTACTTCCCGCCCAGCAGCAGCTCGGGGACGATCCCGTTCTCGATCATCGACGGGCTGCCCCACTCGCTGGAGATCAGCACGTTCTGGTTGAGATGCCACCAGGCGTCGTAGTGGAAGTGCTGGGGGCCGCGGTCGGTCTCCCAGGCCCGCACGACGTCGAAGGTCGTGTGGTCGAGCAGCGCGATCCCGCCCGGCCCGTCCTCGTCGCCCTCGGGGCCGCCGAGGCAGGTCAGGAACACCCCGTCCGGGCCGCAGTGCAGGGTGTGCGGACGGGAGTACCCGGCTTTCTCCGAGAGTTCCTTGCCGTCGATCGTCTTGACCAGCCGGGGCGCGCGCGGGTCCTCGCCGGTGTCCAGGACGTAGATGTTCGACGAGCGCAGGCCCGGCACGAGCAGGTAGCGCCGGGCGAGGCCGGACATGTCGTGCCCCTCGTGCTTGAGCGCGCTGGAGCATGCGTTCCAGCCGAAGTGGTGCAACTCGTCGCCCAGGGCGGGGACGTCGGTCCAGCCGACGACTCGACCGTAGTCGGCCGAGCTCGGGTTGACGTCGACGACGGTCATCGCGTCGTGCTTCTGCCCCGAGCGGTCGAAGGCGACCACGTAGGCCAGCTCCTCCGCCGGAGCGGCGGCGGCGTCTGCGGCCGAGCGGTAGAAGGTGGGGTCGAGCGCAGATTCGGTCACGACCGGCTCCTCATGGTTCCGGCGGCCCGGACGCCGCTGGGAGCGGGCCGCGATGCCACCAAAATGATCGGACATTCCACTGTGAGCGTAGCCACATCGACTGTGATCAGCAAGGCCGCAGAGCGGCCGTAATGACCGGACATTGACACCGCTCAGAGCGCCGTCCAGCCGCCGTCGACGATCAGGGCGTGGCCCGTCATGTACCGCATCCGACCCGACGCCAGCACCGCGATCGCGTCGGCGATCTCGTCCGGCTGGGCCACCCGGTCGAGCGGGATCCGGGCCTCCACCTCCTTGCGCAGCTCCGGGATCTCCATCCGCCACCGCGTCATCGGCGTCTCGGTGTAGCCGGGGCAGACGGCGTTGGACCGGATGCCGTGCGCCGCGTAGTCCACGGCGATCGAGCGGGCCAGCATCAGCGCCGCCCCCTTGGACGCGTTGTAGGCGGCCTTGCCGGGAAACACGATCTGCGCCGCGACCGACGCGACCGTGATGATGTGCCCGCCGCCCTGCCGGATCATCGAGGGGATCACGGCCCTGCTGCAGAGGAACACACCCCGGCTGTTCACCGCGGCGATCCGGTCGTAGTCCTGCACCGAGGTGGTGTGCAGCAGCGTCGCGGCCGGGCCCCCGTGGATGCCGGCGTTGTTCACCTGGACGTCGACCCGGCCGAAGCGGTCGAACACCGCATCGAACGCGCGCTGCACGTCGGCCTCCTCGGCGACGTCCGCGGCGAGGCCGAGACCGTCCGGCCCGGCCACCTCCCCGGCCGCCTCGCCGTCCAGGTCCAGCACGGCCAGGCGCATCCCCTCGGCGAGCAGCCGCGCACAGGTGGCCCGGCCGATCCCGGACGCACCCCCCGTCACCACCGCGACCGGCGGAAGTCCCCCACCAGCGGTGCCATCGTCCGCACCACCAGCCGCGCCACCGTCCGCGCCACCGTCCGCGCCACCGTCGTCGAGCACGCCACCACCGCCTCCCGGGCCGGCACCGGCCACCGCGGCCGATGCGGGAGACCGACGCTAGGTCCGCGTCCCGGCCTGCGTGAATGGCCGGGTGGGAAAGCCGGGGCCCGCATCTTGGTGGAGCGGACACAACCGGACGGTCACCGGGGTCGGGCCGCGTGCGGGCTGCGGTAGGCCCCGAAGAACCCGCGCACCTCCTGCAGCCGCCCGTCCGGGCCGGCGACCACCACGTCGATCCCCTCGTGCACCGGCCCGCCGTCCGGCCCGGCCACCCGCCAGGTGAAGCAGGCGGCGTCGCCGTGCGCGTCGACGGCGCTGGTCAGCTCGATCACCGCGCCCGGCCACCGCGTCGCGAACCGGCGGGCGTGCCCGACCAGGGCCTCGCGCCCCTCGATCCGCACGCCCGGATCGGCGTAGCGGCCGTCCACGGCGAAGGAGCGCTGCAGGAGCGCACGCCGGTCGGCCTCGTCGGCGCAGTTCCACGCCGCGACGTAGTCCGCCACGACGGTCGCGAGATCGTGCGGGGGCATCCGGAACCTCCGGGAGCAGGGATTGTGCGCAAGTTGTGCGGTGGGGAAACGAACCTGCCGGTCTTTCGTGCGCTCGCGCAATGTCGCACCTGGCCGTCCCGGTGGTTCACTGGGCGCGTGACCGGCTCGACGCACATCGTCGACAGCCACACCGTCGACAGCACAGTGCCCGCGCGGACCGGCGAGCCGAGGCGCAGGCCGCGCTGGCCGCGGGTGATCGACGACTTCGCCGCGGCGGCCGCCGGAGGGCTCCCCGCGGTCGCCGAGACGGCCGTGCGCGCGGTGCGCCCGCTGGTCGGGGCGGACGCCGCCGCCGTGGTGCGCTGGCAGGACGGGCAGCCGGTGGTGCTGGCCGCGCGGGGTGACCTCGCCGGGGTTCTGGAGCGTCGCCCCGACGAGGGGACGAGCGCGCACGCCGGACGGCCGGTCGCGGCGGTCACCGTGGACCCACGCACGGACGTCGTGGTGACCCGCACGGCGCTGGTCCCGTTCTCCGACGCGGACCTGGAGGCGCTGCGTGCGGTCGGCGAGCTGGTCGACTGGGCGGGCGGCGGGCACCGGCCGGACCTGCTGGCACGCGGGTTCGCCGGCCGGGTGGTGGGCTCCCTCGACCCGGACGAGGTGATGGTCTCGGTCGCCGACGGCATCGCCGCGCTGATGCGCGCCGAGATCGCCGGCGTGATGCTGCGCGACGCCTCCGGGGAGTACCTGGAGATGCAGCGGGTGATGGGCGCGACCCGGCACGAGGTCGCACGGCTGCGCATCCGCACCGGCCAGGGCCTCGCCGGCCGGGTCGTGGAGTCGGGCCGCCCGCAGCGCCTCGACGACTACTCGACCGATCCGCGCTCGGCGCCGGAGTTCATGGCGCTGTCCGACGTGGAGGGGACCTGCTCGGCGATCGCCGTGCCGCTGGTCTGGGACGGGGCGCTGACCGGGGTGCTGTGCGCCTGGCGACGCCGCCGCCAGGCCTTCACCGACGCCGACGAGGCGCTGTTCGCCGGGTTCGCCGAACTCTGCGGCGCGGCGATCCACAACGCGCAGCGCCACCACGCCCAGCGCATGCGCGCGGAGCGCCTGGAGGCGGCGAACCGCGACCTGCAGCAACGCCACGACGCGGCCGAACGGGACCTCCGGATCCACGGCGAGCTCACCCGCATCGCGGTGGAGGGCGGGGACGTCGGCGCGCTCGCGCGCGCGGTCGGCACGCTCACCGGGGGCACCGCCGTCGTCGTCACCGAGGACGGCCGGACGCTCGGCGCCCCCGCGCGGCTGCCGGACCGGCTGGCCGGGGCGGTGCAGCGGGCCGCGGGCTCCGGCGCCGGGGAGATCGACGAGGTGGCGACCCCGCTCTGCCTGCGCCAGGACGACGGGTCGTGGCTCCTGGTCTCCCCGGTCCGGGCGGGCGGGGTGACGTTCGGGTGGCTGGGCCTGGCGCTGCCCGCCACGCCGACCGCCGGGGACCGGCTCGCGGCCACCCAGGCGGCGGTCGTGAGCGCGCTGCTGCTCGCCCGGGAGGAGGCGGCGGTCGCCGCCGCGCGGCGGCTGCAGGCCGAGTTCGTCTGGGACCTGCTCGACGGGCGGCTGCCGGACTCGGTAGAGGCGGCCGTGCGGGCCCGCCACCTCGGTGCCGCCTTCGCCCTGCCCGCCCGCGTCGTGGCGATCACCCTGCGCGGGCTGGCCTGCGGCGCGGCGAGCGAAGGCTGGAGCCCGGAACTGCTCGAACGCGCCCGCGGCACCTGCGCGCGGCTGATCACCCAGGCGCTCGACGCCGCCCGCACCGGTGCCGTCCTGGCCCGGCGGGCCAACACCTTCGCGCTGGTGGTCCCGAGTGGGACCGGGGACTCGCTCGACAACGCGCGGCACCTGGCCCGCGCACTCGCGGCGATCCGCTGGCCCGAGGGGATGACCGCGGCGATCGGCGTCGGCGGCGCCGTCGACGAGGTGGCCGGGTTCCCCCAGGGGTGGCGGCAGGCACAGGTCGCGCGCTCGGCGGTGGCGCAGCCGTGCGAGCCCGCGGTCTTCGAGGACCTGGGCGTGCTCCAGTTCCTGCTCTCCCCCAGCTCGCGCGACGACCTGGACGGGTTCGCGCACCGCCAGCTGGGGCCCGTGCTCGCCTACGACGCCCGGCGTGGCACCGAGCTGACCCGCACCCTCGGCGTCTACATCTCGGCGGGGTGCAGCACGCGGCGCACCGCGGAGCTGATGTGCATCCACCACCGCACGGTGTCCTACCGGCTCAAGCGGGTGTGCGACCTCGCGGGGTTCTCCCTCGACGACCAGGAGGACCTGTTCCGGATCCAGCTGGCCTGCAAGATCCTGGCCCTGTCGGCGCCGGGGACACCGGGGACACCGGGGACACCGACAGGGCCGGGACGCGGCTGAGGACGGTCGGGTGATCAGCTCACCGGGACGGGCTGCTGTGCCGCCTGCGCCGCCTGCGCGGCGTGCTCCGCGCGGATGATCTCCGCCGCCTCCACCATCGCGGTGAGCTTGCACTGCGCGATCCAGCGCTTGAGGTTGGGCAGGCCGCAGTCCGGCATGATCCCGAGCCGCTCGATCGGCACGTACTTCATCACCGCGCGGATCCGGTCGGCGATCTCCTCGGCGGTCTCCACGGTGACCTGCTTGACGTCGACGACGCCTGCGACGAAGGGCTTGTCCCAGTTGTTCTCGGCCAGCGGCTCGAGGTCGTGCGGCCCGACCCGGCCGACCTCGTAGTTGAGCACGTCGATGTCGGCCCCGAAGACCTTCGGGAAGATGTTGCGCGCCCGCTGCGTCGCGTCGGTCGCCCCGCGCGGGCGGCGGGCCACGTCGTACACGCCGAGCTCGCTCCGGTGCTCGTCGTCGCCCTCGTAGGGCAGGTAGGACGGCGAGGAGCCCAGGTTGCCCCAGCACACGTGCAGCCAGATCTGCGCGTCGACGTCCTTGACCGCCGTGTTCAGGCAGTCGATCTCCCAGTCGCCCATGCCGTAGGGCCAGACGAACTCGTCGAGCTGGATGATGTCCACGCCCAGCCCCGCGAGCGCCTTCAGGTCCTCGTTGACCGCCGTGGCGATGGCGGCGCCGAGCGCCTTGATGTCGCGGTAGTAGGTGTCGTTCGTCGCCGCCGTCATCGCGCCGACCCCGGTGTAGGAGACCTTGATCGGCCGGTCGGTCACCCGGCGCATCGCCTTGAGCGTGTCGAGGTGGAACGGGTAGCGGCGGCGCACCTCGCCGACGCACGTCGGCGCGTAGAGCATGCTGTAGATCGGTACCCCGATGTTGGGTCCGTCGAGCTCCATGCCGGTCATCCGCTCCATGTAGTGGTAGAGCAGCTGCCCGTAGGAGTCCTCGCCGTCGAAGACGCGCCCGTCGGCGACGATGTCCAGACCGGCACGTTCCTGGTCGCCGACGATGCACTCGATGCAGTCCTGGTAGGCCTCCTCGGAGATCGAGTCGAAGGCGATCCTCCCGGGCCTGCCGGGGTAGCGCGCGAACGCCTGCCCCTTCCACCACCGCGGTTCCGGGTATTTGCCCACCATCGTCACGGGGAGCAATATCTCCTGGTTTCCTACCCGCATTCCTAACCTCCTCGTCGAGAAACACGACCGTCGGTGGTTCGATGCTGAACTGAACCACCGGACGGGGACGTCGAGACATGTCCGTCCGCGAAAAACCGCGGGAGGTGCGTTGTGCGGTCGCGACAGCCGGCTCGGCCCTCCGGTCAGGGCCAGACCTGCGGGAACATGTCGCACTCGATCGAGCCGCCCGCCTCCAGGTCGGGTGCGGTGACGTGGCCGGTCAGGCTCTTGTTGTGGAACATGTTGGCGGCGTGCGGGTTCCACGTCGCGCGGTCCCCGACGTAGAAGCTGGTGATGGCCCGCCGGTAGCGCGAGGTCCGGTTGCCCAGCGAACCGTGCACCGTGCGCGGATCGTGGAGCAGGAGGTCGCCGGGCTCGGCCTCGGCGACCAGCCAGTCGTAGGTGTCGTAGTCGGCCTCGAAGTCCGGCATGTCCTCGTAGGGCGAGTTGAGGTAGGTGTTGGTGATCTCCGGGATCTTCTTGAAGCCGATCGGGTGGTAGATCTTGCCCCACAGGTGCGAACCCCGCAGGTAGTGCACGGCGCCACCGTCGGCGGTGACCTTGTCGAACGGGACCCACAGGCGGACCTGCTGCTCGCCCTTCACCGGCAGGAAGGGCAGGTCCTGGTGCCACGGGGTGGGCTTGGTCGCCCCCGGCTCCTTCACGAAGATCTGGTCGTAGAAGAAGATGATCCTCTGCGCGTCGGTGAGCACCTGCCGCGCGACGTCGACCAGCGGTCCGTGGATCGCCCAGGCCTTGAACGCGTCGTCGAACATCCAGGGGAAGGTCAGCGAGAAGAACCGCGGGTCACCGTCGTCGGCGTAGTTCTGCGACGACGAGTCCGACGCCTCGACCCGCCGCGTCACGGCCTCCCGCATGAAGTCCACCCAGTCCTGCGGGATGACCCCCCGGACCACCGCCGCGCCGTCGCGGGCGTAGGCGGCGCGCTCCTCGTCGGACACGGGGCGGATCAACCCCGATGTCGGATAGTCGATTCCGATGTCCGCGATTCCCGTGGTCATTGACGGTCTCCTTCATTCCGATGCGACACCCGGCGACCGCGGTCGTCCGGCAGCCGCCATGCTGCCCAGCACCGGCCGCTCCCTCACATGTGCGCGGAGGAAATCCTTTCGCCATCGCTTTGCCTCCGCGGCGGGCGTACCGCGGCCCCCCGCGCGGATACGCTCCCGGCGGAAGGGGGCCGACCGCAGGGAGGCGGCAGGTGCACAACGTCGCGGGATTGCTGGCCGCCGGTGCGACCCGGGAACCCGGCGGACCGGCCTGGACCTTCGGCGACCGCTCGGCCGGCTACGCCGATCTCCGTGACCGGGTCGCCGGGTTGGCCGCGGGGCTGGTCCGCATGGGCCTCAAGCCGGGCGACCGGCTCGTGCTGCTGCTGCCGAACGCGCCGGAGCTGGTCGAGACGCTGTTCGCGGCGTTCTGGGCCGGGCTGGTCGCGGTCCCGCTCAACTGGCACCTGCACCCGCAGGAGGTCTCCTACGTCGTCGGGCATTGCGGGGCGGGGGCCGTCCTGGTGGCGCCGGAGACCGCGGCCGCCGCCGAGGGGTTGCCGGCCGGGACGCACGTGTTGCACGCGGGCGACGGGCCCGGCACCGACCTCGCGGACGTCACCGACACGCCGATCGCGATGGCCGAGACCGCGCCCGACGACCCGGCGTGGCTGTTCTACACGTCGGGCACGACAGGGCGCCCCAAGGGCGCCACGCTGACCCACCGCAACCTGCTCGGCATGACGCTGCGCTACTACGCCGACATCGACCGGGTCGCGCCCGGCAGCGTGTTCGTCCACGCGGCACCGCTCACCCACGGCAGCGGGCTGTACCTGCTGCCGGCCGTCGGCCGCGCCGCACACAACGTGATCTCGACGGCCCGCGGCTTCGACGCGGGCGACTACCTCGCCCTGCTCGCCCACCACGGGGCCAGCCACGCCGCGTTCGTCGCGCCGACCATGCTCAAGCGGATGGTCCTGGCGCGCGGGCGGACCGGCCACGACCTGTCCGCGCTGCGCAGCATCGTGGTCGGCGGCGCGCCGCTCTACCTCGCCGACCTGCGCGCGGCCACCGCGGCGTTCGGCCCGGTCGTCACCCAGATCTACGGGCAGGGCGAGTCCCCCATGACGATCACCGTGATGCCCCCCGCGACGGCGGCCGAGCTGGACGCGGACCCGGACCGGGCGCTGTCCTGCGGGCGGGCGTTCACCGGCGTCGAGGTGCGCGTGGTGGACCCGGGCGGTCGACCGGTCCCCGCCGGAGTGGACGGCGAGGTGTGCGTGCGCGGCGACGTCGTCATGCGCGGCTACTGGGCGGACGCCGCCGCGACCGACGGCGCCCTGCGCGACGGCTGGCTGCACACCGGCGACCTGGGCCACCTCGACGCGGGAGGCCACCTCCACCTCACCGACCGGGCGAAGGACGTGATCATCACCGGCGGCAGCAACGTGTATCCCCGCGAGGTGGAGGAGGTCCTGCTCACCCACCCGGACGTCCGTGAGGTCGCGGTGATCGGACGGCCGGATCCGGACTGGGGCGAGTCGGTGTGCGCCTTCGTCGTGGCCGAGCCGGACCGGACCCGGCCGGACCCGGCAGCGCTGGTCGCGCACTGCCGGGACCGGCTCGCGTCGTTCAAGAAGCCGAAGGAGATCGTCTTCATCGACGCGCTACCCAAGAGCGCGGCCGGGAAGATCCTCAAACGGGAGCTGCGCGGGCGAGCGCCCGGGCCGTGACCGCCGGTCGCGGGATCTGACGGGCGCTGCTGCACCCCATGTCCCGCGAACGGCGATCACGTGGCTAGTCCCAGGTGAGCGTGCCGCCGGTGCGGTACTCGGTCACCCGCGTCTCGAAGAAGTTCTTCTCCTTGGCCAGGTCCATCGCCTCGCTCATCCACGGGAACGGGTTCTCGACCTCGCCGAACAGCGGCTCCAGCCCGAGCTGGCGGGCCCGGCGGTCCGCGACGAAGCGCAGGTACTGCGCGCACTGCTCGGCCGAGAGGCCCAACAGCGCGCGCGGCATCGTGTCGCGGGCGTAGGCGACCTCCAGCTCGTAGCCCTCGTGCAGCATCCGCCGGATCCCCGCCGCGAACTCCGCCGTCCACAGGTGCGGGTTCTCGATCCTGATCTGGTTGACGACGTCGACGCCGAAGTTCAGGTGGATCGACTCGTCGCGCAGGATGTACTGGTACTGCTCGGCGACGCCCACCATCTTGTTGCGCCGCCCGAGCGAGAGGATCTGCGCGAAGCCGGTGTAGAACCACATCCCCTCGAACACCACGTAGAAGGCCACGAGGTCGCGCAGGAACGCCTGGTCCGCGGCCGGGGTGCCGGTGCGGAAGTCCGGGTCGGCGAGGGCCTGCGTGTGCTCCAGCGCCCAGGCGTCCTTGTCGGTGATCGACGGGACCTCGCGGTAGGCGTTGAACAGCTCCCCCTCGTCGAGCCCGAGGCTCTCGCACACGTACTGGAACGTGTGGGTGTGCACGGCCTCCTCGAAGGCCTGGCGCAGCAGGTACTGGCGGCACTCCGGGTTGGTGAGGTGGCGGTAGACGGCGAGCACGATGTTGTTGGCGACGAGCGACTCGGCCGTCGCGAAGAAGCCGAGGTTGCGCCTGATCATCAGGCGCTCGTCCCCGGTGAGGCCGTCGCGGCTGCGCCACAGCGCGATGTCGGCCTGCATGCCCACCTCGGTGGGCATCCAGTGGTTGCTGCACGCGGCGAGGTAGCGCTCCCAGGCCCACCCGTAGCGCAGCGGCAGGAGCTGGTTGACGTCGGCGCGGGCGTTGATCATCCGCTTGCTGCCGGCCTCGACGCGGCCGCCGGAGCGGTCGATCGCCTCGAGGCCGGTGAGGGGGACGGGCGCCGGCGTCGTCGGGGCGGTGCTGGTCGAGGCGGTGCCGGTCGAGGCGGCGCCGGTCGGTGCGGCGCCGGTCGGTGCGGTGGTCACTGGCAGGCCTCGCAGTCCGGGTCGTCGATGCGGCAGGCGGCGGGCACGGCGGTCCCCCCGGAGCCCGCAATGGGCAGGACCGCGGGCACGGCGGTGCCGGTGTCGGGGACGGGCGGGGCGGCCGGGGCCGGGGGAGCGGACGCGGCTGATTCCGTGGCCGGGACGGCGGTGAGCCGCCCGTCGGTGCCCGCGAGGGTGGACTTCTCCACCTGGGTCGCCGCCCGCGCCCGCAGGTAGTAGGTGGTCTTGAGCCCGGCCCGCCAGGCGCTGCGGTAGAGCTCGTCGAGCGCGCGCCCGCTCGGCGCGTCCACGTACAGGTTCAGCGACTGCGCCTGGTCGATCCACTTCTGGCGCCGCGCCGCCGCGGCCACAAGCCAACGCGGCTCGACCTCGAACGCGGTGGCGTAACGCGCCTTCAGGTCGGCGGGCACGCGGTCGATCTCGCCGAGGCAGCCGTCGAAGTACTTGAGATCGGCGACCATCACCCGGTCCCACAGGCCGCGTGCCTTGAGCTCGCGCACCAGGTGCGGGTTGACGACGGTGAAGTCGCCGGACATGTTCGCCTTGACGAACAGGTTGCGGTACTGCGGCTCGATGGACTGGCCCACACCGCAGATGTTGGAGATCGTCGCGGTGGGCGCGATCGCCATCACGTTGGAGTTGCGCATCCCGACGGTGCGCACCCGCTCGCGCAGGGCGTCCCAGTCCAGGGTGGCGGAGGTGTCGACGTCCAGCTCACCCTCGCCGCGCGCCGCCGCGAGCAGGGCCAGCGAGTCGACCGGCAGGATCCCGCGGCTCCACAGCGAGCCGTCGAAGCTCGCATAGCGGCCGCGCTCGGCGGCCAGCGCGCAGGACGCGTCGATGGCATGGAACGACACCAGCTCCATGCTGCGGTCCGCGAACTCCACCGCGGCGTCGGAGGCGAACGCGATGCCCTGCACGAACAGGGCGTCCTGGTGCCCCATGATCCCCAGCCCGATCGGGCGGTGGCGCAGGTTGGAGCGGCGCGCCTCGGGGATCGTGTAGAAGTTGATGTCGATCACGTTGTCGAGCATCCGCACCGCGGTGCGCACGGTGCGGCGCAGCTTGTCGGTGTCCAGCCCCGCGGCCGTCACGTGCGCGGCGAGGTTCACCGAGCCGAGGTTGCACACGGCCACCTCCTCGCGGGAGGTGTTCAGGGTGATCTCCGTGCAGAGGTTCGACGAGTGCACCACGCCCACGTGCTGCTGGGGCGAGCGCAGGTTGCACGGGTCCTTGAAGGTGATCCACGGATGCCCGGTCTCGAACAGCATCGTGAGCATCCGCCGCCACAGCTCCACGGCCCGCACCCGCCGGAACACCCGGATCTCGCCGCGGTCGGCCGCCTCCTCGTAGGCGCGGTAGCGCTGCGCGAACGGCTCGCCGTACAGGTCGTGCAGGTCGGGGGTCTCGTCCGGGGAGAACAGCGTCCACCGCCCGTCGGCCTCGACCCGGCGCAGGAACTCGTCGGGCACCCAGTTGGCGGTGTTCATGTCGTGGGTGCGGCGGCGGTCGTCGCCGGTGTTCTTGCGCAGGTCGAGGAACTCCTCGACGTCGATGTGCCAGGTCTCGAGGTACGCGCAGGCCGCGCCCTTGCGCTTGCCGCCCTGGTTCACCGCCATCGCGGTGTCGCTGGCGATCTTCAGGAACGGAACGACGCCCTGGCTGGTGCCGTTGGTGCCGCGGATGTGGGCGCCGAGGCCGCGCACGGGCGTCCAGTCGTTGCCCAGCCCGCCGGAGTACTTCGCGAGCAGCGCGTTGTTGCGGTACGCCGAGAAGATCGACTCCAGGTCGTCGTCGACGGTCGTGAGGAAGCACGACGACAGCTGCGGGCGGGTCGTCCCGGAGTTGAACAGCGTCGGCGTCGAGGCCATGAACTCGAAGCTCGACAGCACCTCGTAGAACTCGACCGCGCGGGCCTCGCGGTCGATCTCGCGCACCGCGAGCCCCATCGCCACGCGCATGAAGAACGCCTGCGGCAGCTCGTAGCGCACGCCGCGCTCGTGCAGGAAGTAGCGGTCGTAGAGGGTCTGCAGGCCCAGGAAGGTGAAGTCGAGGTCGCGGTCGGGACGGATCGCGGCGGCCATCCGGTCCAGGTCGAAGCGCTGCAGCTCCGGGTCGACCTGGCCGAGCGCCACGGCGTGCGCGAGGTAGCCGCGGAAGTACTCGCTGTAGCGGCCCGCCATCTCCCCGTGGCCGGGCTGCTCGCGGTGCCCCGCGAGGTGTGAGACGGCCTCGGTGCGCAGGTCGTCGAGCAGCAGGCGGGCCGCGACGGTCGAGTAGCCGGGCTCCTGCTCGACGAGCACGCGCGCGGCCATCACCTGGGCCAGCGCCAGCTCGGCGGCCGGCATGCCGTCGTAGACGGTGCGCCGGATCTCGGCGAGGACGGGCTCGGGGGCGACGTCGGGCACGCCGTCCACGGCCTCGGCGACGACGCGTTCGACACGCTCCCAGTCCAGTGGCGCGCGCGTCCCGTCCGGCAGGGTGAGCTGCGCGACGGCGGGCGCGTCCGGGGCAGGGGCTGCGCTCGCGCGGGCCCGGGCGTGCTCCTCGCGGTAGAGCACGTAGTCGCGGGCCACCTTGTGGTGGCCGCCGCGCATCAGCGCGAGCTCCACCTGGTCCTGGATGTCCTCGATGTGCAGGGCCGTCTCGTGGGCCGCGTCCGGGCGGACGTGGCGCAGCAAGGCCGCGGTGACCTGCCCGGTGAGCTCACGCACGAGGTGGTGCACCCGCGAGGAGGCCGCCGCGCCCCCGCCCTCGACGGCCAGGAACGCCTTCGTCATCGCGACCGAGATCTTGCCGGGATCGAATGTGGACGTGCTGCCGTCGCGGCGGATCACGCGGACGCCGGGGGGAACGGTGGCGGCCGGGGCGGGCTGCAGGGGCAGGGGCAGGGGCAGGGGCAGGGGCAGGGGCAGGGGCAGGGGCAGGGGCAGGGGCGGGGGCGGGGGCAGGGTCGGGGGTGCGGTCACAGCTCTCCTCGCGAGCTCGGACACCGTCGTCCGGGTTCCGGGAGGGGGAGCGCGACCGGCCGCACGCCGGTCGGCCCGGACCCCTCCCACGGGGGTCCCGGACGGCGCGCACCGGTGGTACGCGCACCGGCGGCAGGTCTTCGGACTCGCGGGCGCGCACGTCCCCGTGCACCTACTGGCCGTCGCTTCCCGGGCTCGCGCCCAGTGCGTCGTTGACGGCGGTCGTTCCCACTCACCGCTGCGGGGCAGCCCCGGACTCGCACCGGGTTCCCTCTTGCCCCGGACCACCCCGTGCGGGGCGGCCCGGACCGCCGGCACGGCGGACACTACATGTCGTGGTTGCACGCTCCGCACACCCCCACATGTCGTGGCGTGTCGCCAGGTGCGGCCGAACGGCGCAAGGTTCCACATCATGGAACTTGTTGACCACTTCATGAGACGGCCGTAGCATTCCGGCCGCGCGGCAGGACCACGGGAAGCCGGTGTGAATCCGGCACGGTCCTCGCCACTGTGACCGAGGAGCAGCCCCCACCACGCCACTGGGACGGCGTCGACCGCATCGACTGGGTCGGCAGGGTCCTGGGAAGGCGGCGGGCCGCAGCGAGCCGGGAGTCAGGAGACCGCCTGCAGCGCAGACCCGCTGGTCCACGAGTGATGGAGCCGCCGAGATGTCGAGCGATGCTGCCGTGTCCGTCCACCCCAACCACCCGTCGGTCGACCAGTCCGACCGCCTGGTCCCGATCAACCTCCGCCAGTCCGGCCCCACCCCGGTCGAGATGCTGATCTCCACCCGGATCCGCAAGTCGCCCTACTGGCACCTGTCGATGGCGGCGGGCTGCTGGCGGGCGGAGGTCTACAACCGCGTCTACCACCCGCGCGGCTACGTCCGCCCCGAGGACGGCGGCGCCTACGTCGAGTACGACGCCCTGGTCAACGACGTCACGATGTGGAACGTCGCCGTCGAACGTCAGATCCGGGTCAAGGGCCGCGACGCCGAGGCGTTCGTCGACTTCGTGATCACCCGCGACGCCACGAAGATCCCCGTGATGCGGGCCCGCTACGTGATCCTCTGCAACGAGGAGGGCGGAATCCTCAACGACCCCGTCCTGCTGCGGATCGCCGAGGACGAGTTCTGGTTCAGCCTCTCGGACACCGATCTCATGCTCTGGCTACAGGGGGTGAACGTCGGCACGCGGTTCGACGTGCAGATCGCCGAGATCGACGTGGCGCCGGTGCAGATCCAGGGGCCGAAGTCCGTCGGGCTCATGAGCGACCTCGTCGGGCCCGAGGTCGCCGACCTGCCGCCCTACGGGCTCATGGAGGCCACCGTCGCCGGCCACCCGGTGATCGTCTCCCAGACCGGCTTCACCGGCGAGAAGGGCTACGAGATCTACCTGCGTGACGCCACCCTGCACGCCGAGGACATGTGGAACGCGGTGCTGGAGGCGGGCGCCCGCCACAACCTGCGGGTGATCGCCCCCGCCCACCACCGCCGCGTGGCCGCCGGGATCCTGTCCTGGGGCCAGGACATGGACTCGGAGACCCTGCCATTCCAGGTCAACCTCGGCTACCAGGTGCCGCGGTCCAAGGAGGCCACCTACGTCGGCAAGGCCGCGCTGGAGGACGCCCGGCGCCGGATCGAGGCGGGCGAGCCGCCGTTCAGGTCGGTCATGGTGGGTATGACGGTCGGCGGCAAGCCGATCGACGAGTACGCGCCCGACTTCTGGCTGGTCAGCGAGACCCCGGACGGCCCGCCCGTCGGGTACCTCACCTCGCCGTGGTGGTCGCCGGAGCTGGGCACCAACATCTCGCTCGGCTGGGTGCCGGTGGGGCTGTCGGGCGTCGGCACCGCGCTGTCGGTGCACCTGCCGGACCGCTTCGCCGACACCCCGGGCGTGCCCGTCGACGCCACCGTGGCCGAGGTCCCGTTCCGGCCCTCGGTCAACCCGAACCAGCGGGAACTGCTCAAGGAGCGCGGCCTCGACGCGGCCGTCTGATCCGCCGGTGCCGCCCGGCAGGGATCGCCGGGCGGCACCGGCGCTCAGCGCCGCGCCGTGCACCGATCGCCGTGCACCCGGCGGCGCACCGCGCACACCGTGCACACCGTGCACACCCCGCCGCACCGCGCACACCGTGCACACCGTGCACACCCCGCCGCACCGCGCACACCCCGCCGCGGCCGTGCACACCCCGGCGCGCCGTGCACACCCCGCCGCGGCCGTGCACACCCCCGCCGCACCGGGCACACCCCGCCGCACCGTGCACACCCCGACGCGGCCGGGCACACCTCCGACCGTCTGCACGGCGACACCTGGATGTGCACCGCGCCACCCGACGTGCACCGCGCCCACCGGGCACACCCCCGCCGCACCGTGCACACCCCGACGCGGCCGGGCACACCTCCGACCGTCTGCACGGCGACACCTGGATGTGCACCGCGCCACCCGACGTGCACCGCGCCGGCGAGACGCGCACCGGGCACACCACGGCGCACCGTGCACACCCCGCCGCACCGTGCACACCTCCCACGGTCTGCACGGCGACACCTGGATGTGCACCGCGCCACCCGACGTGCACCGCGCCGGCGAGACGCGCACCGGGCACACCACGGCGCACCGTGCACACCCCGCCGCACCGTGCACACCTCCGACCGTCTGCACGGCGACACCTGGATGTGCACCGCGCCACGCGATGTGCACCGCGCCGGCGGGACGCGCACCGGGCACACCACGGCGCACCGCGCACACCCCGACGCGGCCGTGCACACCTCCGACCGTCTGCACGGCGACACCTGGATGTGCACCGCGCCACCCGACGTGCACCGCGCCGGCGGGACGCGCACCGGGCACACCCCGCCGCGGCCGTGCACCCGACGGGACGGCTGCTCGCCGCGGGGCCACCGACGCACCTAGGTCAACCGGCGGTGTCGGAGACCCGTCCCCCCACCGGACCACGGGGGGTGCGACCGGTCAGCCCCTCTTCTCCCCGTACAGCTCCTCGTAGTTGCGGTAGAGGATCCGCTCCTTGAGCTCGTCGCTCACCGGCGCGCCGTAGATCTTCCAGTACTCGCTCCAGAAGTCGCTCCACGGCTCGTCCGAGGCGAACAGCACCCGGTCCTCGCCGACGCCGCGCCGCTCGATCTCGGTCATCAGCCAGCGAGCGCCGAACCCGATCGTCCAGGTGGTGTCGCAGTAGACCCGGTAGCCCTGCTCGACCCAGTCGAGGAACCGCGGCACGAGCTTGATGTGGCCGGAGACCCCGCCGCCGAAGTGCACCAGGTAGATCTTGATGCGCTTGCCGTAGCGCTCGATCATCGGGATGTAGTTGTTGATGTCGGACGTGCCGCCCGCACTGGTGTGGAAGTGGAAGACCAGGTCATGGCGCTCCGCGGCGTCGAAGCACGCCTCGGCGATCTCGCGGGTCTCGTCGTCCCATGTGTGCGGGTTGGGGTTGCCGCCGAGCAGGAAGGTGGTCTTCAGCGCGACGATCCCCGCCTCGCCCGCCTGGTCGAGCGCCTTGCGGGTCATCTCCTTGTTCTGCGGCAGGAAGGACACCCACAGCCCGCCGACGAGCCGGTCCTGCGACGCCACCGAGTCCAGCACCAGCTCGTTGAGGTCGAACGCGTGGCTCTGCACCGGGATGCCGTAGTTGGGCAGGACCAGGCCGCGCTCGACGCCGACGCCGTCGAGGTGGTCGAGGTAGTCCTTCGCACGCGCGAACTCGTAGACCGTCGGCTTCACCGGCTCCTTGAGGTCGTAGAACTGCCAGGCCTCCATCGTCCCGATGTGGCTGTGCGCGTCGATCACGCGTCCGCGCACCTTCTCCGTCGCTGCCATCGACCCTCCGTTCGTTCACGATCATTCGTGGATGTGTCGGATGGTGAATGTACTCACGACTGAATAGCTGTTCAACCATGCACCTCTGGCCAGGTCGTGCCAGGCTCACCGCATGGCCGCCGAGGAGCTCGAAGCGCTGGTGCAGGGACACCTCGACGACCCCGGCTCGACATGGAGCGTCGGCGTACCCGGAGCTGTCGCGGAGTTCGCCCGATCCCCGGACGAGCCCACGAGCCGCTCCCCCGACGCCGTCCGGACCGCGCGCGGTGCGATCCGCGTGGACCTCCCGGCGGGACTGCGGCCCGTCGCGTACGAGACCCCCGTCGGCCCGGCTGACCACTGGAACCACGCCGTCGCCCTCTGCCTGCCCGCCGGTGCGGCCCGCCGCGCGACCCGCACCGTGCTCACCGAGCTCGGCCCGGACGCGGGGGCACTGCATCCGCAGCAGCGCGAGGCCCTGCTGTTCGACCTGGGGCTGGGCACCGCCACCGTCGACGCCTGCGTGCGCACCACCGATCCCGATCTCGTCGCGGACCTCCGCGCCGCGTGCGGGCGCCCGCTGCTGTCCGACCCGGCCACCGTCGCCCGGCTCGTCGCGGCAGGCCCGCACCGGGTGTTCACGTCGGCCTGCGGGCGCGTCGAGGTGTACGCGACGATCCCGCCCCCGCAGGGCCGCTCCCCCGACGGCCCGCACACCCACCTGCTGCCGCACCTGCTGCGCCCGGGCCGCACCCATGCGGCGACGGTCCCGATCCCGGTGGGACACCTGCCCTGCGCCCAGCTCTACCCGCCGCACCCGCTCACCGAGCCGGACGGCACGCCGCGGCCGTTCGACGTGGCCCGACTCGCCGCCTTCGAGCAGCTCCGCCGCCGATTCGCCGACCCGGAGCAGCTCCGCCTCGGAGACGAGGTCGTCCGGGCGGTCCGGGCGGGTGCTCCCGGGCCGAAGCCCCGTCCCGGCGACGCGGTGGGCCGCGCGGCCGTGGAGGTCGCACTGCGCAAGCTCGCCCACACCGACGGTCCGTCGGCCTGGCGCGCCCGGACCGAGGAGGCGCTGCTCGACCCCGACGGCGACCGCAACGCCGGGTGAGCCGCAGCCGTCAGCGGCGCCGTAGCAGGTAGGTGTCCATGATCCAGCCCTTGCGGGCCCGGCACTCGGCACGAAGCGCCGCGATCCGTGGGCCGACGGTGCGCAGCTCGCCGCTCAGCAGCACCTCGTCGGGCAGGCCGAGGTAGGCGCCCCAGTAGATGTCGAGATCGGCGGCGACGGCGTCGGGCAGCCCGAGGAACGCGTCGGCAGCGTCGAGCATGACCAGCACGTCCGGGACGTCGGCGGGCATGCCGCGTTCCGCGAGCCGCCGCCCGGTGGTGATGAGGACGGGCTCGCCGATCCGGTTGAGGATCAGCCGGTGCCGCGCCGCGAGCACCTGCACGGCGCTGATCCCCGGCACCGACACGACCTCGACCGGGTGCCCGCCCGCCGCGACGGCACGCTCGCCGATCCGCTGCAGGATGCGCAGCGTGCCGTCGTAGAGCGCGGGATCGCCCCAGATCAGGAACCCGCCCACCTCGCCGGGCGCGAGCGCGTCCAGCAGCTCCGCGTAACCGGCCTCCCGACGGCCCTGCCAGTCCGCGACGGTGCCGGCGTAGTCGGCGGGCCGCCGGTCCCGGGGCAGCTCCGGCATCGTGACGACGCGGTGGGGCCGCGTGACGTGACGGGCCAGCAGCTCGGCACGCAGCCCGGCCAGGTCGCGGGTCGCCTCGCCCTTGTCCACGACGAGGAACACGTCCACCCGGTTCATCGCCTCGATCGCCTCGACCGTGATGTGCCGGGGATCGCCCGCGCCGATGCCGATGACGAGAACGAGGCGCGGGTGGGCGCGATCAGTCACGCTCGGGCCCGCTCGCCACGTCCATCCGGTAGCCCTCCCGGTCCGACCACTGCGCCGTCACGGTGAACCGGTCGCCCCGCACCACCGTCTCCCGCCACTCGACGGGCTGGTTGCGCAGGCAACCCAGCCGGTGGATCTCGAAGGCGGCCATGCCGGGGGGCATGCCGAGCAGGCGCCGGACGTCCGCGGGCGGGACGACGGCGCGGATCGACTCGGTGCCGCCCGTCAGCCGCGTGCCGGTGAGCCGCGCCAGCTCGTCGTAGAGCCCGGAGCGGGTGAGGTCCGCGTCCAGCAGCGGCCCGGCCACCGACCGCGGCAGCCAGGTCCGGTCCAGGGCGAGCGGCTCGCCGTCGGCCAGGCGCAGCCGTTCGAGATGGACGAGCTCGGTGCCGTCGGGTCGCTGCAGCCGAGCCGCCACGTCCGCGTCCACCCGCACGTCCAGCGCCCGCACGACGCTGCGCTGCTCGATGCCCTGTGCCTCGACGGAGCGGAACAGCGAGTAGAACGCGCCGAGGGGCTGCTCGATGGCGGGGCGGCGCAGCCGCGTGCCGCGCCCGCGCCCCGACTCGAGGATCCCGTCCGCCCGCAGGCGCCGCAGCGCCTCGCGCACGGTGTGCCTGCTCACTCCGTAGTCCGCGACGAGCTCCTGCTCGCCCGGGAAGCGGTCGTCGAACGCCCCCGCCCGCAGGCGGCGCAGGACGTCCGCCTGCAGCTGCGCCCACAGCGGGAGTGGATGGTCGCGGTCCAGGGACCGCGGCCGGGGACTGCGCGCCATCACCACCCAGCCTGAGGTCCGTGCTCGCCATCCGGTCGTCCGGACAGGCTAGCGTGCTCCTCCCGGTGCGGCGGGCCCGCCGTCGAGCACCCCGCCGACCCAGGAGCGTAGCTGCCCGGCCGGTACGGCCCCCACCTGCCTGCCGATCTCTCGCCCGTCGCGCAGCAGGAGCAGGGTGGGGATGCTGCGGGCCGCATAGCGGCTCGCCACGCCGGGGGCCCGGTCCACGTCGACCTTCACGACCTTGAGCCGACCGGCCAGCTCGCGCGCGACCTGCTCCACGGCCGGTGCGACTGCGCGGCACGGCCCGCACCAGTCGGCCCAGAGATCGACGAGGACCGGCAGCCGGGCCCCTGCGGCGATCTCGGCGAAGTCGGCGTCGTCCGCCGCGACGACCCACGGCAGCGGCGCCGAGCAGGATCCGCAGCGGGGTGTCCCGGCCGCCGCGCGGGGCACGCGGTTGCGCCGCCCGCACGCGGGGCACGCGACGACGTCCGTCGCGGGGTTCGTGGTGGGGTTCGTGCTCATGGCTCTATCGTCCCCCTCGCCGTCCCCGTCCGGTGGCCGCGGCGCAGCGGTCGGGGGTCCCGATCCGCTGCGCCGCGGCCGTCCGTCACCCGCCGGTCAGGCGTTGGCGCGGACATCGGCCGGGCAGGGCGTCGTGCGCAGGTAGGGCTTGACGGTGCGGTAGCCCGGGAAGCGCCGCTCCGCCTCGGCGTCGTCCACCCCCAGCCCGATGATCACGTCCTCGCCGGGCCGCCAGTCCGCGGGCGTCGCGACCGGTTCGCGGTCGGTGAGCTGCAGGCTGTCGATCGCGCGCAGGATCTCGTCGAAGTTGCGCCCGGTGGACAGCGGGTAGGTGAGGATCAGCCGGATCGTCTTGTCCGGCCCGACGACGAACACGGTGCGCACGGTGGCGCTCTCGCTGGCCCCGGGGTGGATCATGTCGTAGAGCGTGGACACGACCCGGTCCGGGTCGGCGATCATCGGGAAGTCCACCGGCGTCCCCTGGGTCTCGCCGACGTCGCCCTCCCAGCGCAGGTGCGACTCGACGGTGTCCACGGACAGCCCGATGACCTTCACGTCGCGCGCGACGAACTCCGGACCCAGCCGGGCCACCGCGCCCAGCTCGGTGGTGCACACGGGGGTGAAGTCGGCGGGGTGGGAGAACAGGATCCCCCACGAGTCGCCGAGCCACTCGTGGAAGCGGATCGGTCCCTGTGTGGTGTCGGCGGTGAAGTCGGGGGCGATGTCGCCCAGGTGCAGGCTCATGGTCGTGCTCCTCTCGGTCGGGGTCACGCGGACATCAGGGGGTGGCGGCGGGGACGAGGCCGATCCAGGCCCCGTAGCCGCCGAGCAGGTCGGACACGTCGGTGAAGCCCTCCCGGCGCAGCACGCTCGCACCGACGCTGGAGCGGTAGCCGCCCGCGCAGTAGGTGACCACCGGCCGGCCGCGCGGGATCTCCGCGAGCCGGTGCGGCAGCTGCGCCAGCGGGATGGCGAGGGCCTCGGGGACCGAGCCGACCGCGACCTCACCGGGGTTGCGGACGTCGACGACCACCGGGGCGTCCTGCCCGGCGAGTGCCGCTGCGAGCTCCGGCGCCGTGAGCCGGCTGGCCCGCGCGATCCGCTCCGGCGCCGCGAGGAACGCACCCTCGGGCTCACGCAGGTACCCCGCCACACGGTCGAACCCGATCCGCGCCAGCCGGATCACGATCTCCTCCTCGCGGTCCTGCGGCGCGACGACCACGACCTCCTGGTCGGGATGCACCACCGAACCGGCGGTCTCGGCGAACCGGCCGTCGGCGGGCACGTTCAGCGAACCCGGCAGGTACCCGGCGGCGAACTCCTGCGGCTCCCGCGCGTCCACGACGACCGCACCCGCGGCCTGGCGGGCCAGCACCTCGTCCAGCTCCAGCGGCACCGGCGCGGCGGCAGGGTCGAGGACGTCGTGGCGCTTGCGGTTCTGCACCGCGTCGTAGACGAAGTAGTCCGGGGCGGCGGGCTGGCCCTCGGTGACCACGGCGAGGAACTCGTCGCAGGACATCGGCCGGCAGGCGTAGTTGGTCCGGCGCTGGTCGCCGATGGTCGACCACCGCTGCGTGGACAGGTTCTTGCCGCACGCGGAGCCCGCCCCGTGCGCGGGGAACACCCGGACCTCGTCGGGCAGCTCCATCAGCCGCGCGATCGAGCCGTACAGCAGCCTGCCCAGCTCGTCCGCGGTGAAGCCGATCGAGGCCAGCAGGTCGGGGCGGCCGACGTCGCCGATGAACAGCGCGTCGCCGGTCAGCACGCCGTACGGGACGGCGTCGTCGGCGTGCTCGTAGACGAGCACGCTGATCGACTCCGGAGTGTGGCCCGGGGTCTCCAGGACCTGCAGGACGACACCGTGGTCCGGGTCGCCCAGCGCGATCCGCTCGCCGTCGGCGAGGTGGCGGACCGGGTACTCGGCCTGGGCGCGGGTGCCGTAGCCGATCCACGCGCCGGTCGCATCGGCCAGCTCCAGGTGGCCCGCGAGGAAGTCCGCGTGGAAGTGGGTGTTGATGACGCCGACGATCGTCAGGCCGTGTGCGCGGGCGTCCGCGAGGTACTCGGTGACGTCGCGGCGGGGATCGACGACCACCGCCCGGCCCGTCGTCTCGTCCCCGATCAGGTAGGAGGCCTGCGAGAGGCAGTCGAGGTAGTACTGCGTGAACTTCACGGTGTGCTCCCGGGCTGGGATCGGCGATCCTGACACCCGGTCCAACCGGCGTTACCCACGAGGCTCTTCCCGCCGATGGTCCTGACCTCAGAGGTCGAAAGTCCGCTCGTCAGCAGGCCTGTGTCCGTACACGAAGGCTGACATTTGTGCGTCCGATAGTCCGGACACTATGTCTGCACCTGATCCGGCTGATCGACGTCCTCGGGGGACCGCGCCCGGGATCAGACCGCCCGCCGCCCGGCCGGTGCGGCGTACGGGCGGCGCCGGGCCCGCCCCGACGCCTCGGGCCTCGCCACGTCCGCGACCTCGCCGCGCGCGCCGTCGCGGCGCCGGGCCGCCCCCGGCCCGCCTCGGTCGAGGCGCCACAGCACGAGCAGCAGGAGGAACCCGGCCAGGACCGGGACGTGCCCGACGAGCCGGCCGGGATCGACCCGGTTGGCGAGCAGGTCGAGGACGGACAGCAGCCCGAGCAGCCCGAGGAACGCGCCGATCACCGGCACCAGACCCACCGGCCGGGTGCGCGAGGCCGCGACGACGGCGAACGCGACGCCCAGCGCGAGGTTCCACGCGGAGCTCTCGTGCACCAGGTGCGCGGCGCTCGCCCCCGCGAGCTGCCCGCCGCCGTGCTGGGCCTGGTCCACCGCGACGACGCCGCTGACGACGAGCGCCGCCTGCCCGGCGGCGACTCCACCGAGCCCGAGCCGGACCAGGTCCACGAGCCGCCGCCGGGACCGGTCCGCGCGCGGCGGGCGGCCCGGACGGGGGCCCGCGGTGGGGCGGAGCGCGGGGATGGCGGCCGGGTCAGCGGCCGGGTCAGCGGCCGGGTCACCGACTGCGCAGGCCACGGCGGCGGCCGGATCGGCGTGCAGGTCGCCGACTGTGCCGGCCGCGGGGGTGGCGGCCGGATCGGCGTCGAGGGCCGCCGCGACGGCGTCCACGAGATCCGGGCCGGGCACCACCGGCGCCATCCGCGCGAGCCGGGTCACGCGGGCGGCCCGCTCGGCGAACGACCGGCACGGCGGGCACTGCGCGAGGTGCACCTCGGCCCGGCCCACCTCCGCCCGCCCCGCCTCGCCGTCCAACCGGGCCGAGACGATCTCCCGGCAGTCGCGGCACTCCGGGCGTTCCCGCTGCTCGTCACCCATGCCCACATGGTCGCCGCGACGGACCTCGCGGTTCCGGCGAGGGTCCGGCGGTTACGCTGCCCGCATGGCCGGTCGCCCCGACGACGTGTTGCTCACCGAGTGGGCACTCGCCGCGGGGCGCGGGGACCGCACCGCGCTCGCCGCGTTCGTCCGGGCCACCCAGCGCGACGTGCTGCGGTTCGTCACCCACCTGGCCGGCGCGGCCGACGCCGAGGATCTCGCCCAGGAGACCTACGTCCGGGCGTTGCGTTCGCTGCCCACCTTCACCGGCCGGTCGGGGGCGCGCAGCTGGTTGCTGTCGGTGGCGCGCCACACGTGCGCGGACGCGGTGCGCACCGCCCGGCGGCGCCCGCGGTGCAACCCCGTCGCGGACTGGGAGGCGCCCACCGCCCCGGCCCCGCCGTCGCGGTCGGGAGCCGAGGAGGCCGTGGCACTTCGCGCGCTCGTCGCCGCGCTCGAACCGGCGCGGCGGGAGGCCTTCGTCCTCACCCAGGTGCTCGGGTTGGGCTACGCCGAGGCCGCCGAGGTCTGCGGCTGCCCCGTGGGGACGATCCGGTCGCGGGTGGCCCGGGCCCGCGAGGAGCTCGTCGCGGCCCTCGGCGGTCGCGCCGCTGCGCGCACCGCCAAGGGCTGAACCACCGGACGGTCATCGCCGTGGCCACGCGGATCGAGGTCGATGCCGCCGTCATCGGCGCGGGCCATCACGGCCTGGTCGCCGCGGCGATCCTCGCCGACGCGGGCTGGGACGTCCTGGTGCTGGAGGCACAGGACGACGTCGGCGGCGCGGTCCGGTCGACGCAGCTGTGCCCCGGGTTCGTCGCTGACCGGTTCAGCTCCTTCCACCCGCTCGCCGTGGCGTCGCCGGTGCTGCGGGCCCTGGAACTCGAGCACCACGGGCTGCGCTGGGCCCACGCGCCCGCGGTGCTCGCCCACCCGCTGGAGCGGGCCGTCGCCGTCCTGCACCGCGACCCCGGGCAGACCGCCGCGGGCCTCGCCGCCGGGCATCCCCGCGACGGCGACGCGTGGCTCGCGCTGGTGCGCCGGTGGGAGCGGATCGAGGAGCCGCTGCTGCAGACGCTGTTCGCGGCGTTCCCGCCGGTGCGCGGGCCGGTCGGGTTGCTGCGCCGCGTCGGCACCCCGGACGCGCTGCGGATCGCGCGGTTCGCGGCGCTGCCCGCGACGCGGATGGCGCGCGAGCTGTTCGACGGTGAGCCCGCGCGGATGCTGCTGCTCGGCAACGCCGCGCACGGCGACGCCCCGCCGGTCGCACCGGTCAGCGGGGCACTCGGCTGGCTGCTCGCGATGCTCGGCCAGCGCCACGGCTTCCCGGCACCGGTCGGTGGCGCCGGCAGCCTCGCGGCGGCGCTGCTGCGGCGGGCGGAGGCCGCGGGGGCGCAGGTCCGTACCGGGGAGCGCGTCGAGCGGGTCGTCGTGCACGGCGGCCGGGCCGTCGGGCTGCGCACGGCGACCGGGCTCGCCGTGCGGGCCCGCCGCGCCGTCGTCGCGGACGTGTCGGCGCCCGCGCTGTTCGGGCGCCTCCTGGCGCCGGACGCCGTTCCCGCCCGCCTGCGCGAGGACCTGCGCCGGTTCGAGTGGGACACGCCGACCGTCAAGATCGACTGGGCGTTGGACGGGCCGGTCCCGTGGCGTGCCCCCGGCGTCGCGGGCGCGGGGACGGTGCATCTCGGGGCCGGCGAGCACGGCCTCGTCCGGTGGTCCGCCGACCTCGAGACCGGCAGGCTGCCGCGGGTGCCGTTCGTGGTGCTCGGCCAGATGACCACGACGGACCCCGGCCGCTCCCCCGCCGGTACCGAGTGCGCGTGGGCGTACTCGCACCTGCCGCCGGGGCGCACCGGTGCCGCCGAGACCGCCGAGCTCGCCCGCCGGGTCGTCGCGGCCGTCGAGGCGCACGCCCCGGGCTTCGGCGACCTGATCCGCCACCAGGCCGTCCGCGGACCCGCCGAGCTGGAGGCCGCCGACGCGAACCTCGTGGGCGGCGCCGTCAACGGCGGCACCGCGCAGCTGCACCAGCAGCTGCTGTTCCGGCCCGTGCCGGGCCTCGGCCGGGCCGAGACGCCCGTGGCGCACCTGTTCCTGGCCAGCGCGTCGGCACATCCCGGTGGCGGGGTGCACGGTGCCTGCGGGCATCTCGCCGCCCGTGCGGCGCTCGCCGAGCACGGGGGGCTCGGGCCCGCGCGCCGGGCGCTGCGCTCCGCCGCGATGCGCCACCTGTTCCGGGAGGCCCCGTGACCCGGGCGCGCCGGTCGCTCCCTGCGAGAGCACGATCATGGATCGGAGCCGGCGGACCCCTCGCTGCGGGAGGCGGCCCGGGCCGCCCGGCGCACCGGCAGCGGCAACACGAACCACAGCAGCACCAGCAGCACCAGCACCGACGCGGCGATCACGATCGCGGGCCCACGGCCCAGCGTCACGTCGAGCACCAGCAGGACGGCGGCCCCGAGGGCGAGCGCGAGCGCGACGAGGCCCACCTGGAACAGCCGGTGGCCCAGCCGCACGATCTCGGCCTTCACCCCCAGCGCGAAGGTCATGCGATGGGCCGCGGCGGGCGCGATGAGCAGGCCGACGCTCACCACGGTGAGGATCACGGCGGCGGTGTAGGTCCAGCGCTGCAACGGGTCCGCGCGGGTGAACCGTTCGGAGAACGCCAGCGAGATCAGGCCGGCGAACAGGATCGTCACGCCGATCTGGGCGACACGCAGCTCCTGCAGGAGCTCGGCGAGGTTGCGGTCGGCGCGCTCCGCCTCGGTCTCCGATCGGCGCACGGAGGCGTCCGCCTGCCACGGGGGTGTTCCCGCGATCGGGCTGGCCATGACGCGGAGTACCCACTCGCGCTCCATACGACACCCGTTCGAATGATCACGGGTGCGCCGTCGGGCCGGAAGCGTCACGGCTGGTCGCCGACCCGGCGTCCGGACGAGCTCCGCGCCGCGCAGATCGATCAGCCCGCACCCGGTGCCGCGGCGCGCATCGCCTCCGCCCGGCGCACGTGCGCGAGTGCCCGCGCCCGGCGCTGGGCGTCGAGCGCCACGCCGCGCAGGTCCAGGGTGAGCACGCGCGTCGTCTCGTCGCCTTCGCGCGACGCGAACGGGACGTCGAGGCGGCGGAGCAGGCCGAGCATGGCCTTGTTCTCCACGAGGACCTCGGCGACGAGGGTGTCCAGCCCGCGGACGGCCGCCACGTCGACCAGGCGCAGCACCATGGCCCGCCCCACGCCATGGTGCTGCAGCGCGTCGTCCACCACGACGGCCAGCTCGGCGCCGGTGGCCCCGGGGCTGCCCTCGTAGCGGGCGACAGCGACGAGGTCGTCCGGCTCGCGGACCGCGACCAGCGCGAACCGCCACTCCTCGGGCACCTGCGTGAACCGCGCGACCACCGACGGCGCGAGGGCGGGGCGGACCCCGAAGTAGCGCCGGTAGATCGTGTCCCCCGACAGCCGCGCGTGCAGCTCGACGAGCCGGTCCGCGTCACCCGGGGCGATGGGGCGCACGGTCAGCGAGGTGCCGTCGAGGGTGACGAACGTGTCGGGCCCGGTGTCGGGCCCGGTGTCGGGCGCGGACCCCGGCCCCGGGTCGGCCGGCCTCACGCCACGACCCCGGCGGCGGCGAGCACCGCGCCTGCGGCGGCGACGGCGCGGGCAGCGGCCTCCGCGACGGGCAGCGTGCGCAGCTGCGGGGTGCTCACCTCGACGCAGTACGGCCCGCGGAACCCCGCGGAGTGCACGGCACGGACGAGGCCCGCGACGTCCAGCTCGCCCTCGCCGGGCAGCCTGCGGTCGGCGCGGGCGTGGCGCAGGAAGTCGTCGTGGACGCGCAGCCCGTCGTTGAGCTGCACGGCGGCGATCCCGCCCTCGGGCAGCTCGGCGATCAGCGACGGTTCGGCACCGCCGTTGGCGAAGTGCCAGACGTCGACGAGCAGCCCGGTGTTGGGCGCCGCGGCGCGGTACAGCAGCTCGACGGCCGTGGCGGCGTCTCGCAGTGCGGACCACGGGAACGGCTCGACCGCGACGAGCAGGCCACGGCGGCGCAACCGCAGCGCGAGGGCCCGCAGCCGCTCCGCCGCGGCGTCGAGGGCCTCGTCGGAGTCGAACGCGCCGCCGCGGAACTCCCCGGCGCTGACGTGGCGCCCGCCGAAGGCGTCCGCGACCGCCTCGATCCCCGCGACCGTCCGCTCAAGGGCCGCCTCGTCGGGCTCGACCGCCCACCCCCCGAGGAACTCGATCTCCACCAGCCGCAGGCCGGTGTCGGCGAGCACCGCGCACATCTCGGCGGGCTCCACGCCCTGCGCCCGGGCACGCATCAGGTCCTCGGCGTGCATCCCGATCCCGGCGAACCCCGCCTCGGCGGCCGCGACGCAGCGCGCCGCGAACGTGTGGCGCGGCTCCTCGGCGAACCCGGCCCCGGTGAGCGTGACGTAGCTCGCGACCAGATCCGGCAGGTCAGCCACGGTAGGCCGCCACCTCCAACATGAAGCGCGCGTTCTCCCCCGGGCGGCCGAAGTCGCAGGCCTGGATCGCCGAGCGGGCGGGCCGGTGCTCGCCGAAGCGTTCGGCCCACACGGCGTTGAACACCGGCCGGTCGCGCTGCAGGTCGCGCATGACGATCCCGGCGCGCACGACATCGGTGAGCCGCGCACCCGCGGCGTCGAGGACGGCCTCCAGGTTGTCGAGGAGCTGCTCGGCCTCGGCCCGGGCGTCCGCGGGGATCGTGTGGTCCGCGGGCACGGCGCCGAACAGCGCCGAGACGTGGATCCACCCGCCTGCCTCGACGGCCTGCGGGACGGGACCGGAGTGCGCCGGGGCGCGGTCGGTCCGCACGGTCCTCATCCGGGGCCCCACTCGACGGTCAGCTCACGGCGGGCGCCGAAGCGCTCCAGGTGCCGGGCGAGAACGTCCTGCACCCGGGCCAGGGACTCCCCGTCGGCCGCCTCGGCGACCAGCTCCAGGCCCTCCGGGCCCGGCCGCACGGTCCCCGTCCCGTAGGCGAAGTGCAGCCGCCCGCCGTCGGGGACGCCGTCGAGCGCCTCCACCGCCGTCTTGCGTCCGAGGTGGGCGAGCAGTTGCCTGGCGTACCGGGGCGCCGCGTCGGTCGCGACGACGGCCCGTGCGCTGCGCTGCCCGCCCGCACTCACGCGCCCTTCACCTCGATGACGCCGAGGCCGTCGAACTCGAAGGTGACGCTGCCGCCCGCGACGACCGGCACGGGCGCGGTCACCCCGCCGGAGAACACGAGCTGGCCGGCCTGCAGCCCTTCGCCCTGCGCCGCGAGCTGCCCGGCGAGCCAGGCGACCGACGCCGCGGGATGCCCCATGACCGCGGCCCCCGCCGCCGTCATCGTCACCTCGCCGTCGACGCGCACGACGCAGCCGAGCAGGCGCAGGTCGACGAGCTCCGCAGGGCGGCGGGCGACCGGCCCGAGATGGAACGCGCCCGCGCTGGCGTTGTCGGCGACCACGTCCTCCAGGGTGAACCGGAATCCCTCGTAGCGCGAGTCCAGCACGTCCACGGCGCCGAAGACGGCCTCGGTCGCGGCGAGCACGGACGTCACCGTCGCCGGCGCGGTGACGTCGCGGGCGAGCAGGAAGGCGATCTCGGACTCGACCCGCGGGTGGATGAAGGAGTCCAGGCGCACGGGCTCGCCGTAGGGGGCGAGCATGCCGCTCGTGACCCGGCCGAACAGGGGCGCGTCCACGCCCATGGCCTGCTGCTTGTTGCGGCTGGTGAGGCCGAGCTTGTAGCCGACGAGGCGCTCCCCGGCGTCGAGCTTGGACGCGACGAACAGCCGCTGGGCCTCGTAGGCGGTGGCGAGGTCGAGGTCGGGGTGGTGGTCGCTGAACTGCGGGATGGTCTTGCGCCCCCGCTCGGCGGCGACGAGGTCGTTCGCGATCGTCTGCGCGTCGATCATGCTCCGGACCCCTTCGAGAAACGCACGGTCACGGCACCGAGGTGCGCGAACTCGGCACGGAACGTGTCCCCGGGTGCGACCGTGACCATGGCGTGCGGCGAACCGGGGAGGATGACGTCGCCCGCGCGCAGGCCCGAACCGAACGCGCCGAGCTTGTTCGCGAGCCACGCCACGCAGCGTGCCGGGTTGCCCAGCACCGCCGCACCGGCGCCGGTGTGCAGGATCTCGCCGCCCCGGCTCACGACGACGCCGACCAGCCGCAGGTCCACCTGGTCGACCGGGGTCAGCTTCCCGCCCATGACGAGCAGCCCGGACGAGGCGTTGTCGGCCACCGTGTCGACCAGCTTGATCTTCCAGTCGGCGACGCGGCTGTCCACGATCTCGATCGCGGGCAGCACGCCCGCGATCGACGCGAGCGCGGTGGCGGTCGAGACCCCGGGCCCGGCGAGGTCGCGGGCCATGACGAAGGCCATCTCGGCCTCCACCCGCGGCTGCACCAGCCGGGACAGGTCGACCTCGTCGCCGTCCTCGACGATCATGTCCTCGGTGAGCACGCCGAAGTCCGGCTCGTCCACCCCGAGCAGCTGCTGCATGGGCCGGGACGTGAGCCCCACCTTGCGGCCCACGACGCGGCGCCCGTCACCGACCCGGCGCTCGACGTTGACCGTCTGGATCGCATACGCGTCGGCCAGGTCGAGATCGGGGTGTCGGGCGGTGAGCGGCGGGATCGGCACCGCGGTGCGGTCGGCGTCCCACAGCTCGCCTGCCAGGTCGCGCTGCAACTGGGTGGGGGCCACCCGGGCAGGCTCGCCGCCCGCGGCCGGGCGGGGCAACGGCGCGCCGACCGCCTTCCACGCAGTGGGAAGTCCGCGCCGGGGTCAGGACGCCGGGTCGCCCAGGCGGGTTGCGAGCTGGCGGCGTCGGTTGACCCCGAGCTTCTGGTAGGCGTTGCGCAGGTGGTACTCGACGGTCTTCACGCTCACCACCAGCTCGGCGGCGATCTCCCGGTTCGTGCGGCCCGCTGCCGCGAGCCGGGACACGACGAGTTCCTGCGAGGTGAGCGCCGTCCCGTCGCGGTGGGCGCGCTTGGCGGGGCGCAGCCCTGACGCCGCCATCTCGGTGCGGCAGCGCCGGGCGTAGGGCTCGGCACCGAGGGTGTCGAAGGCCTCCAGGGCCGCGGCGAGGAGCTCTGCGCCGCGCCGGCGCTGCCCGCTGCGGCGCTCGAACTGGCCCGCGGCGAGCTGCGCCTTGGCCCGCTCCATCGGCAGCCCCACCCGGCTCGACGCGTCCAGCGCCAGCGCGAACGCCTCCGCCGCCCGCTCCGGGCGCCCGCAGGCCGCCTCGACCCGGCCCCGGGCGCGGGCCAGGCGGGCGATCGAGGAGTACCGCCCGCGCTCGGCCGCGCGCTGCTCGTGCGGGCGCAGCAGCGCGTCCGCCTCCTGCGCGCGACCGACCCCGACGAGTCCCTCGGCGTAGAGGTCCTGCCAAGCCCAGAACCCCGGCTCGTCCACGGCGTCGCGGATGGGGAACGACCGCACCGGCTCCAGTGCCTCGACCACCGCTGCGGGGTCGCCGCGCGCCTCGGCCAGCCGGGCCGTGCTCATCGCGATGGCCACCACGGAGCGCTCGTAGTCGCCCGGGTAGCGCGTCGCGGACTCGGCGATCGCCGCCTCGGCGATCGCCCACTCGCCGCGCGCCGCCGGGACGAGTGCGGCGATGCCCAGCGCCATCGCCCGAGTGAAGCCCCAGTCCGACTCGGTGTTGATGGCGACGGCCCGCTCGGCGTGCACGACCGCGTCGTCCCAGGCCCCGGCGAGGTACTCGGCGCGGGCCAGGGACGCGAACGCGAACGCCGCGGTGTTGAGCACCCCCAGCCCGTACGCGGTGGTGGCGACGGCGGCGAGGTCGCTGCGCGCCCCGTCGAGGTCGTCCTCGACCAGGCGCAGGTGGCCGCGCGCCGACCGCGGCTGCAGCCACGCGACCTCGGGATCGTCCGGGTCGCCGTCCGCGCCCGCAACCGCGCCGAACGCCTCGGTGCGCTGCCCGCTGTACCCCAGCGCGTGCGCCAGGTACGTCCGGGCGGTGCGCCCGACCTCGGTGCCGGGCGCGGCGTGCTCCAGGGCCCGGCGGCACCACTCGACGGTGCCCGCGCCGTCCAGGCGACCGTAGCGGTGGATCGCGGTCTGCAGCGCGATGGCGGCCACGACCTCGTCGTCGGTGTCCGCGTCGCAGCGCTTCCAGGCACCGGCGAGCAGCTCCTCCGCGGCGGCCGGGTCCTCGCGCGCCATCGCGAGCCCGGCGAGGACGCTGTCGCGGCGCGCGCTGCCGGGCAGCTCCGCGATGTCGGCGAGGTGGACGGCGGCGCTCGCCGCGTCCCCCGTCTGGATCATCCACATGAGCGCGCCGAGCAGCCGGTCGCGGCCCTCGTCGCGGTCCGGGCACAGCCGCCCGGACTCGACGAGGTGGCGCGCCGCGCTCGGCCACGCCTGGCGCGCCGCCGCGCGCCGGGCGAACGACAGCAGGTCCTGCGACAGCGCGGCGTCCGGAGCGGGCGCCGCGGCGACGCGGTGGGCCAGCACGGCCGCCTCGTCCTCGACGAGGGTGGCGGCACGGGTGTGCAGGGCGCTGCGACGGGCGGGCCCCAGCGCGTCGTACACGGCCGAGCGGACCAGCGGGTGCGGGAACGACAGCATCCAGGGGTGCTGGGCCGTCGACGTCACGAGCAGGTTGCGTGCCACCGCCTCGTCCACAGCGGCGACCGGATCGCCGACCTCGCCCAGCTCGGCGGCCAGGGGCAGCGCGGTGCGGCCGCCGAGCACCGCGGCAGCGTCGACGACCCGGCGGGTGTCGGGCCCGCAGGACGCGCAGCGGCCCTGGACCACCAGCCGGAACGAGCGCGGCGGCGGCAGTGGGCGCCCGTCCGACCAGCCCCACTCGTCGGTGGGCACCTCCTCCAGGACGGCCCGGGCGTGCAGCGGGTTGCCCCGGGTCTCGTGGCGCAGCCGGTGCGCGGCCGGGGCGGGGAAGGACTCGATGCCGAGCAGGGTGGCGAGAGCGGTGAGGGCGCGGTCGTCGAGACCCCGCAGCCGGACGACGTCCCCGCGGTGACCGGTGAGCAGCCGCCGCAGGCTCTCCGGCTGGCCCGCCACGTCGTCCTCGCGCACGGCGAGGATCACGAGCACCTGGTCGGCGATCAGCCTGCGCAGGGCGAACACGAGCGCGCGGACGGAGAGCCGGTCCGCCCAGTGCAGGTCGTCCACGACGAGCACGACGGGGCCCGCGGCCTCCAGCTCGCCGAGCAGTTCCAGCAGGCGGGTCCCGACGGCCACCGGGTCCGCCGCGTCCGCGGACCGCGTCGCGGCCAGCAGCGCGTCCCCCGCCACTCCCGGTGAGCGGGCGAGCTGGTCGATCACGCCGTAGGCCAGGAGCGTCTCGCCCTCCTCGCCACTCGCGCGCACGACGGTGACACCGGTAGCGGTGTCGGTAGCGGTGTCGAGGAAGCGCTCGACGAGGGCGGTCTTGCCGATCCCTGGCGGCCCCTGGATCTGGACGATGCGCGGCCGCCCACCGCGGGCGTCCGCGAGGCGCGCCGTCAGGAGCTCGAGCTCCGGTTCGCGGCCGACGAAGGGATCCACTGCACGCTCTTCTCGGGACGGCGCGCGCCGCGGCGGGCCACGACGCCCGTATGGGACAGAGCGTCCCGACCCTAGCGGACCGCCACGGCCCCCGGGGGTGTCGGCGCGGCGACGACCGCCGCGTGCAGGGTCCGGCCCGCCCGCGTGGCGAGCAGGACGTCGTACCAGTAGACGCCGACCTCGCGGACGAGCCGCTCGTCGTCGATCTCGATCACCGCGAGACCATCGGAGTCGGCCTTGTCCGCCGTCACGGCGCCGACGATGCCGATCCCCAGCCCGGCCCGCACGAGCGCGACCAGGGTGCGGACGGTGTCGGTCGTCGCCCGGGGTGAGACGGCGAGACCGAGCCCGGCCACGAGGCGTGCCACCTCGGGCCCGCCCTCCGCGGAGGTTCCGGTGACCAGCACCGGCGAGCGCAGGAGAACCTCCAGCGGCACCGGCTCCCCGACGCGGACCAGGGGATCGTCGACCCGGACCAGCACCCGGAACGGCTCCCGCCACAGGACGAGCTCGCGCAGGCCCGCCGGCAGCGGCGGCGCCAGGCGGGGCAGGACGGCCAGCGCGACGCCCTCGCCGAGGCTGCGGGACGCGGCGACGTCGTGGACGTGCTCGGCGAGGCCGAACCGCAGGCGCGGCAGGGTCTCCGCCACGGCCGCGAGCACGTCGGGGAAGAACGCGGCGCCGATGCCCGGCGTCGTGAGCAGGGTGAGGGTCCCCTGGTCCAGGCCGCGCAGCGCGCTCACGGCGGACCGTGCCGACCCGACGCCGCTCACGATCTCGCGCGCGTGCCGGGCGAACACCTCGCCCGCCGGGGTGAGGGTGGCGGGCCGGTGGGTCCGGTCGATCAGGCGGACACCGAGGTCGCGTTCGAGCGCGGCGATGTGCGCGCTGACCCGCGACTGCGACCGGTGCAGCTGTTCGGATGCAGCGGTGAAGCCCCGCCGGTCGACGACGGCGAGGAAGGTTTCGAGCCAGTCCAGTTCCATCTCGACGCAGATGGTGCTCTCGTGTGTGGGATTTCGCCCCCGGGGAACACCCCAGGGTCCGGTGGGCGGAACCCCAGGGCCGGATCCGACGATCCGGGATGCGGATGGTGTCCGCCGGATGACGCTCTGGTACCCAGGGCAAAGCGGAGGTTTGCTTTTCCTGATGCCGATCACCTGAGGTCCGGTCGAGGAACCACAGGCGGGCGGTGAGCACACAAGGAGGTGTCATCGTCGTGGCGGGCAACTCCTCGGAAGCCGGACGATCGGTCACGAGCAAGATCACCGCGATCCTCATGACGTTCACCGAGGGACGCGAGCACAGCCTCACCGAGATCGCGCGCCTGGCCGGGCTGCCGATCTCGACCGCCCACCGGCTCACCTCGGAGCTGGCGTCCTGGCGGCTGCTGGAGCGCACCGAGGACGGCAACTACCGGGCCGGGCTCCCGCTGCGGGTGATCGGCTCGGCCGAGGTGGACCCGCCCACCGTCGCGGAGCGCGCGCCGTACGTGCTCGAGGACCTGGTGGCCTCCACGGGCTGCCGCGGGCGCGTCGGTGTGCTGCAGGAGCTGGAGGTCGCCTACATCGAGAAGCAGCCGGGGCTGCGCCCGGTGAGCACGTTCCACCCGGCCGCGATGCTGCCCGCCCATCCCACGGCGCTGGGGCGGGCCCTGCTCGCGTTCGCGTCCGCCAGCACCGTCGAGCTGACGATCATGCGCGGCCTCCGCCCGTACACCCCGTACACGGTCACGGCGCCGGACCGGTTCCGCAGGGCGCTGGCGGTTGCGCGGCTCACCCGCGTGGCGGTGACCCGCCGCGAGCTGGAGCCCGACGTCTGCGGTGTGGCGATGCCGGTCTTCGGCCCCGGCGGCGAGATCGCCGCCGGGATCGAGCTCTCCACCCGCGACCTGGGCCACAACCTGCAGCCGGTCCTCGCGGCGCTGTCCATCGCGGCGCGCAGCCTCTCGCGCGAGCTCGCGGGCGGGGGGCGTCCGGCGGCGGCGGGTGCCGGCACCGACCCCGCCGGTGCGCCCGCACGGGTGGCCGACGCCGTGGGACGGGCACTGCAGCACGCCTGAGCACGCCTGAGCCCGCGTGTGCACGCCGACCCCCGGGCCCGGGCCGGGGATCACGTCCGGACGTAGTCCCCCGGCCCCGGCCCGAGCACGGGGTGCGCGGCGCCGCCCATGGGCGGCGGCGCGACCAGCTCGCCGGAGTGGGCGTCCGACCAGCGGGCCCAGTCCTCCCACCACGAGCCTGCGCGGCGCTCGGCGTCCTGGCGCCAGGCCGTGCCGGTGGGCGGCAGCTCCTGCTCGCTCTCGCTGACCTGGTACCAGGCCTTCGGCGAGGGCGGGTTGACGATGCCCGCGATGTGCCCGCCCGAGGACAGGACGTAGCGCACCGGCCCGCTGAACAGGCCCACGGTCTTGTAGGCGGACTCCCAGGGAACGATGTGGTCGTTGATCGCGCTGACGACGTAGGTGGGCGCCTTGATCGACCCCAGGTCGATCGTGCGGCCCGCGATCTCCATCGTCCCGGCCGCGAGGCGGTTCTCGACGTAGAAGTTGCGCAGGTAGAACGCGTGCATCTCGGCCGGCATCCGGGTGCTGTCGGCGTTCCAGGCGAGGATGTCGAACGCAGGCGGTTGCTGGCCCATGAGCCAGTTCGACACCACGTAGTTGAAGATCAGGTCGTTGGCCCGAAGGATGTCGAAGGTCCCCGCCATCGTCTTGCCCTCGAGCACGCCCTCGCGGCGCATCTTGCGCTCCAGCTTCGCCACCGTCTTCTCGTCGGTGAACGTGCCGAGCACGCCGGGATCCGCGTAGTCGAGCATGGTGTTGAGCAGGGTCAGCGAGCCGACACGGGTGTCGCCGCCCTGGGTGAGGTAGGCGGCGGTGATCGCGGTGAGTGCGCCGCCCAGGCACAGCCCGACGATGTCGATCGTCTCGGCGCCGGTGATCTCGGTGATCACGTCGAGGGCGGTCTGCGGACCGTGGACGAGGTAGTCGTCCATCGTCGTGGTGGACATCTCCCGGCCCGGGTTGCGGTAGCTGATCGCGAACACCGTGCGGCCGTGCTGCACCGCCCACTCGATGAAGCTGCGCTGCGGGGCGAGGTCCATGACGTAGTACTTGTTGATCCACGGCGGGCTGCACAGCAGCGGCGCGGCGCGCACCTGGTCGGTCTGCGGCTCGTACTGCAGGAGCTCCATGAGGTCGTTGCGGTAGACGACCTTCGCCGGGGTGGCGGCGAGGTTGCGGCCGACCTCGAACCCGCTCGCGTCGACCTGGCGGGGGCGGCCCCCGTTGTTCAGCACGTCGTCGACGAACGCACGGGCGCCGCGCACGACGCTCGCGCCCCCGGTCTCGAATGCCCGCTTGAGCGCCGCCGGGTTCGTGGGCAGGAAGTTCGTGGGTGCCACGGCGTCGAGGAGCAGGTCCAGGGCCATCTGCGCCTTGCGTGCCGCCTCCGGGTCGAGGTCGGCCGAACCGATGGCCTCCCGGGCGAAGCGCGCCAGCGCGAGGTAGCTCTGGCGCGTCGCGTAGAAGAAGGGGTTCTCCGTCCAGGTGGGGTCGGCGAACCGCCGGTCGCGCGGATCCACCGGCAGCGGCGGGTCCACGTCGCGGCCCATCGCACGGGTGAGGGCGGCGAGCGGGATGCGGGTGAGGTCGGTGGCGAGCTGCATCGCGTGGCGGACGGGCGCGGTCGGGTTCAGCAGGCTCGCCCGCATCGCGTCGACGAGCGCCTCGCCGAACCCGGCGGCGTCGAGGTCTTCGAAGATGTCGGACTCGGGGGCGAGCACGCTCGCGGCCCGCTCGGCGACGTCCCGGGCGGTCATGTCTTCGCGGGGCACATCCCCATCGTCACCCGAGAGGGGCACCGTTGGCCAGCTTCCCACTGACCGGAACGGCAGGACGGCCGCCCGGGCGGCACGGCGGAGGATGGCCGGGTGCGGACCGGGACCGGGCACTGACACGGCTCGCCACATGCTCGACACCGCGCTGCAGCTGCTGCCCGTCCTGGTCGCGATCGCCGCGGGGGCGCTGCTGCGAGCCGTGCGGCTCGCCCGGCCCGCCGACGGCGAGCTCCTCCTGCGGCTCGTGTTCGCCGTCGGGCTGGCGCCGCTGATGCTCCTGTCGACCTCGCGCGTCGAGCTGGACGCGCGGCTCGCGGTGTTCGCCGCCGTACCGCCCGCCCTCGCCGTCGCCGGCCACCTCGCCGGGCGGCTCGTCGGGCGGTTCGCGGGGGGTCGCGCGGGATTCGCGGGTACCCGCCTACCGGTGTTGCTGATCGCCGCCATGATGGTCAACACGGGGTTCACGCTGCCGTTCACGCAGGCGCTGTACGGCGCCGACGGGGTCGCCCGGCTCGGGGTCGCGGACGCGGCGAGCGCGGTGATCACCTTCACCTGGGCCTACTGGACGGCGGCGCGCGGCGGTCCGGGGCACTGGGGCAGCCCCGTCGTCCGGCTGCTGCGCAACCCGCCGCTGTACGGGGTGCTGGCGGGGCTCACCCTCAACGTCACGGGGCACGCCGTCCCGCCGCTGCTCGTGGACGTCCTCTCGCCGTTCGCGGCCGCGACCCCGTTCCTGCTCGCGCTCGGCACCGGCATCCTGCTCGCGTTCCCCCGCCGCGGCGAGCTGGGCCCGGCCGCGACGATCGTGGCCACGCGCCTTGCCACCGGCGCGGTCACCGGGGCCGCGATCGTCGGGCTGCTGGGCCTTCAGGGGATGGACGCGACGATCGTCGCGCTGATCGCGGTCGCCCCCGTGGCGTTCGTGACCGTGACGTTCGCGGCGTCGGAACGGCTCGACGTCCGGCTCGCCGCGGCCGCGCTCTCGCTGTCCCTCGCGACGAGCCTCGTCCTGTGCACGGCGGTCGGCCTGCTCGCCTCATGACGTCCCGCTGGTCGGAATCCGGTCCCGCGGATCCGAGCCCGGGCGCGACCCTGGACGGCACACCGCACCTCGAGGGGGTGTCCGATGTCGGTGTCCGCCCGTCCCGGCCCAGCACCACAGGCGGCTGCGCGGACCGCGCGCACCGGCCTCGCCACCGTGTGCATCTCCGGCACCCTGGAGGACAAGCTCGCAGCGGCCGCCGCGGCGGGCTTCGACGGCGTGGAGATCTTCGATCCGGACCTCGTCGCCTCGGCGTCCTCCCCGGCCGAGGTCCGTGCGCGGTGCCGTGAGCTGGGCCTCACGATCGACCTGTTCCAGCCCTTCCGCGACTTCGACACGACGCGTCCGGAGGTGCTCACCGCGAACCTGCGCCGGGCGGAGCGCAAGTTCGACGTCATGGCGCAGCTGGGCACGGACCTGCTGCTCGTGTGCTCCTCGGTCTCCCCCGACGCGCTCGACGACGACGACGCCGTCGCCGAGCAGCTGCACGGGCTGGCCGAGCGCGCCGCCCGCCGCGGCCTGCGGATCTGCTACGAGGCCCTGGCCTGGGGGACGTTCGTCAACACCTACGACCGCTCGTGGGAGATCGTGCGCCGCGCGGACCACCCCGCGCTCGGCGTCTGCCTGGACAGCTTCCACATCCTCTCCCGCGGGTCCGACCCCGCGGGCATCGAGGACATCCCCGGCGAGAAGATCTTCTTCCTCCAGCTCGCGGACGCGCCGCACATGGACATGGACGTGCTCCAGTGGAGCCGCCACTACCGCCTCTTCCCGGGACAGGGGACGTTCGACCTCGCGGCCTTCCTCGGCCACGTCCTCACCGCGGGCTACACCGGGCCGCTGTCACTGGAGATCTTCAACGACGTCTTCCGCCAGTCCGACCCGGCCCGCGCCGCACTCGACGCCCGCCGCTCGCTGCTCGCGCTGCAGGAGGAGACGGCGCCGCGGCTGTCCGCCGAGGTGCGCGAACGCAGCCGGCCGCTGGAGCTGCCCGCGCCCCCGCAGCTGCGCGGGCACGCGTTCGTCGAGCTCGCCGCGGACGGGGTCACCGCGGCCGAGCTGGCCCACGTCCTGCACTGCCTCGGGTTCACCCGCACCGGCGTGCACCGCAGCAAGCCCGTCGAGCTGTGGGAGCAGGGCGACGCGCGGGTCCTGCTCACCCGCTCCCCGGACGGCGACGGCGGCAGCGGCAGCGGCAGAGGCGCGGACGCTGCCGCCGTCGCGGCGGACGCTGTCGGCAGCGCTGTGGCCCCTGCTGTGGACCCTGCTGTGGACCCTGCCGCGGCCGGCGGGGCCGTGGACGTCGCCGAGGGGGCCGACAAGGCCGTGGACGGGGCCGCCATCGCCGCCCTCGGTCTCGCCACCGCCGACCCGGCCGCCGCGGCCCGGCGCGCGACCGCCCTGCTCGCCCCCGTCCTGCCCCGCCTGCGCGGGCCGCAGGAGGCCGAGCTGCCCGCCGTCGCCGCACCGGACGGGACCTCGATGTTCTTCTGCGGCACGGATACCGGCGCTGCGGGCTGGCGGGGCGACTTCGCGCCGCAGCGGGAGGCCGGCCCCGGCATCGGGCTCGAGCGCGTCGACCACGTGGCCCTCACCCAGCCGTTCGACCACTTCGACGAGGCGGCGCTGTTCTATCGCAGCGTGCTCGGGCTGCGCCAGCAGTACGCCTCCGAGGTCGCCGCGCCGTTCGGCCTGGTGCGCAACCGCACCGTCAGCGATCCCGGCGACACCGTGCACATCGGGCTGAGCGTGTCCGTGCTGCGCCGCGGGTCGCAGTGGCATCCGCGCGTGACCGATCCGCAGCACGTCGCGTTCCACACCTCGGACCTGCTCGCGACCGCGCGGGCGGCGAGGGCCGCGGGTGCGCCGATCCTGCCGATCCCCGCCAACTACTACGACGACGTCGACGCCCGCCTCGCCCCGCCGCCCGAGCTGCTGCGCCGGCTGCGCGAGCTGCACGTGCTCTACGACCGCGACGCCGCCGGGGGTGAGTTCCTGCACCTCTACACGGTCGTCCTGGGCGGACGGGTGTTCCTGGAGCTCGTCCAGCGGATCGGGGGCTACCGCGGGTACGGTGAGATCAACGCCCCGGTGCGGATGGCCGCACACCGACGACTCGGGCGCGGCTGACCATCCGAGGCGCTGGTCACGGTCGCGGGCGATCCCGCCACGGGCGCGTCTAACCTGGATCGGGGCAGGGCCTTCAGGCGCGCCTCGACGCTGCGGTCGGCGTCGGGTCCGGCCGTCCCGGATCGGCACGCACCGAAGGACCCGACCACGAAGGGTTGCGATGAGCACCCACCACGACCCCCGCTCCGTCCGCGCCCGCCTCAGCGACCGGCTGCTGCGCACCGGCACCGACCTCGCGGCCGACCGCATCGCCACGACGCGCAGGATCGAGGCCGCCCCGGACCACCCCGGCCGCGACGCGGCGCTGGCCGCCCTGGCCTGCGCCCGCTGGGTGGATACGACGCTGCTGTGGCTCGCGTGGCGGCTCTGCCCGCGCGACACAATCGCCGGGCCGATCGCCCCGCGCTGAGGCGGGCGTCGGCCGGTATCCCGCGCCAGGCCGCCGCCCGGCCGGCGACCCCGCCGACGCCACCCACGGCAGCGCCCGCAGCACGGCGCCTACCTCGCCGCCTCCCGCGTCACCTCCCGCGCCGTGGCGCCCGCCGCATGCCGCCCCGCGACGTGACCGAACGTCATCGCGGGCCCGATGTTTATCCCACCCGACGGGTAGTGCCCGCCCATCACGCTGGCCCGGTCGCTGCCCGCGGCGTACAGGCCGGGGATCGGGGCCCGGTGAGGGGTTGGAGTTCATGCCCTACAGCGGGGTCCCGGACCTCGCGACGGCCTGGCGGGTGGTCCGCGACGCCGGCCGGGACAACGGCGCGCTGCTCGTCGACGTGTGGCACCGGGCGCGGGCGGGCACCGTTCCCGCCGATCTCGACGGGCTACCGCCCGAGCGGATCGTGTCGGTCCAGCTCTGCGACGTGGTGCGCACGCCGATGGACCCGCAGCGCACCGAGTCGCTGGGCCATCGCCTCCCCCCGGGCCACGGGTACGGCGACGCGGTGGGGATGGTGCGGGCGCTCGCCGCGCACGGCGTCGCGCCGCGGGTCGTCACGGTCGAGGTGATCTCCGACGCGCTGGTCGCGCGGGGCGTGGACGTCGCTGCCCGGGTGTCGGCCGACGCTGCGCGCGACGTCCTGCGCCGCGCGGCCCTCGACACCGGCTGAGGGCCGGCGAGGGCACTCCCCGCTGCGGTCGGCCGGGGCCCTGAAGGCACACCCGCCGCGCCCGACGAAGGGCCGTGAGGACACGCTCCCCGTGGCGGCGGCTCGCGCACACGTGCGAGCCCCGGGTAGTCCCGAGCTCTCGCCCAGGCCGACGGCACGCCCCGGCCCCGCTCGCACACACGTGCGAGCGGCCACACCCACCCCCGCGCCCCGGCACACACCGCCGGCGACGTGTGCGAGCACACCCCGGCATGTGCGACAGCGACACACATGTGCGAGCGGTTCGCGACCACGCCCCGCGCACCGGCGGTCGTGGCCGCCTCAACCCGCCGGCCCCGCCCCCGGCTCGACCGGCCGCCCCGTCCGCGCGGACTCGACGACGGCCTCGACGACCCGCAGCGCCGCGAGCCCGTCACGCCCCGAGCACAGCGGTGAGGCCTCGCCCCGGATCACCGCGGCGAAGTGGGCGATCTGGCGCCCCAGGGGATCCGTGCGCTCCGCGGCGACGGTGGAGGTGACCAGCGGCTCCCACCACGACGCGCTGCCCCGGTACGTGGACAGGCGCATCGTCGGGATCGACAACGACCCGGTGGTGCCGGCCAGGTGGTAGCAGTCCTCGTCCGCGTGCGACGGGTAGGCCGGGTCCTCGCGGGAGGTCAGCTCCCACGAGCGCTGGGACGCGGCGGTGTCGGAGAGCAGGAACGTGCCCAGCGCGCCGCAGGCGAACGTGAACACCATCGCGGCCGTGTCCTCGACGGGGAAGCCGCGCACGGCCTGCGACGTCGTCGCCTGCACCCGGACGACGTCACCGACGAGCTGCTGCAGCGCGTTCACCTCGTGGATGAGGTTGATGAGGATCGGGCCGCCGCCGGGCGCGCGCCGCCAGCCGTCGCCCACGTCGAAGTAGTCCTCGGGCTTGCACAGCAG
Organism: Pseudonocardia sp.; assembly: GCA_050248815.1. Lineage (GTDB taxonomy): Bacteria > Actinomycetota > Actinomycetes > Mycobacteriales > Pseudonocardiaceae > Pseudonocardia. The sequence goes on along the minus strand of JBFWRR010000012.1, from coordinate 29,919 downwards.
CGCCGTCCCGACGACCGCCACGATCCGCCCGAGCACGCCGCTCGCCACGATCCCGCGGGCGGCCGCGAGGATCGGCGAGTGCGTGCGGTGGTGCCCGGTCAGGACGGGCACGCCCGCCGCCTCCGCAGCCTCGACGAGCCGGGCCGCGCCCGCGACGGTGTCGCCGATCGGCTTCTCCACGAGCACCGGCACGCCCGCGGCGACGCACTCCAGCCCGCCGTCGACGTGCAGGCGGTTGGGGGTGGCGAGGACGACACCGTCCGGTGGGCGTGCGGCGAACAGCTCGGCCAGCGAGGCGTACGACGCCACCCCGTACCGGTCGGCGATCTCGGCCCCGGCGGGCCCTGGATCGACGATCGCGGCGAGTTCGGTCGCGGGGCAGGCCGCGATCCGGGCCGCGTGCCGCGCGCCGATGAGCCCCGCCCCCGCCACCGCGAGGCGGACCGCCACGGTCAGCCCCGGGTGAGCTCGGCGAGCCCGCGGATCGCCATCGGGTAGCCGAGCACCCCGAATCCCACGACGATCCCGCGGGCGACCGGCGAGATGTAGGAGTGGTGGCGGAACGGCTCGCGGGCATGGACGTTCGAGATGTGCAGCTCGATCACGGGCACCTCGGCGCCCTCGATCGCGTCGTGCAGCGCCACCGACGTGTGCGTGTGCGCACCCGGGTTGTAGACCGCGCCGATGCACTCGCCCGCCTTGACGGCCCGGCCGCACTCGTGGATCCAGTCGATGAGCTGGCCCTCGTGGTTGGACTGGCGGAAGTCGAGGGTGAGCCCGGCCTCCTTGGCCGCCTCCCCGCACATCCGCTCCACGTCGGCCAGCGAGGTCGAGCCGTAGACCTCGGGCTTGCGGGTCCCGAGCAGGTTCAGGTTGGGCCCGTTGAGCACCAGCACCGATGGCATGCGCACCTCGTGGGATCGGGAGAACCGCCGACGGCCGGTCGGCGCGCGCCGACCGGCCGTCGGATCGGCGGGGATCAGACCTTCGCCGCCTCGCGGCGCAGGCGGTCGTACTCCTCGCGCGGCACCGGCTGGGCGTTCGGGTCGCCGAGGTCGTTCATGTGCACGCGGTAGGTCTCGCGGGCCGACCAGGCCGCGATCGAGGCGATGATCGCCAGGGCGAACGTCCACGTCCCGACGGTCCAGACCACGTCCATCTCGATGACGTCGGCCAGCGCGCGGCACGTCTGGCCCGAGGGCAGCAGGACGTCGGGCGCGAACTTCTTCTCCACCACGCAGGCGGCCGGCGTCGGGCCGACCAGTGCGGCGTAGATGGAGGGCAGGAACGCGGTCAGCAGCGTGCCGATGTTCTGCGAGACGGCGAACGCGGTCACGCGGGTGCGGGTCGGGAACAGCTCCTGGTAGAAGGCCGGGAAGACCGCGTTGTAGCCCTGGTAGACGATCCCCCACATGAGCATGGCGAACAGGAACGCCATGGGCAGGTTCGCCTCGGCGACGAAGTAGAGGTACGGGTAGGCCAGGATGCCCGAGCCCAGCGCGCCCACGATCATGCAGGGCCGCCGCCCGATCTTGTCGGACAGGTTCCCGACGAACGGGATGAGCGCCACCGCGACGAGGTTGCCCGTGACGGTGATGAACAGGTAGTTCGTCGTCGTGAGCCCGACGCCGTATGCCGCGTTGGTGCCGAAGGTCGTGCCGAACGCGACCACCGCCGTTGGGATGGCGTTCATCAGCGCCATGCAGATCACGCGCAGCATGTCCGGGCCGCTCTCGGCGACCGCCTGCTTGATCGGCGCCTTCGGGACCTCGCCGTGCTTCTCCTCCTCCTGGAAGGCGGGGGTCTCGTCGACGCGGCGGCGGATGATGTAGCCCGCGACGACGACGACGGCGGAGAGCAGGAACGGGATGCGCCAGCCCCAGCTCTGGAAGGCCTCGGGGGTCAGCGCGATCGACAGCGGCAGGAAGACCGCCGCGGCGATGACCTGGCCGGCCTGCACGCCCTGGAGGGTGAAGCTGCCGAAGTAGCCGCGGCGCCCGAACGGGGCGTGCTCGATGATCATCGCGCTGGCGCCGGAGATCTCGCCGCCGACGGCGAAGCCCTGGACGAGGCGGAGCGCCACCAGCAGGATCGGCGCCCAGATGCCCGCGACGGCGTAGGTGGGCAGCAACGCCACGAGGAACGTGGAGGCGCCCATCAGCAGCATGCAGAGCACCAGGACGTTCTTGCGTCCGTGGGTGTCACCCCAGTGGCCGAGGACGAAGGCGCCCAGCGGCCGGGCGACGTAGCCGACCCCGAACGTCGCGAAGGACGCGACGATGGCGACCTGCGGGTTGTCGGACGGGAAGAAGATCAGCGGGAAGACCAGGGCGGCGGCCTGCGCGTAGATGAAGAAGTCGTAGTACTCCAGTGCGCTGCCGATCCAGCCGCTCGCGGCCGCTTTCTTCGGTTGCTTGCGGTACTCCGTCGGCTCATGAGAGCCGGAGTGCTCCCTGATCTCGTCCTGCACCTGTCCTCCTCACACCGGAGTGGCCGCCCCGCGGCCGTCGCGTCAGTGCAGCCGCCCGTCCGACCTCGGTCAACGAGACCCCCCGCGGTTTCCGCTGGACGGCACGACGCCCCGGGCGCGTCAGCGCAGGTGATCGCGCAGCGCGAGGTTGGCGAGCATGGCGAGGCCGCCGACCGACACCAGCGTCCAGCCGAGCAGGGAGGTCTCGGGGCTCGCGACGAGTGCGATGTAGAGCCCGCCGAGGATGACGGCGACGCTGACGACGAGGGCCGTGCGCAGGCCGGTGGCGGGTCGCGGCATACCGCACGCTAGCCGGGGCGGGCCCGGCGCCGCCGGGTCCGCCCGCTGGGTGGAACGCCGGTCAGGCGCTCCCGTGCCGCTCCCCCAGCGTCTGGTCCTCGGCCTGCTCGAAGGTGATGACGCGGTGCCCGCGGTTCTGGAACGTGAGCGCCCGCGCCCACGTGTAGATCGTGCCGAGCCGGTTGCCCCAGCCGATGAGGTAGAGCACGTGGATGGCGCCCCACATCGTGTAGCCGATGACGCCGGTGGCCTTGACGCCGAACGCGTCGGCGACGGCGGCGCGGTGGCCGATGGTGGCCATGCTGCCCTTGTCGAAGTAGCGGAACGGCGCGGGGGGCTGCTCGCCCGTGATCCGGCTGCGGATGAGCGTGCCGACGTAGCGGCCCTCCTGCATGGCGGGTTGCGCGACCCCGGGCAGCTCGAGAAGCGACACCATGTCCCCGATCGCGAACACCTCGGGGTGTCCGGGCAGCGAGCAGTCCGGCTCCACGGCGACGCGCCCGGAGCGGTCGGTCTGCGCACCGGTGCGTTCGGCGAGCATCCGGGCCAGGGGCGAGGCCTGCACGCCCGCCGCCCAGATGCGGGTGCGGGTGCGGATGGTCTCCTCCCCGCCCGGGCCCTTCACCGTGAGCGTCTCGTCGTCCATGTCGACGGCGAGCGTGTCGAGCCGGATCTCGACGCCCATCTTCTCGAGATGGCGGTGCGTGTAGCGCTGCAGACGCGGCGCGAACGGGGGCAGCACCGCCGACGCACCCTCGATGAGCAGGATCCGCGCCTCGGTCGTGTCGACCGAGCGGTAGTCGCGCGGCAGCACCCGGTGGGCGAGCTCCGCGAGCTGGCCCACGAGCTCCACCCCGGTCGGGCCGGCGCCGATCACGGCGAACGTCAGCCAGTCCTGGCGCTCCTGCGGGTCCGCGGTGACCTCGGCCATCTCGAACGCCGAGAGGATCCGGTCGCGCAGATAGCGGGCGTCCTCGACGGTCTTCATACCGGGGGCGTGCCGCGCGAAATCGTCGCGGCCGAAGTAGGAGTGGGTGGCACCGGCGGCCACCACGAGCGTGTCGTAGGGGAACTCCAGCGGGCGCCCGTCCGGGCCGTGGGCCCGCACCACCCGCGCGTCGACGTCCAGGTCGTAGACCTCCGCGAGCACCGCGCGGGCGTTGCGCTGTTTGCGGATCACGCTGCGCAGCGCGGGCGCGATGAGCCCGGGCGGCAGGATCCCGGCGGCCACCTGGTAGAGCAGCGGCTGGAAGAGGTGGTGGTTGGTGCGGTCGAGGACCGTCACCTCCACCCCGTCCGCCTCCGCGAGGGCGCGGGTGACGTTGAGCCCGCCGAACCCCCCGCCGACGACGACGACGCGATGGCGTGTTCCGTTCCCGGTCCGACCGCCCGTCACGGCATGGCCCCCTCTGTCCTGGTCGTCGTGGTACCGGTGCTCGTGGCGTTCCAGACGAAGACCCCGTCCGCGCGGCGCATGCGGGCGGCGGTGCCCCGGGCCTCGTGGTACGCCAGGTAGGCGAGGACCTCGGCCATCGCGAAATGGCGGGCAGCGCCGCCCAGACCGGTGCCGAAGAGCGTAGCGGTGAGCTCGGTGACGGTGCGCCCGCCCGCGGTGACGAGCTCCAGCACGGCCGCGAGCCGCCGCTTCTTGCCCCGCGCGATCGTCTCGGCGCGGCGAGCACCGTCGGGGAACGGGTCGCCGTGCCCGGGCAGGACGAGAGTCGGGTCGAGTGCGCGGATCCGGTCGAGCGAGTCGAGATAGGAGCCCATGGGATCGGGCTCGAACCCGCGCTCGAACGTCACCGGCGGTGAGACGATCTTGAGGAGGTGATCGCCCGAGCACAGCACACCCTCGGCGGCCGACCACAGGCAGACGTGCCCGGGCGAGTGCCCCGGCGTGTGGACGACCTCCCAGCTGCGCCCGCCCACGCTCAGCCGCTCACCGCCCTCCAGCAGGCGCGTCGGTTGTCCGATCGAGGGCATCACCGGCATCCAGTCCCGCAGCCCTTCCGAGGCCGAGGTCAGCTCCTCGCCGTAGAGACCGTGGTCGGCGAGCATCAGCGTGCGCCGGTCCACCGCCTCGTCCGGATCGGCGTACTTGTCGAGGTCCAGCCGGGTGGCCGCGTGCATCCACAGCTCACCCCCGCTGCGCCGCACGACCTCGCCCGCGAGCCCGAAGTGGTCGATGTGCGCGTGGGTCACGACGAGCGTCGCGATCCGCTCGATCGCACTGCCGCAGCGCTGCAACGCCTCGGTGATCTCGGAGGTGGCGTCCGGGCCGACGGCGATCCCGCAGTCGATCAGGACGTCCCCGCCCGCGTCGCCGTCGCGCAACAGCCAGCCGTTGACGCTCGGCACGCCGTGGATCCCCAGCGGCAGCACCAGGCGGTGCACGCCGGGCGCGGGCTCCGTCACGACCGCCACGCGTCAGCCGATCCGGGACACGGCGCGCAGCTCCTCCGGCGTGGCGGTGCCGAACCCGAAGAACTCGAGGTAGGCCGGGATCATCTCGTAGAGCATGTCGCTGCCGACCTGGATCGGGCACCCGCGCTCCTGCGCCGCGGCGAGGAACGGCGTGATCTCCTGCTTCATCACCACCTCGCCGACGAAGGTGCCCGGTGCGATCCGGTCGACGTCCATGGGCAGCGGGTCGTCGTCGTTCATGCCCAGCGGGGTCGCGTTGACGACGATGTCGTAGCCCTGCGGGTCCCGCGAGCCGGTGCTCACCTCCAGTGCGGGGAAGTTCTCCCGCAGCCTGCCCGCGAGCGACTCCGACGCCTGCGCGTTCGGGTCGTACAGGCCCATCGCGGCCACCCCCTCGCCCGCGAGCGAGGCCGCGATGGGCGAGCCGACCCCGCCGTTGCCGACCACGAGCGCGCGCCTCCCGGCGAGCTCGAAGCCCTTGCGCAGCACGCCCCGGACGAACCCGGCGCCGTCGAACTGGTCGCCGACCAGGGTGCCGTCCTCGCGCAGGAGCACCGCGTTGGCCGCCTGCGCGACGGCCGCGATGGGGGTCAGCTCGTCCACCAGCCCCGTGGTGGTCACCTTGTGCGGCATCGTGACGAGCGCGCCGCGGATGTTCGTCATGGTGAACAGCGCCCGGAAGAACGGCTCGTAGTTCTCGGCCTTGACGCCCATCGGCACGACGACCGCGTCGATCCCGTTCTTCTCGAACCACGGGTTGTAGATCAGCGGTGCCTTGAACGCGAACGTGGGGTAGCCGACGTGCGCGACCACGGTCGTCGTGCCGCTGATCATCAGCGCTCCTTGAGCTGGCTGCGCATCGCCCCCAGGAACACCTCGGAGGTGTCCCGGACGAAGTCGGCATGTGCCGTCGCGAGCGTCTTCACCCACTCGGCACCGGTGCTCGCCGCGGCCTGCTGCTCCAGGTCGAGCATGTGGCGCAGCATCCGCTCGTAGCCCTCCAGCCACTCGAGCCCGTTGGACCTGGCCTGCGCGAGCACCTGCTCGGAGAGCTCACGCACGCGCTGGACGGCGGCATCGACGTCCTTCGGCAGCTCGGTGGTCATGGCTGCAGTTCCTCCGTCCGCTCGGGGTGGGTCTCCCACTGGGCGACCGCCATCCCCGTGATCCAGGGGTAGATGGGTTCGTAGGCGAGCGCCGTCGCCCGCGCGGGCTCGACGGCGCCGGCGACCGCGAGCCAGCTGCGCATCTCGTGGTTGCCGTTGCCGGCCAGCTCGATCTCGCTGTCGGGCATGTCGAGCAGCTCCTCGAGCTCGCCGCGCTCGAGCCGTTCGAGGAACCAGCGGTCGAAGGTCTCGTCGATGTCGCCGACGCGGGGGTTGCCGATCCAGTGCGACAGCCCGCCCGCACCGATGACCGCGACGCGCTCCAGCCCGTCGAAGGACCGGATGGCCTCGCCGACGGCCTTGCCGAACTCGTAGGCCCGCCGTGGCGGCATGAGCGGTGGGACCGCGCAGTTCTGCACGATCGGCACCAACGGCAGCGCCATGTCGTGATCGAGCTCGTGGTAGACCGTCATGATCCCGTGGTCGAGCTCGAGCAGGTGGGAGAAGGCCGGATCGAAGCCGTGGCGCAGGGTGTAGGTCGCGATGTGGTTCGCCAGGCCCGCATGCCCGGGGATCCACACCTTCTCGATCGGCAGCCACTCCTCGGTGGGGCCCCAGTTCTTCTCGCCGAGCCCGATGCAGGTCTGCGGGAAGTTCTCCAGGAAGAAGTTGGTGAAGTGCTCGTTGGAGAACACGACGCAGGCCTCGACGCGGCGGCTGCGGGCCTCGTCCCGGATGCGGTCCAGCGCGCCGAAGAAGTTGTCGCGTTGCTCCTGCGGCGCCGCCTCCCGCGCCGAGGACATCATCGGGGCGTGCGACGAGCAGTACGCCAGAACTATTTCTGCCAACGACCTCTCCTCTCCTCCGTGGTCGCGAAGGGCGCGAGGATCGCCCGGTACTCGTCGCGGGCGAACCCGGCGGCGCGGCAGTACCGGTTGAGCAGCACCTGGTGCAGGCCCATCTGGTAGAACGCCGCGACGTCGCGTTTCTCGAACGCCTCGCGCTCCTCGTCGGTCAGCTCGTAGCGCGACACGTCGAATCCCTCCCGACCGTCGCCCTCCGAGCTGTTGACCTCGCCGGCGCGCACCCAGTCGTAGACACACCGGTTGAGCTGGTAGAGACTCATACCTCCTCCTCGCCGTCGATCGAGAGACTGGCACGGGCGCCCTGGCCCGATCCTGTCCCGGCACCGCCCTTCCGACCAGTGAGAGGCCCTGGCCGGGTCCCGCGGAGGCCCGCAGAGTGGGGCCCGTCGACGAGGGGGTGAGGACCCGATGGCGGTCAACGGATCCGGCGCGGCATCGGGGGCCGCGGCGCCGGTCACGGTGCCCGCGGGGGCCGCCCTCGACATCCACTCGCACGCGATGCCGTTGCCGCTGCTGCAGCGCCTGGAGACCGCGGGGCTCGCCGATCTCGGTGGCGTCGCGGGCGGAATCGTCCGGCTGGACCCGCAGGTCAGCGGGGTCGGCCCGCGGGCGCCGCTGCCGCTGGCCCGCTCCCAGTACGACGTCGACGTCCGCCTCTCCGAGATGGACGACATGGGTGTGCACCGCCACGCCGTGTCGTTGCCGCCGTTCCTGTTCTGCTCCACGGCGGACGACCGGGCGCTCGTCAGCCGCGTGGTCGGCGACGGCAACGACGCGCTGGCCGAGTACGTCGCGGACGCGCCGGACCGCCTCTGCGCGCTCGGCTCGGTGCCGCTCGGCTGGCCGGGCGCGGCCGACGAGGCCCGCCGCTGCCTCGACGAGCTGGGCGCCGCCGGCATCGCGATCGGCACCCGCGGCGGCGGGCGCGACCTGGACGACCCGGTCAACGACGACCTGTGGTCCCTGCTCGCCGAGCGCTCCACGTTCGTCTTCCTGCATCCCAGCGGGGTGCCCGACCCGCACCGGCAGGCCGACTTCTGGCTGCCGCAGCTCGTCGGCTACCCCATGGAGACCGCCCTCGCCGTCGCCCGGATGGTGTTCGGGCGGGTCCTGGAACGCTGGCCGCTGCACCTGTGCCTCGCGCACGGCGGGGGTTGCCTGCCCGCCCTGCGCGGGCGGCTGGACATGGGCTGGGAACGCAAGGACGTCGCCCGGACGACGCGCGTCCCGCCCAGCGCGTTCACCGACCGGCTCTACTACGACACGGCCGTGTTCTCGGCGACACTCCTGCGCCGCCTCGTCGAGGACGTCGGCGCTACGCACGTCCTGCTCGGCACGGACCATCCGTTCGAGCTGGGCGACCCGAACCCCCTGCAGACCGTCGCCGCGCTCGGGCTGGACCGTGCGGCCACCCGCCGGATCCTCTGGGACAACGGGGCCGAACTGCTCGGATCGCCCGTCGCGCCCTGACCCGTCGCACTCTGCCCCGGGGCGCCCGGGGCGCCGGGCACACCCCCCGGCACCGTGCACACCCCCGCGTCACCGTGCACACCCCCCTGCACCGTGCACACCCCCCGGCACCGTGCACACCCCCCTGCACCGTGCACACCCCCCGGCACCGGGCACACCCCCGCGTCACCGTGCACACGTTCGGCCACGTGCACGCCAGCACCACGCTGTGCACCGCGCGCCACGGGATGCACGGCCCCCGCGCCGGGCACACCCCCCGGCACCGTGCACACCCCCGCGTCACCGTGCACACGTTCGGCCATGTGCACGCCAGCACCACGCTGTGCACCGCGCGCCACGGGATGCACGGCCCCCGCGCCGGGCACACCCCCCGGCACCGGGCACCCCCCCTGCACCGGGCACACCCCCCGGCACCGGGCACACCCCCGCGTCACCGTGCACACGTTCGGCCATGTGCACGCCAGCACCACGCTGTGCACCGCGCGCCACGGGATGCACGGCCCCCGCGCCGGGCACACCCCCCGGCACCGGGCACACCCCCGCGTCCCCGTGCACACGTTCAGCCACGTGCACACCAGCACCACGCTGTGCACCGCGCGCCACGGGATGCACGGCCCCCGCGCCGGGCACACCCCCCGGCACCGTGCACACCCCCCTGCACCGTGCACACCCCCCGGCACCGGGCACACCCCCGCGTCACCGTGCACACGTTCAGCCATGTGCACACCAGCACCACGCTGTGCACCGCGCGCGAGGAGGTGCACCATGCGCGACGGGGTGCACCGCGCGCGACCGGGTGCACGGCCCCGCAGCATGCGCGGCGGGGGACCAGCCGCCGGATGCCCCCGGGACGACGGGCCGGGGGGACGACGAGCCGGGGCCGGAAGCCGGGGCGGGTCAGTTCCGGCGCGGGGCGTAGAGCCAGGCCTGCAGGAGGCGGGCGAGGGTCGGCATCACGAACCAGGTCATCAGGGCGGTGACCATTGTCGCGACGAGCGCCACCCGCAGCACCAGGGGCAGGTGCAGCGGCTCCACCAGCGCGTTCAGCACGAGCTGCAGGGCGAAGATCGCGACGAGCGACACCAGGAACATCTTCCAGCGCGGCGGCGCGGGCGCGGTCCGTCCCGGCAGGGCGAACCAGGTCTCCAGGCCGCTCACCCGGTGCTGCTCCGTCGAGTGCACGAGCTCGTCACCCTCGGCGAGCAGGTGCGCCCGCTCCGGGGACTCGTCCCAGGCCCGCAGCTGGGCGTCGCTCGCGAACCGGAACACGACGTGCCACGGCTCGCCGACGTGCCCCGGCCGCAGCATCCCCGCCCCGAGGAAACCCGGGAAGTGGCTCGCCGCCCGGGTGAGCCGCTCGCTCCACTCCTCGAAGTCGCCCTCGCGGGACGGCGCGACCCGGCGCGCCACCGTCACCGTCACCGGCTGCGCGTCGGCGGCCATCGCCCGGTGGTCCTCGCCCGGCCCTCGCCCTGGTGGCCCGCTCAGCCGACCTCCGCCGCCCAGTCGCGCTGCTCCAGCGAGTCCCGGATGTGCATGAGGAACAGCGACGCCGTGGAACCGTCGAAGGCGCGGTGGTCGTACACCAGGCCGATGACGCCCGTCGGGTGGATGGCGATCGCGTCCCCGACGGCCACCGGGCGGCGCTTGACCCCGTCGGTGCACAGGATCGCGACGTTGGGCTGGTTGATGATCGGTGCGGAGGCGTAGCTCGCGAACGGGCCCGGGTTGGTGATCGTGAACGTCGAGCCCTGCATGTCCGACATCGGCAGCTTCTTCGCCCGCGCCAGCGCGGCGAGCTCGGTGATCCGCTTCGCGATGCCGCGCATGTTGAGCGAGTCCGCGTCACGCACCACCGGCACGACGAGGCCCTGCTGATCGAGGTCGACCGCGATGCCGAGGTTGACGTAGGGGTGCAGCGTCATCGTCTTGGCCTCGAGGTCGATCGAGGCGTTGACGGTCGGGTAGGCGCGCAGCGCGTCGACGGTCGCCCGGGACACGAACGGCAGGTACGACAGCGACGAGCCGGTCTCGGCCTTGAACCGGTTCTTGTGCTGCTGGCGGACCCGCTCGACGTTGTCGAAGTCGACCTCGACCGAGGTCCACACCGCTGCCGTCGTCTGCTGGGAGGCCTTCATCCCGGCCGCGACGGCCAGGCGCATCCGGGACAGCTGCACGACCTCGTCACGCGGGTCGGTCGGTGCGGCGGGTGCCGTGCGGGCCGGGGCAGCCGCCGGGGCGGCGGGCGCAGCCTGGGCCGGAGCAGCCTGGGCCGGAGCAGCCGGAGCAGCCGGAGCAGCGGCAGCAGCCGGGCGGGCCGCCCCACCCTGCGCGATCGCCCGCTGAACGTCCTCGCGCCGGATCCGCCCGCCCGCGCCGGTGCCGGTGATCGACGCGACGTCGAGCCCCGCCTCCGCGACGAGACGGCGCACCAACGGCGAGAGCATGCGCCCGTTGCTGCCTGCCGCAGCGGGGGCTGCGGACGCCCCGGTCGACGCAGCAGCCGGGGCGGACGCAGCAGCCGGGGCGGCGCCTGCGGGGGCAGCCGGTGGGGCGGCCGCCGTCGCACCGGGTTCACCGATACGCGCGAGGACCGCACCCACCGGTGCCGTCTCCCCCTCCCCGACGAGGATCTCGACGAGGACGCCGTCGTACGGGCTGGGGATCTCCGAGTCGACCTTGTCCGTGGAGACCTCGAACAGCGGGTCGTCGAAGGCCACCGGGTCGCCGGCCCGCTTGAGCCAGGACCCGATCGTCCCCTCGGTCACCGTCTCGCCCAGCTTGGGCATCGTGATGTCGTGCAGCGCACCGGTGGGGGCGGCGAGTCCGGGGTCCTCGCCCGCCATGCCCTCCGAGCCGCCCATCTGCGGGGCCGCGGGATCGGCGAGCGAGGGCCCGCCCGCGGCCGCCACGGCATGCGCGGCCGACGGGATCCGGTTCTCCACCTGAGCGCCCACGGGCGCGATCCGCACCAGCGGGGTGCCGACCGGCACCGTCTCGCCCTCGGCCACGAGGATCTCGGCGACCACGCCGTCGGCAGGGCTCGGGATCTCCGAGTCGACCTTGTCGGTGGAGACCTCGAAGAGCGGATCGTCGAACGCCACCTCGTCGCCGGGGCGCTTGAGCCAGGTACCGATCGTCCCCTCGGTCACCGTCTCGCCCAGCTTGGGCATCGTCACGACGACCTCGTCATTCAGGTCGTCACTCATGGCGGTCACTCATTGCGGCGCTCTCCAGGTCCTCAGCCGTGCAGCGAACGGCCGGAGAAAGTGATCATGGTCTCCCCGACGGCCTCCGAGAGGCTGGGGTGGGCGTGGATCAGGCGGCCGACGTCGTCGGGCAGCGCATCCCAGTTGACGGCGAGGTAGCCCTCGTGCAGCAGCTCGCTCGCCCACGGCCCCACCATGTGGAAGCCGAGGATCGGCCCGCCGCGTGCGGCGACGACCTTCACCAGGCCGTCGGTCTCGCCGAGGATCATGGCGCGCCCGTTGCCCGCCATCGCGTGCTTGTGCACCTCGACGTCGTGGCCCGCCGCCCGGGCCTCGGCCTCGGTCATCCCCGACCAGGCCACCTCGGGGTGGGTGTAGACGACCCACGGCACCTTGCCGTAGTCGACCGGCGGCGGGTTCTCCCCGAGGATCCGCTCGACGGCGACGATGGCCTCGGCGTAGGCGACGTGCGCGAGACCGGGCGTGGCGACGCAGTCGCCGACGGCGTAGATCCCCGGCCGCGAGGTCTGCATCGTCTCGGTGTCGACCTCGACGAACCCGCGCTGGTCGACCCGGACCCCGGCCTCCTGCGCGCCGATGTCCTCGGTGGCGGGGCGGCGCCCGATCGAGACCAGGACCTGGTCGACCTCGATCTTCTCCGAGCCACGGGGCGTCTCGAACGGCACGAGCACGCCGCTCGCCGTGTTCTGCAGCGCACCGACGCGGGCCTCGGCGTGGATCGTCGTGCCCCGCTTCTTGAGGCTGCGGGCGAGCACGTCCGCGCAGTCGCGGTCCGGGCCGATGGGCAGCACCCCGTGGGCGAGGGCCTCCAGCAACGTGGTCTGCACGCCCATGTCGGTGTAGACCGACGCGAACTCCGCGCCGATCACCCCGCCGCCGATCACGGCGACCCGCTCGGGCAGCCGCTCGGCGCTGGAGTTCGTGGCGTGGTCGGAGGTGACGACGCGCTCGCCGTCGACGTCCATGCCCGGGATCTCGCGCGGCACCGACCCGGCGCAGATGATCGTGCCGCGCCCGCGCAGCGTCTGGCCGTCCACCGCGACGGCGCCGTCCGCGGTGAGCCTGCCGTGGCCCGCCACGACCGTGACCTTGCGGCGCTTGAGCAGCCCGGACAGGCCCCGGAAGAGCTGGTTGACGATGCCCGCGCGCCGGGTGTTGGCCGCGGGCCAGTCCGGCTCGGGGGCGAAGCCAGCGGGCATCTTCACCCCGTGCTCGGCGGCGTGGCCCACGGTGCGGAACACCTCGGCGGCGTGCAGCAGCGCCTTGGCCGGGATGCAGCCGCGGTGCAGGCAGGTGCCGCCGACCTTCTCCTGCTCCACCATCGCGACGGACAGCCCCGCCGAGGCGGCGTACAGCGCGGAGGCGTAGCCGCCGGGGCCACCACCGAGGACGACGACGTCGAAGTCGCTCACGACTGCCACCTCATGCCCGCGCCACCTTCCGCAAGGTCTCCGCGATCTGCGCGGGCTGCGGGATGATCGCGTCCTCCAGCGGCGGGCTGGTCGCGGTCGGGGTGTTGCGCGCCGCGATCCGCACCACCGGCTGGTCCAGGTGCCAGAAGGCCTCCTCCTGGATCGTCGCGGCGATCTCCGCGCCGTAGCCCAGCCGCTTCGCGGCCTCGTGCAGCACGACCGCCCGGGAGGTCTTTCGCACCGAGGCGACGATCGTCTCGACGTCCAGCGGCACGAGCGTGCGGACGTCCACGACCTCGACGGAGATCCCGTCCTTGTCCAGCTCCTCGGCGATCTCCAGGCCTTGGGAGACCCCGGCCGAGTACGTGATGAGCGAGATGTCGCGACCCTCGCGGACCACCTTCGCCACACCCAGCGGGATCGGCTCCAGCGAGAGCGGGCCGGACGCGCGCAACCGCCTGTAGAGGTACTTGTTCTCCAGGTAGAGCGTCGGGTTGTTGTCGCGGATGGAGCTGACCAGCAGGCCCGCCGCGTCCTCCGGCGTGCCCGGCATGACGATCTTCAGGCCGGGGACGTGCGCGAAGTAGGACTCGACGCTCTGCGAGTGGGTGGGCCCCGCCCGCAGCCGCCCGCCGAACGGGGCGCGCAGCGTCACCGGCATCGCGTCGCCCGTGCGCCAGTGGTGGCGGGCCAGCACGTTGATGATCGGGTCGAACGCGCAGGAGATGAAGTCGGCGAACTGGAACTCGACCACCGGTCGCAGCCCCACCAGGGCCGCACCCGCGGCGAGGCCGGTGAAGCCGGTCTCGGCGATCGGGGTGTCGACGACGCGGCGCGGGCCGAATTTGTCGAGGAAGCCCTTCGTGACCTTGAACGCACCGCCGAACTGCCCGACGTCCTCACCGATGATGAAGACGTCGGGGTCGCGGTCCATCTCGCTGTCCAGCGCCAGCGCGACGGCCTCCAGGTACGTCGCCTGCCCGGAGTCAGCAACCATGATCGCTCCGCATGCTCTGCTCGCTCGACTCAGTCCGCATACACACCGTCCTCGACGTTGCCCGGATCGGGCATCGGGTCGGCCAGGGCCTTGCGCCGTGCGGCGATGGCGAGCTGGCGGGCGTCCTCGCGCACCTGCTTGGCCGTGTCGGCATCGATCACGCCCGCCTCGAGCAGCACGTTCTCGTAGAGCTCGACCGGATCCTTCTTCGACCACTCCTCGTACATCTCGCGCGGGACGTAGTCGGCCGGGTCGTGCTCGGCGTGGCCGTGCATCCGCATGGTCACGCCCTCGACGATCGAGGGTCCCTCGCCCGCCCGCGCCCGACCCACGGCCTCGGCGACGGCGTCGTGCACCGCGAGCGCGTCCGTGCCGTCCACGGTCACCCCCGGGATGCCGTAGGCGACGGCCTTGACGGCGAACGTCTCGGAGTTCGACTGCAGCCGCAGCGGGGTGGAGTACGCGAACTGGTTGTTCTCGATGATGAAGACGTTGGGCAGCTTCTGGACGCTCGCGATCGTCAGCGACTCGTGGAAGTCCGCGCGCGAGGTGGAGCCGTCCCCGCAGAACGCCAGGCAGACCCGGTCCTCGCCGCGGTACTTCGCCGCGAACGCCATCCCGGTGGCCACCGGGAAGTTCGCCGGGATGTGGCTGGGCAGGTTGTAGATGCCCAGGTCCAGCCGCCCGTAGTGCAGGGTGCCGTCGCGGCCGCCGGTGGGCGAGGTGGCCTTGCCCATGAAGCTCGCCATCACCTGCCACGGCTCCATGCCGCGCCACAGGTGCGCGCCGAGGTCGCGGTGGATCGGCGCGAGGTAGTCGTCGGGGCGCAGGGCGGAGGTCGCCCCGACGCTGATCGCCTCGTGCCAGTGCCCCGTGTAGAGCGAGCCGAGCAGGTCGCCGCCCTTGTACATGGCGACCATCCGGTCCTCGACGGCCCTGGTCAGGACCATGACCTCGTAGATACGGCGCAGCAGCGCCGGGTCGCGTTCGGCGACCGCGGGCGGACCCGCCTTGCGACGGCCGCGGGTGGAGTTGCGGGTGGCCATCTGCGTTCCCCTAGTCGGCCAGGAAGAAGTCGCGCACGAGCCGGTTGAAGTCGTCGCGCCGCTCGATCATCGACCAGTGGCCGCAGTGGGAGAACACGGCGAGATCGGCGTTGTCGATCAGTTCCTCCAGCTTGTAGGAGTTCGCCACCGGGATGACCTGGTCCTCGCGGCCGTGCATCACGAGCGTCTTGTGCGGCAGCGCCTGGATCTCCTTCTCGGGCACGGTCATCGCCTCGACCCAGCGCTGGCGCGGCGCTGGGAACATCGAGGAGAACGACTCCTGGAACCCCGGCTGGGTGGCACCCTCGTACCGGGCCTGGGCGAGGTCCCCGCTCGTCAGGCTCTTGTCGTAGGCGAAGAAGCCCATGACGGTCTTCATGTGCTCGAGCGTGCCCTCGTAGCCCCAGACGTTGTCGAGGCCCTCGGTGATCTCGAAGTCCACGCCCATGCTGCCCATCAGCACGAGCTTGCCGATGCGGTCCGGGTGCCGCGTCGCGATCCGAAGGGCGATGGCACCGCCGAAGCTGTTGCCCACCAGGTGGGCCTTGCGGATGCCCATCGCGTCCATGAACCCGACGGTCTGGTCGGCCCAGACGTCGAGGCCGTACTCGATCCCCTCGGGGCGCTCCGAGTAGCCGAACCCGACCATGTCGGGGGCGTAGACGCGGAAGTGCTCGCCGAGCGCGGGCAGCACGCCGCGCCAGTTCGCGTAGGCGGTCACCCCGGGCCCCGAACCGTGGATCAGTACGATGTCGTCGCCGCCGGACCCGGCCTCCAGGTAGTTGGTCCGGATGCCGTTCGCCTGGACGTCCTTGCCGATCGCCGGGTTATCGGTCGTCGTCATTCCCGCTCCGTCTCGTCGTGTCACCGGTCAGGTCACGGTCAGGTGTAGTAGCGGAAGACGAGATCGGCCACACAGCACGGCTTCTGCTCGCCCTCCACCTCGTAGGTGAGCCGGTACACCGCCTCCGCGCCCCCGGCCAACTCGTTCACCTCGGCGACCTGCACGTGCATGCGCAGCCGGCTGCCCACCCGCAGGGGCGCCGGGAACCGCACCTTGTTGAGCCCGTAGTTGAGGATCACACCGAAGCCCTCGACCGTGCAGACCTCCCAGAGCAGGCCGGTGGCCATGCCGAGGGTGAGGAAGCCGTGCTGCACGGTGGTGCCGAACGGGCCGTTCGCCGCGCGTTCCGGGTCGACGTGGATCCACTGGCGGTCGCCCGTGAGATCCGCGAACTGGTCGATGTCGCTCTGCTGCACCGTGCGCCAGGACGAGACCCCGACCTCCTTGCCGAGGTACTCCCGCAGGCCGTCGATCCCCTCCAGGACCACGGGCCCTGCTCCCGCCGTGACCGATTCGCCCATCGCCCGCCTTCCGCCGATAACCCGCGGCGAGTCAATCACCGTCGCCTCCCGACCAACCGGAGGCCGTCGCGGGTTCCTGCCCAGTGGGAGCGGGCCGCTGCGCCGCAGGCCAGAGGCCCTGCGGCGCGGCTGCGGTGGCGAACCATTCGTACACACCGTCCGGTCGCGTGCGCCGCTCCACCACCCCCGACCAGCGCAGGAACGCGACGTGCGCGAGCGTCTCGTTGATCGCGAGCTGGCGCTGGTGGGCGAGGATCGCCTTGGCCACCAGGAGATCCGCCAGCTCCACGATGCTCGACGGGCGGTCGGCGATCGCACGGCGGATCCGCTCCAGGCGCCGCAGCTTGTTGCGCAGGATCGCCTCGATCCGCCCGACCGCGTCCCCGAACGGCGAGCCGTGCCCGGGCAGCACGAACGTGGGGCGCAGGTCCGCGACGCGGCGCAGCGCCAGCAGGTAGCTGCGCAGCGGGTCGGCATCGAAGCCGCGCTCGAACGTGACGGGCGGGGTGATGGCGGGCAGGAGGTGGTCACCGGAGAGCAGCACCCCGCGGGCGGGCGAGAACAGGCAGACGTGCCCCAGCGAGTGGCCAGGCGTGTGCACGACGGTCCACCGGTCGCCGCCGATCTCCAGCACCTCGTCGCCCCGCAGCCGCGTCGACGCCTCGACGACCGAGTGCAGGTAGGGCAGCCAGCGGGTGAGGTGGTCGGCGAGATCGGCCCGCTCGGTCGCGGGCACGCCGTGATCGGCGTAGGTGTCGCGACGGCGGGCCCGCGCGGTGTCGGGGTGGCGGTACTTCTCGCAGTCCAGGTCGGTCATCGTGTGCATGAGCAGCTCCGCGCCGGTGCGTTCCATCAGCGCGCCCGCGAGCCCGTAGTGGTCGATGTGGGCGTGGGTGACCACGATCCGCGTGACGTCGCCCAAGGCGTACCCCGCGCCTTCCAGGCCCGCCTGCAGCGCCGCCAGCCCGCCGTCGGGCAGGTCGGGGCGCCACACCCCGCAGTCGACGACCGTGACCCGGTCACCGTCGTCGAGGATGTGCACGTTGACGCTCTCGACGGCGTTGACGCCGATGGGCAGCACGACCCGGTGCAGGCCCTGCAGCGGCTCCGGCCGGGACACGAGCGGCGGCACGGACGGCGGCACGGACGGCGGCACGGACGGCGGCACGGTCATCCGTGCATGCGTTCGAGCAGCGTGAACCACACCCGGACCTGCACCTCGTAGGTGGTGCGGTCGTCGGCCACCGTCCCGCTGATGCGCTGGACCTCGAACGAGGTGATGGCGTCCAGGGACAGCCGGGCGCGGTCGAGCGCCTCCGTGACCGCCTCCTGCAGCGAGTCCCCGGTACCGACGAGGTCGACCGCCTTCTGGACCGTCACGGGCGCCATCATTCGCACGGGCGCCCGCCGCCGGTCGCGGTTCCCGCTGGACGGGAGCCGGCCAGGAGATCACCGCTCCCGATCACCACTCCCGATCACCGCCAGCACCGCCCGCCTGCGGGCCGGCCGGGCCGCGGACGCCTACGCTGCGGGACGCCCGCCCGCGAGCAGGCACCTCGGAAGGGAGACCTGTGAACAGGATCGCGCTGCACCAGTCCGCCGTGCACCCGCTGGACCCCGTCCAGGTCGTGGCGATCGCGCGGGACGCGGGGCTGGACTCGATCGGCGTGCGGGTCGAGTCCGGCCCCGCCTCGGACGACGTGCGCGAGTGGTGGGCCAAGGGGATCGGCTCACCGATGCTGCGCGACCTCGTCGCCGCGCTGCTGGCGGCGCGCGTCACCGTCCTCGACGTCGGCCGGGTGGAGCTCGGGAAGGGCCTGGAGGTGCTCGACGGCCGCGAGCCCTACATGCGGGTCCTGGAGATCGGGGTGCGGCTGGGCGCCCAGTTCGTCACCTCGCGCGCGTCCGCGGGCGGGCTCACGCAGGCCCGCGAGCGGTTCGCGCTCCTCGCCGATCTCGCCGCCCGCTTCGGCCTGCGCCCGCTCGTCACGGCCGTGACGGGGACGGCGGTCGCATCGGTCGAGGACGCGGTGGCCGTCGTCGAGGGGACGGCGGGTGGCGTCGTGCTCGACCTGCCGGCGGCCGCCGGGTTCACCCGCGACGAGCTCGACGTGCGGATCGTCGAGCTGGGCGACGTGCTCGGCTACGTCCGGGTGCCGGCCCACGACCTGGAGACCGGCGCGCTGGCCCCCGGCCTGCTCGCGACGCTCCCGCCGCAGGTCCCGGTCGCGATCGGGGGCGAGATGCCCGGTGGACACGCAGGCGACGTCGACGCCGACCACGTCCGGCGGGTACGTGACCTCCGCACCGCCGTCGACGCCCTGCTGCGTCACCCGCGGGCCGCAGCGGACCGCTGACCGCTCTCGCGCGACCGCCGAGCGCTCGGACGGACCCCCGCCGTCGGGCGGTTGCCCCCACGAGGAGCATGGGACACGACTCGGTCGGGGGAGGCACGATGGTCGGGCGCGGGGCGAGGCGGGCGCAGGTCCTGGTGGACCGACCGCCCGCATGCCTGGCCGTCCGCGTGACCGGCCCGCTGCTCACCGGCGAGGAGCTGGAACGGTCGGTGGCGGGCGCGCTCGGCGGTGCCGGCCTGCCCGAGCGGGTGCTGCTGGACGTCTCCGGGCTCACCGAGATCGCCGCGGCGGGTCTCGACGCGCTCCTGCGCCTGCAGGAACGCGTCCTCGCCGGGGGCTCCCGGCTCGAGGTGACGGGCGTGTCCGAGCGGGTCCTCCAGCTCCTCACCGACGACAGCTCTTGATCCGCGGCCGCGGTCGGATCCGGCCGTCCGTGACCGCGTCGCACCGCAGACACGGATCATGGCCGCGGCCGGTGCGGGGCCGGCTCGGCCGCCGGGCTCAGGCCGCCAGCACCTCCGGCAGCGGCCGGATCGCCACCCCCGCCTCCTCCAGGCGCTGTCGCGTCGTCCGGGCGATCTCGACGCCGTTGGGCGCGTCCCCGTGCAGGCACAGCGTCGGCGCCGCGGTCGGGATGACGGTCTGGCCGTCGTTGGCGACGACCGAGCCCTCGGTCGCCATCCGCACGGCGCGCGACGCCACGAGCTCGGGATCCCACGCCTTCTTGATCCGCTCGATGATCAGGTGCCCGTCGGGGGTGTAGTGCAGGTCCGGGAAGGACTCGGGGACGAGCGTGACGCCGTGCTTCGCGGCGTGCTCGGCCATGCTCGTGGTGAGCAGCAGCAGCGGGAGCGTCGCGTCCACCTCGGCGACCGCCGCGGCGACGGCGTCGGCGTACTCGGGCATGTCGCTGGCCATCACGTAGAGCGACCCGTGCGGCTTGACGTGGGTGAGCTGCGCGCCCGCGGCGGTGACGAAGGCCTGCAGGGCCCCGATCTGGTAGAGGCACATGTCCTGCAGGTCCGCCGGGTCGATCCACATCTTGCGCCGCCCGAACCCCATGAGGTCCGGGAAGGCGATGTGGGCCCCGATGTTGACCCCGCGCTCGACGGCCCCGTTCACCGCCCGGCGGATCGTCGCCGGGTCGCCCCCGTGGTAGCCGGTGGCGACGTTGATCGAGGTGACGTGGTCCATCATCCCGAGGTCGTCGCCGAGGATCCAGCGCCCGAAGCTCTCCGAGCAGTCGCAGTTGATGTCGACCTTCGTCGTCGCTGCGGTGCTCACGCGCCCACCGCCTCGGCCAGCGCCGCGAGCCGCCTGTGCCGCCCCGCCCGGATCGCGAGCGCCTCGTCGAGGTCGACGGCGACGAAGCGGGTACGGGTGTTCGGCGCGCACTGCGCCACCACGTCCAGGTCGCCCGAGAGCACCGTCGCGATCATCATGTAGCCCCCGCCGGAGACGGCGTCGCGATGCAGGATGATCGGCTCGACGCTGCCCGGAACCTGGATCGACCCGATCGGGTACGGGGCGTCCACGATGTTGGACGGGTCCTGGCCCGCCCCGAACGGCGGCTCGC
The DNA here is from genome assembly GCA_050248815.1 of Pseudonocardia sp. Taxonomy (GTDB): domain Bacteria; phylum Actinomycetota; class Actinomycetes; order Mycobacteriales; family Pseudonocardiaceae; genus Pseudonocardia. Next base: position 9,300 of record JBFWRR010000012.1, on the reverse strand, counting down.
GGTCCACGGTCTCGAGCGTCTCGCCCTTGTAACGGAAGCCGATGCGGTCCGCGGTGGGGGTGAGGGTCCAGAAGGTGCCGAGGAACGTCTCGCGCCCGCGGTCGGTGAGGCGATGGTCGTAGAGGCCCATCATCACCCGGACCTCGACGTCCTTGGCCAGCTTCGGGCGCAGGTCCTCGGGAACGACCCGGCCGGCACGCACGCCGTTGTGCGCGCCGACCGGAAGCTCGTCGCCCTCGGCCAGCGGACGCCCGCCGAACCCGCCGAGTGCGCCGAGCGCATAGGTGGACCGGCTGCCCAGCACCTCGGGCACGTCGATCCCGCCCGAGACGGCGACGTACGCGCGCGCCCCGGCCGTGAGGTAGGCGAACGACAGCGTCTGCCCCGCCGCGACCGGGAAGGACTCCCAGACCGGGCGCTCCTCGCCGTCGACCTTGGGCACCATCGACGCCCCCGCGACGGCGACCACGGCGTCCTCGCCGAACAGCAGCTCGGGGCCCATGTAGACGCACTCCAGCACAGCCGCGCCCGACGGGTTGCCGACGAGCAGGTTCGCCGCCGTGAGCGAGTACTGGTCGAGCGCCCCCGACGGCGGGATGCCGACGTCGTAGTGGCCGTTGCGGCCCGCGTCCTGCACCGTGGTGGACAGGCCCGGCTTGACGACGGTGATCACGACCCCTCCTCCAGCAGGCGCCGGTTGTAGCCGTCCGGGTCGGCGAGGAACTCCCGCGCGTGGAACTCCACGGGCCGCGCCGTGATCCGGAAGGTCCCGGCCTCGACCTCGGCGAGCGTGGCGTCGTAGGTCTCGCGGTCGATCGGCACGAACCGCACGATGTCAGCGGGCCGGAAGAACACCATGAACTCGCCGAAGTCCGGAAGCTGCTGGGTCGGGTCGTAGATCGGCGCCGGGGTGATGCCGAACATCTGGTAGCCGCCCGCACCGCGTACCGAGTAGATGCAGCCGAAGCAGCCGCCGTGGCCGACGGTCTGCTTGGGGGTGTCGGTGCGGGGCCGCAGGTACTTCGGCACGACGAGCTGCCGCTCGCGGCCCACCATCTGGTAGAGGAAGGGCAGGCCCGCCACGAACCCGACCATCGAGGTGATCCACGGCGAACCGGAGTGCGCGGCGATGAACCCCTCCACGTCGGGGAAGCCGTTGATCCGCGCCGCGTACTCGATGTCCGTGGCGTCCGGGTCCTGGTGGCGGTCCCGGAAGCGCATCAGCGTCTCGGTCGTCCACGGGTCGCGGTACAGCACCGGGATCTCGACGACGCGGGTCTCGAGCGCGACGTCGGCGGCGTCCCCGACCTGCGCCTCCACGTCCTTCAGCCGGGCGAGCAACGCCCGCGGCTCGATCACGTCCGGGTCGTAGCGCACCTGGTAGGACGCGTTGGCCGGGCAGATGTCGAGCACCCCGTCCGGCCGGTCGGCGCGCAGCGTGTTCGTGATCGCCATCGCGCGGAAGTTCGCGAGCAGGCTCATCTCCTCGGCCAGCTCCACGAAGATGTGGTCGTCGCCGCCCCAGCTGTAGCGGGCGGCCACGTCCGGGGTCACCTCGGTCGTACTCATCTGCCTGCCCTCTCTCGAAGCCACTCCTCGAGCGTCCCCGTCGTGAACGCGCCCGCCGCGAACCACTGCTCGTCGAGCAGCTCCGTGAACAGGCCCGCGGTCGTCGGCACGCCGGTGACCGAGAACTCCGCGAGCGCGCGGCGCGACCGGGCGAGCGCGTTGTCGCGATCCTCGCCCCACACGACCACCTTCGCCAACAGCGAGTCGTAGAACGGCGGGACCTGCCCGTCCGGCTCCAGCCAGGTGTCGCAGCGCACCCACGGCCCGCCCGGCAGCGTGACCCGCTCGATCCGGCCCGGCGAGGGCAGGAAGTCGCGCTGCGGGTCCTCGGCGCAGACGCGGAACTCGATCGCGTGCCCGCGCACCGCGACGTCGCCCTGGCGGATCCGCAGGGACTCCCCCGCGGCGATCCGCAGCTGCTCGGCGACCAGGTCGATCCCCGTGACGAGCTCGGTGACCGGGTGCTCGACCTGGATGCGCGTGTTCGTCTCGATGAAGAAGTGCTCGCCGGTCTCGTCGTCGACGAGGAACTCCACCGTGCCCGCGCTGGAGTAGCCCACCGACGCCACGAGCGCGACGGCGTCCGCCGCGATCCGCGCCCGCTGCTCCGGCCCGATCCCGGGCGCTGGCGCCTCCTCCACCATCTTCTGGCGCCGCCGCTGCAGCGAGCACTCCCGGTCGAACAGGTGCACCGCGTCGCTGCCGTCCCCGAGCACCTGCACCTCGACGTGGCGCGCCTTCGCGACGAAGCGCTCGACGTACATCCGCCCGTCGCCGAACGCCTTCGCCGCCTCCTGCGACGCCGGGCCGAAGGCCTTCCGCAGCTCCTCGGCGTCGCCGACCACCCGGATGCCCCGGCCGCCACCCCCCGCGGCGGCCTTGAGCATGACCGGGTAGCCGACCTCCTCCGCGGCCGCCAGCGCGCCCGCGGAGTCCTCGACCCCCTCCGGTGTGCCGGGAACGGTGGGCACCCCCGCCTGCGCGGCGGCGACGCGGGCGCGCACCTTGTCGCCCATCAGGTCGATCACCCGCGCGTCCGGGCCGACGAACGCGAGCCCCGCGTCCGCGACGGCCCTCGCGAAGTCCGCCCGCTCGGACAGGAACCCGTAGCCGGGGTGGACGGCGTCCGCGCCGGTCTCCTTGGCGGCGCCGAGGATCGCGTCGGTCAGCAGGTAGGACTTCGTGGCCTGCGGTGGCCCGATCTCGACGGCGACGTCCGCCATCCGCACGTGCGGGGCCTCGGCGTCCGCGGTCGAGTGCACGGCGACCGTCTCGATGCCGAGGTCGCGCGCGGCCCGGATCACCCGGACCGCGATCTCCCCCCGGTTCGCGACGAGCAGCCGCCGCACGGTCAGCTCACCTCGACGACCGCGACCGGCTGGCCCGCGTCCACGACGTCCTCGTCCTCCACCAGGAACTCGACCAGGGTGCCCGCCGCACCCGCCGGGACCGAGTGGAACGACTTCATGACCTCGATCAGGCACACCGTCTGGTCCGACTCGACGGCGCTGCCGGGCTCGGCGAACGGGTCGCTGTCCGGGTCCGGGCGCCGGTAGAAGACGCCGGGGATGGGCGAGACGACCTCGTGGCGGGACATGGCACTCCTCTACTCGGGGTCTCTGGTCAGGGGCTCTGCTCGGGTCTCTACTCGCGGCTCTGCGCGGCCTGGACGGCCCGCCACACGCGCTGTGGCGTCGCGGGCATGTCGATGTGCCGCACCCCGAGATGCGCCACGGCATCGACGACGGCGTTGAGCGCGGCCGGGGACGAACCGATCGCGCCGGACTCCCCGATCCCCTTGACCCCCAGCGGGTTCGTCGGGGACGGGGTGACGGTGGCGTCCAGCTCGAAGCTCGGCAGGTCCGGCGCGGCGGGGAACGCGTAGTCCGCGAGCGTCGACGTCGTGGGGTTGCCCTCGGCGTCGTAGAGCGCCTCCTCGTAGAGGGCCTGCGCGATCCCCTGGGCGACGCCGCCGTGCACCTGCCCCTCGACGATCATCGGGTTGACCACGACGCCGCAGTCGTCCACCGCGACGAAGCGCCGGATCTGCGTGCGGCCGGTCTGCGTGTCGACCTCCACCACGCAGATGTGCGTGCCGAAGGGCCAGGTGAAGTTCGGCGGGTCGAACGTCGAGTCCGCCGCCAAGGTCGGCTCGACGTCGTCGGGCAGGTCGGCGGCCATGTAGGCGGCGAGCGCCACCTCCTGGATCGTCGTGCCCTTGTCGGTGCCGCGCACGGAGAACCGGCCCGCCTCGAACTCGATGTCGTCCTCGGCGGCCTCCAGCATGTGCGCGGCGATCTTGCGCGCCTTCTCGACGACCTTGCCCGACGCGAGATGCACCGCCGTGCCGCCGACCGCGACGCTGCGCGAGCCGTACGTGTCGCGCCCGTAGGGGGCGACGGCGGTGTCGCCGTGCAGCACCTCGACGTCGCCCGGATCCACGCCGAGCGCATCCGCGACGATCTGCGACCACACGGTCTCGTGGGCCTGCCCGTGCGGTGAGGTCCCCGTCACCACCTCGACCTTGCCACTCACCAGCATCCGGACGGTCGCGTTCTCCCAGCCGCCGGACTGCAGCCGTACCCCCGCCGCCACCTTGGACGGGGAGAGCCCACCGCTCTCGGTGAAGTTGCCGATCCCGATCCCGAGCTGGACCACGTCCCCGGCCTCGCGGCGGCGGCGCTGCTCGGCGCGCAGCTCGTCGTAGCCGACGAGCTCCATGGCCTTGCGCATGCACGTCTCGTAGTCGCCCGAGTCGTACAGCACGCCGGACGGGACGGCGCGCGGCTCGCTGAACGCCGGGTGCAGGTTGCGCAGCCGCACCTCCGCCGGGTCCATGCCCAGCTCCGCGGCCAGCTCGTCCATGATCCGCTCGTGGGCGTAGGCGGCCTCGGAGCGCCCCGCCCCGCGGTAGGCGTCGGTGGGGGTGAGGTTGGTGAACACGCCCTGGCACTCGAAGGAGTAGGCGCCGAAGTCGTAGAGGCCGCAGTAGGTGAACGCGCCGAACACGGCGATGCCCGGGGTGAGCAGCTGCAGGTAGGCGCCCATGTCCGCGAGCAGGTTCACCCGCATCCCGAGGATCTTGCCCTCACGGGTCGCGGCGACGGCGATGCGCTGCACCTGGCCACGGCCGTGGCACGTGCCGACGTGGTGCTCGGAGCGGGTCTCCACCCACTTCACCGGCGCGCCCAGCCGCCGGGCCAGGGCCAGGGCCAGCGCCTCCTCGGCGTAGACGTTGAGCTTCACGCCGAACCCGCCGCCGACGTCCGGGGCGATCACCCGCAGCTTCGCGTCGGAGATGCCGCAGACCATCGCGAGGATGTCGCGCAGGAAGTGCGGCACCTGCGTGGAGGAGTAGATCGTGAACCCGGCGCCGACCAGGTCCGGGACGACGACCACGGCGCGGGTCTCCATCGGCGAGGGGATCACCCGCTGCTGCAGGTAGCGCCCCTCGACCACCACATCGGCCTGCGCGAAGGCCGCGTCCACGTCGCCGACGGGCATCGGCCAGGTGTAGCAGTGGTTCGTCCCCAGCTCCTCGTGGACGAGCGGGGCACCGTCGGCCAGGGCCGCCTCGATGTCGACGACGGCGGGCAGGGGGTCGTAGTCGACCTCGACGAGCCCGGCGGCGTCCAGCGCGGTGGCGCGGTCGCCCGCCACGACCACCGCGACCGGCTCGCCGACATGGTTGACCTCGCCGCGGGCCAGCGGTGGGTGCTCGGGGATCTTGATGTCCTCGGTGACCGGCCACCCGCAGGGCAGCCCGATCGCGAACTCCCCCGCGACGTCCTCGCCGGTGAGAACCGCGACCACACCGGGCAGTTCCCGTGCCCGGGTGGTGTCCACGCCCGTGATGCGGGCGTGTGCCAGCGGGCTGCGGACGAGTGCGAGGTGCAGGGTGCCGGGCGGGGTGACGTTCTCGGTCCAGGTGGCCCGGCCCGTGAGCAGCGACGCGTCCTCGCGGCGGGGCAGGCTGGCACCGATGTGGCGGGCCTTCTTCTCGGGAACCGTCCGGGTCACGGCGCGCTCCTCGCGGTGTCGGTGATCACGGTGTCGGTGCTCGCCTTGTCGGTGATCACGGCCTCCAGGACGCCGAGTCCCTCGTCGAGCACGTCGTCCGGGATGACCAGGGGTGGGAGCAGGCGCACGACGTTGCCGTAGGTGCCGCAGGTGAGCACGACGACGCCCTCGGCGTGGCAGGCGGTGGCGACGGCCTTGGCGAACGCCGGGTCGGGGTCGGTGCTGCCGGGCCGGACGAACTCCGCGGCGAGCATCGCGCCGCGCCCCCGGACGTCGCCGATCGCGGGGACGCGCTCGGCGAGCGCCCGCAGCCGGGGTACGACGGCCGCTTCGATCCGCCGCGCCGCCGCGGCGAGGTCGCGCTCGCGCATGGTGGCGATCGCGCCGAGCGCCGCGGCGCACGAGACCGGGTTGCCGCCGTACGTGCCGCCGAGCCCGCTGGGATGCACCGCGTCCATCAGTTCGGCCCGCCCGGTGATCCCGCCCAGCGGCAGCCCGCCGGCCATGCCCTTCGCGGTGACGACGATGTCGGGGACGACGTCCTCGTGCTCGCTCGCGAACCACGCGCCGGTGCGGCAGAACCCCGTCTGAACCTCGTCGGCGACGAACACGACCCCGTTCGCGGCGCACCACTGCGCGAGCGCGGGCAGGAACCCCGGCGCCGGGACGACGAACCCGCCCTCGCCCTGGATCGGCTCCACCACGACGCACGCGACGTTGCGCGCGCCGAACTCGGCCTCGATCAGGCCCGCGGCGTGCCGCGCGGCGTCCGGGCCGGACAGGCCGTCGCGGAACGGGTAGGAGGTGGGGACGCGGTGCACCTCGGCCACGAACGGGCCGAACCCGTCCCGGTAGGGCATGTTCTTCGCGGTCATCGTCATTGTCAGGTAGGTGCGGCCGTGGAAGGCGTGCTCCACGACCACCACGCCCTGGCGCCCGGTGGCCCGCCGCGCCACCTTCACGGCGTTCTCGACCGCCTCTGCACCGGAGTTGACCAGCGCCGAGCGCTTCTCGTGCGTGCCCGGCGTGAGCGCCGCCAGCTCCTCGCAGACCTGCACGTACCCCTCGTACGGGGTGACCATGAAGCAGGTGTGGGTGAACGCCGCGGCCTGCGCGGCCACCCCCTGTGCGACGGCGGGCGCCGGGTTGCCGACACCCGTCACCGCGATGCCCGACCCGAGGTCGATGAAACGGTTGCCGTCGACGTCGGTGAGCGTGCCCTCGCCCCCCTCGGCCACATACACGGGCAGCAGGCTCGCGACTGCCGAGGTCACCGCCGCGGCGCGGCGGCTCTGCAACTCCACCGACCGGGGACCGGGGATCGCGGTGGCGAGCCTTCGGTGCCGGCTGATCGTGTCCACGCGGGCGTCTCCTTTACGGCCACTTGAGAGAGACAGCGCGTCCCAGAGTGATCCGGGACACTCCCGGCCGGTAGTGTCCAGATCGGCGTGCCAAAGGTGATCGACACGCCGGAACGTCCGGTTGGAGGGGTCGGATGCCCGCCACGCTGCGCAGCCTCGTCGCGGACCGCGCGCTCGGCATCCGGCCGCTCTGCGCGGACGCGCTGCTGGACCGGAAGATCAGCTGGGCACACATCAGCGAGCTCGACGATCCGACCGTCTACCTGGACGGCGGGGAGTTGCTGCTCACCACCGGCCTCACCCTCGGAGCCGGGACCGATCACGACGCGTTCGTCGCGCGCCTGGTCGCCCACGGGCTGGCCGGGCTGGGCTTCGGAACGGGCCTGTCCCACGAGGTGGTGCCGCCCCCGCTGGTGGACGCCGCGCGCCGGCACGGGTTCGCGCTGCTGGAGATCCCGGAGCGCACGCCGTTCATCGCGATCACGAAGGCCGTGTCGGCGGCACTCGCCGCGGACGCCTACGCCCAGGTGGTGCGCACGGACGAGGCGCGCCGGGCCCTCACCGCGGCCGCGCTGGGCGCGCAGGGCACGGGTCGCGTGCTGCGCCAGCTCGCCCGGCGGCTCGACGCGTGGGTGCTGCTGCTCGACGCCTCCGGCCGGGTCGAGCACGCCGTTCCCGGGTCCGCGGCGCGCCGGCTCGCCGGGCTCGCCTCGGAGGTCGAGAGCGTGCGCCGCCACCGCGGCCCGACCAGCCGGACGGTGCCCACCTCGGACGGGTGCGCCGTGCTGCAGCCGCTGCGCCTGCGTGGGCGCGCCGTCCTCGCGATCGGTCGGCCGACGGGCTTCGCCCCCACGGACATGCAGATCGTCGGCGCGGCCGTCTCCGTGCTCACGCTGCTGCACGCCACCCCGGTCGCCGCGGAGAAGGCGCGCAGCGCCCTGCGCACCGCGTTGCTGCGCACCGCACTCGCCGGGCAGGCCGCTGCGGCCCGGGAGATCGCCGCCGAGCTGGAGGGGCCCCAACCGGACCCACCGCTGCGGGTGGTGGCGTTCCGCGGCCGCCGGCCCGGGCTCGGTCGGCTCGCGGACTCCCTCGGCGCGCGCGGTGCGGAGCGCGGCCCGGTGTTCACCGCCCGCCTGGACGGGGCGATCATCGCGCTCGCCGCCGCGGACGGCCCCCTGCCGGAATGGCTCGCGACGCTACCGGGACCCGGTGTGCACGCGGGGATGTCCGAGCCCGTGGGCCTCGCCGATCTCGCCGCCGGGCATGTGCAGGCCGAGCGGGCGGCCGCAGCCGCGGCACGGACGGGCAGCCGCTGCGTGCGGTTCGCCGAGCTCGCCGCGGGTGGTCTGCAGGCGCTCCTGCCCGCCGAGGACAGCGCGGCGTTCGCCGCCGGACTGCTCGGTCCGCTGCGCCGACACGACGCCGATCACGGGACGCGGCTCGTCGACTCGCTGCACGAGTGGCTCGGCCATCACGGCCACTGGGACGCCGCCGCCGCGGACCTGGGTGTGCACCGGCACACGCTGCGCGCACGTATCCGCCGTGCGGAGGCACTGCTCGGCCGGAGCCTGGACTCGCCGGGACTGCGCGCCGAACTGTGGTTCGCGCTGCACGCACCCGCGCCGGACTGAGGGCGCCGTCGGGGCAGGGTTCGCGGCACCGGTCGACGCCAACGGGGGTTCGGGCGCGGCGGCTCCGGGCCCGGAGCCGCCGCGCCCGCGGGTCGCGACCGGCAGCCGCGACCCGGGTCGAGGCCCGCGAACAGCAGCGAGACGACCCCCAGCACCACGAGCAGGACCACGTCCGGCCCGAACCCCGCGGGGATGCCGAACAGCGGCCGGGCGCCGTGGGAGGCGAGCACGGCGGCGAGGACGAAGAAGCCCGCCATCGCGAAGTTGACGCCCTCGACCGCCGTGCGCGTGAGCGTCAGACCCGCGAGGAGCCACAGCCCGCCGATGCCGAGCAGGGCGACGTTGTACATCGGCGTCAGGTGGAACAGCCCGAGCAGCAGGGAGTCCTTCTGCTCGGTGAAGTCACTGAAGCCGGTCACGAAGAAGCCCACGACGCCGAGCAGCAGGCAGACGATGCCGGCGGCGGCGGCGAACTTGTTGGGCAGCGAACCCGCGCCGACGGCCGTCCCGACCCCCCAGTCGTTGTCGGCGGCCTGGCGCTGCGGGGCGCCCCAGCTGATGGGATTGCTCGTCATGGTCTCTCCCTGTGTCGGCCGGCCCGCCGAGCGGCCGGGTTCGGAGTTGGTGTCGACACCACCCCGGTCGGGGCGGAGATCCTGCGCCTGCTGCGCACCACGTCGGTTTCGGCGCCGTGGCGACAACCATGGCGACAACCA
>JBFWRR010000011.1:82948-100327 GCA_050248815.1 Pseudonocardia sp. | reverse complement strand
GCAGGATCACCGTGTCGCCCACTGCGACGTTGGTGACGCCGTCCCCGACCGCATGGATCCAGCCGGCGTTCTCGTGCCCGACGACGTAGGGCAGCTCGGGGTTCATCGCCTCGGCCCAGTCGCCGTTGACGATGTGCAGGTCGGTGCGGCAGACCCCGGCACCACCGATCTTGACGATCACGTCCAGCGGGCCCTGGAGCTGCGGCTCGGGGATGTCGTCGATCTGCGGATCCTGGTGATACGCGTGTACCCGGACGGCCTTCACCGGCATACCTCCTCGACTGCGATGTACGGCCCCGATCTCAACCCCGGGTGTCGGGGCTCACAACCCACCGGATTCCACGGAGTGAGAAAACGGGCGGATCGGCGACAGTCCACCATCGACCACCCCGCTGACCTGCGGCGATGGGATCCGAGACGGCCGCGCCGTCTCAGATCGAGACCGCGTGAAGGGGCCCTCAGGCGGTCTGGGTGAGCGCCGCGGCCAGCCCGAGCGTCACGGCCATCACCGCCACCTCGAGCGGCGCCCACCGCAGGACGGGGGCGCGTCCGGCCGTGAGCCGTCGTCGTGCGACGCCACCGAACGCCGCCACGACGAGCAGGCAGGCCGCCTTGGCGAGCACCAGCGCGCCGTAGCCGGTGGTCCACAGGTCGGTCCACGACGTCAGCCGGACGGCGGCGCTCACCACGCCCGTCACGGCCACCGCGACCAGGCACGCGCCCGCGAGCGCCGAGTAGCGCGGCAGCACGGCGTCCAGCAGCGGGCGGCGCGCCGCGACGAGCACCAGCACCGCGCCCAGCCCCCCGACCCACAACGCCGCCGCCCCGGCGTGCAGCGCGATCGCGATCACCGCGATCTGGTGGTCCGGCGAGGTGCCGGCGTGGCCTGTGACGGCGGGCATCAGCACCCCCAGCAGGGCGGCCACCAGCGGCGCCCGCGCCGGAACCCGCGCCGGGTCCCGCAGGCGGACCGCCACGCAGCCGACGACGACGAGCACGCAACACGCGGCCAGCAGCATCCCGCGACCCGCCGCGAGCTGGGTGCTCCAGCGCACCAGCTGCCGCGGCGCGAGGTCGGTCACCGCGACGCCGTACGCGTCGGCGGCGCGGAATGCGATCCCGACCAGCACGAGCGCCACCCAGACGCCCGACGCGACGAGGATCGCGCGGTCCGCCCGCACGCGCAGCGCCGCCGACTCCCGCCCGCCCGGCAGCAGCACGCCCACCAGTGCCAGACCGACGCAGGCGACCCCCACCGCGGTCATGCCCGCCCGGCTGGCGGCGGTGCCCAGCAGCACCCAGAAGTCCGTGCCGGCGAGGGCGCCTGCGGCGACGCTCGCCGCGACGGCCGTCACGAGGGTGAGCAGGAACCACCCCGCGGGGAACCACCGCTCCCCCGTCGCCCGGGGTGTCGTCGCGCGCGTCACGTCACCGGGCCCCGTGCGGGACCGGAACGACCAGTGCGTCCACCGTCACGGGCACGACGGTATCCCGCAAGCCGGGCGCGGGTCACCGCGGTGGGTGAGGGGATTCTCAGGTGTCCACGCCCAGATGGGTGAGCAGGTCCGCCTCGATGCGGTCCAGTTCGTCACCGATCGCCCGGAACGCATGCCGCCGGCGGGTGCTCGGCATCTGCTCCGCCGCGCGGACGGCCACGGCGAGATCGGCCAACCGCGGGCGGACGTCCGCGGCGAAGCGGCGGGCCTCGTCGCCCCGCTCGTCCAGCGCGGTGAGGGTCTCCGCGATCCGCGACAGCCGCGCGTGCAGCGCGCCCCCGCGGCTGGCGAACGACACCAGCTGGTCCGGGGGTATCCCGAGCCGGGCGGCCCGGTGGGCGTCCCAGCGGGCCCGGGCGGCGCCCGCTGCGGCCATCGCGTACGGGGCGAGCAGCGGTGCGACGGCGGTGCCGACGCCGATCAGCCGCTTCGCCTTCGCCGCGGTGAGAGGCTTGCGCTCCTTGGCGTGCGAGGTGGTGTTCGGCTCGGTGGGCTTGGTGGGCTTGGTGGGCTTGGCGGGCTTGGTGGGCTGGGCGGCGCCGACCAGCTCGGCGGCCGCGAAGCCGGCACCGAGGCTGCCCGGGCCACCCGCACCCGGATCGGGATCGGTGCCGTTCGCTCGCGATCCGGCACGTCGCCGCAGCCCCATCGTCCGTCCTCCCGTCGCGCCGGTCCGGCAGCCGGAGCCTAGTGCAGACGGGGGGCCGGGCGCCGGGCTCGTGCCGTGCCCGTTCGGTGCGTCCTCCCGGGTCGGACCCGCCGCCGACCACGATTTGGGCGACGTTGTCGGTGGCGGTCATTACGCTCGCGGCGTGACGGCAGTAACGACGGGGGCGACAGCAGGCGCGACGACGGGGGCGACAACGGCACCGGCCACGACGGCGGCGGTGCGTGGGACCGCCCCGGCGGGGGCCGCGGGCCGTCCCGTGTCGCTCGACGCCGCTGCCACCACCCGCTGCCGCCGGCGGGTCCACCTCGACCACGATCCCGCGGCCGTCGCCGCACCCCGCGCCCTGCCCGATCCCGCGCTCGAGCAGCGCCGGGCCGACGCCGCGGCGCACCGCGAGCGGATCGCGGCGCAGCTGGCCGAGGCGGCGGGATCGGACTGGTGCACGGTCCCCTCGGAGCTGCCGGTCGGCGAGCGGGCTGCGGTGACAGCGGCAGCCGTCGCCGCGGGCGCGCCGCTGATCTGGCGCGGTGCGCTGCCCACGCACGGGGCCAGGGACACGCCCGGGGGGCCGGCAGTGGGCAGGCGCGGATCCGCGGAGCTGCTCGTGCGGCGACCCGAAGGCGGCTACCTGCCCGTGATCGTCGTGCACCACCGGATCACCGATCCGGGCTCGGGGGCGCACACCACCCCGCTGCCGGAGGTCGCGCTGCACCGCGCCGCTCCCGACCCCGAGCGGCGGGTCCGCTCCCACGCACGGGACCTGCTGCGCCTGGCCCACCTGCACCGGATGCTGCGCGCCGCAAGCTGGGCGCCTGCCGAGGAGGCGGTGTGCGCCGGTGGCGTGATCGGCCTGGATGCGGACGTCGTCGTGTGGCACGACCTCGCCGCCGAGCACTGGCCCGGGGGGCGCAGCACGATCGACGAGTACGACCTGCGGTTCGCCGACCGGGCGGCCGTCGCGGTCGCGGCGCGCTCCGGCGGCCCGGCGCTCGCGGCCCCGTCGAGGATCAACGAGTGCCGGCGCTGCCCCTGGTGGCCCACCTGCGAGGCCGAGCTGTCGAGGGCGCAGGACGTCAGCCTCGTCGCTCGCGGCGAGCCGGCGGCGGCGCTGCGCGATCTCGGCGTGCGCAGCATCCGGGACCTGGCACAGATCGACCCGGCGACGCCGCCCGGGCCCGTGCCCGGGCCGCCGCTGGGCGATCTCGTGGCCCTCGCCAGGGCGTGGTTGCGCGGCCTCGCCGTCGTCCGGCGGGTGGAGCGGGTGCCGGTGCCGCGGGCCGACGTCGAGGTCGACGTCGACATGGAGAGCTTCGGCGAGTCCGGGGCGTACCTGTGGGGGGCGCTGCTGCGCCACCCCGGGGGGCGCCGCGACGGGGACGAGGAGGACGGCTACCGCGCCTTCGCCACCTGGGAACCGCTGCCGACGCAGGACGAGGCGCGCTCGTTCGCCGAGTTCTGGGCGTGGTTCCGCGAGGTCCGGCGGCGCGCCCACGCCTCGGGTCGCACGTTCGCGGCGTACTGCTACAACGCGGACGCCGAGAACCGCTGGCTGCTCGGCTCCGCCCGGCGGTTCGCGGGCCTGCCGGGTGTCCCCGCGGTCGCCGAGATCGAGGAGTTCATCGGCTCCCCGGCGTGGGTGGACGTGTTCGCCCTGGTCAGCGAGTGGTTCCTGTGCGCGCACGGCAAGGGGCTCAAGGTCGTCGCGCCCGTGGCCGGGTTCGCGTGGCGCGACGCCGAGGCGGGCGGGGAGAACTCGATGCGCTGGTACCGGGACGCCGTCGGCGCGGACGGCGCACCGCCCGACCCCGGGCAGCGACAGCGGCTCCTGGACTACAACGCGGACGACGTGGCCGCCACCCTGGCGCTGCGGGAGTGGATGTGCTCCCCGGCCGTCGAGGCGGTGCCGCTGGCGGCGCAGCTGTAGAGGCGGGCCCCACGCCGCGCCTGCTCGCAACGAGCGGCGCGTTCGTCCAACTGGGTTGGACGAACGCGCCGTTCGTTCGCGGCGGGGCGCGGGAGGATCGAGCGCATGGCCCCTCGTACCCACGAACGGCGCGGCCCGCAGGGCGCCGTGTCCAGCACCCACCACCTCGCCACCACCACCGCGATGGCCGTCCTCGCGCGTGGCGGCAACGCGTTCGACGCGGCGGTGGCGGCGGGCTTCGTGCTGCAGGTCGTGGAGCCGCACATGTGCGGGCCGGGCGGCGAGGTCCCCATCCTGTTCGCCACGGCCGCCGACCCGGCACCGCGCGTGCTCTGCGGCCAGGGCCCGGCCCCCGCGGCCGCGACGATCGAGCGGATGCGCGCCGAGGGCGTCGCCGCGGTGCCGGGCACCGGACTGCTCGCTGCCACGGTCCCCGGCGCGTGGGACGGGTGGCTCGTGCTGCTGCGCGACCACGGGAGCTGGGACCTCGCGGACGTCCTCGCCCCGGCGCTGGGCTACGCGGCGGGCGGCTTCCCGCTCGTCCCGCAGGTGGTCGCGGCGCTGGAGGCGGTGGCGGGGCACTTCCGCGCGCACTGGCCGTCGTCAGCGGCGACGTGGCTGCCGGGCGGCGAGGTCCCCAGCGCGCGACACACGCTCCCGGCGTTGGCCGCCACCTGGGAGCGACTGCTCGACGCGGCCCGCGGGGCCACCCGCGAGCAGCGGATCGACGGCGCGCGGGACGCCTGGTACCGGGGTTTCGTCGCGGAGGAGATCGGCACGTTCTGCACCCGAGCGGTCCGCGACGACACGGGGGCCGAGCACGCAGGTCTGCTCACCGCCGAGGACCTGGCCGGCTGGTCGGCGAGCTACGAGACACCCGTGGTCGTCGACGCGGGCGGCGGGTGGGCACTCGCCAAGCCGGGCCCGTGGTCGCAGGGGCCGGTGCTCGCCCAGTCCGTGCAGCTCGTGGGCGAGCTCGGGGTGGACGCCTACGCGGACGGGATCGCCACGGCGGACACCGTGCACCGGGTGGTCGAGGCCGCGAAGCTCGCGTTCGCCGACCGGGAGGCCTGGTACGGCGACTCTGCACCGGTGCCGATGGCCGAGCTGCTCGATCCCGCGTACGCGGCTCGACGGCGGGCGCTGATCGTGGAGGATGCGTCGTGGGAGCTACGGCCGGGTGCTCCCGGCGGGCGGGCACCCCGGCTGCCCGCTGCGGCTACCGCAACCCCCGCCCCTGCGCGCGAACGGCACGTACGGGAAGACCTATTGCCCACCCGGGCCGTTCGCGCAGCCGGAGACGACGGGATCGGCGCGGCCGGCCTCGGCGAGCCCACCGCCACCACCTCGCCCACCCCTGCGCGCGAACGACACGTACAGGAAGACCTATTGCCCACCCGGGCCGTTCGCGCAGCCGGAAACTGCGACACCAGCGGCGAGCCACCCCCCGAGCCCGACGGCCGTCACCGCGGCGACACCGTCCACCTCGACGTCGTGGATGCCGCGGGGAACATGGTGTCCGCGACGCCGTCGGGGGGCTGGCTCATGTCCTCGCCGACGATCCCGGCCCTCGGGTTCTGCCTGGGCACGCGCGCGCAGATGTTCTGGCTGGAGCCGGGGCTGGCCTCGTCGCTGGCCCCGGGACGTAGGCCCCGCACGACACTCTCGCCCACCCTTGCGCTGCGCGACGGCGAACCGTGGCTGGCATTCGGTACCCCGGGCGGGGATCAGCAGGACCAGTGGCAGCTCTGCTTCTGGCTCGCCCACACCGCGGGCGGGCTGGATCTCCAGGCGGCGATCGACTCTCCGGCCTGGCACACGACGAGCTTCCCGTCGTCGTTCGCCCCGCGCAGATGGGAGCCGGGCGGCGTGGTGGTGGAGTCGCGGCTGGGCGCCGAGACGCTGGCCGCGTTGCGCCGCCGCGGGCACGCCGTGACGGGCGCGGGCCCCTGGGCGCTGGGCCGGATGTGCGTCGTGGGACGCGGGGACGGCCTGCTGCGCGCTGCCGCGGACCGGCGCAGCGGGACCGGCGCGGCCGCCGCCTGGTGACCGCGGGGCTCGCCGCCCCGGCCCCGGCGCCCCCGCCGGCCGACCAGAGCCACCGCGCTAGCGTGCTCCCCGCAGCGCCGCACGCCGCCCCGTCAGCCCTGTGCCGCCGCCCACTGCGCGAGCCGCCGCTCCGCCTCCTCCGGCGACACGTCCTCGACCCGGGTCATGATCGCCCAGCGATGCCCGAACGGGTCGACGACGGAGGCGAACCGGTCGCCGGTGACGAACGTGCTCGGCTTCTCGCGCACCGTCGCCCCGCGCTCGACCGCCAGGTCGAAGACGGCGTCGACGTCCGACACGTAGATGCAGGTCGACGAGCTGACGGCGCTGCGGTCGCCCTCGGGCGCCACCAGCCCGTAGGCCGCCGACGGCTCGCCGAGCTGCAGGCGCCCCGCGCCCAGGTCGAGCTCCGCGTGCACGACCGTCCCGTCGGGTCCGTCCATCCGCTCGACGACGGTGGCGCCGAACACGGCGTGGTAGAAGTCGATCGCCTCGGCCGCCGGGCGGCACACGAGGAACGGCGTGAGCGTGGTGTAGCCCTCGGGCCTTCCTTCGGTGATCGCCATACTGTCCATCGTGGCCACCCTGGCCGCATGGCGTCTTGCACGAACGCGCCAACGCGGCACACGTCCCGGCCGCCCGGGGTTCTACGTCCCGGCCTCACCGTGCACCGGGCGGGCTGCGCCGCGGGCACCCGGTCGGAGCCGTTCGTCGAGCGCTACCGGTCCGTGAGCCGGCAGCCGACGGGCGCCGTGCCGCACGGAGATCCTCACGCATCCGAGCGCGGCCGCCGGCGTCACCAGGTCGACGTACCTCGCGACGGCGGGCCGACGGCCGCGCCGC
This sequence comes from Pseudonocardia sp., assembly GCA_050248815.1. Classification (GTDB taxonomy): domain Bacteria; phylum Actinomycetota; class Actinomycetes; order Mycobacteriales; family Pseudonocardiaceae; genus Pseudonocardia. The sequence goes on along the minus strand of JBFWRR010000011.1, from coordinate 93,345 downwards.
GCGTAGCGTGGGCGCATGGACCCCGTCGGCGAGCAACCCACGCGCCCGCGACGGGTGCGGTTGCGCCGGACGAAAGGCTGGCGCAAGCCGGAGGGCGTGCTCGTCGTGGCGCGACCGACGCGCTGGGGCAACCCGTTCAGCCTGCGCGAGTACGGGCGGGCCGAGGCCGTCGCGCGGCGCCGGGAGTGGCTGCTGGCCGATCCCGAGCGGGTCGCGGAGGTCCGCCGCGAGCTGCGCGGTCGGGATCTGGCGTGCTGGTGCCCCGAGGACGGTCCGTGCCACGCCGACACGCTGATCGAGGTCGCCAACTCCTGATCGCGACCCCCAGGATGGGCGGCGTGACGCGGCAGGAGGTGGCGTGGGCGCCGGTCGGTGCGCTCGCGGCGGCACTGACCGCCGTGCTGCTCGCGGTCGCAGGTCGCTACGGCTACCACCGCGACGAGCTGTACTTCCTGGAGGCCGGCCGCCATCCCGCGTTCGGCTACGTCGACCAGCCGCCGTTCACACCGCTGGTGGCCCGGGCGGCGACGGAGCTGTTCGACGGGTCGCTGGTGGGGCTGCGCCTGCTCCCGGCCCTCGCCGCGGGCCTGACGGTGCTGGTCACGGCGCTGATCGCGCGCGAGCTCGGCGCAGGCCGCGGAGCGCAGCTCTTCGCGGCGGCATGTGTGGCAGCGGCGGCGTACCCGCTGGCCGTGGGACACCTGCTGTCGACGTCGACGTTCGACCTGCTCGCCTGGACGGTGATCTGCTGGCTGGTGCTGCGGGCGCTGCGCACGCAGCGGCTGGGGTCGTGGCTGCTCGTCGGCCTCGCCGCGGGGCTGGGACTGCAGAACAAGGCGCTGGTGGCGTTCCTGCTGGGCGCGCTGCTGGCGGGTCTCCTGCTCGCGGGTCCACGCGAGGTGCTGCGGCGTCCGGGGCCATGGCTCGCGGGCCTGGTGGCGCTGGTGCTGTGGCTGCCGTTCCTCGTCTGGCAGGCCGCGCACGGGTGGCCGATGCTGGCTCTCTCGGCGGCGATCGCGGGTGGCTCGTCGGGCAGCAGCGAGCCGCGGTGGCTGTTCCTGCCGTTCCAGCTGGTGCTGGTGGGGGTGTTCCTCGCGCCGGTGTGGATCGTGGGCCTGTGGCGGCTGTGGCGCGATCCTCGGCTGCGCGCGTTCGCGGTGGCGTACGCGGTGCTGGCGCTGGTGTTCCTGGTGACGGGCGGCAAGCCGTACTACCTGGCCGGGCTGTACCCGTTGCTGCTCGCCGCGGGCGCGGAGCCGGTGCTGCGGCGCATTCGCGGGTGGCGGGCAGGCATCGCGGTGGCTGCGACGGCGTTCGGGTCCGCGCTGGTCATGTTGCCGATCGTCCCGGCGGCGGAGCTCGCGCAGACGCCGATCCCCGGGATCTACGGTGAGGCGGGCGAGCAGGTCGGGTGGCCGGAACTGGCCGCCACCGTCGCCACCGTGCACGCGACGGTCCCCGACGCGGTGGTCCTGACCCGCAACTACGGCGAGGCGGGCGCGATCGACCGGTTCGGGCCGGGGCCGGCGTACAGCGGCCACAACGCCTACGCGGACTGGCGCGTGCCGCCCGAGTCGGCGACGACGGCCGTCGTCGTCGGCTACGACGAGCAGCAGCTGCGGCGCTGGTTCGGAACGGTCGAGCGGGCCGCGGTGATCGACAACGGCGTCGGCCTGGGCAACGACGAGCAGGGCACGCCGGTCTGGGTCGCCCGGGACCGGCTGGCGCCGTGGGCGCTGCTGTGGCCGCAGGTGCGCCACATCAGCTGAACCCGCCCCCGATGAGCGCCGCGAGGCCGTCCAGTACCCGCGGCAGACCGAAGGCGTGAGCCCGTTCCGGGTCGTACATCGCGTCCTGGGCCGCGCCCGCCGCGGCGCCGATCCGCACCGCGCGCGGGTAGGCCGCGGGGTCGAGCACCCGCTGCAGCAGCGGGGCGTTCGCCGCCCACCACTGCGCGTCGGTCGTGTCGGCGGCCTGGCGGACGGCGCGGGCGTCGGCGGCGTCGCGGGCCAGGCACCGCACGAAGTTGAGCAGGTGGGTGAGCGCGGCGTCGACGGTGACGTCGTCGAGGCCGAGACCGTCGAACACGGCCAGCTCGTGCTCGTACTTGGCCATCAGGCCCGGCCCCAGCGGCGGGCGGCCGGTGGCGACCGTGGCAGCCCACGGGTGCGAGTCGTACAGGGCCTTGTTCTCCGCGGCGACGGCCTCGGCGCGCTCGCGCCAGGGGCGACCGGTCGTGTCGGTGCGCGGCATGGCGAGCAGGACGGCGTCGAGCATCAGCTCCAGCAGCTCGGCCTTGCCGGGGACGTAGGTGTAGAGCGTCATCGGTGCAACGCCGAGATGGTCGGCGACCCGGCGCATCGTGACGGCGTGCAGGCCCGCGGTGTCGGCGATCGCGATGCCCGCGTCGACGACGGCGTCCACGCTGAGCCCCGGGCGCGGCCCGCGGCGGGTGCCCGCGCCCTCGCGCCAGAGCAGCCGGAGCAGGTCGTGCACGGCAGAGCCTTTCTCTGTACGTTGTATACCGTACAAAGTACAAGAAAGGAGACCCCGTGCAGATCACCGCGTCCGCCGTGTCCCTGAACGTCGACGACGTGCCGGCGTCGGCCGCGTTCCTCACCCGGCACTTCGGGTTCACCGAGCAGATGGCCGCCGACGGATTCGCCTCGCTGACCCGGCCGGACGCCGGCATGAACGTGGTCTTCCTGCGCCGCGGCCTGCCGTCGCTGCCCGACGACCAGCGCGACGACCACGCGTCCGGGCTGATCCTCGCGTTCGTCGTCGAGGACCTTGAGGGCGAGCTGGCGCGGCTGCAGGCCGAGGGCGTCAGGATCACGATGCCGCTCACCGAGGAGGAGTGGGGCGAACGCGCGTTCCAGGTGCGCGATCCCAACGGCGTGATCGTGCAGCTCGTCGACTGGAAGGGCGCAGGCGCCGCGTCCTGACGAAACCCGCAACTCGCCCTGACGGAACCTGCAACTCGCGGCCGCAGGATGCGCAACTCGCAGGAACGGAGGCCGCGCCGCGCCCGGGGTACACCCGACGAAACCCGCGACTCGCCCTGACGAAACCCGCAACTCGCGGCGGCGGGATGCGGAACTCGCGGGTATGACGGCACCGTGGACATCGACGTCTTCGACCCCCGCGTCTTCGCCCGCGCCATCCCGCACGAGGCCCTGCGCCACCTGCGCGACACCGCCCCGGTGAGCTGGCAGGACGAGCACGAGGTCGGGATCTGGCCCGCCGGGCCCGGGTACCACGCCGTCACCCGCTACGACGACGTCCGCCACGTCCTGCGCACCCCGCAGGACTTCTCCTCCTCGCTCGGCGCCACCCAGATCCGCGACGCCGACCCGGCGGATCTGCCGTTCATCCGCCGCATGATCCTCAACATGGACCCGCCGGAGCAGCTGCGCCTGCGCAGGCTCGTCACCCCGGCCTTCACCCGCCGCCGCCTCGAGCATTTCGCGGGCACCGTCCGCGAGCGCGCCCGCGCCCTGCTGGGCGAGGTGCGCGGGCGGCCGTTCGACCTGCCGCGCGAGGTCACCGACGACCTGCCGCTGCAGAACCTCGCCGACCTGCTCGGTGTCCCGGCCGCCGACCGGGCCCTGCTGCTGGAGTGGACCAACCGGGTCATCGGCTACCAGGACCCCGAGCACGCGGTGATCGTCCGCGACGCCGCCGGGAAGCCGTTGAACCCGCGCTCGCCCGCCCAGCTCGCCGACATGTTCGGCTACGCCCGCGAGCTCACGGCCCGCAAACGCGCCGAGCCCGCCGACGACGTCTGGACCGCGCTGGTGCACGCCGAGACCGACGGCGCCGACGGGCCCGAGCGGCTCACCCCCACCGAACTGGAGATGTTCTTCTTCCTGCTGGTGATCGCGGGCAACGACACCGTCCGCAGCGCCCTGCCCGGCGGCGTGCTGCTGCTCACCGAGCATCCGGACGCCTACCGCCGCGTCCGCACCGACCCGCGCCTGCTGCCCTCCGCGATCGAGGAGATGCTGCGGCTGCACCCGCCCGTGCTGACCTTCCGACGTACCGCCACCCGCGACCTCGTCCTGGGCGGCACCGCGATCCCCCGGGGCGGGAAGGTCGTCGTCTACCACGTCTCGGCCAACGTCGACGAGCGCCACTTCCCCGACCCGTTCACCTTCGACCCGGCCCGCGACCCCAACGATCACCTCGCGTTCGGCCAGGGCCCGCACCTGTGCCTCGGCGCGGCTTTCGCGCGGCTGCAGATGCGGGCGTTCTTCGCCGAGTTGCTCGCGCTCCCCCCGGTGGTGCCCGACGGGACGCCGCGACGACTCACGTCCAACTTCATCAACGGGCTGACGTCGCTACCCCTGACCTGGGCACGCTGAGTCGCGTCGACAGCCCTCCCGGCCCGTGCTGTGCCACAGTGGGAGGGTCCGGCCACCACGGCCGGCGCGAGACGCGGACGGCGAGAGAAGAGATGTCCCGCAAGGTCTTCGATCTGTACCGGCGCGAGTGGATCCTGCGTCGCAGCATCGAGTGGCGCCCGCCCTACAACGAGGCGGAGCAGTTCGAGCACGACGTCGACGGCGGACGCGGCGCCGCCATCTTCATCCTCTCGTCGCTCCTGCTCATGTGGATGGTGTTCTTCTTCTGGCTGCCGAGGAACACCCACTTCCCCTGGTTCTTCTGGCTCGTCATCGTCGTGATCATCGGGTTCTTCCCGGTGCGGTGGGTGCTGCGCAGGCAGTGGAAGCTCGTCGCCGAGACGGTGGGCGCCTACGACCAGCCCGCCGAGCGCTGGCAGGGCCTCGTCCGCGGCTGGACGCGGTCCAGCGACGAGATGAAGATCATCAAGCGGCAGCTGGAGACCCAGGGCACCCCGGGTCACACCGACAGCCCCCTGCAACCCATGAACTAGCCATGCCCGAGCTTCCCGAGGTCGAGGCCCTGGCCCACCACCTGCGCGAGCACGCGATCTACCGCCCGGTCGCGCGGGTCGACGTCGCGAGCATGAGCGTGCTCAAGACGTTCGAGCCGCCGATCACTTCGCTGCCCGGCCGGGTCGTCACGGGCGCGGCGCGGTACGGCAAGTTCCTCGCCGTCGAGTTCGCCGACCGTCCCGACGAGCCCCTGCACCTGATCACGCACCTCTCGCGGGCCGGCTGGCTGCGCTGGCACGACCAGGCCACCGCCACACCCCCGAAGCCGGGCCGCGGGCCGCTGGCGCTGCGGGTGCACCTGGACACCGTCGGCGGGCCGGGGTTCGACCTCACCGAGGCGGGCACGCAGAAGCGCCTGTCGGTCTACCTCGTCGCCGATCCACAGGAGGTGCCCGGCATCGCCCGGCTGGGCCCGGACGCGCTCGCGCTCACCCGCGACGAGTTCGGCGCGCTGCTGGCCGGGCGCTCCGAGCGGATCAAGAACCTGATCACGGACCAGACGGTGCTCGCCGGCGTGGGCAACGCCTACAGCGACGAGATCCTGCACACCGCGAAGCTCTCGCCGTACGCGGTCGCCGGGCGCCTGGACGCCGAGCGCGTCGAGATCCTGTTCGCCGCGCTGCGCGACGTCCTCACCGACGCGGTCGGGCGCTCCGTGGGGATGCGCGCGGCCGAGCTGAAGGGCGAGAAGCGCTCCGGCCTGCGGGTGCACGCCCGCACCGGGCTGCCCTGCCCCGTGTGCGGGGACGTGATCAGGGAGGTGTCGTTCGCGTCGAAGTCGTTCCAGTACTGTCCCGGGTGTCAGACGGGGGGACGACCGCTGGCGGACCGGCGGCTGTCTCGCCTGGTCAAGTAGGTCGCAGAGGCCCTGGACGAGGAGGTCGGCGGATGGGCGAGCTGATCGCGTCGCCGGTCGCGCTGATCGTCCTGGCCGGGCTGCTGGTCCTCGTGCTCGTCCTGGGCGTCCTGCTGCTGCGCACCCGCCGTCAGGCGTTCGGCACGCCGCTGGAGCGGGCGACGTTCGGCACGCTGCACACGGTCTCGCTGGCCAACCCGGCGTTGCGGGAGGGGCTGTCCCGCTCCTCGGCGGAGGCCGCGCTGCCGTACCTGCGCACGCTGCTGGAGGCGAGCGCCCTCGCGATCACCGACGACAAGGCCGAGACGCTCGGCTGGGACGGCGACGCCGACCAGCACCAGCCCGACGTGCGCGCGCTCGCCGAGGACGTCATCACGACCGGGCGCCAGCAGGTGCAGTCGCACTCCCAGCTGGGCCGGTGCGACCACCCGAACTGCGAGGTCAAGGGCATCGTCGTGGTGCCGCTGGAGAACCAGGACAGCATCATCGGCACGCTCGCCGCCGTGGCGAACTCCACCGCGGGGCCCACCCTGCTGCGGGCCACCGCCGAGGTCGCGCGGTACGTGTCGGGGCAGCTGGAGCTGGCCGAGCTGGACGAGTCCCGGGCCCGGCTCAACCGCGCCGAGCTGGTGGCGCTGCGCGCCCAGATCTCGCCGCACTTCGTCTACAACGCGCTCACCACGATCGCCACCTTCATCCGCACCGATCCCCACCGCGCGCGCGAGCTGCTGCTGGACTTCGCAGACTTCACCCGCTACTCGTTCCGCACCGCGGGCGAGTACACGACGCTCAAGGACGAGCTCGACAACATCAACCGGTACTACCGGCTGGAGAAGGCCCGCTTCGGCAACCGGCTCAACATCAAGCTGCAGGTCGCGCCGGAGGTGCTGCCGGTCGTGCTGCCCTTCCTCGCGCTGCAGCCGCTGGTGGAGAACGCCGTGCGCCACGGCCTGTCCGGCAAGCCCAACGGCGGGACGATCACCATCACCGCCGAGAACGCCGGGTCCGAGTGCGTCATCGTCGTGGAGGACGACGGGGTCGGCATGGACCCCGCGCGGCTCACCGAGGACCTCGACGACGCCCACCTCTCGGGCGCGCACGTCGGCCTCGGCAACGTCGACGACCGGATGCGGTCGGTCTTCGGCGCGGACTTCGGACTCGTCGTCGACACCGCCCCCGGGCACGGCATGAAGATCACCCTTCGGGTGCCCAAGTTCCGTGCGGGCGTGCGGGCGTCGTGACGGTCGTGACGGTCGTGGCGGCGCGGCCACCGCGACGCACGTGCAACGTCACCGCGGCCGCGGCGACGACGGGCACCTGCAGGGCGAAGATCACCGCCACCACGAGCGCGGTGCCGCCCACGGCGGCGAGGGCGAGCCGGTCGGGCAGCGCGACGAGCAGGGAGTAGGCCAGGTCCAGCGCGGCGAACGCGGTCAGCGCGACCCGGGCGGCGGCGGTCCGGCGCAGCAGCGCCAGCGCCAGCACCACCGTCAGGATCAGGAACGTGGCCTTCAGGTCCGCGGCGATCGCGTCGGCCACCTCCGCGCGGGTCGCGGCGCCGTGCGCCGCGACCACCTCGGGGAGCCGGACGTCCACGAGCGTGCCGAGGATCCGGTGGCTCAGCAGCGTCCCGGCGACGCCGAGGAGCACGTAGGCGAGCCAGAGCCCGCCCGGAAGCGCCCACGAGCGCCGCGGCGCCGGCGGGGCGCCGATCGCGGACACGAGCGGGCGGGCGGCGTCTGCGTGCGTGTCTGCGTGCGTGTCTGCGTGCGTGTCTGCGTGCGTGTCTGGGTGCGTGTCTGGGTGCATGGCTGGGTGCATGGCTTCCTCCGGGCGTGGGGTCTGGCCGGCACCGACCAGCAGACCAGTCCGACGGGAGGCGCGGCAGTTGCCCGGAGGGGACGAAAGCCTTACTTCGATCACGCGTAACGTGCAGGCCATGACGTCCCTGCGACTGCCCGACGCGCTCACCTCCCGGCTGCCCGGCGGCCTGGGAGAGCGTGACCGCCCGGTCGTCTCGATGGTGAAGCTGCACGGGGTGATCACCCCGGCGACCGGGCCGGTGCCCCGCTCGTTGATCAACTACTCGATGCTGGACAAGGTGCTCGAGCGGGCGTTCGCCCCGTCCACCCTGGCCGCCGTCGCGCTGCTCGTGAACTCCCCCGGTGGCTCGGCCACCCAGTCCGCGCTGGTCGCGGACCGGATCCGCGGGCTGGCCGCGGAGGCCGACGTGCCGGTGCTCGCCTTCTGCGAGGACGTCGCAGCCTCCGGCGGGTACTGGCTGGCCTGCGCCGCGGACGAGATCTACGCCCACCCGACCTCGATCGTCGGCTCGATCGGCGTGATCAGTGCGGGATTCGGCCTGGAAGGGCTCATCGACCGACTCGGCGTCCAGCGCCGCCTGCACACCGCGGGCGCGTCGAAGTCCCGGCTGGACCCGTTCCTGCCCGAGAAGCCCGAGGATGTCGCCTGGCTGCGGGGCCTGCAGGACCAGCTGCACATCCTGTTCCAGGAGTGGGTGCGCGAGCGGCGGGGGGACCGCCTGCACGGGGCCGCCGAGGACCTTTTCACCGGCGAGGTGTGGACCGGTGCCACCGCGCTGGAACTCGGGCTGATCGACGGCCTGGGCACCGCGCGCGGCGTCCTGAAGGCGCGATTCGGTGACGCCGAACTCGTTGGAGTGGAGGGACGCAAGCCGCTTCTCGCCCGGCTGGGCCTGGGCGCCGCCCCCGGTGCGAGACGCTCCGTCATCGACGGGCTCCTCGACGTCGCCCAGGCGGCTGAGATCCGGGCCACATGGGCAAGGTACGGTCTGTAGTTCCACCGTCGGCGGCGGACCCGATCGGTGCCGGGCCCTGGCACTCGCTCGGTTTCCCCGCCACGATGGTCGTCGGGACGGCATCCGGCTCGGCGTGAGTTCGTGTGACAGATGAGGGGATCGTGGACACCAACGACAGCTCCGGTCTGGTCGTACTCGCAGTGGACGACGAGGAACCCGCCCTCGAGGAACTGGCCTACCTGCTGGGCGAGGACCCGCGGGTGGGCGTGGTCCTCAAGGCGTCCGACGCCACGGACGCGCTGCGGATCCTCAACGGACGCCAGGGGGTGCGCGGCCCGGCTGCCGCGGCCCACCACAACGGGGGCGCCCGCGCCACTGCCGTCAACCCGATGACCGGCACGAGCGTCGTCGAGCGCACCGACGTCGACGTCGTCTTCCTCGACATCCGGATGCCCGGCCTGGACGGGCTGGAGCTCGCGCGCGTCTTCTCCTCCATGGCCGTCCCGCCCGAGGTCGTCTTCGTCACCGCGCACGACGACCGGGCCGTGGACGCCTACGAGGTGGGCGCGAAGGACTACCTGCTCAAGCCGCTGCGCGCCGAGCGGCTCAGTGCCGCCATCGACCGCATCCTCGCCAACCGCACCGTCCACGCCGCCGAGCCCGCCCGCGAGGAGGGCAGCGAGGACGAGGTCATCCCCGTCGAGCTCGCCGGCACCACCAAGCTGGTGCCGCGCTCGGCCGTGCGCTACGTCGAGGCCCAGGGCGACTACGCGCGCCTGCACACCCACGAGGGCAGCCACCTGGTCCGCATCCCGCTGTCGGTGCTGGAGGACCGCTGGCGCGACGCCGGGTTCGTCCGCATCCACCGCTCGTTCCTGGTGGCGCTGCCGCTCGTCACGGAGCTTCGGCTGTCCGGCTCGGGGTACGTGGTGCGCGTGGGCAGCGGGCAGGACTGCGCCGAGCTCCCCGTCAGCCGTCGCCACACCCGCGAGTTGAAGGACCGCCTCGTGCGCGCCACCAAGCAGGCCTGGAGTCAGCGTTGACTCTGCCCCTGAGGGCGCGATGAGCACCGACACCGACGGCGCGCCGTCGGTGTCACCTCCGGACCCGGCCGACCAGCACGGGTCCACGGGCCCACAGGTGCCGGACGCGCGGAGCGAACCCGCGGACCGGCTCCGGCCACCCTCGCGACGCAGGCGGCACGACGACGGCAACGGGACGTCCGCGTGGCTGCGCAAGGAGATCGAACGGCGCATCGCCGAGAACCGCGCCTCCGGCAGCGGCCGCCACGCCGCGCACGACCCGGAACAGCACGGAGCAGACCCGCTGCCACCCGTCGAGCGGGAAGGCCGCGCACCGGGCGCCGGCCCGGCAGGCGACGCAGCGCCGACGGGAACCGTACCGCCCCTCGTCGGCGGCCCCGCGAGCGGCTCCGTCCCGCCCCTTCCGGCACGGGGACCCGCCGGTTCGGGAACCCCGATCGACGGCCCCCACCGCGCGCCGGCCCCGCCCGCCCCGCCGCCACTCGGCGCACCCGCCCCCGACGGTCCCCTCGCCGCCGGGCCGGGCGGGAGCATGCTCGGCGGCCCGTCGCTCCCACCGATGCGCGGACGTCGTCCGCCCCGGGGCACCGACCCGTCCGCGCGCAGGCTCGGCACGCCGCCCGGGCCGCAGGCCACGCCCGGAAGGTGGTTCGCGCCCGGCACGAGCACGAGCCGGGACACGAGCACCGAGACGACCGCCGTCCAGCCCCCGCTCACCGCGCCGAGAGGACCGACAGGGCCGTCCGGGATGACAGGGCCGTCCGGGATGACAGGGCCGTCCGGGATGACAGGGCCGTCCG
>JBFWRR010000011.1:30502-82848 GCA_050248815.1 Pseudonocardia sp. | reverse complement strand
CGGGACACGAGCACCGAGACGACCGCCGTCCAGCCCCCGCTCACCGCGCCGAGAGGACCGACAGGGCCGTCCGGGATGACAGGGCCGTCCGGGATGACAGGGCCGTCCGGGATGACAGGGCCGTCCGGGATGACAGGGCCGTCCGGGCTGCTGGACCCCCGGCCGACGAACACCGGTCCTGCCGTGTCCGCCGCATCCGCGTCGGCGCCGGTGGCGGCGCCCCAGTCCGCCTTGTCGCGGCCATCGGGTGCCGGAGGTCCCGGGCCGCTCACGGCTCCGACGGGCCCGCTCGCGGAGCCCCGGCAGTCCGTCCGCCGCCCGGGCGACGTCGCGGACCCCGACGCCCAGGGTCCCGCGGGCGAGCGGGTCCGGGTGGTGCTCTCCGAACGCAGGCGTCCGCGGACGCCGGTGCGCACCGTGGAGATCGTCCAGGAGGGCACGGGCGTCGGCAGGCTGCTGCGCAGCAGCCTCATCCGCGCCCAGCTCGTGATCGCGGTGGCGTTCGCGGCGGCCACCGCGCTCACACTGGGCGCGCTGCCGCTGCTGTTCGTGCTGTTCCCCGTGATCGGGCGTGCCGAGGTGTTCGGGCTGCGGTTGCCGTGGCTGATGCTCGGGCTGCTCGTCTACCCGTTCCTGCTGGGCCTGGGCTGGTGGCACACCCGCACCGCCGAGAACGTCGAGCAGAGCTTCGCCGACCACGTCCAGGACTGACCTTCCGTGCCGCCTCCCGCAGCGGGAGGACGGCTCGTGAACATCGTGGTGCTCCTCACCCTGCAGTCGTATGGCGATCACCCGAACAGCCGATATCGATATAGCACCATACGGACATGGTGAGCAGCCGAACGGTCGGCATTCACGCTGCTACGCGTGACGCGCAGCGCAGCGGGGACCAGACTGTCGGCCGTGGGCGGGCTGTGCGGCGAGACGCGGGTGGCGGCGTGAGCATCGCCGCGATCGTCGCGCTGTCGGCGATGGCCGGGGTCGCGGTCGCCACCGCGGTGCTGGGCGCGCTCGCGCACCGGGCCCGCAGCACGTCGGACTTCCTGGCGGCGGCGCGGCCGGTCACGGTGGTCGCCAACGCGCGCGCGATCTCCGGGGAGTACCTGTCCGCCGCCTCGTTCCTGGGGGTCGCCGGGCTGATCCTGCGCGACGGGGCGGACGCGCTGTGGTACCCGGTCGGGTTCACGGGCGGCTACCTCGCGTTCGCACTGTTCGTCGCGGCCCCCATGCGCCGTTCCGGCGCCTACACGGTGGCCGACTTCGCCGACGCCCGGCTGGCCGCGCCGGCGCTGCGGCGCGTGTGCACGGCGTTCGTCCTGATCATCGCGCTGCTGTACCTGCTCCCCCAGCTCCAGGGGGCGGGCCTCACGGTCTCGACGATCAGCGGGTTGCCGCCCTGGGTGGGGGTCGTGACGGCCGCGGTGGTGGTGGCGGCCACGGTCGTCGTCGGGGGCATGCGGTCGGTGACGTTCGTGCAGGCGTTCCAGTACTGGCTCAAGCTCACCGCCCTCGCGGTGCCGGCGATCCTGCTGATCTCCTACTTCTTCACCACGAACCGCACGCTGGAGGCCCCGGAGGCGCCCACGTTCGTGGAGCGCACGGTGGTGGAGGTGCGCACGGACGTCGTCCTGGAGGTCACGCAGACGGTCTCGCTCGTGGCCACGGGAGTCGTGGACGGCCTCGTGGTGCACGAGACCCCGCTCACGTGGGTGCCGGGCGAGCACGACGTCGAGGCGGGATCGGAGCTGGTCTTCGCCGCAGGTGACCCGGTGCCCGTGGTCGCGGGCGCGCCGTCCACGGACGCGGCGTGGGTGGCGCCGCTGTCGACGCCGGACGGGTACGGGCTGCTCGAGACCTACTCGCTGATCATCGCGCTGTTCCTGGGCACGATGGGGCTGCCGCACGTGCTGGCGCGCTTCTACACCAACCCCGACGGGCGGGCGGCGCGCCGTACGGCCGTCGGGGCGCTCGCGTTCGTCGGCGGCTTCTACATCGTGGTCGTGCTGCTCGGGGCTCTGGCGCGGCTGTACACCCCGCACCTGCTCGTGAGCGGCGACACGGACGCGGCGGTGCTGCTGCTGCCCTCGGCCGTGTTCGGCAGCGGCTGGCTCGGGGCCACGTTGGCAGCGCTCGTCGCCGCGGGCGCCTGGGCCGCGTTCCTGTCGACGTCGTCGGGACTGCTCGCGAGCGTGGCCGGGGTGATCTCCACCGACGTGTTCAGCAGCGGCCGGGTCCGGGACTTCCGGATCGCGGCGGCGGTGTCGTGCGTCGTGCCCCTCGTCCTCGCACTCTGGGTGCCGCGGCTGAACTTCTCCGAAGCGGTCGCGCTGGCGTTCGCGGTCGCCGCGTCGACGTTCTGCCCGCTGCTGGTCCTGGGCATCTGGTGGCGGGGACTCACGGACCACGGTGCGGTGGCGGGCGTGCTGACCGGAGGGGTGCTGTCCGCGGGCTCGGTGGTGCTCGCGATGACCGGCCTCGTTGACGAGCAGACCTGGATCGGGACCCTGCTGAGCCGGCCGGCCATCGTCAGCGTGCCGGCGGCGTTCCTGGTGATGGTGGTCGTGAGCCTGCGGACGGCGCGGCGGCGGCCCGCGAGCGCGGAGCAGGATCTCCTGCGCCTGCACGCGCCCGAGCGGCTGGGGCTGAGCCTGGGCAACCCGCCGGGAGCACCGCAGCGCCGGGTGTGACCGCCCGAACCGCTCGTCGACCGCTCGTCGGGATTACCTGCCGTTGGTCAGCCTTTTGTTCTCGCTTCGTCGAGTGAACGCACCGTTGCCCGAATGGGCTACCACGAGTGGCCCAAGTCACCGTTTAGGGGTGCGGTTCGTTGGTCATCCGTCCGGTCACACCCGACGGGGAAGCGAGGACGCCATGAGCACCACGGGCGAGCGATCGACGGCAACCATCTACGAGGAGGTCCAGGCGAGCGAGGAGTTCGCGGACCTGCGCTCCCGACTGCGCAGGTTCGTGTTCCCGATGAGCGCGGCATTCCTGATCTGGTATCTCGCCTACGTGCTGCTGGCATCCTTCGCACCGGCGTTCATGGCCGTCAAGCTGTGGGGCAACATCAACGTGGGGCTGGTGATCGGGCTGCTCCAGTTCGTCACCACCTTCCTCATCACGACGCTCTACGTGCGCTACGCGAACAACCACCTCGACCCGGCCGCCGAGCGGCTGCGAGAGCGGATCGAGGCGGAGATCTGATGCTCCCGCTCGCCCAGGCCCCCACCACCGCGATCGGCAATCCCGCGCTCAACATCGGCATCTTCGCGGCCTTCGTGCTGGTCACGCTGTACTTCGTCTACCGGGCCAGCCGCACCAACAAGACGGCGTCGGACTACTACGCCGCCGGGCGCTCCTTCACCGGCCCCCAGAACGGGGTCGCCATCTCCGGTGACTACCTGTCCGCAGCGTCGTTCCTCGGCATCGCGGGCGCCATCGCCATCAACGGCTACGACGGCTTCCTCTACTCGATCGGCTTCCTGGTCGCCTGGCTCGTCGCGCTGCTGCTGGTCGCGGAGCTGCTGCGCAACACCGGCAAGTTCACGATGGGCGACGTGCTGGCCTTCCGCATGCGCCAGCGCCCCGTCCGCGCCGCCGCGGCCACGTCCACCCTCGTGGTGTCGTTCTTCTACCTGCTCGCGCAGATGGCGGGCGCGGGCGGCCTGATCGCGCTGCTGCTGCAGATCCCGAACTCCAACCGCATCGGCCAGAGCGTCGTGATCGCGATAGTCGGCGCGCTGATGATCGTCTATGTGCTCGTCGGCGGCATGAAGGGCACCACGTACGTCCAGATCATCAAGGCCGCGCTGCTGATCGTCGGCGCCGCGGTGATGACGTTCTGGGTGCTCGGCAAGTTCGGCTTCAACCTCTCGGAGCTGCTGGGCCAGGCGGTGGCGGAGAGCCCGAAGGGCGAGGCGATCCTCGCGCCCGGACTTCAGTACACGAACAAGATCGACTTCATCTCGCTGGCCCTCGCCCTGGTGCTGGGCACCGCGGGCCTGCCGCACATCCTGATGCGCTTCTACACGGTGCCCACGGCCAAGGAGGCCCGCCGCTCGGTGGTCTGGGCGATCTGGCTGATCGGCCTGTTCTACCTGTTCACGCTGGTGCTGGGCTACGGCGCCACCGCGCTCGTCGGGCCGGCGGCGATCAGTGCCGCACCGGGCGGGCAGAACTCGGCCGCACCGCTGCTCGCCTTCGAGCTCGGCGGGGAGCTGCTGCTCGGCATCATCTCGGCGGTCGCGTTCGCGACGATCCTCGCCGTCGTCGCCGGGCTCACGATCACCGCCTCGGCGTCGTTCGCCCACGACGTGTACGCCAACGTGCTGCGCAGCGGCAGGGTCGAGCCGGACGCCGAGGTACGGGTCGCGCGGATCACCGCCGTCGTCATCGGCATCGTCGCGATCGCGGGCGGCATCCTCGCCAACGGTCAGAACATCGCCTTCCTCGTCGCGCTGGCCTTCGCCGTCGCGGCCTCGGCCAACCTGCCGACGATCCTCTACTCGCTGTTCTGGAAGCGGTTCAACACCACCGGCGCGCTCTGGAGCATCTACGGCGGCCTGGCGACCTGCGTCATCCTGATCGTCTTCTCGCCCGCCGTGTCCGGCAAGCCGGTCAGCCCGGCCACCGGGCGCAGCACGTCGATGATCCAGGGCGTGGACTTCCACTGGTTCCCGCTGGAGAACCCGGGTCTCGTGTCGATCCCGGCGTCGTTCCTGCTGGGCATCATCGGCACCTACGTCGGCGCGCGGCGTCCGGTCGACAGCGCGAAGTTCGCCGAGATGGAGGTCCGGTCGCTCACCGGAGCCGGCTCGGAGAAGGCGATCCAGCACTGACCAGCACCGACCCAGCACCGACCCGGACGGGCGGCGCCGTCGCGCACGCCGGTCCCGCGCAACGAACGGCCCGTTCGTCCAACCAGGTTGGACGAACGGGCCGCTCGTCGGTTCGGGGCGGGTACGAGCTGACGAGCGCCTGATGCCGGGCGTGACAGGATGCCGCCATGAGTTCCGTCCCGTCCGTCGCCGTCGCGGACCTGCCCGCCGATGCCGTGCTGCTCGACGTCCGCGAGATCGACGAGTGGAACGCAGGCCACGCGCCCACCGCCCAGCACCTCCCGATGTCCGAGCTCGCCGGACGCGTCGCCGACGTGCCGCGCGAGGACCCGCTCTACGTCGTCTGCCGCTCCGGGGCGCGCTCGGCGCGGGTCGTCGCGTTCCTCGGCGGCCAGGGCTTCCCCGCGGTCAACGTCGAGGGCGGTATGCGGGCCTGGGCCGACGCGGGTCGCGCGCTCTCCGCCGAGGGCAGCACCACGCCGCAGGTCGTCTAGCGCTGCCGCCGTGACCTGCTCGCGCTGCGGGTACAGCTCGCCCCCGCCCACCGGGCCGTTCTGCTCCCACTGCGGGGCGCAGCTGCCCGTGCTGCACTGGGTCGCCGAGCCGCCGCCGTCGGCGCAGCGCCCGCCGGAGCCGCCGCGCCCGCGCTACACCGGCCCGCCGCGCTACGCGGTGCCGCCGCGCTGGGGGTTCCCGCCGTTGCCGTGGCGCCCGGCGGGTGCGGACGGGACGCCGCGACCGGATCCCGGCCAGGGGGTCGCCTCCCTGGCCGTCGTGCTGGTGCCGATGCTCTGGTCCACCGCCGCGGTCGCCGTCGCGGCCGCGGTCGCCGAGGCGTGGCGCTACGGGCTCCTGCTCGTCAGCCGCACGGGGGCGCTCTCGGCCGGGATCGTCGCCGCCTCGGACGCGCTCGTCGCGGCCGCGGGCTCGCTGGCCCCCACGCTCGGCGCGCTCGCAGGCCTCCTGCTGGTGATCTGGACGGTCCGGGTCGCGCAGGCCGCCGCCGCGATCGCCGGGGTCCGCCCCACGCGCACGCCGCGGATGATCGTCGCGGGCTGGCTGGTGCCCGGGCTCAACCTCGCCGTGCCCGGCTCGGTGCTCGCGGAGGCGGAGCACGCGGCACTGCGGCGCCCGGCGGACGAGCGGCCCCGGCCGTCCCGGCTCGTGCTGCTGTGGTGGCTGCTGTGGGCGGGTGGGGTGGTGTTCGCGACCGTCGTGTTGCTGTGGTCGCTGCGCGAGGGTGTCCAGGCGCGGGCGGACGGCGTGGTGCTGCATGCGCTGCTGGACCTGCTCGCAGCGCTCACGGCGGGGGTGACGGCCGTGCTCGTCACCCGGTTCACCCGGCTGGTGGGGCCCGTCCGCGTGCGGTCGCGGGAGATCGTGGTGGCTCTCGGCCCGCACCCGCAGACCCGGACGCCCCCGCCGCGCACCGCTCCGGACGCGGCGACGCCCGCTACCCCGCCACCGGGAGCTCCCGCAGTCCCCGCATGACGAGATCCGGGCGGCGCACCGGCTCCCCGGCCGCGCGCAGCCCGGGCAGCTGCCGCCGCAGCGCGTCCAGCGCCACCGCCACCTCGAGCCGGGCGAGCGGGGCTCCGAGGCAGTAGTGCACGCCCGACCCGAACCCGAGGTGCGGGTTGGGGTGGCGGGCGAGGTCGAGCGCATCGGGCGCGTCGAACACGGTGGGGTCGCGGGCCGCCGCGCCGAGCAGCGCCGCGATCCGTGTCCCCGCGGGCACCGCGTGACCCGCGACGGTGGTGTCGCGCAGCGCTGTGCGCTCGAAGAGCTGCAGTGGCGGGTCGTGGCGGACGAGCTCCTCGACGGCGGGTTCGAGCGGCGCCCCGGCGACCAGCGCCCCCCATTGCCGGGGGTGGTGCAGCAGGGCGAGCACCCCGTTGCCGATCACGTTGACCGTGGCCTCGTGCCCGGCCATGAGCAGCAGCGCCGCGGTGCCCACGAGCTCGTCCCGGTCGACGCCCGCCGAGAGGAGGTCCGAGACGAGGTCGGTGCCGGGTCGGCGCACCCGCAGCGCGGCGAGCTCGCGCAACGCGGCGACGAACTCGGCGGACGCCCGCTCCGCGGCCGCGCGGCGGTCCTCGCCGGGGTCGGGCTCGTACATCGCGACGATCGCCGTCGACCAGCCACGCAGCAGCGACCGTTCCGGCTCGGGGACGGCGAGCAGCTCCGCGATCACCGCGATGGGCAGCGGCGCCGCGAGGCCCTCCATGACATCCGCGCGGCCGTGCCGGCCGATCGCGGCGACCAGGCCCGCCACCAGCCCGTCGGCGAGGTCGCGGACGGCCGGGGCGAGCCGGGCGGTGTGCCCGCGACCGAACACACCGGCGACGAGCGCCCGCAGTCGCGTGTGCGAGGGCCCCTCGCGTTCCAGCAGCGAGTTGCGGTGCAGCAGGTTGAAGGCCGGGAAGTCCGCGGGCGGCCGGGCGTCGACCCAGATCCGGCCGAGGTCGCGCGAGCGCAACACCTCCGCGCACGCGCCGTGCGACACCGCGACGGGCATCCCGAGGCCGGGGTGCTCGTGCACCGGTGAACGGGCCCTGAGCTGGGCGAACACCGGATACGGGTCCGCGAGGAACGCGGGGTCGGCGGGATCGAACACCGGCGAACTCCTCTCGACGGCGTGACCTACGAACGGATGCCGTCGTTAGCCCGAAAGCGCGAACGGCCCGGACCGGGCCGTCCACGCATCGTGCACCGAGGAGGACCAGCAGTGTTGCTGCTCGCGCAGTCCGGAGCCGATCCGATCGGTAGCCCCGCCGTCAACATGGCCGTGTTCGGCGCCTTCATCGCCCTGACGCTGATCGTCGTGTTCCGCGCCGGCCGCTCGAACCGGACCACCGCCGACTACTACACCGCAGGTCAGGCCTTCACCGGTCCGCAGAACGGGATCGCGCTCGCCGGCGACTACCTGTCCGCGGCGTCGTTCCTCGGCGTCGCCGGGGCGATCGCGATCTTCGGCTACGACGGTTTCCTGTTCTCCGTCGGTGCCCTCGTGGCCTGGCTGGTGGCGCAGCTGCTGGTCGCGGAGCTCATGCGCAACACCGGCCGGTTCACGATGGGCGACGTGCTGGCGTTCCGGATGCGCCGGCGCCCGGTGCGGGCCGCCGCCGCGATCTCGACCCTCGTCGTGTCGGTGATCTACATGCTCACCCAGCTCGTCGGGGCGGGCGGGCTCATCGCGCTGCTCCTGCACATCCCCAACTCCAACCGGCTGGGGCAGAGCCTGGTGATCGCCGCAGCCGGCGGGTTGATGATCCTCTACGTCCTCGTGGGCGGCATGAAGGGCACCACGTGGGTGCAGATCATCAAGGCGGCCCTGCTGCTGGTCGGCACGGGTGTCCTCGCGGCGTGGGTGATCGGGCGCTTCGGGTTCGGCATCTCCGCGCTGCTCGGGGCCGCTGTCGACGGCAGCCCGAAGGCGGGCGAGCGGTTGCTCGCCCCCGGCCTGCAGTACGGCGCGAGCACGCTGACCAAGCTCGACTTCGTCTCGCTCTGCCTCGCGCTCGTCCTCGGCACGGCGGCCCTGCCGCACATCCTCATGCGCTTCTACACGGTGCCCGACGCCCGCGAGGCGCGCCGCTCGGTGCAGTGGGCGATCTGGCTGATCGGGATCTTCTACCTGATGCTGATCATCGTCGGCTACGGCGCCGTCGCGCTGGTCGGGGCCGACACCATCGCCGCCTCGCCCGGCTCGTCGAACTCGGCCGCGCCGCTGCTGGCCTACAAGCTCGGTGGCGAGATCCTGCTCGGGATCGTGTCCGCGGTGGCGTTCGCGACGATCCTCGCCGTCGTCGCCGGGCTCACGATCACCGCATCGGCCTCGTTCGCCCACGACGTGTACGCGAACATCGTCCGCAAGGGCCGCGCGACCCCGGAGGCCGAGGTGCGCGTCGCCCGCCTCACCGCGGTCGGGATCGGTGTCCTCGGCATCCTCGGGGCGATCGCGGCCAACGGCCAGAACGTCGCGCTGCTCGTCGTGCTCGCCTTCGCCGTGGCCGCGTCGGCCAACCTGCCGACGATCCTGTACTCGCTGTTCTGGAAGCGGTTCAACACCACCGGTGCGCTGTGCAGCATCTACGGCGGCATCGCGGTGTGCGTCGGGCTGATCGTCATCGGGCCCGGAGTGTCCGGGAACCCGAAGGCGATGTTCCCGGACCTGGACCTCGCGTACTTCCCCCTCGCCAACCCGGGCCTCGTCGCCATCCCGGTGTCGTTCCTGCTCGGCGTGCTCGGCACCCTCCTCGGGGGGCGCGACACCGACGCCGACCGCCGGTTCGCCGAGATGGAGGTGCGCGCCCTCACCGGCGGCGTCGCCGTCGAGCGGCCCGCGTCGACGTTCGCCGAGCCGCGCAGGCGCCGCCCCGTCACCGAGCAGTACGCCGAGCGGCGCGCCGCCGCGAAGCTCCTCGGCAGCCGGGCGGGACAGCACGCCGCGCACCGTCCGCGGCCCGCGGCTGCTGCGCACCGTCGCAGCGAGCACGCGGACCCGGCCGACGCGCCACGTCCCCGGCCCACCCCCGGGCCCCGCCGCAGCGAGCACGCGGACCCCGCCGACGCGCCACGTCCCCGGCCCACGTCCCGGCGCCGCTGACGGCCCGGATACGGTCGTCCCCGATATGGCGAAGAAGACACGGACCCGCGCCACGACCGCGGGCGACAACCCCCGCCGTCCCTGCCCCTGCGGCTCGGGCAGGCGTTACAAGGCCTGCCACGGGGCCGGCGACGACGTCATCGTCACGCGGCCGTTCGCGGGCCTCGCCGCCGAGTGCGACCTCGTGGCGATGCGCGAGTTCCTCCCGTCGGCCACCGCACCGCTGCCGATGCAGGACGCGGGCGGGCGCACCGTCACCCTGGCGACCGTGCTGCCCGGCGCCTCGGCCGCCCTCGTCCGCCCGGACGGGGAGATCCTGCTCGGGATGCAGGTCCAGACCCGCTCCGGCGACCTCTCGTCGGATCTCGCCCGCGCCCTCAACTGGGGCCTCGCCGCCGAACCCGGCTCCGCGCTGCCCGTCGTCGGCCCCGGCCTGGCCGCGGACGCCACCCGCCTGCAGGACGTACTCGACGCGGACGCCGGGCTCGACCTCACGCTGCACACCGATTTCCGCTGGTGGTCCACCGACCCCGAGCCGTCCGCCGACGTGTCCGCGACCCTGGAACGGGCCAATGCCGCGATCGTGCCCACCGAGCCGATCACCGCCGACGGTGTGCGCGCCGCCTACTGGGTCGACACCGGCACCAAGGCGCACCTGCGCTGGGTGCGGCCCGAACCCGAGGAGCGCCTGCTCGCCGCCCTGGCCCGGCTGCATGCGCGCGGGGAGCTCGGCCTCGGCGAGGACACCCGCTACGCCGGAGCGTTCCGGGCGCACGGCCTGCTCGTGCCCGTGTGGGATCTCGACCGCGACCTGCACCCGAAGGAGTGGGCAGGCCCCGTGGAGGCGTTCGCGGTGCGGCTCGACGCCGCCCTGGCCACCGGCACCCCGCTGACCGACGCCGAGCGGCGAGCCCGAGATGCCCTGTCCGGCAAGCAGGTCACCCTGCGCTGATCCACACGGGAGCGCACTTCGGCGGCCTCGGCCGGGTGACCGAAGCACGCTCCGCAACCGTCCGGCCAGAGGGAAGCGTGTTCCGTACCCACACCCCCACGCTGCGCAAGCCCCTGCGGATCTCGGGCCGTGACGCCGAGTGGCGACACCTCGCCGGGTTCGCCGCCGGGTCCGGACCGCGCATCGCGCTCGTCGCGGGCCGTCGCAGGCAGGGCAAGACGCTGCTGCTCGACGCGCTCGCCCGGGCCACCGGTGGCCTGCACCTGGCCGTGCCGCAGGCCACCGGCACCGAGGCGCTGCGACTGCTCGCGGACGAGGTCGGCGCCTGGACCGGCGAGCCCGTCACCCTGCCCGCCGGGTGGGAGGCGTTCCTCTCCCGGCTCGTCGGGCTCGCCGCACGCAGCGGGCGGCCCGTCGTCCTCGACGACGTGCCCCACCTGCTGCGGAACGTCCCGGAGCTCGCCGAGCTGCTCGCGCAGGAGCTCGCCACCGCGGGCGGCGAGCCCGCCGTCCTGCTCGCCTCGTCCGTCCCGCCGGTCACCGCGGCGCTGCGCACCGGGCCGCTGCGCGAGCGGATCGCGCTCGACCTCACGGTCCGTCCCCCGGACCACCGCGCGGCCGCACGGCTGTGGAACGTCGACCACGACCCGCACCTCGCCGTCGGGGTGCACGCCGTCGTCGGCAGCACCGCCGCCTACCACCGCTTCGCCTGCGCCGACTCCCCCGCGGACACCGCGGACTTCGACGCCTGGGTACAGCGCACCGTCCTCGAGCCCACGAGCGCCCTGTTCGGCGAGGCCCGCTACCTCACGGCGGCCGCCGACGTCCGCGACCCGGCGCTCTACCACTCCCTGCTCGCCGCCGTCGCCGCGGGCACCGGTATCCGCGGAGCCATCGCGGACCACGTCGGCCGCCGTTCGGCCGACATCGGCCACCACCTCAACCTCCTCGAGGACGCGGGTCTGCTGCGCCGGGAGCCGGACGTCTTCCGCGCGGGGCGCACGAGCTACCGCGTCCTCGATCCGCTCGTCGCCTTCCACCACGTCGTCATGCGGCCCCGCTGGGCGCAGCTCGAGTGCGGGCGCGCCGCCGAGGTGTGGAAGGACGCGCAGCCCCGGTTCGCGGGCCACGTCGCCGCGCACTTCGCGCAGCTGTGCCGCGAGCACGCCCCCGCGCTGGTGAGCGGCCAGGTCGGGCACGTCGGCACCGGGGTCGTCACCGACCCCCGCGCGGGGCACGTCCGGATCGACATCGCCGTCCTCGCCCCCGCTGTCGCGACGGAACCACCACGCATCCTGGCCCTCGGCCTCACCTCGTGGGACCGCCCCCTCGGTGCCGCCGACGCCGCGCGGCTGCACCGCGCCCGCACCGTGCTCGGCGAGCGCGGCTACGACGTGCGCGACACGCGGCTCGTCTGCGCGGGGGCCGCGGGCGTCGATGCGTGCGACGGGGTGCTCGCCGTCCGGCCCGCCGACCTGTACGCGTGCCCTTGACCACACGTCCGTGGCGAAGTTACCGGCCGGTCATATAGTCCGGCCATGGGACTTCTCGACGGAAAGGTCGTCATCGTCACCGGCGCCGGCCGGGGCATCGGCCGAGGTGAAGCGCTCGAATGTGCGGCCCAGGGGGCCGCGGTCGTGGTCGCCGAGTTCGACAAGGACGCGGGCGACACCGTGGTCAAGGAGATCGACGCGCTCGGTGGGCGCGCCGTCGCGGTCACGGGCGACGTCGCGGACGAGTCCGTCGCGGACACCCTCGTGCAGACGGCGGTGGCGGAGTTCGGCGTCCTCGACGCGCTGGTCAACAACGCGGGCATCCTGCGCGACCGCACCATCGCGAAGCTGGCCGCCGACGACTGGGACGCGGTCGTGCGGGTGCACCTGCGCGGGCACTTCCTGCCCACCCGCGCCGCCGTCCGCTACTGGCGGGAGCACCAGCGGCCGGGCCACGTCGTGCACACCTCGTCCACCTCCGGGATCCTGGGCAACTTCGGCCAGTCCAACTACGGCGCGGCCAAGGCCGGGATCGCCGCCTTCTCCACCATCCTCGCGATGGAGGGCGCCCGCGCCGGGATCACGTCCAACGCCATCGCCCCCACCGCGATGACCCGCATGACCTACGACCTCATGCCGGCGGAGTTCAAGGCGAAGCGCGAGGCCGCGATCGCCGCGGGTGAGTTCGACTTCTTCGCCCCGGAGAACGTCGCCCCGCTCGTCGCGTTCCTGTGCTCGGACGCGGCGGCGCACATCAGCGGCAAGGTGTTCGGCGTCCAGGGCGACTCGATCGAGATCTTCCAGCCGTTCACCTCGGTCGCGGAGATCACCAACAGCGGGCGGCGCTGGGACCCCGAGGACATCCCCGGGCGGATCGACGAGCTGTTCTCCGGCACAGGCGTGAACGCGGGCGCGGAGAACATGATGGCGCGGATGCGCTACCAGATCCTCGACATGTGACC
Organism: Pseudonocardia sp.; assembly: GCA_050248815.1. Lineage (GTDB taxonomy): Bacteria > Actinomycetota > Actinomycetes > Mycobacteriales > Pseudonocardiaceae > Pseudonocardia. The sequence goes on along the minus strand of JBFWRR010000011.1, from coordinate 69,994 downwards.
CACGCTCGCGGGCCGCGGCTCAGGACAGCCAGGAGAGGCGGCCCGCGAGCAGGGCGTAGCCGGTGAACGCCACGATGTCGATCAGCCCGTGCGCGCCGACCAGCGCCCACAGCCGGTTCGTCCGCTGCCACACCCGGCCGAACACCAGGCCCATCACGATGTTGCCGATGAAGCCGCCGAGCCCCTGGTAGAGGTGGTAGGAGCCGCGCAGCAGGGACTGCGCGAGCAGCGAATGGTTCTCCGACCAGCCGAGCTGGCGCAGCCGCGTGATCAGGAACGCCACCATCACCACCTCCTCGGCCCACGCGTTCGCGAGCGCGGAGAGGAACAGGACGGGCAGCGTCCACCACGTGTCGGTGAGGGTCGACGGTGCGATCTGCAGGCTCACGCCCAGCGCGCGGGCGACGAAGTACAGGCCGAGGCCCGGGATGCCGATGAGCGCGGCGAGGCCCGCAGCGCCCAGCGCGTCGCGTCCGGGGCGGGTGGCGTCCAGGCCGACCCGGCGCAGCGCGATTCCGCCCCGCACCAGCAGGTACGCGCCGAGCACGCCCCAGCCGACGAGCTGGAGCACCCGCGTGAGCTGGTAGGCGAGGTCGACCAGCCCGACCTGCGCGGCCGGGGCGTTGAGGGCCACCTGCTGCTCGGCGAGCGGGACGGGCTGCAGCAGCGCGTCCAGCAGGCTGAGCCCGCTGCGCAGCGCGGAGAGCCCGAGCGTCACGGCGAGGACGACGAGGATCTCCAGCCGCAGGATGCGCCGCTCGCGGGGATCGGTGACCACGGCGACCGGAGACGGCGGGGAGCGCAGCCACGCACGGGGACCGTCCATCACGCCGCGACGCTACCGGGCAGCCCGGCGGCTACCCTGGACGGCGTGCTGCGGCTGGTGTTCTCCCCTCGCTGGCTGCTCTGGCACGTCCTCACGCTCGGCGCGATGATCACCTGCGGGTTCCTGTCCGCCTGGCAGTGGCACCGCGCGGGCTCGGCGTTGGGCAGCGCGATGAATGTCGGCTACGGCATCCAGTGGCCGATCTTCGCGATCTTCTTCGGCGTGATGTGGTGGCGGTTCCTGCGGATGGAGATCCGAGCGCTGCCGCAGCGGGCGGCCGAGCTCGCGTCGCCTCCCGAGCCCGTCCCGGTATCGGTGTCGGCGTCGGACGGTCCGTCGCCGTTCCGGCGCTCGCCCGTGCGGGCCCGTGCCGTCACGGACGAGGAGGACCCGGAGATGGCCGAGTACAACCGGATACTTGCGGCCATCGCGGAGCAGGACCGCTCGCGCAGTGACTCGGTGTGATCGAGGACTCGGTGTGATCGAGGACTCGGTGTGATCGAGGCCGGCGCCCGTCGGCCTGTCCTCACCTGACAGGGTGATCAACCACCGAACGGACGTCGCCGACCGCACGTTCCTGAGGTTCCCGGCGTCCCGGTCGGACCGAGGCCCAGAAACGGTGTGCACGCCATTCTTCGAATGCTGATCCCCCTCGTGGGTCCTTCGTCCTTTTCACGACCATCGCCGGAACGGCACCCGCAAGCGCGTTCGGATCAAGTCCGATCGACACCGAAGAGCATCGCGTCCTCCGGCTCGCCTGCCGCGTCGGCCGGGCGGGCCGGACGGCGCAGCAGTCGAGCGCCCGACCGGTAGCCTGACCAGGTGCCAGAACAGCCGACCATGTCGATCGATGTCAGCCTGTCGACGCGCCGACGGTTGCTGGCGTTCCGGATCCTCGCGTGGGTGACGGGCGTGGTGCTGCTCGCCCTGACCGTCGGCGTCGTGCTCAAGCGCGTCTTCGGCGATCCCACGCTGGTGACGATGATCGGGCCCGCCCACGGCTTCCTCTACATGGGCTACATCGTGGCCGTGCTGCTCCTGGCCGAGCGGATGCGCTGGCGGCCGGGAAAGGCGCTGCTGGTGCTGCTCGCCGGCACGGTGCCGGTGGCGTCGTTCGTGGCGGAGCGGAAGGTCACCCGTGAGGTGCGTGACCGTCTGGACCACAGCCACTGATCCCGGGTGGGGTCGCCGAGCGGACGGTGGCCCCCGCGCAGCCGAGATTGACCAGGAGCCCGAGCTGGGCGCGCAGCTCCTCGGGTGAGCGGGCCTCCTGAGGCCAGGCCAGCCGGACGTCGTGGTCGCGATCCGGGGTCTCGATGCGCAACCGCAGGCCGCAGCGGTCCACGCCGAGCGGGCGGACCCGGGCCTCCGGGTGGTCGCGCAGCGCGGGCGGCAGGTGCCGGGTGAGCGACAGGAGCACCTCGGGATGGGCCTGCTCGAGGTGGGAGAGCCAGTGCGCCTCGGCGCGGAAGAACGGGTCGGGGCGGGCCGCGGCGAGCTCGACGGGGGTGAATGCGGCGCTGCCCTCGGCGTCGGCGAGCACGACGGAGCCGGGCACCAGTTTGAGCAGGGTGGCGTCGCGGCCGACGTCGAGCAGCGCCGGATCCGGCCGGATGTCCGCGACGTGGACGGCGAGACGCCGCGCGGACGCCGGGTCCGGCAGGTGCAGCCAGCCGGTGATCCAGACGATCCCGCGGACGGGTTCGCGCAGGTCGACCGGTGCGGGATCGGCGATCTCCAGCATCGCGGCGAGGCCCGCGGGCCCCGCCGTGCGCACGTCCGGCAGGACGGGCTCGGTGTCGTCGAGGACGAGCACGGCGGAGCCGTCGGCGCGGACGTGGTGCACCCGTGGGCGGGCGATGGGGCACCCGGTGCCGACGAGCGCAGCGGGGCCGCCGCGGGCGACGGCACTGCGGGCGCGCTCGGCGTGCGTCGGGGCAGGTGGGCGACGCAGGCGCGTGCTTCCCATCGGGCACCTTCTCTTAGGCAAGGCTAAGTTAGCTTTGGCCTGCCTTGATTGGCAAGACGCCCGGTGGAGGCCGTCGGAAGGGCAACCGTTACCGTCTGAAGGCGTGGCGGCAGAGCACGCGACGGGAAACGGCCCGGTGACCGTGCCCCCACTCTTCTCCCATCTCGTGGACGACCCGAGCCTTCTGCACCCGCGCGGCTCCGGGCCGGTGGTGGACACCGTCGTCGCCCGCTACCTCCGCAACCGCTCCGGGCCGCGCGGCGAGCTGGTCGGCCAGCTGCTCTGCCCGGTCTCCCGCCTGCCCGAGCTGGTCACCGCCCTCGCCCGGGCCCGGCCGGATCGCCCCGTGGACGTCTCGCTCGTCGTCGACACCGGGCTCGGGGCCGTTCCCAAGGCGCTGTCCACGGTGTTCTCCCGCTCCGCGATCGTCACCCCGCGCACGATCGAGACCGCGGCCCCGCCGGACGTGGACGCCGTCTGGCTGGAACGGGTGTCGGAGTTCGTGCCCGAGGACGTCGTCGCCGTCGTCGAACCGCGCCGGCCGCAGGAAGCCGACGGCACCGACGCATGGCTGGCGGCCGTCCGCCGCGTCGCGGACCACGGCTGCGCGCCCAAGCTGCGTTGCGGCGGCCCCCGCCCCTCGGACGTGCCGTCCGCCGCGGAGGTCGAGTCGTTCGTGCTGATGATGGTCGAGACCGGCAGCGGCTTCACCGCGCGCGGGCTCGCTCAAGCCGTGCGACCGCCCACCACGGATGCCACCCGCCCGCCGCACGGGATCGTCAACCTCCTCGCCGCCGTGGCGCGAGCGCTCAGCGGCGGCGACATCCGCGGAGCCCTGGACGCCGCGGAGCCCGCGACGCTGGTCCGCGAGGTCGCGGCGCTGCCGGAGAAGGCGGCACACCAGGTGCGCGGGCTGCTGTCGCGCTGCGGCGCCGACCCCGAGCCCGTCCCCGGCACCCAGCTGGCCGGGCTCGGGCTGCTCTGATCCCGCGCTCGCACACACCCGAGCGCACCCGCACACACCGCGGACGGGATGTTCGAGCGCCGCGGGATCTGTGCCGGCTCCTCGATGTGGCCATCGCGCGCCGCGTCGCCACCCGACGTGGCCGGGCGGTCAATTCCCCGATCGGCCCACGTGCTCGTCCCACGCGGCGGCGACGTGGCCCGCGCACACCAGGGGGTGCAGTCCGCCGACACCCGTGCCGAGGCCGGGTAGCGCGATCGACCGCACCACCTCCCGGACCGCGGTGCCGTCGGGCAGCACGCCCTCGCGCCACAGCCGCAGCACCGCGCGCGCCGCGAGGCCCGCGTTCGCGCCCTCGGGGTGCAGCGTCTCGCCCGGAGTGCGCATGGTCGGCGCGCTGACCAGCCATCCCGGGCGCGCCGTGCCGGTCGGCACGATCACCGCCTCCCCGACCGGCAGGTCCCCGCGCGTGACGGCGCGGACGCGGTCGGAGATCCCGGGGAACCAGCGCGCGTACACCGCATCGATCCCACCGGCCATCAGCCCCCACGAGTTCGCCGGGCTCACGACCGCGTCGACGTCGACGTCCGTGACCGAACCCGCGAACACCTGCACCCCCGGCCGGCGCGCCACATCTCGCCATGCGGCGGCCAGCTCGTCGTCGAATGCCACCAGGACCAGGGTCAGTTCCGCCATGGGACTAGGGTGCCCGCGTGCTGCGACTGGCCTTCCTCGGGCCGCACGCCACGTTCACCGAGCAGGCGTTGCGGTCGATGCCCGAGGCGCGGGATGCGGAGCTCGTGCCCTGCAACGGGAGTCCCGCCGTCCTCGCCGCCGTGCGGGAGGGCCGCGCGGACGCCGGGTGCGTACCGATCGAGAACACCGTGGAAGGCGCCGTGGGCGCGGTCCTCGACGGCCTCGTGGACGACCCACCGCTGGTGATCCGGCGCGAGGCGCTCGTCGCCGTCCGGTTCGCGGTGATGGTCCGGCCGGGCACCGCGCTCGCCGGCGTCCACACGATCGCGTCGCACACCCACGCCATCGCCCAGACGCGCGGGTGGATCGCCGCGCACCTGCCGCGGGCGGACGTCCTGCTCTCGACGTCCACGGCCGAGGCGGCGGCGCAGGTCTCCCGCGGCGAGTTCGACGCCGCCGTCGCCGCGCCGCTCGCCGCGGAGCTGCACGGGCTGGAGATCCTCGTCGACGACGTCGCGGACAACCCCGGCGCCGTCACCCGCTTCGTCCTGGTCGGGCCGCCCGACATCCCGCCGCCACCCACCGGCACGGACCGCACGACGCTCGTCGCCACCACCGAGAACCGGCCCGGGTCGCTGCTGAGCCTGCTCACGGAGCTGTCGGTGCGGGGCATCGACCTCACCCGCATCGAGTCCCGCCCGATCAAGGACCGGCACGCCGAGTACTGGTTCCACCTGGACTGCACCGGCCACGTCGCCGAGCCCGCGATGGGCGAGGCGCTCGCCGCGCTGCACCGCCGCTGCGACCGCGTCCGGTTCCTCGGCTCGTACCCTCGCGCCGCCGGCACGCCGAACGGCAACGGGGCGGCGCCGCCCGGTCCGGTCGGCGGCGCCGGCGCCGCCGCGTTCGAGGCCGCCCACGAGTGGCTCGTCGCACTGCGCGCGGGGCGCACGGCGTGATTGAGTAGGCGGACGTGACGTCCCCCCGCCTGTACCTGGTCCGCCACGGCCGGACCGACGCCAACGTCCGCGGCGCTCTGGACTCCGTCCCGCCCGGCGAACCACTCGACGAGACCGGGCACGCCCAGGCGCACGCGCTGGCCGAGCGGCTGCGCGACGTGCAGGTTCAAGCGGTGTACGCCTCCCACGCCATCCGGGCCCAGCAGACCGCCGCGCCTCTCGCGGCCGCGCTGGACCTGGGGGTGCTGCTGCTCGACGGCATCCACGAGGTGTTCGTCGGCGACCTCGAGGGCCGCGAAGATCGGGCGGCCCGGGAAGCCTTCGACGTCGTCTACCAGCGCTTCTGGACCGGCGACCTGGCCGCGAGGATGCCTGGTGGCGAGTCGGCCGCCGAGCTGCGGGCGCGGTTCCTGCCGGCGATCGACAAGGTCATGGACGGCGCCGAGGGGGACGTGGTGCTGGTGAGCCACGGGGCCGCGATCCGGCTGGCGGCGGCGGCCCTGCTCGGGGACACCGCGCTCACGTCGTACGTGCCGAACACCGGCGTCGTCATCCTGCGGCCGGGTGCGCCCCGGTGGGAGCTTGAACATTGGGACCCGGCGCCGCGGCGGCCCCGGGACGTCACCGCAGGGGGCACGACCGCCTGACCCTGCCCCGCGAGTTCCGCATCTCACCCCCGCGAGTTGCAGGTTTCACCAGGTGGTGTGCGGGATCCCCGGCCCGCGAGTTCCGCATCCCATCAGTCCGCGTTGCGCGCTCCATCGGTACGAGTGCGCGTGCAGGCATGGCGGCCCGGGCGAGCGGCCCTTGCGCGATCCGCATCCCGGCCCGGCGCGATCCGCAACTCGCCCGGTGAGATCCGCAACTCGCGACCGCGAGATGCGGAACTCGCGACCGCGAGATGCGGAACTCGCGGATCAGCCCCAGCCGAGCCGGTGCAGCGTCTCCTCGTCGATCCCGAAGTGGTGGGCCACCTCGTGCACGACCGTGACCGCCACCTCGTCGACGACCTCGTCCTCGTCGGCGCAGATGTCGAGCAGGGCGTCCTGGTAGATCGTGATCCGGTCCGGCAGCACCCCGCCGTACTGCGAGGTGCGCTCGGTGAGCGCGATGCCCTCGTACAGGCCCAGCAGCGCCGGCTCCTCGGGGTGGCGCGCCTCCACCAGGACGACGACGTTGTCCATCGCCGCGGTGAGCTCCGGCGGGATGGTGTCGAGGGCGTCCGCGACCAGTTCCTCGAACCGGCGGCGGGTCATCTCCAGCCCCGTCACGTCTCCCCGGTGGAGGGGGCACCCGGTGCCGGGAGCGTCGGGATGTTCTCCCCGCCCGGGAACGGGACGGGCGGGTCTGCGGGGTTCGGAGCGCCGGTCTCCGTCGGGGGCGCCTCGCTCGGGGGCGCCGAGGAGGGCGGCGCCGTCGGGGCGGGCTCGCCCTCGGGTGCGCCGTCCTGGGGCGGGTCGGTGGGCACCACCGGGGCGGGATCGGTGCTCTCCGGCGCGGGCGGAGCGGGCTGGTCGCTGACGACGGTGTTGGCGTCCCGCACCGAACCCGTGACCGGCGCGAACCCGCTGCGATCGGGCAGGAGGGCGGCCAGGTTGCAGTTCACCCGCCGGGTGCCCACCTTCCAGGAGTCCTCGCCGAGGTTGTCCCAGTACACGGTGAGCTTCTTCGCCTCGATGGCGTTCGGGTCCCCGGCGTACTCCCCCGCGATCCGGGCGCACTCGGGCTGCAGGAACGCGTCCTGGTCTTCGACCTTCGGGAACGCGTCGGGGAACTTCGGGCCGAGGTCGACGACGCCGACCGTCTCCACGGCGTGCGGCTGGGCGCAGGACACCGGATCCCCGATCGTGCGCCCGTCGATGCCCAGGCAGGTGCCCGGTTCCTGCACGGCGGCCTGGTCGCTGCCCGCGACGTTGCCGGTGGTGGTGAACATGGCCCCGGAGCGCGACGAGCTCTGCAGCCCGCAGCGCAGCTCACGGTCGCCCTCGGCCCACTTCGCCGCGGACGGCTTGAGTGCGCCGACGCGGAAGCGCCCGTCCGGGTCGAACCGGCCACCGAGGTAGGTGAGCACGACGGGCGTGCACCGCTCCTCGACGAGCTGGCGGAATCCGCGCTCGTCCGGCAGCACCGTCTGGTCCGCGAGCGACACGCTGCCGGCCTGCTCGAACAGGTGCGGCTGGGCGCACTCGACCACCGCGGCGTCGGCGGCGTCCCCGCGCGTCCAGTTCAGGCAGGTGCCCGGGGTGGCCGGTGGCGGCGGCACCTCGACGAACGCCGGCCCGCCCGCCCGCTCCGGCAGGGCGGCGAAGGAGCCCAGAACGGGGACGGTGGTGTCGGCGACGGAGTCCAGCACCGCGACGCCGAGCATCGCGGCGGCGCCGACGGCGATCCCGGCCACGAGGCGGCGCACGGGCCCGCCGAACGGGACCGGGGCGCGAGAGGTGCGCCCGTCGGACGCCGGGACACCGGGGGAGCGCGCGTCGGGGGGAGCTGGCGCGGTGAGCGTTCGATCCATGACGACCGTCATCATGCCGTGACCTTCCGCAGGCGCGCCCCGCCTCGACACGCGGACACGACCATCGGTCCGTTCCGTGCTGCGAGCGTCGCCTGACACGCGCCCGACAGGTGCAGGTACCGTGCGCGCGGGGGTGACGACGATGACCCAGGACGACCAGCGCGGTGCGGCGGGAGACGGGCGGTCCGAGCCGGCCGGCCCCGGCACGCCGCCGACCCCGGCCGCCGGGCCGGACGGGCCGACGGACCCCCGCGGCGTCCCCGCCTACCAGCCACCCCCGGGCGACGTGTCCGGAGCGCCCGGCCCCGCGGTGCGGCCCGGCCGCATCCGCCACCAGGACGAGCACACCCGCCCACGCGAACCCACGCTCGCCGAGCGCCGCGCCCGCGACCAGGCGCGCCGGCGGGCGATCGAGGAGCAGATCGCCGCAGCCCAGGCCGCGGACACCAAGCGCAAGCGCAGGCGGATCCTGGTCGGCACCGGCGTCACGGTCGGCATCGTGGCCGTCATCGCGCTGGCCTACGCCGTCTCGGACGACGACGAGGTGGAGGCGCGCTGCGTCGACGAGAACAACGTGGTCGTCGACGACGCCAACTGCGCCACCCCGGTCGCGTCCGGCAGCGACACCCACTACCACGGCGGCGGCATCTACCCGATCTTCATCGGCGCAGGCGGCAGGCAGTACCACTACAACTACGGCGGCTCCGGGACGATCGGTCAGCCGGTCAGCGGCGGTACGACGAGCGTGCCGAAGTCCAGCACCAAGGTCACGAGCGGGACGTCGGGCAAGACGCTCTCCGGTGGGAGCAGCTACTCCTACTCCGGCGGCTCGTCGAGCAGTTCCTCGGGCAGCGACTCGGTGAAGCGCGGCGGGCTCGGCGTGAGCGGCGGCGGCAGCAAGTCCAGCGGCAGCAGCGGCAGCTGAGGACGGCGTGCGCAGGCAGACGGGCGAGCCCCGGCCGGGCTGGCAGAAGACGGTCGCGGACCAGGGCATGTGCTACGGCACGCCGGGGCGCGGGATCGGCGGCGTCGAGCGGCCCTACTGGGACGAGTCGGTGCACTACACGTTCTCGATGGACGAGATCCTCGCTCTGGAGGCGGACGTCGAGCTGCTGCACTCGATGTGCCTGGCCGCGGTCGACCACGTCGTCACCACCGAGCGCTTCCGCGACTTCGCCCTGCCCGAGTGGGCCCACGAGCACGTCGCCGCCTCGTGGCGCCGCCACGACCCGCACGTCTACGGCCGCTTCGACCTGCGCTACGACGGCTCCGGGCCGGCGAAGCTCCTGGAGTACAACGCCGACACCCCCACGACGCTGCTCGAGGCGTCGATCCTGCAGTGGTACTGGCTCAAGGACACCCATCCCGACGACGACCAGTGGAACTCGCTGCACGAGTCCCTCGTCGCCCGCTGGGGGGAGATCCGCGACGCCCTGCCGTCCGCCGAGATGCACTTCACCTGGTCCGGGGGCGAGGCCACCGGGGAGGACCACGTCACCGTCGGCTACCTGCAGGAGACGGCCGCCGAGGCCGGCCTGGACACCGTCGGGCTGACCATCGAGGACGTCGGCTGGGACGTCGAGCTGGACCGCTTCGTCGACCTCGCGGAGGCGCCGATGAACGCGGTCTTCAAGCTCTATCCCTGGGAATGGGTCCTGGGCGACGAGTTCGGCCGCCACGTCGTTCGCAGCCTGCCCGCCACGCTGTGGGTCGAGCCGCTGTGGAAGACCCTGCTGTCGAACAAGGCGCTGCTGGCCGTGCTGTGGGAGCTCTACCCCGGCCATCCCAACCTGCTCCCTGCGTTCCTGGACGAGCCGGGGATCCTCACCGAGTACGTCCGCAAGCCCCGTCTCGGCCGCGAGGGGGCCAACATCTCGATCGTCTCGCCGGGCTCGGAGCACCAGACGGGTGGTGTGTACGGCGAGGAGGGCTTCGTCTACCAGCTGTTCGACCCGCTGCCCGAGTTCGACGGCTACCGTCCGGCCCTGGGCGCGTGGATCGTCGGGGACGCGGCCGCCGGGCTCGGCATCCGGGAGACCGCGGGCCTGGTGACCGACGACGGCGCCGCGTTCGTCCCGCACAGAATTCCGAGCTGATCCTCCCGCCGATCCCCCGCTGATCCCCGCTCCCCTGGAGGTCCCGTGGTTCCCGTGCTCGCACAGATCGCGCCCGGCTTCTTCCCGTTCATCGGCGCTGGCGTGGGCGCGATCCTGCTCTACGCCGTGCTCGGCACGCTGCTCATGCTGCTCGGCTTCTACGCAGTGGACATCACCACGCCCGGCAAGCTCTACCGGCTCGTACAGGCCGGGCTGCCCAACGCCGTGATCGTCACCGCGGCGGGCATGGTGAGCATGGCGTTCATCGTGGTCGTCGCGATCTACGCCTCCACCGGGTCGCTCGTCGAGGGCCTGCTCCAGACGCTGATCTTCGGCCTGGTCGGGATCCTCGCGCAGGTCGGCGGCGTGCGGCTGCTGGAGTGGATCACGGGCATCGACATCGGCGCCGCCCTGCACGCCGAGCAGGTGCGGGCGGAGACGTTCGTGGTGGCGGCCGCGCACGTCGCGCTCGGGCTCGTGGTGGCGGTCGCGGTCCTGTAGCGCGTCAGCGGTCCAGCAGGTTGCGCTGGCCCGCGACGAGGCGGGCGAACGTCCCGCCCGCCCGGACCAGCTCGTCGTAGCCGCCGACCTCGGCGACGCGCCCGGCATCCAGGGTCACCACCAGGTCCGTGCTGCGGATGGTGGAGAGCCGGTGTGCGATGAGCAGGGTCGTGCGGCCGCGGCGGACCTCGGCCATCGCGGCGCGAAGTGCCTGCTCGTTCTCGGTGTCGAGGTTGGACACCGCCTCGTCCATGATCAGGACGGGGGCGTCCTTGAGCAGGGCCCTCGCGATCGCCACCCGCTGGCGCTGCCCGCCGGACAGGGTGGCACCGCGCTCCCCGACCAGGGTGTCGAGGCCATCGGGCAGCTCGGGGAGGAACTCGGCGACCTGCGCCCGGTCGATCGCCTCGGCCATCTCGGCGGCGGTGGCGTCGGGACGGCCCAGCAGGATGTTGGCGCGGATCGTGTCGTTGAACAGGTAGACGTCCTGCGGGACGAGCGCGACGAGGTCGCGCAGGCGCTCCGCCGGCATCGTGGCGGCGTCCACGCCACCGATGCGGACGGTGCCGCTCGTGGGGTCCCAGAACCGCAGCAGCAGGTTGGCACAGGTGGTCTTGCCGGATCCGGAGTGCCCCACCAGCGCGACGGTGGCGCCTGCGGGCACGTCGAAGCTCACGTCGCGCAGCGCGAGCGGCCCGCCGGCCCGGTAGGCGAAGCAGACGTCCTGGAAGGACAGCGCGAACGGTGGCCGCGGCAACCGGACGGGAGGGTCGTCGGCGGGGTCGTGCACGTTCGGCGGCGCCTCGGCGATCGCGCGGACGCGCCGCGCCGATGCCCGGATCTGACCGAGCATCCGCAGCGGCACGGCCACCTCGGTGAGTGGCACGAACGCGTACACGGCGAGCACGATGGCGGGCGGGTAGACCGCGAACGGGATCGTGCCGTCGGCGACCAGCACGGCGCCCAGCGCGAGGACCGCGACGGTGCCCACCGCCAGGGCGAGCTCGGCGATCCCCGACTCGACGCCCGCGCGCTGGCCGAAGCGCAGCTGCGAGCGGTGCAGCAGGCGTGCGTGACGGCGCAGCCGGGCGACGTGGTCGTCCCCGCGGCCGAACACGACGAGTTCCTTGAGCCCCTGCACCCCGTCCACGACCTCCGCGTTGACGGTGGCGAGCTGCTCCTTGAGCTCGGCGCCCTGCCGGTCGGCCAGCCGCCGCAGCGTGAACGGTGCGAGCGCGACGACGAGCAGCGCGGGCAGCAGCACCAGGGCCAGCCCGGCGTGCAGCGAGCCGAGCACGGCCAGCGCGGCGACCGGCACCGCGACGGCCGCGATCAGGTTGCCCAGCGTGTGCGCGAAGAACCACTCCAGGGTCTCGACATCGGACAGCGCGCCCGCGGCCAGGTCTCCGGTGCGCCGCCGCAGCACGCCGCCGGGCGCGGTGCGCTCGACCCCGTCGTAGACCCGCATCCGGATGTCGATCAGGATCCGGAAGGCCAGGTCGTGCGCGATCCAGATCTCGGCCCAGTGCCCGGCGCTGCGCCCGATCACGAGGGCGGCCAGCACGACCAGCAGGACGTGGACCGACCCGGCGTCCGCGCCCGACGCGACCTGCCCGACCACCAGCGCACCGACGGCCACGGCCCCGATCGAGCAGACCTGGTGGAACAGGATCGAGGCCACGGTCAGCACGAACACCACGGGATGGGCCGCGACCATCGGCACCAGGCGCAGGATCGGCCGACCGCCCTCCGCGGCCCGCTCGGGCCGGGCGTCCGTCGTCGCGGTCATCCCGCCTCCCCCTGCGCCGCCACCAGGCGGGCGTAGCTGCCGCGCCTGCCGAGCAGGTCGGCATGGTCACCCGTCTCGACCAGCTCGCCGTCGGAGAGCACGACGATCCGGTCGGCGTCGCGAACGGTGGACAGGCGGTGGGCGACGATCAGGGTCGTGCGACCGGAGGTGAGCCGCGCCAGGGCTTCGGTGATCGCCCGTTCGCTCTCGGCGTCGACGCTGGAGGTCGCCTCGTCCAGCACGAGGATCGGGGCGTCCTTGAGCAACGCGCGGGCGATCGCGATGCGCTGGCGCTGCCCGCCGGACAGGGTCAGGCCACGTTCGCCGACCGGGGTGTCGTAGCCCTGCGGCAGGTTCGCGATGAACTCGTGGACGTTGGCCGCCCGGGCCGCCGCGACGAGATCGTCGTCCGACGCGTCGGGCCGGGCCAGCCGGAGGTTGTCGGCGATGGTCCCGAAGAACAGGTAGGTGTCCTGGGAGACCACGGCGATCTGCGCCCGCAGGGAGGCCACCGTGAGCTCGCGCAGGTCCACCCCGTCCAGCCGGATGCGGCCCTGCGCCGGGTCGAAGAACCGCAGCAGCAGCGCGACGAGCGTCGACTTGCCCGAGCCCGACCGGCCGACCACGGCGACCGTCTCCCCCGGGCCGACCTCGAAGGACACGTCGCGCAGGGCCGGGCGCTCCCGCGTGTCGTAGCGGAACGTGACCCCCTCGAAGCGGATGCCCGGCGGGCGGAGGCCCCGGACGGCCACCCGCGCACCGGGCCGGTCGCGGACCTCCGGGACCGCGCCGAGGACGTCCGCGATCGCCCCGGAGGCGGCGATGCCGAGGTAGCCGGCATGCCAGTAGCCGGTGAGCTCGCGGAACGGCCGGAACGCCTCGTTGACCAGCACCAGGACAAGGAACAGCGACGGCAGGTCCAGATGGCCGTCCAGCACCCGCACGGCACCGATCCCGACCGCCAGCGCCGCACCCGCTCCCTGGCCGAACGCCGTCAGGCCGCTGTCGACCAGCGAGACGGCCATGTGTCGCATGGTCATCCGGTAGAGCGCGACGGCCCGGTCGTGCAGGCGGGTGCGGTGGCGACGCGCGGCGTTGAACGCCTTGACGGTCGTCACGCCCTGCAGCTCGTCGACGAACTCGGCGTTGTAGTCGCGGTAGGCCTGCCAGTGCTCCCGGCCCCGCCGGCCCACGGCCTTGTCGACCAGCCGCGGCACCGTCGGGAGGAACAGGACGACGGCCAGCGTCGCCGTCGCCACCCATGCGTCTCGCGTGTAGAGGTAGCCGACCACCACACCGGAGGTGACCACGCAGTTGAGCAGCTGCGGCAGGTAGCGCCCGAAGTAGGCCTCCAGGGCCTCGACGCCGTCGACGATCGTCGACTGCACCTCGCCGGTGCGGGAGCGGACGGTGTAGCCGGGCCCGAGCTCGACCAGCCGGGCCATCATCCGCGTCCGGATCCGTTCCTTGACCGCCGCGCCGGTGAGCTGCACGCACACCTCACGCAGCCAGGCGAGGCCGGACCGGACCACGACGAGCCCGCCGACCACGGCCAGCAGGACGACGACCTCGTCGAACGGCTGCCCCGCGTAGAGGCGTTGCAGCACCACACCGACCAGGAACGCCTGGGTGAGCAACGTCGCCGACATGGCCAGCGCGACGGTGAAGGTCAGCCCGACCTGTGGCCAGATCGGACCCGCGATCGTGAGCAGCCGACGGTGGATGTTGCCGAGCACCCGCACTCCCTCCTGCTCGTCCAGCTGGGCGGCCCCTGCGGCCGCAGGTCGGATGACGCAGTAGGTGCAAGTTAGAGCTTTATGCAATAAATTGGCAATTAAGTCCGCCCAGGCATCGGTCCTGGCCGCGCCATCAGGAGGTTGCCGTGCATGTTCGCGTCGCCGGGCTCCGTGTGGAGATTGAGACCACGCAGATCCTCGCCGACGTGTCGCTCGAGGTCGGGCGGGGCGAGTTCGTCGGGCTGCTCGGACCGAACGGCAGTGGCAAGTCCACACTGCTGCGCAGCGTGTACCGGGCACTACGCCCGCGGTCGGGTGCCGTGCTGGTCGGCGGGGACGACATCTGGACCCTCTCCCCCCGGACCTGCGCGCAGCGCACCGCGGTCGTCGTCCAGGAGAGTGCCGCGGAGTTCGACCTCGACGTGCTGGACGTGGTCTCCATGGGGCGCACCCCGCACAAGCGCAGCTTCGACCGGTCCACGCCCACCGACGAACGGCTGTGCCTGGACGCCCTGCGTCGCGTCGGCCTCGACGGCTTCGAAGGACGTGACTTCGCCACCCTGTCCGGCGGCGAGAAGCAGCGCGTCCAGGTCGCCCGCGCGCTCGCGCAGCAGAGCCGGGTGCTGGTCCTCGACGAGCCGACGAACCATCTCGACGTCAGCCACCAGCTGGAGGTGCTCGCCCTGGTCGCGAGCCTGGGGCTGACGGCGATCGCGGCCATGCACGACCTGGGGCTGGCCGCCGACCACTGCGACCGGGTCTACGTCCTGCGAGGCGGCCACGTCGTCGCGTCCGGGCCGCCCCACGACGTGCTCGACGAGAACCTGGTGGCGCGGGTGTTCGGCGTTCGGCTACGGCGCTGGGTCGATCCCGAGGACGGCCGGACGCGCCTCGCCTTCGACCGGCTGCCCCGAAGGGGTGGCTCCGCCACTGCCGATGCCGACCGGACCCCGTCCGCGGGCGAGCGCGGCGGGTTCGACACCGCCCCTCCGGTCGTCGCCTCCCGGACCGCCTAGCCCCGCGTCCCCGGCGGGCCCACACCCCGCCGAGCCCCGACAGACATCCCGGCCGCTTCTCCTCCGACGAGGGGGCCGGACGAACAGGAAGGTGCGTCCATGGGTGTGAGGTCCTGGCGGTCGGCCGCAGTGGCGTGCGCCGCCGTGCTCGCCGCGGCCGTCCTGGCGGGCTGCGGCGGCGGTTCCGCTGGCGGCGGGACGGCCCCGTCCGCGCCGGCTCCGGCGGAGGACGGCTATCCGGTCACGGTGCAGAACTGTGGCCGCACGCTCACGTTCGACCGTGCGCCGAGCCGGATGCTGCTCGGCTACCACCCGGTGGCCGAGATCGCCGTCGGGCTGGGCCTTGCCGACCGCGCGGTCGGCCGGACCGGCTACGCGGGCGGGCTGAGCAAGGCCCCGGTCCTGCCCGAGCAGCAGGCCGACTTCGACCGCATCCCGGTCGTCAGCGACAACAACTACCCGCCCCCGAAGGAGCAGCTGCTGACCCTGCGGCCGGACTTCATCCTCGGCTACGGGATCTTCGACGTCGGCGGAGACGCCGCCGGCGCCCCCGGCCTGGCCACCATGGACGAGCTGACTGCTGCCGGCATCCCGATCTACGTGGCGACCTGCCCCGACGGGATCGACGACCCGGGCGGCGGCTACGGGCAGGACACACTCGCTGCGACCTACCAGACCATCCTGGACGTCGGCCGGATCTTCGGCGTCTCCGAACGCGCCGAGCAGCGGGTCGCGGAGATGAAGGCACAGATCGAGGCGGTCCGCGCGCGGACGGGCACCGAGGGGTCGCCGAAGGTCCTGCTCTACAGCCGCGGCACCGGCCCGATCGAGGTGGTCGGGGGGCGGAGCCTGATCACCGAGATCGTCGAGGCGGCGGGCGGGACGAACGTGTTCGCCGACGGGAAGATCTTCTTCGAGGCGAGCAAGGAGGCCGTCGCGGCCAGGCCCGCCGACGTCTTCCTGATCTTCTCGGAGTACGGGTCGGCGGCCGAGGCGGGCGAGTTCCTGTTCCGCACCTTCCCGAGCATGCCGGCCAGCAGCGCCCGGCGGACCGCGGCGACCGAGTACACGTTCACCTCGCCCGGCTGGCGGGTCGCACAGACCGTCGAGGACATCGCCCGGCAGCTGCATCCCGCCGCGTTCGACACACCCTCGCAGACGGGGCAGTACACCGATCCTGCGGGCGCGCGCTGAGCGTGGTCACCGCGCCGCCCGGTCCCGTGACCGCAGACCCGCCGGGCACCCCCGCACACCGCCGGGTCTCCCGCGCCCGGTTCACCCTCGTGCTCGCCGGGCTGCTCGCAACGACGGTGATCGGCGTGCTGCTCGCCACCAGCATCGGGCCGGTGTCGGTGCCCCTGACCGACACGGCGCGCGCTGTGCTGCACCACCTGATGCCCGGCACCGTCGGCCCGCCCGCCGACGCGGTCGCGAGCCAGATCGTCTGGGAGTTCCGCCTGCCCCGGGCCCTGCTCGGCGCGGTCGTCGGAGCGTCGCTGGCGCTGGTGGGCTGCGCGCTGCAGGCGGCGGTCCGCAACCCCCTCGCCGACCCCTACCTGCTCGGGGTCTCCTCCGGCGCGGCGCTCGGTGCGGTCGCGGTCATCGCCTTCGGCGGCGCGGCCCTGGGCGGTCTGTCGGCGCCGACGGCCGCGTTCGCCGGTGCGCTGCTCGCCACCGGCCTGGTCTATGTGATCGCCCGGCGGCGCGGCCGGGTGAGCCAGCTTCGCCTGATCCTGTCCGGCGTGGCCCTCGCGTACCTCTTCCAGGCGGCCTACTCGTACCTGCTGATCAAGACGGTGCCGCAGGCGGCCCAGGCCGCGCAGTTCTGGCTGCTCGGCAGCCTCGGCAGCGCCGGGTGGGCCGATCTCGGCCTGCCCACCGCGGCGGTGATGGTGGGTTGCGCGGTCCTGCTGCTGCAGTCCCGTTCCCTCAACGCCCTGCTCGTCGGCGACGAGACCGCCGTCTCCCTCGGCCTGGACGTCCACCGGTTGCGCGTGCAGCTGCTCGTGGTGACCTCGCTGCTGGTCGGAGTGGTCGTCTCGGTCAGCGGGGCGATCGCCTTCGTGGGGCTGGTGGTGCCGCACGTCTGCCGACTGGTCATCGGCTCGGACCATCGGCGGCTGCTTCCGGTGGCCGCGCTGACCGGGGCGAGCTTCCTGGTACTGGTCGACCTGGCGGCGCGCACCGTCGACGCCCCGTCGGAGCTGCCGCTGACGATCGTCACCGCCGTCCTCGGGGTGCCCTGCTTCATCTGGCTCCTGCGCCGCCGGGAGCGCAGTCGCAGCGACGTGCTCGGCTGAGGCGGGCCTCGCTCCGGGGACGTCCACCGGGGGCGCGATGAGTTCCGGCGGCCCGGTTCGTCCACACCTGCGAACCCACCGCCGCATCGCGAGGAGCCCGCCATGACCGACACCACCGCCCGGCCCGCCCGCACCACGCCCACCACCGGACGCGCCGCGAACGTCGCCCTCTGGACGCTGCAGGTCCTGCTCGCCGCCGTCTACCTGTTCTCCGCGTTCGGCAAGCTCACCGCCGACGCGCAGAACGTCGCCGGGTTCGAGGCCATGGGCTTCGGCACGGCCGGCATGTACGTCATCGGCGCGCTGGAGCTGGCGGGCGCCATCGGCCTGCTCGTGCCACGGCTGATGGGCCTGGCCGCCACCTGCTTCGTCGCCCTCATGGTCGGCGCCGTGATCGCCACCCTGGCCGTGGGCGGCGGGGCGCTCGTGGTCATCCCGGCCACGGTCCTCGTTCTCGTCGCGATCGTCGCATGGGGCCGCCGCGAGAACACGGCGGCGCTGATCGCCTCCCTGCGGGGCTGAGCGCCCCGCACCCCCACCCCGGCCCGCCGTCGCGGGCCGGGGTCCACGATGTAGGCCGCACGGAGGACGGAGCATGTGATGCAGCAGCTGCTGAGGGTCCAGAACTTCAACGTGTCGCGCGACGGCATCGCCGCCGGTGCGGACCAGACTCTCGACCGGCCGTTCGGCCTGCCCGCACCCGAACGGCTCTTCAGCTGGGCGGGCGCCACCGCGAGCTGGCCCAACCGCACCGCTCCCGGCGGGACGCGGGGCCTCGACGACTACTTCACCCGCGACTTCACCCACAACATCGGCGCCGAGATCATGGGCCGCAACAAGTTCGGGCCCCAGCGCGGACCGTGGCAGGATCACGAGTGGCGCGGTTGGTGGGGCGACGAGCCGCCGTTCCGCACCCCCGTGTTCGTCCTGACCCACCACGAGCGGCCGTCGTTCACCCTCTCCGACACCACGTTCCACTTCGTCGGCGGCGATCCCGCGGAGGTGCTCGAGCGCGCTCGGGAGGCCGCGCGGGGCAGGGACGTCCGGCTCGGCGGCGGGGTCACGACGATCCGGCAGTTCCTGGACGCCGATCTCGTCGACACCCTGCACGTGGCGGTCTCCCCGGTGGAGCTCGGGTCCGGCCTGCGGCTGTGGAAGTCGCCCGAGGAACTGCTCGACCGGTTCCACCTCGACATCGTGCCCAGCCCGAGCGGCGTGACGCACCACGTGTTCTGGCGGCGCTGATCCGGGCGCCGGCGCGGCGCCGATACGGGCGCGGATCCGGACGGCCGGCCGGAGCACCTACCCTGGACGGCGTGCAGGCGCCCCGGCTCGTCGCCACCGACGTGGACGGCACGCTGCTCGATCCGAGCGAGCGGGTGCCGCCGCGGTCGGTCGCGGTGATCGACCGGCTGCGGGCGTCGGGAACCGAGTTCGTGCTGGCCACGGGCCGTCCGCCGCGCTGGATCCCGCCGGTCACCGAGCAGCTGGGCAGCGAGTGCCTCGCGGTGTGCGCGAACGGCGCGGTGCTCTACGACGGCGTCACGGACCGCGTCGTGTGGTCGCGGGCGCTGGACGTGGACACGCTCGCCGCTCTGGCGGCCGCGGCCGTCGAGGCGCTGCCGCTGTCCGGGGTGGCGGTGGAGCGGGTGCCCACCCGGGCGTTCGACACGGACGAGACGTTCCTCGCCGAGCCGGACTACCTGCACGCCTGGCCCGGGAAGCTGCACGTCGCCTCGCGGGCGGAGGTGCTCTCGGAGCCCGCGGTGAAGCTGCTGGTGCGCTGCCCGGGCCTGTCGAGCGCGGCGATGGTCACCGCGCTCGAACCGCTGATCGGAGAGCTCGCCGACGCCACGTTCTCCACCCCGAACGGCCTGGTCGAGCTGGCGGTGCCGGGGGTGACGAAGGCCACCGGCCTCGCGGAGGTGGCGCGGCGGCTGGGCATCGCGCGCGAGGACGTGGTGGCGTTCGGGGACATGCCCAACGACCTGGAGATGCTGCGCTGGGCGGGGCACGGCGTGGCCATGGGCAACGCGGATCCCGCGCTCAAGGAGATCGCGGACGAGATCACGGCCGACCACGGCGAGGACGGCCTGGCGGTCGTACTGGAGCGTTGGTTCTGAGCCCTCGGGCACCAGGGCGTAGAGTCGGCCGCCGTATGCCCAACCACCGACCGGGCGCAGCGGTCCCCGAACCGGCGCCCCTGGAGGCCCCGCCCGTGGCCGTCGACTCCACCGTCAGCACCGTGGTGCACACCGCCGCCGAGATCGTTCCAGAGCCGCCCGTGGAGATCCCCGCTCCCCCCGCCGAGGTGCGCGCGCTGGCCGCGGTACAGCGGATCACCAACGACACGCCGCTGGTCCCGGTCGCGAAGGGGATGTCGAAGTTCGGCGACCACGCGCTGGGCTGGCTCGTGCTCGGGAGCCTCGGCGCCCTGGTGGACCGCCCGCGCCGGCGCCGCTGGCTCGCCGCCACCGCCGGTGTCGCCGTCGCGCACGGTGCGTCGGTCGCCGTCAAGCGGGTGGTCCGCAGGCCTCGTCCGGAGCACCCCGACGTCGTCGTGCACTGCGCCACCCCGAGCAGGCTGAGCTTTCCCTCCGCCCACGCCACGTCCACCACGGCCGCGGCGATGCTGTTCGGGGCGCTTCTCGGCAAGCGGCTGGTGGCGGTGCTGGTGCCGCCGATGGCGGTGTCGCGGCTGGTCCTGGGCGTGCACTACCCGACCGACGTGGTCGCGGGCGCAGGCCTGGGTGCCGCGGTCGCCACCGTCGCCCGCCGATGGGGGAAGCGATGACCGAGACGACCGTCGAGCCCAAGGCGGCGATCCGCACTCCGGTGAGCGTCACGTGGGGTGTGGTCCGCACGATGCGGCCGCGACAGTGGGTGAAGAACGTGCTCGTGCTGGCGGCGCCGTTCGCCGCGGGCATGCTGTTCTCCGCCGACATCGCCACCGCGCTCGCGGTGGCGTTCGTGGCGTTCTCACTGGCCGCCTCGGGGATCTACCTGGTCAACGACGCGAAGGACGTCGCGGCGGACCGGGCCCATCCCACGAAGCGGCTGCGACCGATCGCCTCCGGGATCGTGCCGGTACCGCTGGCCCTCGGCGTGGCGACGGCGCTGCTGCTCGGTGCACTCGCGGTGAGCTTCGTCGCCGGTCCGGACCTCGCGATCGTCGTCGCCGTGTACATGGCGGTACAGCTCGCGTACTGCTTCTGGCTCAAGCACCAGCCCGTGCTCGACATCTGCATCGTCGCGTCGGGTTTCCTGCTCCGCGCGATCGCGGGCGGCGCGGCCACGGGGATCGCGTTGTCGCAGTGGTTCCTGCTGTGCGCCGGGTTCGGGTCGTTGTTCATGGTCGCGGGCAAGCGCTACGCGGAGATGATGCTGACCGAGCGCACGGGCGCCAAGATCCGCAAGTCCCTGGAGGGCTACTCGGCGTCCTACCTGCGGTTCGTGTGGGCCTGCTCGGCGACCGTGCTGATCATGACCTATTGCCTGTGGGCGTTCCAGATCCGCGAGGAGCAGCCGCACAACACGGTGTGGACGATGCTGTCGATCGTCCCGTTCGTGGTGGCGGTGCTGCGCTACGCGGTGGACGTGGACAACGGCAACGGCGGCGAGCCCGAGGACATCGCCCTGGGCGACCGCGTGCTGCAGGTCCTCGCCGCGGGCTGGCTCGTCATGCTGGCCCTGGCGATCTACCTGTAGGCCCGGAGGGCGCGACCCCGGTCGAGCAGGTCCAGCATCGCCGCGTGGAAGGCGACGCGCCGCGGTTCGTCCCAACCGGCGGTGAGCCGGTCGAACACGGCCTCCTGCCACCCGTGCGCGCGCTCGAGCAGCTCCCGGCCGGCCGGGGTGAGCGTGACGTGCCGCCGCCTGCCGTCGGCCTGCGCGGCCTGCATCCGCAGGTAGCCTGCGGCGACCGCGCCCTTCACCAGCCGGGACGCCCCGCTCTGGTCCATCCCGATCTCCTGTGCGACAGCGTTGATCGTGGCGGGCCCGTCGCGGGTGACGGCGGCGACGGCCTCGGTCACCAGCACCCACCGGCCTCGCTCGGCGACGCGCGGATCGTCCGCCGGTACCCGCCGCGACCAGTACCGGACGAACTCGAACAGCACCTCCCCCGGGCCCGCGCCGCCCGTCCCGCCGCTCACTCGGGGGCCGCCGGCGCCCCGTGGATCCTGGCCATTTCGAGAGCGGACCGCAGATCGGGCAGCCGCAGGGCCGCCGACACCTTCCCGCCGCCGACCCGGAAGACCGTCGCCACCCGGGTCGGCGAGGTGCTTCCCGGCCACACGGCGTCCTGCTCGACGACGACGAGGCGCTCACCGACCGGGTGCCAGGACCTCGGCACGAGGCGGATGCCCGAGCGCCGCACCCAGTCCGCGAACTCGGACGGGGTGATGGGGCCCGCTCCGCGCGGGCCCAGCACCACGACCGGGTCGGTCACCACGTCGGCGGCGTCCGTGCCGTCGCCGTTCACCGCAGCGTGCCAGCGGTCGATCACCGCCCGGGAATCCACACGACCGACTATATGTGAATCGCATACACTCCGAGCTGTCAGAGATCCCGGACGCCCGCCAGCACGTAGCCGGGCCGCTCCCGCCCTCCGCCGTTGCGCCAGAGGTACTCACCGAAGCCGCCGAGTGCGGCCAGGTTGAGCCCACCCACCACCATCACCGTGGCCACGACGAACTCCCACGCCCTCGCCTTGGCCCCCGATCCCAGCACCGCGGCACCGAGCCCGACCATCGTTCCCAGGCCCGCGACGGCGAGCCCGACCAGCAGGATCAGCAGGAACGGCGCCGCGTAGAGCCCCACGAGCCAGCCCAGCGTCCGCGCCGCCCGCTGGCGCAGGGCGGGCTGGGGCACCCCGTCCTCGACCGTGACGGTGGCCTGCCGCCTGCCGGTGCGCGCGATCGCGGCGACGACGTCGCGCGGGCGCCGCGACTGCGCGTGCACGGCTTCCAGCACGGTGCGGTCCACCAGCAGCGAGGGGCGCCGCTCGGCGGGCGTCACGGGCACCCCGGGCAGGCGGTCGCGCCAGCTGCGGCCCGGCCGGGCCGCCCAGACCACATCGTGCCCGGCGCGCCACGGCCCCAGCACGGCCCCAACGATCGCGGCAGCGTCCGGGCGGGCCGCGTCCGCCACCACGACGGCGTCCCCGCGCGCGGTGGCGAGCCCCGCGCAGAGCACGGCGTAGGAGCCGAAGCGCCGCGCCAGCGTCGCCACGCGCACGGTCTCCCCCGCCGCCGGACCGGGGAGCTCCCAGCGCTCGCCGCCGTCCTGCACCACGACCAGCTCGAAGCTCAGGTCCGGGTGGGCGGCGGCGACGCTGCGCAGCAGCGACAGGGCGTCGTCCGCACTCGCGGTGACGAGAGACACCAGTGGCACCGTGGTCCTCCTCCTCGGGTCCTCCTCGGCGCTCGGCCGGGGGCGAGCCTACGCGGCCGCGATCGGCCGGCGCGTACGCTCCGGCGGCGATGAGGGAACGGCGATGAAGGGCATCATCCTGGCGGGTGGCGCCGGCACCCGGCTGCACCCGGTCACGCGGGCGGTGTCGAAGCAGCTGCTGCCGGTCTACGACAAGCCGATGATCTACTACCCGCTGTCGGTGCTGATGCTGGCCGGGGTGCGCGACATCCTCGTCATCACCACCCCGGACGAGCAGGCGCTCTTCCGCCGCCTGCTCGGCGACGGCGGCGAGCTGGGCCTGCGGCTGTCCTATGCCGCCCAGCACCGCCCCGAGGGCATCGCCCAGGCGCTGCTCATCGGTGCGGAGCACCTCGCGGGCGGGCGGTGCGCGCTCGTCCTCGGCGACAACATCTTCCATGGCCAGGGTTTCCGCCGGACGCTGCGCGAGTGCCGCGCGGGGCTCGCGAGCGGCGAGGACGGCGCGGTGCTCTTCGGCTACCCGGTCCGCGATCCGCAGCGCTACGGCGTGGGCGTCGTCGACGCGGAGGGCCGGCTCGTCGACATCGAGGAGAAGCCGCGACACCCCCGTTCGAACCGCGCCGTCACCGGCCTCTACCTCTACGACGAGCACGTCGTGGACATCGCCGCCGGGCTGCGTCCCTCGGCGCGCGGCGAGCTGGAGATCACCGACGTCAACCGGGCGTACCTGCACAAGGGGCGCGCGCGACTGGTCGATCTCGGCCGTGGGTTCGCCTGGCTCGACACCGGCACGCACGACTCGCTGCTGGAGGCGGGTCAGTTCGTGCAGGTGCTGGAGCACCGCCAGGGCGTGCGCATCGCCTGCGTCGAGGAGATCGCGCTGGAGCAGGGCTGGATCGACGCCCAGGCGTGCCTGGCGCTGGGCAGGGCACAGGAGAAGTCCGGGTACGGGCGGTACGTCGTCGACGTCGCGCTGGCCCACGGGGCGGGAGGCTGACGTGCGGGTTCTCGTGACGGGCGGGGCCGGGTTCATCGGTTCGGCGTTCGTGCGCGCGCTGGTGCGCGGGCGCTACCCGGCGCTCGCGGGTGAGGTGGTGGTGCTGGACCTGCTCACCTACGCGGGCACGCTCACGAACCTCGCCGAGGTGCGCGACGGCGTCGAGTTCGTGCACGGCGACATCCGCGACGCCGCGACGGTCGCCCCGCTGATGGCCCGCACGGACCTCGTGGTGCATTTCGCCGCAGAGTCGCACGTCGACCGCTCGATCTCGGGTGCGGCCGACTTCGTCACGACGAACGTCGTGGGCACCCAGGTGCTGCTGCAGGCGGCGCTGGACGCGGGTGTGGGCCGGTTCGTGCACGTCTCCACCGACGAGGTGTACGGCTCGATCGAGGAGGGCTCCTGGCCCGAGACGCACCCGCTGGAGCCGAACTCGCCCTACTCGGCGTCCAAGGCGTCGTCGGACCTGCTCGCGCGCGCGTTCCACCGCACCCACGGCCTGCCGGTGTGCGTCACGCGCTGCTCGAACAACTACGGGCCCCACCAGTTCCCGGAGAAGGTGATCCCGCTGTTCGTGACGAACCTGCTCGACGGGCGGCGGGTCCCCCTCTACGGGGACGGCGGCAACGTGCGGGACTGGCTGCACGTGGACGACCACTGCCGCGCCCTCGCGCTCGTCGCCGAGAAGGGGCGCGACGGGGAGGTCTACAACATCGGCGGGGGCACCGAGCTGACGAACCGGGAGCTCACCGACCTGCTGCTGGACGCCGTCGGGGCGGGACCGGAGATGGTCGAGCGCGTGCCGGACCGGCTCGGGCACGACCGCCGCTACTCCGTGGACTGGTCGAAGATCGCCGACGAGCTGGGCTACGCGCCGTCGGTGCCGTTCGCGCGCGGACTCGCGGACACGGTGGCCTGGTACGCCGAGCGCCGGACGTGGTGGGAACCGCTCAAGACCCGCTGAGGTACGCGGCGAGCCCCTCCCGCCACGGCGCGAGGGGCAGGCCCGCCGCCTCGGCGCGCCCAAGGTCGAGGACGCTGTTGCGCGGGCGCGCAGCGGCGTGCGGGCGGTCCGCGACGTACTCCTCGGTGGTCGTGTCGGTGATCGCGAGCGGGCTCCCGGCCAGCGCGAACACCGCGCGGGCCACGTCCGCCCACGACGCGGGCTCCCCGGTCCCGGTGACGTGGTAGGTGCCGTACGGCGCCGTTTCGCGCAGCAACGCGACGGTGGCGGCCGCGACGTCCGCGGCGAAGGTGGGCCGCCCCACCTGGTCGGCCACCACGGTCGGCGCGATCCCCCGCGCGGCCAGCCCCAGCATCGTCGTCACGAAGTTGCGCCCCTCCCCCACGACCCAGGTGGGGCGCAGCAGGTAGTGCCGCTCGACCGAGGCCACCGCGAGGTCGCCCGCCGCCTTCGACGCGCCGTAGGCCGACAGCGGCGCCACCGGGTCGTCCTCGGTGTAGGGCTTCTCGGCGGTGCCGTCGAAGACGTACTCGCTGGAGTAGTGGACGAGCAGCAGCCCGTGGCGCCGTGCCGCGGCGGCGAGCGCGGCGGGGCCGGTGGCGTTGGCGTGCCAGGCGGCGCGACGGCCCTCGGGGGTCTCGGCCCCGTCCACGTCCGTCCAGGCGGCGGCGTTGATCACGACGTCGTAGCGCGACCAGTCGAACGCCGCGGCGTCCGTGACGTCCAGCTCGGCACGGGTGAGCGCGGTGGCCCCCGGCAGCCGGGCGGCGAGCGCCCGGCCCACCTGTCCGCCCGCGCCGGTGACGATCACCCGCACGGCACGATCCCCGCCAGCGGGGGGTGGGCCCGGTCCTTCGCCGAGCGGATCGCCTCGTCCGGGCCGACCGGCCAGTCGATGCCCAGCGCCGGGTCGTAGGCGTCCACGTGGGTGTAGTGCGCGTCCGGCGACCAGTGCGCGTCCACGAGGTAGGTGTAGACGACGTCGCGGGTGAGCGTGAGGTAGGAGTTGCCGCACCCCTCCGGCACGAAGATCGCGTTGCCGGGGTGCAGCTCGATCGTCTCCACCCGGCCGAAGCCGGCGCCCGCGCGCAGGTCCACGATCGCGGCGAACGCCCGCCCGTGCGCGAGCGTGACGTACTTGTTCCACGGCTCGCCGTGGATGCCGCGCAGCACGCCGGGCTCGGCGTTGTAGGAGACGTTGCTCTGCACGATCTCGAACGGCGGGAAGCCCGCCTCGGCGAGCTTGGCCCGCTGGAAGCCCTCCTTGAACCAACCCCGCCCGTCCGCGTGCACGTCCAGCTCCACCCGGAGCAGGCCGGGGATCGGTGTCGGTTCGACGTGCATGCCGGCGAGTCTCGCACCCCGGACGTGCATGCCCGCGCGCGCAAGGCCACACTCGCCCCGGTGAGCCCCCGTGACGACGGAACCGTCGGAACCGAGCGCAGCCGGACCGACGCCCCCGCCTACGCCGAGCGGCTCCGCTCGCTGGAGGGGGCCCGCTGGAAGCGCCTGCTGGACGTGCAGGCGCCCTACCGCTGGAACGTCCGGCGCCTGGGCCTGGGCCGCACCCTCGACGTGGGCTGCGGGCTGGGGCGCAACCTCGCCCACCTCGGCGGGGACGGCGTGGGGGTGGACCACAACGCCGCGTCGGTGGCCGTCGCACGCGAGCGGGGGCTCGAGGCGTACACGCCGGAGGAGTTCGACGCCGGGTCCGCATCCGGGCGGGGCTCGTTCGACAGCCTGCTGCTGGCCCACGTCGTCGAGCACCTGACCGAGGCGGACGCGCTCGCGCTGCTGCGCACCTACCTGCCGCACGTGCGCCCAGGCGGCAAGGTCGTGGTGATCACGCCGCAGGAACGCGGTCACGCCACGGACGCCACGCACGTCCGGTTCTGCGGGTTCGATGAGGTCGCCGGCCTGTGCACGCAGGCGGGGCTGCGCGTGGTGAACGCCTACTCCTTCCCGTTCCCGCGGGTGGCGGGCCGCGTCTTCCCGTACAACGAGTTCGTGACGCTCGCCCGGGTCCCCGGGCCGTCATGACGGCCCGCCCCGCGGCCACGCGGTCCCGGTCCGCGGCGCTGCCCTCGGCGGTGCATCTCGGGGCCGGCCTCGCGGTGCTGGGCGGGGCCGGGTACGCGTTCGTCGCGATCGCGGGCCACACCTTCGACACCCCGGCCGAGGCGGGCGCGCTGAGCGCCCTGATCTCGCTCTACCTGCTGGTCAACATCGTCGGCCCCGGCATCTACGCGGGGCTGGAGCAGGCCACGAGCCGGGCGATCAGCGCGGCGGCCGCGCGCGGCGAGCCGCTGCGCCCCACCTCGCGGCGCTCGGGGTCGCTCGCGGTGCGCTCGTTCGCGGTGGTGGCCGCGGTGCTCGTGGCGGCGTGGCCGCTCGGGCTCGACGACGTCCTCGACGGGCGGCTGTCGCTCCTGGCGGCGCTGCTCGTCGCGGTGGGCGGTTCCGCGGCCGTGTACTGGACGCGCGGCGTGCTCGGCGGGCGCCAGCGCTTCCGCGCCTACGCCCGCACCCTCTACGTGGAGGGCGCGGCCCGTCTGCTGCCCTGCCTGGCACTGTTCGGCCTCGCGGCCCTGACCGCGACGGCCGCTCCGGGTGCGTTCGGGATGGCATTCGCGCTCGGCTCGGCGGTCGCGGCGCTCAGCGTCGTCCGACCGGTCCGGATCGACGAGCCGCCCGGGGGAGCACCGCCCCGGCGGCTCGGCCGGTCCTTCGCCTACCTCACGGCGGCGATCGCCCTTTCGCAGCTCCTGGCCAACATCGGCCCGGTCGTCGTCAGCTACCGACTCGGCGCGGACGCCGTCACCGCCGCGGTCTTCGGCGCCACCTTCGTGCTCGCCCGCATCCCGCTGTTCCTCTTCTCCCCGGTGCAGGCGTTGCTGCTGCCGAAACTCACCCGCGCGGCCACCACCGGCGACCGCGCCGCCGTCGCCCGCCGCCAGGCGCAGGTGCTCGCGGCCGTGGCGGCCGTCGGAGGACTCGGCGTGCTCTGCTGCTTCTGGCTCGGGCCGTGGCTCACCGGGCTGCTGTTCGACGCGCCCCGCCCCCCGGATGCCGCCGTCGTGGGCCTGCTGGGCCTCGCCACCGTGCTGATGGCCGCAGCGCTCGTGCTGCAGACCACCCTCGTCGCGCTGGGTCGCCATCGGCTGGTCACTGCGGCCTGGGCGGTCGGCGCGCTGGTCCATCTGGTGCTGCTCGCGGCCCCGGTCGCCCCGGTGGGTGCGGCGATCACGGCCCAGCTCGCCGGGCCCGGTACGGTCCTCGTCGTGCTCGGAGCCGGTGTCGCCCGCGCCCTGCGGTCCGGGGGACGGCAGGCGTGACGGGCAACGAGGACGTCTGGGTCGTGGTCCCGGTGCTCAACGAGGCGCCCGTGGTGGAGGGCGTCCTGCGCGAGGTCCTCGACGTGTTCCCGAACGTGGTGTGCGTGGACGACGGCAGCCGGGACGGCTCCGTGGACGCCGTGCTGCGCACCCACGCGCACCTGGTGCGCCATCCGGTCAACCTCGGTCAGGGCGCGGCGCTGCAGACCGGCCTGACCTACGCGCGGTCCCGTCCGGGGGCCGCGTACTTCGTGACGTTCGACGCGGACGGCCAGCACCGCGTCGAGGACGCGGCCCGCATGGTGGACGTCGCCCGCTCCGGGGACGCGGACCTGGTGCTCGGCACCCGGTTCGCGGGCGGCACGGCGGACGTGCCGTGGCGTCGGCGGCTCGCGCTGCGGCTTGCCGTGCGGCTGAGCCCCGCCGGGCGGCGTCTCGGCCTGACCGACGCGCACAACGGGCTGCGGGTGCTCACCCGCCCCGTGGCCGAGGACCTGCACATCACCATGAACGGCATGGCGCACGCCTCGGAGATCGTCTCCTGGCTCGCCCGGTCCCACTGGCGGGTCCGGGAGGTCCCGGTCTCGATCCGTTACACCGCCTACGCGCGCGCCAAGGGGCAGTCCCTGCTCAACGGCGTGAACATCCTGTTCGACCTGTCCGTGCGCCAGCGAGGGGGCTGACCGACGGTGCTCATCCAGGCGATCCTGATCCTCGCCGTGCTCGGCGTCCTGTTCCTCACCGTGCGCGGCAGCGGCAGCCTGCACGTGGCGGCGAGCAAGCGGATCGGTCTGGTGCTGTTCGCGCTCGGCTGCATCTACGCCGTGCTGCGCCCCGACGACCTCACCGCGATCGCGCACGCCGTGGGCGTGGGCCGCGGCACCGACCTCGTCCTGTACGCGCTGGTGGTCGCGTTCATGGCGGCGACCGTGAGCACCTACCAGCGGTTCCGCCACGTCGACCGCCGCTACACCGAGCTGGCGCGCACCGTTGCGATCCGGGAGGCGGAGATCGTCAACCGCGAGCGCGGGTTGTACGTCTCGCCGGCGGTGTCGATGGGCGAGCACGAGGCCGTCGAGGAGCAGCACAGGTGACCCGCCCCGCCGACACCGTGGACGTGATGCTGCCCCACTACGGGCGGCTGGACCTCGTGCAGGAGACGATCCGCAGCGTCCTCGCGCAGGAGGACCCGGCGTGGCGGCTCACGATCGTCGACGACTCGGGGGACACCACCGACGACACGTTCGGCCGCTGGTGCGCCGCTCTGGGCGACGAGCGGGTGCGTTACCTGCGCAACCCGCAGAACCTCGGCATCAACCGCAACTTCGCGCGCTGCGTGGAGCTCGTCGACTGCGAGCTCGCGGTGATCGTCGGGTCGGACGACCTCCTGCTCCCCGGCTACGTCGCCACGGTGCGCGCCGCCTTCGCCGCGCATCCCGAGGTGGCGATCGTGCAGCCGGGGGTGGAGGTCGTCGGGCCCGACGGGCTGCCGGCGCGCACGCTCGTCGACCTGAGCAAGCGGTGGATCTTCGCGCCCCGGACCACCGGCGTCCTCGGCGGCGAGGCCCTCGCGGTGAGCCTGCTGCGCGGGAACTGGCTGTACTTCCCGTCGCTGTGCTGGCGGTCCGGGCCGCTGCGGCGCACCGGCTTCCGCCCTGGGCTGCAGGTGGTCCAGGACCTCGCTCTGGTGCTGGACCTGCTGCTCGCCGGGGAGCGACTGCTCGTCGTCCCGGACACCGCCTTCCGCTACCGCCGCCACGAGGCGTCGGTCTCGTCGGCGCACGCGGCGGACGGGCGGCGCTTCGCCGAGGAACGTGCCTTCTTCCTCGGCGCGGCCGCCCGGTTGGACGCCCACGGCTGGCCCCGGGCGGCGCGTGCCGCGCGGCGGCACCTGGGATCGCGGCTCAACGCGCTCACCCGGCTGCCGGGGGCGGTGCGGGCGGGCGCGGGCGCGGGGATGCTCGCGCGCCACGCGTTCACCCGGTGATCAGCCGATGATCTGGTCCGGAGGCCGCTCGTGCGCGGGGATCCGCGCCAGCACGGCCCCGCCGCTTTCCAGGCAGCCGCCGCGGCTGTACACCGCGCACGTCCCGTCCGGCTGGCGGACCATCTGGCTCACGTAGGCGAGCATCCCCGGCCCGTTCTCCGCGCGGGGCATGTGCCGGTCCGCGATCGAGGAGCCCGTCGACAGGGCGAGCAGCAGCGCGGCG
Organism: Pseudonocardia sp.; assembly: GCA_050248815.1. Lineage (GTDB taxonomy): Bacteria > Actinomycetota > Actinomycetes > Mycobacteriales > Pseudonocardiaceae > Pseudonocardia. The sequence goes on along the minus strand of JBFWRR010000011.1, from coordinate 39,724 downwards.
GCCAGCACCCCCACGGGCAGGAGGCGACGCGCACCGTCCGAGACGGCGACGGGCCGCCGCTCGCCCATCCACGTTCCGCCGTAGCGGGCGGCCAGCACGGCGAGCACCAGCAGGCAGAACAGGATCTGCGCGCTGGTGCGCGGGTAGAGCTGGACGGTCTGCGTCTCGTACATCCGGGACGCGAGCCACAGCCGCAGCACCCACGCCCCGGCGAGCAGCGCCAGGACCGTCCGCACGGACGTGCGCCGCCCACCGAACACGACGGCCGCGCCGAGCCCGACCACCAGCAGCAGGGTGAACACCCCGACACCCGCCAGCTCCCCCGGTGGGGGCCACGGGCCGTCCGCACCGAAGTCGTTGCGCCACATCGCGATGTAGGCGGGATCGACGAAGGTGTCGAAGTAGATGAAGTAGTCCCGGGTGTCGGCCGCCGCGGTGACGATCGCGACCAGGTGACGGCCCGCGACGGCGGCGAGCGCCACGGCGGCCACGCTGCAGAGCGCGAGGCCGCGCATCGGCGCCCCCCGCCACGGGAAGGCCAGCAGCAGCGCGACGACGGCACCGGGCAGCGACCAGAGGAACCAGCCGGTGTAGAGCAGGGCGAGCACGCCCAGCGTCGCCCCGGTCGCGAGCCCGGTGAGGATGATCCGGGCCGTGCTCGCCCGCCCGACCGCGGACAGCTCGCGCAGCAGCCGCACGAGCACCGGGACGAGGACGACCAGTACGACCGTCGTGTAGGGCTTGTACGGCTCCAGCAGGGGGACGGCCGCGACGAGCGTGACGGCGAGTGCCCACAGCGGCGGCAGGACCAGGCGCCACGCGAGATAGGCGACCGGTCCGAACACGGCCGTGCCACCGATGTGGATCAGCCGCAGCGCGTCGACCGCGGACCCGCCGGTCAGCTCCGCCGTCCAGGCGATGAGGTGGATGACACCGGGCGGGTAGGCCACCGGGACGTCGCGGCCGGCGAGCAGCACGTCGGCCCAGGTCACGAGTGCACCGGAGTCCCCGCCCGAGGCGAAGAGCGGCCAGACGGTGCCCCGCAACGCCAGCGCGATCCCCGCTCCGGCGAGGCCGGTGGCCAGGCCCGCCGTGGCCGCCGCGGCGATCCGGACCGCCGGGCCGGGCCGCCCGAACCGGACGGCGAGCGCACAACCCAGGACGAGGACGATCCCGATCAGGACGACCCGCAGGTCAAGGGCGGCCAGGGCGCTCACCTGGCTGACCCGGTCCAGGGGATCGACCAGCACGGTGGCCGCGAACTGCAGCATCAGCAGCGCCGCACCGAACGCGGCGAGCACCTCCAGGGCCACGGGGAACGCGCGGATCCCCGGCAGTGCGGCGATCCGGTCGGCGGTGGCCGTTCCATGGGCCGAGTCGGGGGCCGACGCAGTGGCCGACTCGGGGGCCGACGCAGTGGCCGACTCGGGGGCCGATTCGGGGGCCGATTCGGGGGCCGATTCGGGGGCCGATTCAGGGGCCGATTCAGGGGCCGATTCAGGGGCCGACATCGCCCTCCCGACCCGCCGCGACAGCTCGCTCGGCGGGCCGATCCGCCGCAAGGCGGTCACGAGGGAGTCCCGCAGCTCCTGCGCGACCGCACCGGGCAGCTCGCGCCACAGTGACGGCATCCGCACCGGGACGGTGCGCGCCGGCCCGTCGCGTACGGTCGGCACCTGCGCGGCGGGACGTACCGGCCGGTCGCCCGCGGACGGCACGTCGGCGACGGCACGCCGCGCCCGCCGCCCCGACTCCCAGACCGCCACGACGGGCGGCTGCGGCGGGGCGGGCGCGTCGGTCACGTCCTCGGCCATCACCCAGACCCTAGGGTCAGGCCGGGCTCCGCACCGGCCACTTCGCCCCCGCACACGCCGGAAACGGCGCACGGCCGAATGCGGTAGACCGTTGCGTCGTCGGTGGCGTAGACCTTCTGGAGCCACGGTCTGCCGTCCAGGTCCGTGAGCCCGGCCGAGCGGCCGTACCAGCGCCGTACGTAGCCCTGCGTGACGATCACGGTCGAGACCCGCAGCCGGGCCACCGCCGCCCGCACCTGCGGGTCGTCGGCGTAGTCGTGGAAGTGCTCGGCGAGCAGCCGGGCGTCCGGGCCGAGATCGGCGTCGGAGTAGTAGCCCGCCACGGGCTGCACGCCGGCGAGCGCGTACATCCAGACCGAGCCGTCGTAGCGGTCGTTGAGCACCCGCTCCCCCGGCGGAACGAGCCACGCCAGTGCACGCATCGCGTCCGCCTCGGAACGTGACACCACCGGACCGTCGGCCACGCTGCGGCGCATCCGCTCCACGGATCGCTCGGCGTAGAGCACCTGGGTGGAGCTGAGCACCAGGACGACCGCCACGGCCCCGGCGAGGGCCGAGCGCGCGCCCGGCCCCGCCGCGCGGGCGAGCAGGCGGTGCAGCTCGGCGATCCCGTGCCCGGCGAGCAGGGCGACCGGCAGCACGAGGAGCCCGGCGAGCCGGTAGCGGTCGTTCCACCAGGGTCGGGTCACCAGCGTCACCCACGTCGCGTCCGACGACGCGGCGAGCACGAACAGCACGCCCACCAGGAGGCCCACCACGGGTACCCAGCGCAGGCCCTGCAGCGTCGCGACCCGGACGAGCCCGATCGCCGCCGCCACGACCAGCGCCCACTGCGCGGCGCCGGTGAAGTCCAAGGTCACCAGCCGCAGGACGGCCTCGGGGGCCGAGAACTCCGCAGGCCAGTCGAAGGGCTCACCCGACACGGTGCGCAACGACCCGAGCAGCTGCGGTGCCACCAGCACCGCCGCGACGGCGCCGCCCGCCAGCACGACCCGGAGCTCCGGCCAGGCCACCCGCGGCCAGCGCAGCCACCGCTGCACCACCGCGGGAACGGCCAGCAGCACGGCGCTGAACAGCATCGCCGGGTTGAGGCACACCAGACCCGCGAGCGCCACCGCGAACACGCAGGCGGCGACCCGGCGCGGGGCACCGGCACGCGCGTCGAGCAGGTCGAACAGCAGCACCACCGCCGGCGGCAGCAGCGCGACACCCGTGACGAACGGGAACAGCGGACCGCGTTCGAGCATGTCGTAGAACGCGGAGACGGCGACGGCGCACGCGGCGGCGGCGACGGCCAGGACCGGGCTCCCGCGGAACCGGTGCACCAGCGCGACGACGGCCAGCGCGGCCATCGCGGGTAGCAGCATCGTCTGCGCGTTCAGCACGCTCGGGATGTCCGCGCCGCTGATCCGGTACACCACGGCCGCCACGAGGTGGTAGGCGTTCGGGTAGAACACCTCGACGCCGGTCTCGTACCAGTTGACCCGGCCCATCCCGGTGAGGCTCGCGTCGCCGGTGTCGGCGATCCAGCGGATCCCGTTGGCGTGGAAGGCGGCATCCCAGTCCTGCGGGATCGCCCCGAGCCGCCCGATCCCCACCCCGACGACGGCGACACCGAACGCCGCCACCGCTGCGGTGCCCGCTGCCACCCCGTACCCGGCGCGGCGGCTCCAGGGCGAGTGGGGCGGGCGCACGCGCCGGACGGCCGCGTACGCCGCGGCGGCGAGCAGCGCGGCGCCCCCGACGGCAGCCGCGGCCGACGCGGGGGACCAGGCGATGCCGAGCGTCGTCAGCAGCGGTCCGGCGATCCCGGCGACGGCGTAGGTGAACAGCGGGGCGGCCGCGGCGAGCGTCCAGGACCGCACGCCCGCGAGCCGCCCGAGCAGGAGACCCGGCCCCCACAGGACGGCGGCGTAGAGCCCGACCAACACGTCCGGGTGCGGCTCAGCCGCTGCCCGCCGGCGCCTCGACGATCCGCACGACGACCTGCTCGTTGTTCGAGGTGTACGCCTCGTAGGTGGCGACCGTGCCGGTCGACTCGCAGAACTCCTCCCAGGCCCGGAACTCGTGGTCCTCCCAGCCGGGGAAGTTGAAGAACTCGTCGAAGATCAGGATCGACCCGGGCCGCAGCCGCGGCCCCACCAGCTCCAGGACCGTCCTCGTCGAGGAGTACAGGTCGGCGTCGAGGTGCAGGAACGACACGGGCCCCGGGTGCTCGGCGAGGAATCGCGGCAGCGTGTCGGCGAACCAGCCCACGACCAGCTCGGCGCCCTCGACCTGCGGGAGCGCGTCCACCGCGAAGTGCCCCTCCCGCAGGTGCGGGCGGTAGACCTCGGGCAGGCCCTCGAACGAGTCGAAGCCGTACACCTCGCCACCGCTGCGTGCCCCCGCGATCACCTTGAGCGACTGGCCGCTGAACACGCCGAACTCCAGCGCCATCCCGCCGGCCGGGGCCAGCTCCAGGGCGTGGGAGAGCGTGCTCCACGGGTCGTGGAAGACCCGCGCGGCGGGCATGCGCGCGGCGATGAACTTCGCCGCGGCGAGCGCGGCGTCCATCTCCCCCGCGGCGAGGGTGTCGCGGCGGGAGCGGAACTCGACGTCGTGCACGGCGCGGATGATCCGGTCCGCCTCCCGCTGGACGGCCTCGTCCACCCGCGACCGGGCGGCCTCGGCGAGCGGGCCGGCGAGGCGGTCGGCCACCCGGTCGGCGATCCGGGCGGCGAGAGCGTCGAGGATCCGGGCGGCGCCACGGCGCACGACTCCTGGCGCGACACTGGGCATGGAATTCACTCCGATCCGGCCTGGCTCACTTGCTGGTGTAGAGGCGCGTCCAGTTCTCGCGGCTCGTGAGCTCCGGCATCCGGCGCCGGTACTCGTCGCGTGCACGCCCGCCCTCGCGGTGCAGCCGCCACAGCACCTGCCCGCCGTGCCTGCCGAGCCCCACCATGAGGTCGCGGTCCAGGCGGTGCACCCGCACGCCTTCCTGCGAGGGATCGGTGACGACCGCGGTCTGGAACAGCGACACGTGCCACCACTGGGCGTCCTGCGCGGCGATCGCGGCGCTCCCCCCGGGTCGGCGCAGGAGCTGGCGGGCGAGCCGCTTCGCGAGCACGGCCCGCGGGCGTCCGGGCGTGCCGAGCATGGGGGTGAGTCGCATCGCGTCGGCGTCCACCCCCGGGACGGCGTGGGCCGGATGGTTCGACGTCTCCGGGTACTCGGACCGCAGCTTGCGCACCTCGGCGGCCGTCTCCCCACCGCCGTCGGCGAGGACGTCCGGCCCGCGCAGGAAGTCCTCCACCGCGCGGATCATCGTGGCGGCGAGGCCGTAGCGCATCGATGCGAGGTAGTGCGACAGCTCCCGCGCGAGGTGGCGCACGATCCGCGTGCGGTCGAAGTCGCTGTGCAGCGCGCTCACGATCAGCGAGTTGCGGAAGGAGAAGTAGCGCGACCAGTCGTCCCAGTTCTTCCACGCGAAGTCCGCGTGCCACACCCCCGCACCGGGCAGCGTGACGGTCGGGAACCCGGCGGCGCGCGCACGCAGGCCGTACTCGATGTCGTCCCACTGGAAGAACAGCGGCAGCGGGTAGCCGATCGCGCTGATCACCTCGTGCGGGATCAGGCAGGACCACCACGCGTTGTACTGGGCGTCGACCCGCAGGTCCTGGCGCTTGCGGGTGACGTCGGCGTTGGTCAGCGCCCCCTCCACCGGCAGCCCCGCGCGCAGGATGCGCAGGTCCGTCTCCTCCGCGCTCACGTGCAACCGGTTCGGGTGCAGGAGGTTGAGCATCTGTCCGCCGACGATCGTGGGTCGCGCGGCGTGCCCGGCGAGCGCGGTCATCCGGATCACGCTGTCCGGTTCGAGCATGATGTCGTCGTCCATGAGCAGGACGTCGCTCTCCCCGGCACCGGGGGCCGTGACCTCGTAGATCCCGCGGGTGAAGCCGCCGGCGCCGCCGAGGTTCGGCTGGCGGATGTAGCGCAGCCGCCCGCCGAGGGCCTCCCCGGTGGCTGCGAAGCCCGCGCGGGACTCGACCGGGTCGCTGCCCTGGTCCACCACGTAGACCTGCGCGATCGCGGCGAGCGCCACCGGGTCGCCCGCGAGCGCACCGAGGGTGGCCAGGCAGTCGTCGGCGCGGTTGTAGGTGCAGATCACGATCGACGTGGTCCGCTCGGGCCGTGCGGACGTCACCGTCCAGCGGACGTCGGCGACCTCCATGCCCTCGCGGCCGGTCTCCAGTTCCAGCCACAGCGCGCCGCCGTCGGTGAACCTGTCGATCCGCGCGGGCAGCCGCACCGCGAGCCCGTCCGCGGCCTCGATGTCGCGGCCGAGGACGGTGCGCGGGCGGCCGTCGGCGTCCGAGGCGACGAGGCGGACCGTCCCCGTGCCCGTGCACACCAGCTCGGCCACGACCTCGCCGGCGCCGGTCCAGCGCTGCCAGTAGCTCGCGGGGAACCGGCCGAAGTAGGTGTCGGTGCTCACGAGGGCATGCCCGTCGAGCGACACCCGGTCCCGTCCGCGGACGGCGACGCCGTACTCGACCGCGCAGTAGAGGTCGTCGGGCGCGACGGGGTTCGGGCCCGCGAACAGGCCCCGCTGCACGAGACGCCGTCCGCGCTCCACCGGCTCGGCGGCCTCTCGCGTCGCCGGTGTCCCACCGTCGTGCGTCATCGGAAAGCCTCGGCCCTCTCGTCGGATGTGCGATCGGGTGCAGATCCACCCCTTGCGGACGTCCTCTCGAAACGGTACTGACCCGATCGTGCATCGGGGTGACCGACCCGCGGTCACCGGCGGGTCGCCGACCGAGCCGTCCCGGCCGACCCGCCGACCTGCCGGTACCGTGCCGCCCGTGACCTCCGCCGACGCGACCGTCCGGGAGGTCGGCGACCTCGACCCCTCCCCGCCGCCTCCGCCCGCCCCGGCGCGGCCCGGCCCCGGCCGTGCCCTCGCGTTCGCGGCCGGGGTGGCCGCGCTGTGCGCCCTGGTGTTCTGGCTCGCCCACGAGAGCCTCGTCGACGACGCGTACATCACGCTCGCCTACGCCCGCAACGTCGCGGTGGACCTGCACTGGGGGCTCACCCCGCAGCAGGTCTCGAACACCGCCACCGCCCCGGGCAACGTGCTGCTGCTCGCCGCCGTCACCGCGCTCACCGGCCTGTTCGGGGACGCCCGCCCGGTGCTCGCGCTGGGGATCGTGTGCGTGCTGTGCGGTGCCGCGATCGGGTGGGCGTGGGCCCGCGTGGGGCACGCTCTGCGGCTGCCCTGGTGGGCCGGCGCGGCGGGCGCGGCGCTGGTCGTGCTCAACCCGTTCCTCGTCTCCGCGCTCGGCCTGGAGGTGCTGCCCACCGCGGCGGTGCTGATGCTGCTGCTCGTGGCGGCCGTCGAGCGGCGGCCCCTCGCGTTCGGGCTGCTCGGCGGGCTCGCCGTGCTGATCCGCCCCGATCTCGTCGTGTTCGTCGGGGTGCTCGCGCTGTGCACCCCGGCCGTACTGCGGAAGCTCCACATCGCGGTGCCCGCGGCGCTGCTCGTCGCGGCGCCCTGGTACGTGTGGGCCTGGTTCCACTTCGGCTCCGCGGTGCCGGACACGTTCGTCATCAAGACGTTGCAGCGCTCGTTCGACGGCGTGGACTTCGCGAACGGCCCGTTCGTGATGTTCGCCGACCAGCCCTGGCTGGTGCTGGTCTCGTTCGTCCCCGCCGTGCTCGGCGCGGTGCTCACGCTGGTCTGCCTGCTCGCCGCGCCGCTGCGGGTGCCGCGGCTGCGCGGCACGGCCGCACCGATCGGTCTCGGGCTCGGCGCGGGGCTCTACTACGCCGCCTACTGCGTGCTCACCGTGCCGCCGTACCACTGGTACTACGTGCCGCCGATGATCGGCTTCACGATCGCGGGGGCGGCGCTCGCCGGCCGGCTGGCCACCCGCGCGGACGGCACCCCGACGCGTGCGGTCTCCGTCCCGTTCGCCGGCGCCGCGGGGGTGCTCGTCGCGGCCACCGTCGCGCTGCTGGGCATGCAGGGCGCGCCGTGGGTCACCCCGCCGGTGTTCGGCAACTGGGCGATCACCCCCGACTACGCCCGGGCGGGCGTGGCGATCGGCGAGCGGGTGGGCGCGGACGTCGTGCGCAACCCGGGCGAGATCGGTGTGCTCGCCTACTTCTGCCGCTGCGCGATGGTGAACGACTTCACCGACCGCGGCGTCATCGTGCCGCTGGTGCAGCAGCGCATCGACCGGGCCGGTCCGGTCCTGCGACCGCTGCTGGAGCTCAACTACCGCAACCTGGACCGCACGCGCCTGCCGCTGCAGGCCCGCTACGAGCTGCGCTACGAGCCCGGCCCGGGCGCCGGACCGGACGTATGGGCGGTGTGGGCGCCCGGTCGCGGGGACGGCCACCTGCGCCTCGTGCCGTTGGGCTGATCGGGGCGCCCGGGCCGCGTCCCCGCTGCGCCTATACCCTCGGCGACCGTGACGTACGACGGATACGACCTGATCGTCGTCGGTTCGGGCTTCTTCGGGCTCACCGTCGCCGAGCGTGCCGCCGCGCAGCTCGACAAGCGCGTCCTCGTCCTGGAACGGCGCTCGCACATCGGTGGCAACGCCTACTCCGAGGCCGAGCCGGAGACCGGGATCGAGGTCCACCGCTACGGCGCGCACCTGTTCCACACCTCCAACAAGCGGGTGTGGGAGTACGTCAACCGGTTCACGGAGTTCACCGGATACCAGCACCGTGTGTTCGCCCGGGTCGGCGACCAGGTCTACGCGTTCCCGATGAACCTGGCACTGATCAACTCCTTCTTCGGCCGCTCGCACACCCCCGACGAGGCGAGGGCGCTGATCGCCGAGCAGTCCGCCGAGATCGACACCGCCGAGGCGCAGAATCTCGAGGAGAAGGCGATCTCGCTGATCGGGCGCCCGCTCTACGAGGCGTTCGTGCGCGGGTACACGGCCAAGCAGTGGCAGACCGACCCCACCGAGCTGTCCCCGGCGATCATCACGCGGCTGCCCGTCCGCTACGACTTCAACAACCGCTACTTCAACGACACCTACGAGGGCCTGCCCGTCGACGGCTACACGGCGTGGCTGCAGCGGATGGCCGACCACCCGAACATCTCCGTCCGCCTGGACACGGACTTCTTCGAGGTCCGCGCCGAACTGCCGGCAGGCGTCCCCGTCGTCTACACCGGGCCGCTGGACCGCTACTTCGGCTACGCCGAGGGCGAGCTGGGCTGGCGCACCCTGGACTTCGAGATGGAGGTCGTGCCCACCGGCGACTTCCAGGGCACCTCCGTCATGAACTACAACGACGAGGACGTCCCCTTCACCCGCATCCACGAGTTCCGCCACTTCCACCCCGAGCGGGACTACCCCAAGGACAAGACGGTGATCGTGCGCGAGTACTCGCGCTTCGCCAAGCC
>JBFWRR010000011.1:27421-30402 GCA_050248815.1 Pseudonocardia sp. | reverse complement strand
GACGGGGCACAGATCGTCGAGACGTCCGCCGTGCTGCACGGCGGGCGTGGCGAGGTCGTGCTGGAGCTGGACCTGCGCCCGTTCGAGGACGGCGGCTGGTACTGGTTCGACCTGACCACCGACGCCGGGGAGCTCACGCTCCACGGCGGCGGGTGGCACGCCGCCGTCGCGGGGCGCGGGCGGGCCGCCGTCGCGATCGGGATGCCGACGTTCAACCGGCCCGCGGACGCCGTCGCCACCCTCACCGCCATCGGCGAGGACCCGCTGGTGCTCGATGCCGTCACCGCCGTGCTGATCGCGGACCAGGGCACCCGCAAGGTGCGCGACCAGGAGGGCTTCGAGATCGCCGCCGCCCGGCTCGGGGACCGGCTGCGGATCCTGGACCAGGCCAACCTCGGCGGCTCCGGCGGCTACGCCCGCGTGATGCACGAGGCGCTGGGCACCTCGTGCGAACAGATCCTGTTCATGGACGACGACATCCTGCTGGAGCCGGACTCGATCCTGCGGGCCGTCGCGTTCTCCCGGTACGCGCGCTCGCCGATGCTGGTCGGCGGGCAGATGCTCTCGCTGCAGCAGCGCTCGCAGCTGTCCACCATGGGCGAGGTCGTGGACCGCTCGACGTTCCTGTGGCGCAACGCCCCCGGCACCGAGCCGCACCACGACCTCGCCGAGCGGCCGCTGCGCGAGACGCCCTGGCTGCACCGGCGCGTCGACGTCGACTACAACGCCTGGTGGATGTGCCTCATCCCGCGCGCCGTCGCCGAGGAGCTGGGCCTGCCGCTGCCGCTGTTCATCAAGTGGGACGACGCCGAGTACGGCCTGCGGGCCCGCGCCCGCGGCTACCGCACCGCCACGGTGCCGGGCATCGCGATCTGGCACATGTCCTTCCTGGAGAAGGACGACACGAGCGACTGGCAGGCCTACTTCCACTACCGCAACCGGTTCGTCGCGGCCGCCCTGCACGGGCCCGAGGACCCCAAGGCGATGCTGCGCGACACCGTCAAGCGCACCCTGCGCCACCTGCTGCTCATGGAGTACTCGGCCGTGGCCCTGCAGGAGATGGCGCTGCGCGACTTCCTCGCCGGGCCCGAGCGGCTGTTCCCCACCCTGCCCACGGCACTCCCGACCATCCGGGAGGTGCGCTCGCGCTACGACGACGGCCGCCCGCTGGACTCCGCCACCCAGGTGCCGCTCTCGGAGCTGGACGAGATGTCGGCCCAGACGTTCCCCGGGCAGCCGCGCGGCGCCGTCGCGATCGCGAAGGGCCTGGCCCGCGGCGCGCTGCACCACCTGCGCCGGCCGGACCCGGCCCATCGCGACGTCCCTCAACGCAACGTGCCCGCGCGCCAGGCCCAGTGGTGGGTGCTCGCCGGGCTGGACTCGGCCACCGTCTCCACCCCGGACGGCCGGGGCGTCACCTTCCGTCGCCGGGACCCCGCGGAGTTCCGCGGTGGCCTGCGGCGGGTCGCCGCGCTGAGCCGCGACGTGGCCCGGGCCTGGCCGGACCTGCGGCGCCGCTACCGGGCCGCGCTCCCGGAGCTGACCTCGGCCGAGGCCTGGGCGCGGGCGTTCGACGGCTGAGCCGACCGCGTGCGGCGGCCCGCGCCCACCCCGGGTCCTGGCAGACCGCGGACACGCCCCGCAGACGCTGCAGCACCTGCGAAGCGCGCCCAGCCCCTGCGAAGACCCGGTTCCAGCCCAACCTCGCAAACCCCCGGCACGCCCCGCAGACGCCGCAGCACCTGCAAAGCGCGCCCAGCCCCTGCGAAGACCCGGTTCCGGCCCAACCTCGCAGACCCCCGACACGCGAATGTGCGAGGTGCATCACCCTCAAGACCGCTCGAACGCACGCAGTAGCCGCGGGACGACGATGTCGTCGAAGCGGTCCAGCTCGGCCCAGACCCACCGCACCACCTGCAGGCCCGTATCACGCAGGGCGTCCTCGCGGTGCTTATCCGCCACGAGGGCGTCGCGCGGCGACTGCCCGGGACGCAGCAGGCGGCCGTACTTCTCCAGGCCGTCGAACTCCCCGACCGTGCGCTGCTCCCGCCACCAGAAGTCCACACGCCCGAGGCCTGCGCCGTCGGCCGCCCACAGCTCCTGCTGGGGAACCGGCACCGGCAGGCCCGCTCGTGCCAGGGCGAGCCTGCTGCGGGACTCGCCGACGCTCTCCGAGCGCCCGTCTGCCGCGGCGATCACCCTCCGAGCTTGTGCCAGGCCCGGACGTCCTGCAGCCCGGGTGAGCGCCTCCCGCAGCGCACGCTCGTCCACACCCTCCCGGCGCAACGCCGCGTCCGCCACCGCCACGGCGCGCTCGAATTCCACCGAGCGGGCGAGATCGACCACGGTGCGCGGCAGGTCCGTGACCACCACACCGTCGACGGCCGTCACCTCCTCCGGCTCGACTCCCGCCGCGTGGAGCACGACGACGCCGCTGCGCCGCGCGCCCGAGCGCCGGTTGCGGGTGACGTGCACACGGTCGAGCGGGATGTCCCAGGTGGGCAGCCCGTGCATCACCGCGGCCGAGACGTGGCTGACCACCGAGTCCACGTGCAGCCGGGGCGCCGTCGCGTGGACCAGTAAGGCGTGACGCGCCGTGGCGACGGCCAACCGCTCGTCGGCACCGTCGACGTAGGCACCGCGCCGCACGGCGGCCAGGCTGCCCGCGCGGAGCAGCCCATCGAGCTCGCGGGCGGTGAAGCCGGCCGCGATGAACTCCGCACGCTGGCGGGGTCGAGCGAGATCCGAGGACACGTTCAGATCGTGCGGGGTGCGAGCAGGGGCAGGGAATCCCCTCTCCGTCTCCTGTGGACAATTTCGGCGGATGTGGACAACAGCGTCGGCCACGGCGTCGCAGACCTCCGAGACACCTCGCAGAGGCTGCCGCGCGCCGTCGCAGGCATTGCGCACGCTTCGCAGGAGCTGCAGCGCCTGCGAAGGGTGCCCGACCCCTGCAAAGCGGGCCCAACCCCTGCAAAGCG
>JBFWRR010000011.1:15774-27321 GCA_050248815.1 Pseudonocardia sp. | reverse complement strand
CCCAACCCCTGCGAACCGCGCCCAACCCCTGCGAACCGCGCCCGCCACCTGCAAAGCCCGCCCAACCCCTGCAAAGGAATGACCGACCCCTGCCAAAGGCGCCACCCCTACGCAGCTGCCCGCACCGACACGGCCGCCGGCCCGGCAGGATCGGACCATGACCGGCGTCCTGCCCCTGTCCTCCGACGAGTTGCTCACCACCACCCGCTCCGTGCGCAAGCGGCTCGACCTCACCCGACCGGTGCCGCTGGACGTGATCCGCGAGTGCCTGGAGATCGCCCGCCAGGCCCCGACGGGCGGCAACCGGCAGGACTGGCACTGGCTCGTCGTCACCGACCGCGGCCACCGCACGCGGATCGGGGAGCTGTACGCGGAGTCGTTCGGCCGCTACCGGCGCGCCTCGACCTACGGCGCCACCCGCGGCGGTACCCCGGCGACCCAGAGCCGGGTGAAGGACAGCGCCGAGTACCTGGCGGAGGTGATGGGTCGGGTGCCGGTGCTCGTCATCGGCGCGCTCGACGTGGGCGGCGACGGCGAGCTGCCGCCGGGCAACCAGGCCGGGCTGTGGGGGTCGCTCCTGCCCGCGGCGTGGAGCTTCCAGTTGGCGGCGCGGGCGCGCGGGCTCGGCTCGGCGTGGACGACGCTGCACCTGCGCCACGAGCGTGCGATCTCCGAGCTGCTGGGCGTCCCGCCGTCGGTGCGGCAGGGGGTGCTGCTCCCGGTGGCCTACTACACGGGCGAGACGTTCCGGCCGGCCCCGCGCGGCCCCCTGGACGACGTGCTGCACGTCGACGGCTGGTGAGCCCCTGTGTTCGAATGAGGTGATGGCTGTCACCGCGGAGCCGACCCGGCGTGAGTCGAGCTGGGTCGTCTCGATGATCGTGCTCATCACGGGCATGTTCATGTCGCTGCTCGACACGAGCATCATCAACGTGGCGCTGCCGACGATGGCGAACGACTTCGGCGTCGACATCGACGAGATCGAGTGGGTCGTCACCGCGTACAACCTGGCGCTGGGCGTGGTCGTGCCCCTGTCGGGCTGGCTCGCGGACCGCGCGGGCCTCACGCGCGTGTACCTGTGGGCGCTCGTCGCGTTCTCGCTGATCTCGGCGCTGTGCGGGCTCGCGTGGAACCTGGAGAGCGCGGTCGCGTTCCGGATCCTGCAGGCGGTCCCCGGCGGGATCCTGCCGGTGGTGACGCTGCTGATGGTCTACCGGATCGTGCCGCGGGAGAAGCTCGGCGCCGCGATGGGCATGTACGGCGTCGGCATCGCGGTGGCCCCGGCGATCGGCCCGACGCTCGGCGGGTACCTCGTCGAGTACGTGGACTGGCGGCTGGTGTTCTACATCAACGTGCCGGTGGGGTTCCTCGGCGCGGTGGCGGCGTACATCCTGCTCGCGCCGATGCCGCCGACGTCGAGCCGCCGGTTCGACACCTGGGGCTTCCTCGCGATCGCCTACGGCCTGTTCGCCCTGCTCCTCGCCTGCTCGGAGGGCAACGACTGGGGTTGGACGTCCTATCCCGTGCTGATCCTGGTCGTCTCCGGGACGCTCAGCCTGGCCCTGTTCGTGGTCATCCAGCTGGAGCGCGACGAGCCGCTGATCGACATGCGGGTGTTCGGCCACTGGCCGTTCGTGAACTCGTTGCTGCTGATCACGGTGCTGTCCGTCGGCCTGTTCTCGATGCTCATCTACATGCCGATCTTCATGCAGGCGGGCTTGGGGATCACGCCGCTGCACACCGGCTTCCTGCTCCTGCCGGAGGCGATCGTCATCGCGTTCTGCATGCCGATCGCGGGCCTGCTCTACGACCGGTTCGGCCCCCGCTGGCCCGCGACGATCGGGCTCGCGATCGCCGCGTACGGCACGTACCTGCTCTCCCAGATCAGCCCGTCCACGACCGAGAGCGAGATCATCTGGTGGACGTGCGTGCGCGCCGTCGGCAACGGGCTCGCCCTCATGCCGATCTTCACGGCGGGGCTCGCGTCCATCCCCCAGGCGTACGCGAGCTCGGGCAGCACGATGAACAACATCGCGCAGCGCGTGTCCGGCTCGATCGGCGTCGCGGCGCTGACGATCCTCGTGACGACGCAGCAGGAGCAGCTGATGGCGGACCGCTCCGCGCTCATGCCCGCCACCGATCCCGAGCTGGCGCCCTACGCCGCGGACGGGTTCGGCGGGGTGTACGGGCTGTACCGCCAGCTGCAGGTCGAGGTCATGGCCTCGGCGTACGCGGACGCGTTCCTCGTCGTGACGGCAATGACGATCTTCGGGATCGGTCTGGCCCTGATGATGCCCAAGCCTGCGCACCCCGACGCGGGGCTCACGCCCCCGGTCGCCGTCGCGGAGCCCGCCGAGGTGCCGAGCGAACCGCTCACCCGGGAGCCGTCGCCCGTCGGAAGGCCGTAGGCGTCCGCGCCCCACGGAGCACGTCGCGGCGGCCGTCGAGAAGGTGCTCACCGCGAGCAGACCACCCGCGCGCGCAGGCTCGTCGGCCCGGACGGCGCCCGCGACAGCGATGCACCGAACCCTGCCCACCCGCGTGCTCGACCGGGTGGGCGAACGAGCCTCGGCCGACCGGCGGTCGGCCTCGACCCGCCGGCATGCCCGCAGCGGCGGGCCGTGAACTGCCCCCGATCCGACGCGTAACGCGACGTACGCGTGCCCCGATGTCCACGGTGACGGCCGTGAGCGGGGTGCGGTTTCGCGAGGGGACGAAGGGACCGGGGTCCGGCAGCCGTCGCGCGTCGCTGTCACGGGCGCGCGCGAGGGGTTCACGGAGGTGGCCGATGTGCTGGGGGGCCGCGGCCACCTCCGCGGGCCCCCTACATCGGAAGGCGCCGGAAAACCGCCCGCGGCAGGTGCCGCAGCACGCTCATCACCCCGCGCAGCTGCGGGGGCGCCCACACCAGCTCGCGCCGGTTGCGCACCGCGTCCACGACGATCCCGGCCACCTTCTCCGGGGTGGTGGCGAGCGGCGCCGGTGTCATGCCGTCGGTCATCCGGGTGTGGACGAATCCGGGCCGAACGACCGTGACGCCGACCCCGTCCGGGCGCAACGCCTCGGTGAGCCCGGAGTAGAAGGCGTCCATCCCTGCCTTGGTGGAGCCGTAGACGAAGTTCGAGCGCCGTGCCCGCTCCCCCGCGACCGAGGAGAACGCGACGATCGCGCCGTGGCCCTGGGCCCGGAACCGCTCGGCGAGCGCCACCCCGACGGCGACGGCCGCGGTGTAGTTCACCTGGGCGAGCTCGATGGCGGTGGCGACGTCCGTCCATGCCTTTTCGGCATCGCCGAGGATCCCGAACGCGACGATCGCGACGTCGACGTCCCCGCCCGCGAAGGCCTTGCGGACGACGTCGGCGTGGGTGTCGAGGTCGCGCGCATCGAAGTCCAGCACCTCGACGGCGCAGTGCAGGCGCTCCAGGCGGACCCGCGCGGCGTCGAGCCGATCGGACGGCCGGGCCGCGAGGACCACCCGCATCGGGCGGTCGCCCGCGAAGGCCTCGACGACGGCGAGCCCGATCTCGGACGTGCCGCCGAGCAGCAGGATGCTCTGCGGGTTGCCGACTGCGTCGATCATGATCGGTCACTCCTGTGCGGGCTGATGAGATGCGCAGGACGGCCTGATGAGATGCGCAACTCGCGGGTCATGACAGCTCGAGGCGCCGCGCCATGTCCGAGACGAACACCCCGCGCGGATCGGCGGCGTCGCGGACCTTGCGCCACTCGTCGAAGCGCGGATAGCCGGCGCGGATCGTCGCTGCACTCGCCCGCGACTCCTTGGCGAGGTAGAGCCGCCCGCCCGCGGCGAGCACCAGCTCGTCCAGCTCGTCGCAGAAGCGGTGCAGGCCCGGCGCGATCGGGAAGTCGCAGCACGCCGTCCAGCCGGGGATGGGGAACGAGAGCGGGGCGGGGTTGGCCGCGCCGAAGCGCTTGAGGACATTCAGCCCCGACGCGTGCGGCGACGCCGCGATCCGCGCGACGATCTCGCGCAGCGCGCCGGTGGCCTCGTACGGGATCGCAAACTGGTACTGCAGGAACCCGCGCCCCCCGTACACCCGGTTCCAGTCCCCGAACAGGTCCAGCACCTGGTAGAAGGCGGTGATGTTCTGGATCGCGCCGCGCTGGCGGCGCGGCGCCTTGCGGTACCAGAGCGTGGAGAACGCCCTGAGCGTGAGCCGGTTCGCCAGGCCGCTGGGGAAGGCGTCGGGGAACGTGAGCAGCTGCGGGGCGTCGAACGCCAGCGGGTCGCGGCGCATCTTGAGCGGCAGCTCGTCCACGCGGGCGAGCGAGCCTCGGGTGAGCACGGCCCGGCCCAGGTGCAGGCCGGTGGTCGTGGTGTCGAACCAGGCCGCCGAGTAGCCGTACTCGTCGTCCGAACCGTCCGTGAGCAGGCCGAGGAGCTCGTCGAGATCCTCGGTGCGGTCGGTGTCGACGACGAAGTAGGCCGACTCGGTGGGGTGCAGCTGCACCCGCGCCCGCACCACCACGCCGGTGAGGCCCATCCCGCCGACGGTGGCCCAGAACAGCTCGGCCTCCGGGCCGTCCGGGGTGAGGGTGCGCACCGCGCCGTCGGCCGCGACGAGGTCCATCGAGAGCACATGGCTGCCGAAGCTGCCCTTGTGGTGGTGGTTCTTGCCGTGCACGTCGGCCCCGATGGCACCGCCGATCGTCACCTGCCGGGTGCCCGGCAGCACCGGCACCCACAGCCCGAACGGCAGCGCCGCCCGCATCAGGGTGTCCAGGCTGACGCCGGCGTCGACGTCCGCGATCCCGGACTCCGGGTCGATCGAGTGGATGGCGGCGAGGCCCGTCATGTCCAGGACGGTGCCGCCGGCGTTCTGCGCCGGATCGCCGTAGGAGCGACCCAGGCCGCGCGCGACGATCCCGCGCGGCCCCGTGGTGAGGACCGCCTCGACGACGTCGTCCACCGCGCGCGGGGTGTGCAGGTAGGCCAGCGAGGGCGCGGTGCGACCCCAGCCCTGGAGGCGGGTGCGGGACTCGGGGGTGGACATCGCGGGCCAGGCTACGCCGCGGTCCCGGCGGGCCACCCGCTACCCTGCGGACCGTGACGACCACGCCCGCCCCACCGGCGCACCCCGCGGGGAGGCGCGGCCTGGTGACGCAGCTGGGGCGGTTCGTCGCCGTCGGCGCCTTCTGCGCGGTCGTGGACTTCGGCGTCTACCACGCGCTGCTCTCCCTCGGCGTGTACGTGCACGCCGCGAAGGCCGTGAGCTTCATCGCCGGCACCACCACCGCGTACGTGCTCAACCGCCGGTTCACCTTCGACTCCGCGGGCGGCAAGGGGCGCTTCGCCGGGTTCGTGGCGCTCTACGCCACCACGTTCGCCATGAACGTCGGGGTGAACGCGCTCGCCCTCGCGCTCCTGCCGGAGTCGCCGTGGCGGATCACGATCGCGTGGGTGATCGCCCAGGGCACGGCCACGGCCGTCAACTTCGTCATGCTGCGCACGGTCGTGTTCCGCAGCTGATCCCGGGTGTCGGCGCCGGTCACTACGATGCCCGCGTGAACCGGTCGCCCTGGCGCACCGCCGCCGTCGCCGCATGCCTCGTCCTCGCGGCGGTGCCGTCCTGTGCGTCCGCGGCCGGTCCGCCCGCGCCCGCCGCGCCCGCCGCGCCCGCCGCCTCGGATGCGGCGAGCGAGGTCGATCGCTGGGCGCACGAGCGATTCCCGCAGGTCTACGCCGGGGTGCAGACCGAGGACACCCGCGTGCTGGTCTACCGCAAGCCCTCGGCGGAGTTCGACGCGGCCCTGCGCGAGCTTCAGCTGGCCGTCCCCGCGGCGGCGCTGGACGCCCCGTACTCCGCGCCCGAGCTGGCGGCGCTCGCCTCGCGCGTGGTGGCGGACATCCCCTACTGGCGCACGCAGGGCATCGACGTGGTCTCCGTCGGGGCCCGGCACGACGGAACCGCCGTCGACGTCGGCACGCCGCAGCCCGGACAGCTCGCACCGCTGCTGCCGGGCCGCTACGGCACCGCGCCCCCGGCGCGGGCCGAACCGCTCGGGCCGCTCGCGCCGATCGGGTCCTGAGCGGCAGAACGGGCCGCCCCCCGGTGGGAGCGGCCCGTTCGCGCGTCCGGATCAGCCCGTGACGATCTTCGCTCCGTAGGCGTCGAGCGAGCGCGTCACGTCGACGTAGTAGAAGCGCCACGCGCACTGGCGGCCGCCCCCGGCGCCCGTCGGTACCCCGGTGCACGGGCTGGCCGTGGACAGGTCGATCGCGGTGTGGGTGCCCTTCGCGATCACCTTGGTGTTGTCCGACGCGACCGCGAACGAGGGGCCGCCGCTGTCGCCGTTGCCGATGGCCGCGGTGCGGTCGGTCTTCTCGGCCCGCACGGTCTCGTAGATGAGGTAACCGACGTTGATCGTCTGGTTCACCGCGACGACGCGCGATCCGCACCGGGTGCCGGAGTAGGCCCCCGAGCTGCAGATGACGTCCCCGACGAAGCTGCGCGACGCGCCGACCACCGCGTTGGTGTACTCGTTGACCGGTGCGCCGTTCGGGGCGACGCTGCCGTTGTACACCCGGCCCCGCGAATTCGTGTTGATGTAGAGCCGGTCCTTGGTGTTGCTGTCGCCGGCGACCTTGCCCATCGTCTGGCCGCCGCCGTCGCGGGCGGTGTCGCCGTTGTCGGCGCAGTGGCCGGCCGACAGCATCTTCTTCGAGCCCTTGATCGAGATGGCGAAGCCGCTGCTGCAGCCGTTCCAGCGGGCACCGCCGGTGTAGGGCGACGAGTCGTCCTTGCGGGAGGCCAGGGCGGGTTCGGCCTGGTCCGTGGTGACCGGGATCGGCGAGAGGACCACTCCGAGATGGCCGGGCAGCAACGACACCAGCAGCCCGCTGCCGTCCACCTTGGGCGCGACGGCGCTGACGCCGTCCTCCTCGGCGAGGCGGTCGGCCTCCGCCATCAGCTCGCTCTCGGAGTAACGGGCCGGGACGACGCTCACCGTGTCGCCGTCGGTCTGCGCCTTCTCCACGGCCTCGGTGAGGCCGGCGGGCGCGTCGCCCTTCCAGTAGACGGTGAGCGCACGCCGCTCGGCCGAGACCTCGATGCCGCTGAACCCGTCGCCGCCGACGTCCGCGATCTGCTCCGCCTTGGCGTCCAGCCGCTCCTGCACCCGCATGAACTCGTCCCACGACGCGTGGCCGCCGGGCACGGGACCCGCGCCCACGTCGCCGGCGAGCACCGGCGTCGACTCCCTGCCGGTCTCCTCGGCGGAGGCGAGGCCCTGGCCCGCCACCACCATGCCGACGGCAAGGATCGCCGCGACCATCACGTTCCGCTTCCGCACCAGCTGGCTCCCGGGTCTTCCGGCCGCACGGTGGCGGCGATCGAGCAGGCACCCTGGGATTGAGCGGAGAGGTGATCAAGATACGGGGGTGGCGGCAGGTTCCCCCCTGAGGGTGATCAGGCGCGACGGAAGCGCTCGCGGTGGCCGTCGCGCATGTGGCGCAGCCACTCCCGGAAACCGGCCGGGTCGCGGCGCGTGACCAGGAAGAACCAGGCGAACCGCGGCAGCTCCAGCAGCCCCACCCGGCGCATGCCCGGCTGGGAGACGACGTAGCCGCGGTTGCGGTAGGTGTAGTGGCGCTTCACGGGGTCGTCCGGATGGCGGGCGTGCAGGCGCCCGCGCAGCATCGGCTTGTCCTCGTCGTGCGCCGCCGGGTGCAGGTACGCAGCGCGCAGGGCGGTGCCGAACGGCAGCCCCGAGCGCACCATCCGCCGGTGCATCTCGACCTCGTCGCCACGGACGAACAGCCGTAGGTCCGGCACGCCGATCGCCTCCAGCGTCCCGGCCCGGAAGAGGGCGCCGTTGAAGAACGCGGCGATCCCGGGGAGCAACTCCCCGCCGCCCGAGGGGTCCACGGACGGATCCGCGGCCAGGGCGTCGCGGGTGCGGTGCCAGCGCAGGCCCCGACGCACGGAGAACGACAGCCGCTGCGGGTCCTCGGCGTCCACGACGACCGGGGAGACCTCGGCGAGCCCGCGGCGCTCGGCGAGCTCCCGCAGCGTGGCGAGCACGGTGTCGTCCGCGGCGCGGCCGTCGTCGTCGGCGAGCCAGACCCAGTCGGCACCCAGCGCGAGGGCGTGCAGGATCCCGAGCGCGAACCCGCCCGCGCCGCCGAGGTTGCGCCACGACGGCAGCCAGGTGGCCGGGAGCCCGCAGGCCTCGACGACCTCCCGGGCCGGGCGGTCCGGACCGTTGTCGACGACGACGAGGTGCGCGATCGGGTGGGTCTGCTTCGCGAGCGCGGCGAGGGAGTCCACCAGCTGCCCGGTGCGGTGGCGGGTGACGACCACCGCGACGACCGAGCCCGACGGCAGCGGGCCGGCGGCCGGGTTCACCCCCGCCCCCCGGGCGAGCGAACGGCACGTTTGGGAAGACCTAGTTCCCGTACGTGCCGTTCGCGCGGGCTCACCGGCCCATCTCGGCCAGCACGTCGCGGCCCTTGTAGTGGTGCAGCACCTCGCGCAACGGACCCTGCTCGCGGACGGTGCCGTGGTCCATCCAGATCGCGGTGTCGCACAGGTCGGCCAGGAACTCGTCGGAATGCGAGGCGAACACCAGGATCCCGGACCGGTCCACCAGCTCGTTCAGGCGCCGACGCGCCTTGGCGAGGAACTCCGCGTCCACCGCGCCGATGCCCTCGTCCAGCAGCAGGATCTCGGGATCGATGCTGGTGACGACGCCGAGCGCGAGCCGCACCCGCATGCCGGTGGAGTACGTGCGCAGCGGCATCTGGAGGTAGTCGCCGAGCTCGGTGAACTCGGCGATGTCGTCGACGCGGGTCTCCATCTCCCGGCGCGTCATCCCGAGGAACAGCCCCCGGATGAGGATGTTGTCCAGGCCGCTGATCTCGGGGTCCATCCCGACGGCGAGGTCGAACACCGGCGCGACCTTCCCGACGACGTGCGCGCGCCCGCGGGTGGGCTCGTAGATGCCCGACATCAGCCGCAGCAGCGTCGACTTGCCCGCACCGTTGTGCCCGACGAGCGCCACGCGGTCGCCCTTGCGCAGCGAGATCGTGACGTCGCGCAGCGCCTCGATGATCGGCACCCTGCTGCCGGTGCCGATGCGGCCACCCGCCTTGCCGAGGACGGCCTTCTTCAGCGAGCGGTTCTTCGCATCGAAGATCGGGAAGTCGACGGCGGCGTCGACGATGTCGATGCTCGGGGGTGGGGTCGCGCTGCTCATACCCAGTACGCCACCCGCGAGCGGTAGTTGCGCAGCGCCGTCATGGCCGCCACCCAACCGATCACCGTGATGACCCCCGCGACCCACCAGTGCCGCCACACGATGTCCTGGCCCAGCAGCGGCTGGCGCAGGATCTCCACGAAGTGCATCACCGGGTTGAGCTCGGCCAGCCGGGCGCGGCCCGCGACGTTGTCCTGCAGCGTGCCGTAGGACCAGACGATCGGCGTCATGAAGAACAGCAGCTGGGTGATGCTCGCGATGATCGGCGGGATGTCGCGGAAGCGCGTGGCGATGATGCCGCTGAGGATCGAGATCCACGCTCCGTTGAGCACGAGGATCGCGAACGCGGGGATCGCGAGCAGCAGCGTCCAGCCCAGGGGCTGCGGGAAGATCACCATCAGCAGGGCCCAGATGACCAGGTTGTGCAGGAAGAACAGCGTCTGCCGCCAGACGAGCCGGTAGATGTGCAGCGAGAGCGGCGCGGGGAGGAACCGGATGAGGCCCTCGTTGGCGATGAACACCTCGCTGCCCTCGAGGATGCAGCCGGAGACGAAGTTCCAGATCAGCAGGCCGGTGGCGACGTAGGGCAGGAAGGTCTGGATCGGCTCGCCGAACAGGACCCCGTAGAGGATGCCCATCGCCGTGGCGATGACACCCATGCTGATGGAGATCCACAGTGGCCCCAGCACCGAACGCCGGTAGCGCTGCTTGATGTCCTGCCACCCCAGATAGCCCCAGAGGGAGCGCTGCGTCCAGCCCTGGCGCAGGTCGCCGAACGCACGCGCCCAACTGCGCGAACCGGGTGCACCCGCGAGGGCCTCGTGCGGCACGACCGCGCCCTCTCCGGTCGCCTCGGCTGCTGACGTGGACACGCGGCGAGGGTACTCGCGGCACCGCCCTCGCCGGTTGGCGCCCGCCCCGGTCCGCGCCGCGGATCGGGGCGGACGGGCAGGATCGGGTCGTCCGAACGCTCCGGCCCAGCGAATTCAGCGGCGACGAAATTGCGCGACGAGGAACGGGGAAGCTATTCTGATGAGTGCGCCGAGAAAGCGAATTCACAACTCTGCAATTCCAGGATAACACGGCCGACGAGGGCGGCGACAGGCCCCCCGGCGGGCCGGGTCCGGCGGCCGAACTGTCGAGGGAGACCGCCCGGATCCGCCGGATGCACGCGCTGCTCGCCGCCGAGCTCGCGGCTGCCACGGCGCAGGTCCGCGGCGCCCTGGCAGCGCCGACGGCCGGCCAGTTCAGTGGCCGGTGGGAACGGGACGTGTCCGTGCATCGCTGGTCGGAGCGGGCGAACGCGCTGGCGGCCGCCCGTTCCGGGCTCTGCTTCGGCCGGCTCGACCACGCAGGCGAGGACCCGGCCGGCTCGACCACCTACATCGGCCGCATCGGGCTCACCGACCCCGCGAGCTCGCAGAACGCGCTCACCGACTGGCGGGCACCCGCCGCCCGGCCGTTCTACTGCGCGACGCTGGCCGACCCGCTCGGGGTGACCCGACGCCGCCATTTCGAGATCGCCGGAACGGCACCCGAGGAACGCGTCGTCGCATTCCACGACGACGTGCTGGATCGCGACACCGATTCCGGATCCGCCGCCGATCCGGCATTGCTCGCGGCGTTGCGGGCGCCGCGCGGATCGACGATGCGCGACATCGTCGCGACCATCCAGGCGGAGCAGGACGCGATCATCCGGCTGCCGCTGCGGGGTGCCACCGTGATCGAGGGCGGCCCGGGGACCGGGAAGACCGCCGTGGCGCTGCACCGGGTCGCCTACCTGCTCTACACGCACCGCGAGCGGCTGGCCCGCAGCGGCGTGCTGGTCGTCGGGCCCAGCGCCGGGTTCGTCCGCTACGTCGGCGGGGTGCTGCCCGCACTCGGTGAGTCGGCGGTCGTGTTCACCACCCCCGGCCGGCTCGCGCACGGCGTCGTCGCGACGGCCGTCGACCCCGACAACCTCGCCCGCACGAAGGGCGACCTCGCGATGCTCGACGTGCTGAGCCGCGCCGTCGCCGACCGCGAGGAGCTGCCCGCGTCGCCGATCGCGATCGAGCTGGACGACGTCACGGTCGAGATCGACGGGGCGACGGCGGCCGGGGCCCGCAGCCGCGCCCGGGCCACCGGGCTGGCGCACAACGCCGCCCGGGCGACGTTCCGCGACACGCTCGGCAGCCTGCTCGTCACGCAGGGCGTCGAGCGGCTCGGCCGGAACCTGGAAGACCCGCCCGAGCTCGCCGACATCCTGCGCGAGCTGGGTGACCTGCCCGAGGTAGAGCCGTTGGGCGCGGCTGAGGTGTCGGCGGAGGTGTCGGCGGAGGTGTCGGC
>JBFWRR010000011.1:0-15674 GCA_050248815.1 Pseudonocardia sp. | reverse complement strand
GAGGTGTCGGCGGGGCTGCGCCGCGACCTGCGCGACGACCTGCGCGCGAACCTGGACTTCCACGCGGCCGTCGAGCGCCTCTGGCCGGTGCTGGTGCCCGAGCAGCTGCTCGCCGCGCTCTACGCGTCGCCGCAGCGGCTGGCCGCCGCGGGTGCCGGACCGGACCTGCACCGGCCCGCGGGCGCGCCGTGGACCGTGGCCGACGCGCCGCTGCTCGACGAGCTGGCGGAGCTGCTCGGACCCCCACCTGACGGCCCCACCCGCGAGCCGCGGACCGCTGACGACCGGGCCTACGCCGCGGAGGTGCTGACCATCCTCGAGGACGGCGAACGCCAGGTCGCCGGGGAGGACCCGGACGAGCTGCGCCCGACCGACTTCGTCACCGCGGACGTCCTCGCCGCCCGGCAGGTGCCCGGCCACCTCGCGAGCGTCGCCGAGCGGGCGGCAGGCGACCGGGAGTGGCGCTACGGGCACCTCGTCGTCGACGAGGCTCAGGAGCTCTCGGCCATGGACTGGCACGTCCTGCTGCGCCGCTGCCCGTCCCGCTCGATCACCGCGGTCGGCGACCTCGCGCAGCGCAGCGCCCCCGCCGGGGCCCGGGACTGGGCCGACGTGCTGGGACCCCGGCTCGCCGACCGGTGGGCCTACCGGACGCTCACGGTCAACTACCGGACCCCCGCCGAGATCATGGCCCCCGCCGCGGCGCTGCTCGCCGAGTTCGCGCCGGGCCGGCGCCCGCCCGAGTCGGTGCGGTCCACCGGCGAGCAGCCGTGGGAGCGCAGCGTGCGCCCCGCCGATCTCGCCGCCGAGCTGCGCGTGGTCGTCGAGGCCGAGGCCGCCCGGCTGATCCGCGTGGGACGCGGGACCCTGGCGGTGATCGCCGCCGACCCCGCCGACCTGGCCGGGCTCGACGGGCTGCCCGCCCAGCGGCACACACCGGTCTCCGCGAAGGGCCTCGAGTTCGACGTGGTCGTGATCGTCGACCCGGAGCGGATCCGGGCGCACAACCCCGCCGACCTCTACGTCTCGATGACCCGCGCCACCCAGCGGCTCGGGCTGCTGCACGTCGCGCGGTGAGGCCCGGCCCCGGGCGGACACCTGCGGGAGAGGCCGGGAGCCCGACCCCCTCCGCAGCCGTGCCTTCGGCCCTACAGGTACTGACCCGTGCCGCGGCCGGTGTGCTGGTCACCACCCGGCATCCCGGGGATCGACACCCCCGGCGGCAGGCCGCGGCGCATCTGCTCGAGCTGCGCCCGCGCGGCCATCTGCTGGGCGAACAGGGCCGTCTGGATCCCGTGGAACAGCCCCTCCAGCCAGCCCACGAGCTGGGCCTGCGCGATCCGCAGCTCGCTCTCGGACGGCGTGTTGTCGTCGGTGAACGGCAGGCTGAGGCGGTGCAGCTCCTCACGCAGCTCGGGCGCGAGCCCCTGCTCCAGCTCCTTGATCGAGTTCTCGTGGATCTCCCGGAGCCGGTTGCGCGAGGCCTCGTCCAGCGGCGCGGCGCGCACCTCCTCCAGCAGCTGCTTGATCATCGTGCCGATCCGCATCACCTTCGCGGGCTGCTCCACCATGCTGGCGACACCGCCGTCCTGATCGGCGTCACCCTCCGCACCCTCTCGGGGGACGCCGGCCACTCCGACGGGTCGGCCGTCCGGGCCGATGACCATGACCTGCTGCTCGCCGTTCTCGGGATCGGTTGGCTGGCTCATGGGCCCATCATGGCGCGCACAACCGACCGTCCGCCGAGGGGGAGGCGGACGCGGTCGAGCTCATCGCTACCGTGTTCCGCGTGTCGCTTGACGTCGGCCGCCTCCGAGGACTCGTCCCCGCCCTCGGTGACGGCTGGGTGCGCTTCGACGCGACGGCGGGCATGCAGGTCCCCGAGCAGGTCGTGTCGGCCGTCACGGCCGCACTGCGCGCTCCCTGCGCCGCGCCCGGCGGGGTGTTCCCGGCCTCGCTGCGGGCGGGCGAGATCGAGGACGAGGCGCGGGCCGCCGTCGCGGACGTCGTGGGGGCGGATCCCGCGGGAGTCGTCCTCGGGCCGCACCCGGCGGCGCTGCTCGCCACGCTCGCGCACGCGCTGAGCGAGGGCTGGCAGCTGGGGGACGAGGTCGTCGTGTCGCGGCTGGACGAGGCCGCCCACGTCGCGCCCTGGCTCGCCGCAGCCGGCCGCCGTGGCACGGCCGTGCGCTGGGCGGAGATCGAGATCGAGACGTGCGAGCTGCCCACGTGGCAGTTCGCCGAGCTGCTGGACGCGCCCGTCCGCGTGGTCGCGCTGACGGCGGCGTCCGCGCAGGTCGGCACCCGGCCCGAGGTGGCGCCGATCGCCGAGCAGGCCCGCGAGCGCGACGCGTTCGTCGTCGTGGACCTCACCGCCGCCGCCCCGTTCACCCCGCAGGACCTCTCGGCGCTCGGCGCGGACGTCGTCGTGCTGGATGCCGCGGCGTGGGGCGGACCCCCGGTCGGTGCGCTCGTGTTCGCGGACCCGTCGCTGCTCGACGAGTTCGCGGCGGCCTCACCCGATCCGTCCGCGCGCGGCGCCCGCCGCCTGGAGTGGGGGCCGCTGCCGACGGCGCAGCTCGCCGGGCTCGTCGCGTCGGTGGAGCATCTCGCCGGCCTGGACGAGACCGCGGGGGGCAGCCGCCGGGAGCGCGTGCTCACGTCGATGACGGCGCTGGAGATGCACCAGTCCCAGCTGGTGAGCGACCTCCTGGACGGGCTGTGGGCCACCCCGGTCTCGGTGATCGGACGGCCCGTGCGGCGGGTACCGCTGCTCTCGCTCACCCACGAGGCGGTCAAGGCGACGGATGCCGTCGAGCACCTGGCCGAACGCGGGATCTGCACGTACGCGGACACCGGCGAGCAGGGGGTGCTCGGCCATCTCGGCAGCGCCGAGATCGGCGGGGCGATCCGGGTCGGGTTCGCCCACTACACCAGCCGCGCCGAGGTGGCGGTGCTGGTGGACGCGCTGCTGTCGCTCAGCTGACCAGCAGGATCTTCCCGACCACTCCGCCGGCCTCCAACAGCCGGTGTGCCCGCTCGGCCTCCGCCAGCGCGACGGTGCCGTGCACGATCGGGCGCACCCGCCCGTCCGCGATCATCGGCCAGACGTGCTCCCGCACCTGCGCGACGATCGCCCCCTTGCCGTTCGGTCCGTCCACCGGCCGCCCGCGCAGGCTCGTGGCGATGACGCTGCCCCGCTTGCGCAGCAGCGTGTTGATGTCCAGCTCCCCCTTCGTCCCGCCCTGCAGGCCGATGATGATCAGCCGGCCGTCCGGGGCCAGGGCGTCGACGTTCGCCGCGAGCCCCTTGGCGCCCATGTTGTCCAGGATGACGTCGGCACCGTGGTCCTTGGTCGCCTTGCGGAGCTCGGCGGGGATGTCGTCGTGGTAGTCGATGACGATGTCCGCGCCCAGGTCGCGGCAACGCTGCAGCCGGTCCGGGGCGCCCGCGGTGGCCGCCACCCGCGCCCCGAGGGCCCTCGCCACCTGGATGGCGTGCGTGCCGATGCCGCTGCTGCCCCCCTGCACCAGGAACGTCTCCCCCGCCCGCAGGTGCCCGGTCATCACGACGTTGGACCAGACCGTGCAGGCCACCTCGGGCAGGCCGGCCGCGGTGACCGGATCGACCCCCTCCGGGATCGGCAGCACCTGCGCGGCCGGCACCGCCACCTTCTGTGCGTACCCGCCACCGGCGAGCAGCGCGCACACCTCGTCCCCGACCGACCAGCCCGTGACGCCGGCACCGACCTCGGCGATCCGGCCCGAGCACTCCAGCCCGATGATCTCCGAGGCCCCCGGCGGGGGCGGGTAGAAGCCCCGCCGCTGCATGAGATCGGCCCGGTTCACCGCACTGGCCAGGACCTCCAGGACCACCTCGCCCTGCCCCGCCACCGGGTCGGGCACCTCCGCCCAGCGCAGCACCTCGGGTCCGCCCGGCTCCGTCACCGTGATCGCGTACATGCCCGCGACGCTATTGCCTCGAACGCCGCCGCGCGATCCGCCACCCTTGGGCGATGAGCCATCCCGAGCCGTGGCCGCTACGGCATCTCGTGTTGCGGACCCCGCGCCTGGAGTTGCGGCCGGACGACGACGCGGGCCTGCTGGAACTCGTGGCCGCCGCCCACGCGGGCGTGCACCCGCCCGAGGAGATGCCGTTCCTCGTCCCCTGGACCGACGCCGATCCGCGCTACCTGGGCCGCAGCTCGGTCCAGCACTTCTGGCAGCAGCGGTCCGCACTCGCGCCGGAGGACTGGAACGTGCACTTCCTGGTCCGCCACGAGGGTCGGGTGATCGGCGTGCAGTCGCTGCAGGCCCGGGAGTTCGGCATCGTCCGTGAGGTCGCGACCGGCTCGTGGCTCGGCCTCGCCCACCAGGGCCGCGGCCTCGGCACCGAGATGCGAGCCGCCGTGCTGATGCTGGCGTTCGACCATCTCGGCGCGGTGTGCGCGCGGTCGGGCGCGTTCACCGACAACGCAGCGTCACTACGCGTGTCGGCGAAGCTCGGCTACGTGCCCGACGGCACGGTCACGCACGTGCGCCGCGGCGAGCCGGCCGGGGAGGTGCGGCTGCGGCTCACGCCTGCGGGCTTCGTCCGGCCGCCCTGGACCCCGCAGGTCGAGGGCCTGGCGGGCTGCCTCGGACTGCTCGGGGCGGGATGACGGCCGGGCGCCCGGGACCGCCGCCGCGGCGATCGCGGACCCGCCGCCACCGCAGGGTGAGACAGCTCAGCCGAGGTCAACGCCCCGGGCGAACGTGTCGCACCGCGCCGGATCGCCCGTGGTGAACCCGGTCGTGAACCACTTCTCCCGCTGCGTCGAGCTGCCGTGGCTGAACTGCGACTCGTCGACCCGGCCGCCGCCGAGGTGGGACTGGATGTAGTCGTCACCGATCCGCGCCGCCGTGTCGAGCGCCGCGTCCACGTCCTCCTGCGTGATCTCCGTGATCAGCGGACGCCCGGACGGGCCCGGAGTCCGGGTGGCGTTGCGCCCCCACACGCCCGCGTAGCAGTCGGCCTGCAGTTCCAGCCGCACCGATCCGGACGTCGGGCCGGTCTCGTTGCCACGCACCCGCCCGGACGTGCCGAGCAGGTTCTGCACGTGGTGGCCGTACTCGTGGGCGAGGACGTACGCGCGCGCGAACGGCCCGCCCTCGGCACCGAACCGGCTCTCCAGCTCGGAGTAGAACGTGAGGTCGATGTAGACCTCCTGGTCGGCGGGGCAGTAGAAGGGCCCGACGTCCGACGTCGCGCCGCCGCACCCGTTGGTGCGCACGCTGCCGCGGAAGAAGTTCGTGCGCGGCGGCCGGTAGGTCACCCCGGACCGGGCGAAGGCGTCCGACCAGTACGCGTCGAGCGAGTTGATGACCGCGACCGCCTCACAGTCCAGCGACCTGCTCGCGTCCGCGCCCGTCCGGCAGCTCGCGGCGAGCTCGCTCGTGTCCGCGGCCTGGCCCTCCTGCACCCCACCCAGGCCGGCGCCGCCGCCCAGGTCCGGCGGCAGCGAGCCGGTGCCGCCGCCCAGCTGGCTGACGATGAAGAAGAGGATCAGTGCGAGGATGCTGACGCCGCCACCACCCATCGCGACGCGGCCACCGAGCCCGCCGCCACCGCCACCGCCACCGCCGCGCCGCAGGTCGTCGACCTGCGACGTGTCCAGCTGCGAACTCTCGTCGAACCGCATGGACCCTCCCGCGCGCGCCCCGGCGTCGCAGATCCCACCACATCCCGGCTGTGAGGGGCGACCGGGCCGCCCGGCCGCCCCGGCTCCCCGGCCGCCTCGCCCCCGCGAGTTCCGCATCCCACCGCCGCGAGTTGCGGATTCCGCCGCCGCCCCCCGCAGACTCCCGACACGCCTCGCAGGCGCTGCAGCCTCTGCGAGGCGAGTCGGGAATTTGCGAGCTGGTCCCCGAGTCTGCGAGGCGTGGCCGAGGCCTGCGACGCCGGCACGACAAGGCCGAGCCCGGTCACCGAGACGGGTCACGCCATCCTCGGTCGGCGCGACTGAGCGGACGTGCGACGATTCCCGCGGAAGCGTGGCAGAGCGGCCGAATGCACCCGCCTTGAAAGCGGGAGATGGGCAACCATCCGGGGGTTCGAATCCCTCCGCTTCCGCCAAATGCCCTGGTCACAGCCTTGCAGGCCAGGGACTTCACCGCGTCCGGGGCCAACCGCCGCCCGCGGCGGGACACCTACCGCCTGCAGGAGTTCCTCGCGGATCGGGCCTCGCGAGCTCGCCGGCCCGACCGGACAGGACGTCCCCCACGGGACGGCTGCCCGCCGGTCCTCAATCCGCCTCGTCGGCCCCCTCGACGAGGATGAGGTTTCGCGACAGCGCCCGCTCCCGGACCTCCAGCGCCGGGCCGTATTCCGGTGAGCGGTACCACGCGCGAGCCCGCTCCATCGACGGGAACGCGACGATGACGACGTTCGCCGGCGCCCAGTCGCCCTCCACCGCCTCGACGGCGCCGCCGACGTTCGAGAGGTACCTCCCGCCGTACGACTCGACGGCGGCGCGGGCACGTTCGCGGTAGGTGGCGACCAGGGCAGGGTCGCGGGGGACGACGTCGGAGATCACGTATGCAGTCACGGCCCCATCGTCCGGCGGCACGCCGACGGTCGCAGCGCGGCTCCGGACCGGGCGACGCCGCTCAGGCCCCCTCGGCCACCTCGACAGCGGTGGTCGCGGCGACCAGGTCCGCCACCTGCGCCCCCAGCGCCGCCCGGACGCCGGCGTCGGCCACCAGCCCGTCCTCCCCGACCACCGCGCGGTCGACGGGGATCCGCCGGCACGCGCTCTCGACGATCGCCGCCCCGACGTAGCCCAGCACGGAGGCGAGCGTCGCCTCCGCCCCGGTGCCGCGGCCGGGATTGGCGACGTTCGTCCAGGCCACGGGCTTGCCGTAGAGCTCGCCGCTGCCGACGAGCCAGTCCAGGACGTTCTTGAGACTCCCCGGCAGCGTCCCGGCGTACTCGGGCGTGCAGAACAGGACGGCGTCGGCAGCGGTGATCGCCGCGCGCAGCTCGTCGAGGGCCGGGCCGCCGTCGGTGTCGGGGACGAACGCGGGGACGTCGGCGAGCCCCGGCCACAGCACGACCTCGACGCCGTCCGGAGCGGCCAGCGCGGCCGTGCGCAGCGCGGCGGTGTTCGTGGAGCGGTCCCGGGTGCTGCCGGAGACCAGGAGCAGACGGGGCATCGGACCTCCCGGTGTTGCGTCGGAGGCGAGCGCCCCCCCGGTCGACCGGCGCACGACCCCGGCCCGCCCGGCGGTTCGGCGCCGCCACCACCCATATGCGCGGACGCGCGCCTACCTATTCCCTCCGCGGGCTGAAGGCCCTGACATGGGGTGGATGGGCACCGGGTACCGGGAGTTCCACCGACGCGGCCGCACCCGCCGCGCACCTAGCGTTCTCCCTGGTCAGAGCGACCGGAACAGAGAACAGGAGCAGACGATGACCACCTTCGTGATCGAGCGGAACGTCCCCGGTGCCTCGGCGCTGACGCCCGCGGAGCTCAAGGAGATCGCCACCGCGTCCAACGCCGTGGTGGAGGGGCTCGGCGTGACCTACACGTGGCACCACAGCTACGTCGCCGGCGACAAGATCTACTGCGTCCACGAGACCGACGACGCGGAGACCGTCCGCGAGCACGCGCGGCGCGGCAACTTCCCGGCGGACGTCGTGGTGGAGGTCGCCGCCACGATCGGCCCCGAGACCGCCGACAGCTGATCCGTGGCCGGCGGCGCCCGATTGGCGCCGCCGGCCCCGCGCGGAGGGCAGAGCCATGATCGACATCGTGCGTCCCGTGCTGATCACGGCGCTGGTCCTCACCGAGGTCGGCCTGTGGCAGTGGCGGGTCCTCATCGCCAACCGCGGCAACCGCGGCGGGGCGGTCGCGCTCGGCGCGCTGGGCGCCGTCCTGCAGATCACGGCGATCAGCCAGGTCGTCATGAACGTGGACGACCCGCTCAGCATCGCCGCGTACGCCGTCGGCGTCGGCGCCGGAGTGCTGCTCGGCCTGGTCGCGGGCGACCGGCTCACCCCGGGCCGCCTCAAGGTCACGGTCGTCGCGGGCGACCCCGCGCTGGCGACGGAGCTCTGGTCACGAGGCTGGGCCGTGACGACACAGACCGCACTCGGCGCGGACGGCCCGGTGACCGTGTTGACCGTGACGATCGGGCACCGCGACGAGGCCCGCCTGCACCGCGACGTCGCCCGGCTCGCGCCGGACGCGGCCTGGAGCGCCGAGGAGGTGCGGCGCCCACCCGGGCGGCCCGTGCCGGTGCCGGCCTGACGGCTCCGGCCCGGCTCAGACCCGGCTCAGACCCGGCTCAGACCCGCCTCACACCCCGAGCCGCCGCGCCAGCGCCGCCGCCTCGCCCCGGGAGCGCACCTGGAGCTTCGCGAGGATCGCGGACACGTGGTGGTCCGCGGTGCGCGGCGAGATCACCAGGTGGGCGGCGATCTCGGAGTTGCTCTTCCCCTCGGCGAGCAGGGCCAACACGTCCAGCTGGCGGTCGGTGAGCCCGGCCGGGTTCGCCCGGGTGGCCGGCGAGCGCCCGCGCGGGAGCGAACCGACGTCCAGATCCCGCAACCGGGCCCGGACGATCGCCGCGACCGGCCGCGCCGCGAGCTCGTCGAGCAGGGCGAAGGCGTCGAGCAGGGCGTCGGTGGAGCCCTCGTCCCACAGCTGCATCGCCCGCTCGTACGGCCCGGGATCCGCCACCGGCGCCACGTCGCCGGACACCTCGATCCGTTGCACCCCCGCGACGGTGAGCCGGTGCGCCCACCGCTGCAGGCCCGCATCGGCGAGACCCGCGAGGCGCGGGTCCTGCAGCCGTGGATCGGGACGGCGCAGGATCCACGCCTGTTCGGCGAGGACGGCGGCGACGGTGCCGTAGCGGCCGGGGCTGTCCAGGCGCTGCGCGAGCCGCCACAGCTCGTCCAGGTGGACGTTCTCCGCGGGGGCCTCGCGACGGGCGGCGAGCAGGCCGAGGACGAGGTGCGGCCACAGCCTGCCGAGCGGGAACTCCCCCGCCGCCAGCACGGCCCGGGCGTCCTGCTCGGCCTCGTCCCAGCGGCCCTGCAGCAGCCGCAGCCGGGCCCGGACGCCGAGCTGCCACATGCTGCAGATGGGGGTGTCGCGCTCCCGGCTGACGCGCAGCGCGTCGGCGATCGACGCCTCCGCCTCGGGGTAGCGGCCCTGCTCCACGTCCAGGTGGCAGAGGTTGCTCATCGGGGTGGTGGCCAGGTCGTCGTCGCGGTGGCGCAGGCCGAGGTCGCGGATCGCGAGCAGCTCGGCCCGCCCGCCGAGATCGCCCTCGAGCAGCCGCACCAGCGCGAGCCCGATCGAGGCGAAGCCCTGCAGCACCGCGTCGCCGCCCACCTCGTCCGCGATCCCGAGGGCCTTCTCCCCCGCGCTACGGGCCTCGGCGAGGTCGCCGCGCTGGGCGGCGAGGAACGCGTGGTTGGCAAGCGCGTGCCCGAGGGCCCGGTGGCCGTTCCCGCCGGAGAGGATCGCGAGCGCGGCCTCGTCGTGCCGCTCGGCCTCGGCCCGGTCCGCGGCGTACCAGGCGAAACCGGAGATCGCGGTGTGCGCTGCACCGACGGCCGCGGTGTCGGCCAGCTCGGCGCGCAGGTCCAGCGCACGCGTGCGGGCCTCGACCGCGTTGTCGAGCCGGTCGGTGAGATAGAGCTCGCGCGAGACCTGCTCCAGCAGCCCGGCCCGCACGTCTGCGGCCTCGGCGTGCTGCAGCGCCAGCTCGTAGAACGCGACGGACTCGCGGTGCGCGCCGGACCGGGCGGCCTGCGCGGCGGCCAGCGGGGCGTAGCGCAGGATGCGGGGCACGTCCGGCACCGCGGCGGCGTGGTGGGCGAGCACGCTCACGTCCCCGCCCGCAGCCTCCAGCGCGTCGATCATGCGCGCGTGCAGGGCCGCCTCGAAGCCCGGCAGGATCGCCTCCTGGACGGCGGAGCGGGCGATCTCGTGCCGGAACGCCACACCCTTCCCCGCGCGTTCGATCAGGCCGGTGGCGGCGAGCGCGGCCACCGTCGCGGCCGGGACGTCGAGTCCCGCCAGGAGCTCCCCGCCAACCCCCTCGGGCGCGCAGGACAGCAGCTCAAGGGCGGCGCGCGCGTCCGGGTCCAGCGGCGCGACGCGGCTCAGGACGGCGTCGCGCACGCTCTCCGGCAGCGGAGATCCGGGCTGCTCGGCGATCTGGCTGACGAAGAACGGGTTGCCCGCCGTGCGGCGGTGGACGTCCGCGGGATCCAGGTCGTGGCCTTCGAGGAGCCGGACGACCGCACCACGGCTGAGCGGCGCGAGCTGCAGGCGGCGCGCGTCGGCGGCCGAGACGAGGTCGCCCAGGACGGCCCCGAGCGGACGGCTCGCGTCCACCGCGTCCCGGTAGGACACCACGAGCAGCAGCGGCAGCGACGCGATGCGCCGCGCCAGGAACCGGACCAGGTCGAGCGTGGCGCCGTCGCCCCAGTGCAGGTCCTCGACGACCAGGGCGCGGGGCCGGGCCCGCAGCGCGTCCAGCGCGATCGCGAAGATCTCGTGCTGGGCGACCGCCCCGGCGAGCGCGGCCGTCATCTCGGAGCCGAGCCCGTCGGCGACGTCGCGCAGCGGGCCGAGGGGCCGGGGCGTGCTCAGCGGGTCGCACATCCCCCACAGCACGGGGACGGGCGCCGCGGCGGCGAACGCGCGCAGCAGCGCCGTCTTGCCGATGCCCGCCTCGCCCGCCACGAGGACGACGGACCCGCGGCCCGCCGCCGCCTGCTCTGCCCGGCCGGACAGGACGTCGGACGGGTGCTCGCGCTCCAGGAGCCGCACGCGCCGATCGTAGGCCGCCGCTAGGGCCGCGCGGCCAGCCTTTCCAGGCCGGGCCCGGACAGCTCGTCCAGCGCGACGGACCGGCCGCACGTCACCAGCAGCAGCG
The DNA here is from genome assembly GCA_050248815.1 of Pseudonocardia sp. Taxonomy (GTDB): domain Bacteria; phylum Actinomycetota; class Actinomycetes; order Mycobacteriales; family Pseudonocardiaceae; genus Pseudonocardia. Next base: position 4,737 of record JBFWRR010000011.1, on the reverse strand, counting down.
CCAGCGCGGGTCCCTCGACGACCGGGCCGTCGCCGTGGCGGTACTCCGCGTCCGTCGCCTGCAGCGTGACGCCCGCGACGCGCTGCTTCCCGCCGCCCCACAACTCGTCGGTGCGGACCTGCAGCGCGAGCGAGCGCACCACGTACGGCGTCGGGTAGCTGCCGCGCAGGCCGAGCGGGCGGCGGATGTCCTCGCCGTGCACGAACGCCTCGCCCAGCCGCGTCTCCAGCGGCGCGGGCGGGGTGGCCGTCCAGGTCCGGACTGCGCGGAAGGCAGCCAGCGTGTCGGTGGGCGTCGCGCCGCGGTGCGCGGCGAGGCCGTCCGCGTTCTGGCGGTCGAAGTCGAACCGTGCGCGGGCCATCGCGAGCACGAACCCGAGCCGTGTGGTGCGGGCGACGTCGACGAGGTGGGCGAGGACGTCGTGCACGTCCCAGCCTTCGCAGAGCGACGGCGTCGCCCACTGCTCGGGGGTGAGGGTCTCGAGGTCGGCGATCAGGGCGGCGCGCTCGGCGTGGACGACGGGCCAGATGTCGGTCATGCGGGTTGTGACCGTCACGGCCACCGCGGACTCATCGCACGTGTCCCGGGAAGTCGGGACACGCGCCCGATGCGACCGGGACACCGGGCGCGCGACGGTGATCCGGCGAACGGGGGGCCGGCACGGCGGACCCGGCCGAACCACACGGAGAGCACCATGACCACCAGCCCGGACGTCGACACCACCTCCCGCCTGCGCCCGCAGCCCGCCCGCCGCGCCCCGAGGGGGTGGGCCGCGGCGGGCATCGCGGCGGGTGCACTCGGTGTCGTCGGCATCCAGGCGTCGGCGTCGATCGGCATCGCCTACGACCCGGCGACGGCCGGTGACGCCGACGCGATCACCCGCGGCCTCGGCGCCTTCCTGCCGAACCTGCTGACCATGCACACCGCCGTCATGCTCGTGACGGTGCTGCTCGTGCCGTTCGCGGCGGGCCTGTACCGGCGTCTCGCGGCGGATCTGCCGCCCGGCAGCCTGCACGCCCCGGTGGCGGCGGCCGGGCTGCTGCTGGTGAGCGCGGCGAGCATGCTGGGCGCGGGCCTGGACACCGAGTTCCTCTTCGCGTCGGTGCGCCCCGACGAGGTCGTCGCGGAGTCGGCCGCCTTCTACACCCACTGGATCGCGACGATCCCGTGGCTGTGGGTCGGCGCGGGCCTGTCCGGGGTGGCCGTCGCGGCCGCGTCGCTGCGCCACGGCGCGACGGCGCGCTGGATCGGCTGGGTCAGCGCGGTGTTCGGGGTCGTGACGCTCGTGGCCGGGATCTCGCCGCTGCAGTACCTCGCCGGGTTCACCGGGCCGGTGTGGGTGCTGGCCGTCGCGATCGGGTTCGCGTTCGAGAAGCGCATCGGGTGAATCCGTCGGTGCCGGCCGCTACGGTCCCGGGGATGCCCGAGATCGCCCGGCCGGACCGCGGCGTCGCCACCGCAGTCGCCGTCACCTCGTGGGCCCTGGTGCTCACGGCGGTGGCGGCGCTGGCGTTCGCGCGCCCTCCGGTCACGGCGGAGCTGCTGTTCTTCGCCGTCGACGTCACCGTCGCGGGCGTGTACGGCACGGTCGCCGGGCTGATCCTCGCGCGGCGGCGCCATCCCGTCCCGTGGATCCTGGGCGTCGCGGCGATCGGCGGTGGCGTGGCCGCGGTCTCCTACGCCTACACCGCGCTCCTCGCCCGCCGCCCGGAGCTCCCGCAGTGGGAGTGGCTCATCGCCCTGCAGAGCATCGCCTGGGTGCCGGGCACGATCGCACTGATCGTCGTGGTGCCGTGGCTGGTGCGCGACCATCCGCTGGGCCGGGCGGCGATCGGGGTGGTCGCGGGTGCCGCGGTGGCGCTTGGCTTCACGGCCGTGCGGATCGCGGGCCTCGACGACCTCACCGGGCCCCTGTCGGCCGCCGTGGTCGTCGTCGGGCTCGCCGCGGCGGCGGACGCCGCGTGGCGGTGGCGGCGCGGCCCCGAGGCCGAACGGGTGGGCCTGGGCTGGCTCGCCCTCGGTACCGCGGTGATGGCGCTGTCGTTCCTGCCGCTGGCGTTCGAGGAGACGCCGCTGCCGTGGTGGTCCACGCCGACGCTGCACCTCGCGGCGCAGGCGGTGTTCCCCGCCGCGGTGCTGGTGGCGGTGCTGCGCCAGCGGATGTGGGGGCTCGACCTCGCGGTCAGCCGGGTCGTCCTCGGCGGTCTGCTCGCCGTCGTCCTGGGGCTGGTGTACGTCGTGGTGACGGTCGCGGTCGCCTCGCTGGTCCCCGGCTCGGGGATCGCCCAGGTGCTCGCGGCGGCCGCGGTCGTCGTGGCACTGCAGCCGTCGCGGCTGTGGCTCGGACGGCGGGTGCACCGGCTCGTGCACGGCGAGGCGGCCGATCCTGAACGCGCCGTGCGCAGGCTGGGCCGCCATCTCGGCGGCGCCCGCACCGCGGACGAGCTGCTCGGCGGGCTCGTCGAGAACGTGGCGGCGGCGCTGCGGCTGGAGTCGGCCACCCTGCTGGTCGGCGGTGGGACGGCCGCCACCTGGGGAACGCCCACCGGCGAGCCGGTCACCGCCGTGCTGCACCATCGCGGATCCGAGGTGGGCACGCTGCAGGTCACGCTGCCGCCCGGCGAGGCGTTCGGGTCGCGGGACCGGCGCGCCCTCGACGAGCTGGCCGCCGTCGTCGCGGCCGGGGTGGCGCTCGCACAGGCCTCCGACGACCTCGCCCTCGCCCGCGACCGCCTCACCTCCGTCCGGATGCAGGAGCGCCGCACCATCCGCCGCGAGCTGCACGACGGCCTCGGCCCGTCGCTGGCGGGGATCCGGCTCGGGCTGCAGGGGGCGCGCAACCTCCTGCACACCGACCCGGCCGCCGCCGACCAGCTCCTCGGCGCGCTGGCGGGCGAGCTGGACGGCCGCGTGGACGCCGTCCGCACCCTCTCCCACAGCCTGCTGCCCCCGGCCCTGGACGAACTGGGCCTGGCCCCCGCCCTGGAGGAGCTCGTGATCCGCCGCCGCGAGACGGGCCTGGCCGTCGACCTGCACACCGCCGGCCTGGGCGGGCTGCCGCCGCCGGTCGCCGAGGCCGCGTACGGGATCGTCGTCGAGGCCGTGACGAACGTGGTGCGCCACAGCGGCGCCGAGGCGTGCCGCATCGACGTCGTCGCGGACGACGAGCATCTCACCATCACCGTGGACGACGACGGCGTCGGCCTCGCGCCGGACGCCACCGCAGGCGTCGGCACGCGGTCCATGCGCGAGCGGGCGGAGGAGCAGGGCGGCACCCTGTTCGTGCTCGGCCGCGAACCGCATGGCACGCGCGTGCGCGCCTCGCTGCCGCTGGAGGGATCGTGACGGTGCGGGTGGCGGTGGTCGACGACCACCCGGTGTTCCGGCTCGGCATGGTGGCGCTGCTGAGCACCCTGGATGGCATCGAGGTCGTCGCCCAGGCCGCCTCCGCCGCCGAGGCGGCCGATCTCGGCGAGGACGTCGAGGTCGTCCTGATGGACCTCAACCTCGGCGACGGATCCGGCGTCGAGGTCACCCGGGATCTCGTGCGCCGCCGCCCGGACCTGCGCATCCTCGTGGTCACGATGCACTCCGACGACGAGTCCGTGGTCGCCTCCCTGCGCGCGGGCGCCCGCGGCTACCTGCTGAAGGGTGCTACCCCCGAGGAGGTCGAGCGGGCCGTGCGGGCGGTCGCGAACGGGGAGGTGATCCTCGGGCCGGACGTCGCGGCTCGGGCGATGGCGTTCGTCGCCGGCGGCCGCACGGCACGCGTCGTGCCGTTCCCGCAGCTCACCGACCGCGAGCGCGAGGTGCTCGACCTCGTCGCCCGCGGCTTCGACAACGCCACGATCTCCCGGCGGCTCGTGCTGAGCCCGAAGACGGTGCGCAACCACGTCACGAACGTCGTCGCGAAGCTGGGGGTGCCGGACCGCTCCGCCGCGATCGTCCTCGCCCGCGAGGAGGGGTTGGGATGAACGTGCGCGTGTCGCGATCAGGACCGGTCACGACGGTGACGCTGGATCGCCCCGCGGCCCGCAACGCCGTGGACGGACCGACCGCCGCGGCACTCGCCGATGCCTTCCGGGAGTTCGACGCGGATCCGTCCGCCGCCGTGGCGGTGCTGCACGGTGCGGGCGGCGTGTTCTGCGCGGGAGCCGACCTGCACGCCTTCGGCACGCCCCGGATGAACCGGGTCTCCCCCGACGGAGACGGCCCGATGGGGGCCACGCGGCTGCGCCTGGGCAAGCCGGTGATCGCCGCGGTCTCGGGGTACGCCGTCGCGGGTGGGCTGGAGCTCGCCCTGTGGTGCGACCTGCGCGTCGCGGACGCCACCGCCGTGTTCGGCGTGTTCTGCCGCCGCTGGGGTGTGCCGCTGATCGACGGCGGCACGGTCCGGTTGCCGCGGCTGATCGGCCAGTCCCGCGCGCTCGACCTGATCCTCACCGGACGGCCGGTCGACGCCGCGGAGGCCGAGCGGATCGGCCTGGTCAACCGGCTCGTCCCGGCCGGGACGGCGCTCACCGTGGCCCAGGAGATGGCACACGAGCTCGCTGCCCCACCCCAGACCTGCATGCGTCGCGACCGCGCGTCGGTGCTGGACCAGTGGGGCCTCGACGAGGCCGCCGCGCTGGCATCGGAGTTCGCGCACGGGCAGGTGAGCCTCGCCGACGGCGCCGCGGAGGGCGCTGCCCGGTTCGCCGCGGGCGCCGGGCGGGGTGGGGCGCCGGCGTCCTGACC
>JBFWRR010000010.1:93378-100863 GCA_050248815.1 Pseudonocardia sp. | reverse complement strand
CGGTGGTTGTGGCGGAGGGGAAACGCCCGGTCCCATCCCGAACCCGGAAGCTAAGCCCTCCAGCGCCGATGGTACTGCACCCGCCAGGGTGTGGGAGAGTAGGTCACCGCCGACATCAAACCCGAAAGTTGACGGGGTGTCTCACCGGAATTGTCCGGCGAGACACCCCGTCTTTTTGTTCTCCTACGGGTGCGCGACGGGCCGGTTTGTCCACCTCGTCGGCAGTTGTCCACAGTTGCGAGGAACGGTCTTCTCCTGCCCCACGCCCGCCGGGAACGCTCGATCAGGTCGTCGGATCGAACACCCGGGGGAGAAGGACATGGGTCGCAACGAGACAGTCACCACGATCGTCGGGAACATCGCCAGCACGGTGGGGAAGCGGACGCTGACGGACGGCACCGTCGTCGCGTCCTTCCGCCTGGCGAGCAGCGAGCGTCGCTGGAACAAGGCAGAGGGGGCCTGGGGCGATGGCGATCGCCTGTTCCTGACCGTCACGTGCTGGCGCGAGCTGGGAGAGAACGTCGTCCGATCGTTCGTGTCAGGTGATCCCGTGGTCGTCTTCGGTCGGCTGCGCACCCACCGCTACGAGCGGGACGGGAACCCGAGCTCGCGTATCGAGATGGAGGCGATCGCGGTCGGCCCGGACCTCAACCGGTGCTCGGCGGTGGTCACGCGCTCTCCCCGGGCCGCGGCGCCCGATGAGGCAGCCGGCCCGGACGCGACGAGCCGGCTCGGGATCGGCGAAGCCCCGGTCGAGGCGGCCGTCGGTGGGTGAGTGCCGCGGAACTACCATCGATGTCGTGGCGGACTTCATCTACACGATGCAGAAGGTACGGAAGGCGCACGGGGACAAGGTGATCCTCGACGATGTCACCCTCGCCTTCCTGCCGGGCGCGAAGATCGGTGTCGTCGGCCCGAACGGCGCCGGCAAGTCGACGGTCCTGAAGATCATGGCCGGGCTGGAACACCCCAACAACGGAGAGGCCTTCCTCGCGCCGGAGGCGACGGTGGGGATCCTGCAGCAGGAGCCCCCGCTGAACGAGGAGAAGACCGTGCTCGGCAACGTCGAGGAGGGGCTCGGCGAGATCAAGGAACAGCTGGACCGCTACAACGAGATCGCCGAGAAGATGGCGACCGAGTACTCCGACGAGCTGATGGAGGAGATGGGCAGGCTCCAGGAGATCCTCGATCATGCAGACGCCTGGGACCTCGACTCCCAGCTCGAGCAGGCGATGGACGCGCTGCGCTGCCCGCCGCCGGACTCACCGGTCACCACGCTGTCGGGCGGCGAGCGCCGCCGGGTCGCGCTCTGCAAGCTGCTGCTGAGCAAGCCGGACCTGCTGCTGCTCGACGAACCCACCAACCACCTGGACGCCGAGAGCGTGCTCTGGCTCGAGCAGCACCTGGCCTCGTACTCCGGGGCGGTTCTCGCGGTCACCCACGACCGCTACTTCCTGGACAACGTCGCCCAGTGGATCCTCGAGCTCGACCGGGGCCGCGCGTACCCGTACGAGGGCAACTACTCCACGTACCTGGAGAAGAAGGCGGACCGGCTGGCCGTACAGGGCCGCAAGGACGCCAAGCTGCAGAAGCGGCTGAAGGACGAGCTGGCATGGGTGCGTTCGGGTGCCAAGGCCCGCCAGGCGAAGAGCCGTGCCCGCCTGCAGCGCTACGAGGAGATGGCCGCCGAGGCCGAGAAGCACCGCAAGCTGGACTTCGAGGAGATCCAGATCCCGGCCGGGCCGCGGCTGGGCAACGTGGTCGTCGAGGTCGAGCACCTCGACAAGGGCTTCGACGGGCGGGTGCTCATCAAGGACCTGTCGTTCACGCTGCCGCGCAACGGCATCGTCGGCGTCATCGGCCCGAACGGCGTGGGCAAGACCACCCTGTTCAAGACGATCGTCGGCCTGGAGCAGCCGGACTCGGGAACGGTCCGGATCGGGGACACGGTGCGGCTGTCCTACGTCGATCAGAACCGCGCGGGGATCGACCCGAAGCAGACCGTGTGGCAGGTCGTCTCGGACGGGCTCGACCACATCCGTGTCGGTCAGACGGAGATGCCGTCGCGCGCCTACGTCGCGGCCTTCGGGTTCAAGGGCCCGGACCAGCAGAAGCCGGCAGGCGTGCTCTCCGGTGGCGAGCGCAACCGCCTGAACCTCGCGCTCACCCTCAAGCAGGGCGGCAACCTGATCCTGCTGGACGAGCCGACGAACGACCTCGACGTCGAGACGCTCTCCTCCCTGGAGAACGCGCTCGAGCAGTTCCCCGGTTGCGCCGTCGTGATCTCACACGACCGGTGGTTCCTGGACCGCGTGTGTACGCACATCCTCGCCTGGGAGGGAACGGATGAGAACCCGGCCGCGTGGTTCTGGTTCGAGGGCAACTTCGAGGCGTACGAGAAGAACAAGGTCGAGCGAATGGGGGCCGAAGCGGCGCGCCCGCACCGGGTGACGTACCGCAAGCTCACGCGGGACTGATCAGCCGCCCGCGGGCGCGGGAAGCGATCGCTCGTGACCGGCGCGGACGCGGCGACACGAGCAGCGGAGGCAAAGGGCGACACGAGAGCAACGAATTCGAGCCACCGCACGAGAGCAATGGAGCACTCGTGACCGCACCTGCGGGGCCAGACCCGCGGGGGGTTCACCGGTCACGGCGAGGACGAGCACCGGCGAGGAGCTGACGTGACCGACACCGAGACCCAGGCGGTGGACCCCGAGCTCGCCGCGCTCGGCGAGCTCTACGCCCGCCACTCGCCGGACGTGGGGCGTCGCGGGTCCGCGGAGGCCCTCGTCGCGGCCGCCCGGTCGCACCGTGCGCTTGCCGCCCGGCGGGCCGCCGGCATGGCGATCGTGCGGGTGGCCGGGGATTCCGCGCAGCCGGAGGCGGTCGTCGAGGTCGTCACCGACGACATGCCGTTCCTGGTCGACTCCGTGCTCGGGGCGATCGAGCGGGCCGGGGGCAGCTCGGCCGGGATCCTCCACCCGATCGTCGTCGTACGCCGGGACGGGGCAGGGACCCTCCTCGAGACACTGCCCGACGCCGATCCCGTCGACCCGCCTGCCGGGGCGATCGCGGAGTCGTGGCTGCGGGTCGAGCTCGTCGCCGCGGTCCCCGACCCGGCCGCGCTCCGGGCGGAGGTCGAGGCCGTTCTGCGCGACGTCCGGGAGGTCATCGCGGACGGGAGCGCCATGGTGCACCGCGCCGTCGAACTCGCGGACGAGCTCGTGAAGGACCAGTCGATGGTCCCGCGCGGCGGCCCGTCGGCCGCGGAGCTCGCCGATCTCCTGCGCTGGCTCGCCGACGGCCATCTCGCCTTCGTCGGCTATCGCCGCTACGTCGGATTCGACGAGAACGACCTCGCCCCGGAGGGCGACGGTCTCGGCGTCCTTCGCCGTGACACGCGGGTGAGCCGGGCGTTCGCGCCCAGCGCGGACAGCACGGGAGCCCATCGGCTGCGCCACGACGCCCTGGTGATCACGCGGGCGAGCATGAAGGGGCCGCTGCACTCGGTACACCCGTACTTCATCTCGATCCGCACCGTCGACGAGTACGGCATGCTCACCGGAGAGCACCGCTTCCTCGGCTCGCTGACCGTACCCGCGCTGTACGAGAGCGTGCTGGACATCCCGATCGTGGCCGGCCGGGTGCGGGAGGCCATCCACCACGCCGGGTTCCCGCTGGACTCATATTCCGGCCAGCAGATGCTGCAGGTGATCTCCGGGTTGCCGCGCGAGGAGCTGTTCAGCTCGGACACCGAGCGGCTCCACGACACCGCGATCGGGGTTCTCGCGATCGCCGGCAGCCGGGGGCTGCGGTTGTTCCTGCGCCGCGACCCGTACCGGCGCTTCATCGCCGTGCTCGTGTACCTGCCGCGGGACCGCTACACCACGTCCTCGCGTCTCGCGATGTCGGACGTGCTGCGCGAGCGCCTCGGTGGGCGAGCCGTCGACCACACGGCATGGGTGTCCGAGTCCAGCGTCGCGATGGTGCACTTCACCGTCCACACCCAGCCGGACGCGTCGGGGTTCGAGACCTACTTCGGCAGGCCGCAGGCGGCCGCGGCGGCGACCGAGGCGCTCGAGAACGACCTCGCGGCGGCGATCCGCACCTGGGACGACCGGTTCCTCGCCCAGCCCGGGTGCGAGGACGCGACGGCGGCGTTGCTCGCCGGTGTGCCCGAGGCCTACAAGGCCACCGTCGATCCGGCGCATGCAGTGGAGGATCTGCGGCGGATCGCCGCCCTGGAGGGGCCGGGTGCGTTCGACGTGCGCGTGCACCCCGGACCGGCGGAGCACGAGCGGCGGTTCACCCTCTACCTCGCGGGCGAGCCGGTGACGCTCACCTCGGTACTGCCGCTGCTGCAGCAACTCGGCGTCGAGGTGCTCGACGAGCAGCCCGCCGAGTTCCGCCGGCCGGACGGCCTGCGTTGCTTCCGCTACGACTTCGGCATCCGGCTGGACGAGGCCACCCGCGCCGCGGTCGCGGACCGCCCGGAGGGCGAGCTGGAGCGGTCGTTCTGCGCGGCGTTCTCGGCGGCGTGGCGCGGGGACGCGGAGAGCGACTGGTTCAGCCCGCTGGTACTGCGGGCGGGCCTGCCGTGGCGCGAGGTGGCGGTGCTGCGGGCCTACGCACGCTACGCCCGCCAGGTCGGGGTCGCCTACGGCATGGTCTACATCGCCGACGTGCTGCTCGCGCACGCGGACGTCGCCGCGGCCCTGCTGTCGCTGTTCCGCGCCCGGTTCGACCCCGCACTGGACGAGCAGGAGCGGGCGGCGGCGATGGACACGGCGCTGTCCGACGTCGACCGCCGGATCGAGGCCGTCACCGGCCTGGACGCGGACCGGATCCTGCGCGCGTACGTCACCGGCATCACCGCGACGCTGCGCACGAACTTCTACCGCAACCGGGCGTTCCTGTCGTTCAAGGTCGACCCGACGAAGGTGCCCTACATGCCGCAACCGCGGCCCCGGTTCGAGATCTTCGTGTACTCCCCGCGGGTCGAGGGCGTGCACCTGCGGTTCGGGCCGGTCGCGCGCGGCGGGCTGCGCTGGTCGGACCGGCCCCAGGACTACCGCACCGAGATCCTCGGGCTGGTGAAGGCGCAGCAGGTGAAGAACGCCGTGATCGTGCCGGTCGGGGCGAAAGGCGGGTTCGTCGTGCGCCGCTCCGAGCCGGACGCCGAGGAGGTGCAGGCCTGCTATCGCGCCTTCATCTCTGGCCTGCTCGACGTGACGGACAACCTGGTCGGCGGCGAGACGGTGCCCCCGCCGGACGTCGTGCGCCACGACGGCGACGACTCCTACCTGGTCGTCGCCGCGGACAAGGGCACGGCGCGGTTCTCCGACCTCGCCAACGAGGTCGCGGCGTCCTACGGGTTCTGGCTGGGGGACGCGTTCGCCTCGGGAGGCTCGGTCGGATACGACCACAAGGCCATGGGCATCACGGCCCGGGGCGCCTGGGAGAGCGTGAAGCGGCACTTCCGGGAGCTGGGTGTGGACACCCAGAGCCAGGAGTTCACCGTCGTCGGCATCGGGGACATGTCCGGTGACGTCTTCGGCAACGGGATGTTGCTCTCGCCGCACATCCGGCTGGTCGCAGCGTTCGACCACCGGCACGTCTTCGTCGACCCGGACCCGGATGCGGCACGCTCCTACGCCGAGCGCAGGCGGATGTTCGCCCTGCCGCGGTCGTCCTGGGACGACTACGACCGCAGCGTCATCAGCCCGGGGGGTGGCGTGTGGCCGCGCACGGCGAAGGCGGTGCCGGTCGGCGCGGAGATGCGCAGGGCGCTCGGGCTCGCCGAGGACGTGGAGCGGCTCAGCCCGCCCGAGCTCGTCGCGGCGATCCTGCGCGCACCCGCGGACCTGCTGTGGAACGGCGGCATCGGCACCTACGTGAAGGCCACGGACGAGACCCAGGCCGACGCGGGCGACAAGGCCAACGACGCCGTGCGTGCGGACGGCAGGGAGCTGCGGGTGAAGGTCGTCGGAGAGGGCGGCAACCTCGGCTTCACCCAGCGCGGGCGCATCGAGTTCGCCCGGCTGGGCGGCCGGATCAACACCGACGCCGTCGACAACTCGGCAGGCGTGGACTGCTCCGACCACGAGGTCAACATCAAGATCCTGGTGGACCGGCTCGTGACGGCGGGCGAGCTCACCCGCGAGGAGCGCAACCGGCTGCTCGCCGAGATGACCGACGAGGTCGCCGATCTGGTCCTGGGCGACAACCGCGACCAGAACACGGTGCTCGGGATCGCCCGGGCGCACTCACCGGCGATGGTGTCCCCGCACGCGCGGCTCACCGCCGAGCTGGTGGCCCGCACCGGGCTGGACCGGCAGCTGGAGGTGCTGCCGGACGAGGCCGGGTTCAAGGAGCTCGAGGCGGCGGGGAAGGGCCTCACCGGTCCGGAGCTGGCCACCCTGCTCGCCCACACGAAGCTCGACCTGACCGCGCGGGTGGTGGCCACGTCGCTGCCGGACGTGCCCGCGTTCGCCGCGCGGCTGCCGGAGTACTTCCCGCAGCCGCTGCGCGAGCGCCACCCGGCCGCGATCGCCGGTCATCCGCTCCGGCGCGAGATCGTGGTCACGAAGCTCGTCAACGAGATGGTCGACGGCGGTGGCATCACCTACGCGTTCCGGCTGGGTGAGGAGCTGTCGGCAGGGCCGGATGACGCGCTGCGCGCCTACGCCGTCACGACGGCGGTGTTCGACCTGCCGGTGCTGTGGCAGCGGCTGTGCGGCGAGCCGGGGCCGGGCGGGGAGCCGCCGATCGAGGTGCCCACCACCGTCGCGGACGACGTCGTGCTGGAGTCGCGGCGGCTGCTGGACCGCGCGTCGCGGTGGTTCCTCACCAACCGGCCGCAGCCGCTCGCCGTCGGTGCGGAGGTCACCCGGTTCGCCGGCGCCGTGCGGGAGCTGCGGGCGCAGCTGCCCGAGCTGCTGCGGGGCAGGGAGCGCGCGGACATGGGAAAGCGGGCCGACGAGCTGCGCGCCGAGGGGGTCCCGGACGCCGACGCCGTCGCCGCAGCAGCCCTCGTGTCGGGCTACGGCCTGCTGGACGTGGTCGAGCTCACCGAGATCGCCGAGCGCGATCGCGAGCCGCGCGATCCACGCGAGGTGGCGCAGCTGTACTTCGCGCTCTCGGACCACCTGGGCATCGACACCGCGCTCACCTCGGTGACGTTCCTGGATCGCGCGGACCGCTGGCATTCGCTGGCCAGGTTGGCCCTGCGCGACGACCTCTACGGCTCGCTGCGGGCGATCACGCTCGACGCGCTGCGCGAGGTCGCGCCGGGCACCGGCGTCGGGGACGCGATCACCACCTGGGAACGGGCGAACGCGTCGCGGCTCGTGCGCGCCCGCGCGGCGCTGCAGGAGGTGGGCACGTCGCAGCGGCTCGACCTCGCGACGCTTTCGGTGGTGTCGCGGGAGCTGCGCGGGCTCGCCCGGTAGCGGTAGGCGCCCCGTCCGGTGGCGACGGGTCGGG
>JBFWRR010000010.1:31516-93278 GCA_050248815.1 Pseudonocardia sp. | reverse complement strand
CGGGTCGGGCGCGACGGCGGTTGGCGCAGCGTCGGCAGTTGGCCGGGTCCCGGAAGCGGCCGCCTGCCGACCGGGCCGCGGCCGCGTCTGGAAGGCTCTCGGGCGTGGGCCGATTCGTCGCGCAGGTGCCGGTGCGCTGGACCGACCAGGACTCCTACCGGCACATCAACCACGCCCGCACCGTCACGCTGCTCGAGGAGGCCCGCATCGCGCTCCTGTTCGACGCGGCGGCCGCGGAGGGCGTCACCGCGTTCTCGGCGGGTCTGCTGGTCGCGGGGCTGAACGTCGACTACCGCCGCCAGGTTCCGTACCGGCCGCGGCTGCGGGTGGCGATGTGGGTCGACGAGCTGCGCGCCGCGTCGTTCCGGATCCACTACGAGATGCACGACGGCCCGGCCGTGGAGGACCCGGTCGCGACGACGGCCTGGACGCGGATGGCGATGGTCGATCTCGACGCGAACCGTCCGCGGCGGCTCAGCGCCCCGGAGCGGGAGTTCCTCGCCCGCTGGACGGTGCAGGCGTGACGGCCCCGTCCGGCAGGCTCGCGATACCGGACCAGGCCGACCGCGACGACCTGGGGGCGTTCACCGCCCGCGTCGTGCGGCTGGACCAGGTGGCGCCGGTGCGGTTGCGGGCGCAACGGCGCGGTGACGAGCGCTACGTCGTCGCCTGGGCACCCACCCCGTTCGACGCGCTCGCCACACGCTCCGTGCGCGGCGAGGTCGAACCTGCGGATCTGACCGTGTCGGCCTCCGGGCTGCTCACCGCGCTCGCCGTGGACCGCGCGCCGACCATCGATCCGGGCCCGCAGCTTCCGGCCGTGCTCGGCGACCTGCCACCCGAGGACGGCTGGACGGTGGTGGAGGACGTCCCGGCCGCCGAGCTGGACGCGATCGCCGAGCGCGGCCTCGCCGTGGCGCGGGAGAACGCGGGCCCGCTCGGCCCGCCGGCGTCGCTGCTGGACCAGACCGTGCTCACGGCGCAGGCCGGTGCCGCGCCCGCCGGTGCATCCGGTGCCGCGGGTGCCCCCGGGGCCGGCGGCACTGCGGGAGCCCCCGGAACTCCCGCCGCAGGGCCCGGCGCGGTGAAGGTGCCGCTGCGGTGCCTGTTCGCGCTGTCGGGGATGGGGTTTCTCGGAGCGGGTGCGGGGACGGACATTGTGCGCGTGTCGGCCACGGGCTCGTGGCTGCGGCTGGACGCACGGTTCGGCGCCATCGTCCGACGCAGGGTGACCGCCTTGCCGCTGATCATCGCCTGATCCCGGCCGAGCGTCCCTCGGACGGGTCGTTCATTGCCACGATCGTGCTGCGCAGAGTGACCTTGCCGCCGTGGCGGGTGTGGAGTGGGGCCCCACGGACAGGCAGGGGGCACGCGGTACATGAGCACGGCACGGCGGCGGTGGGCGGTGGCGATCGGTCTGGTGGCCGCGCTGGTCGGGTCGGGAGGCACCGCACACGCGGCACCGGGCGGTGACGGTGTCGTCGTGCGCGGCCGCACCGTGCTGGTCCACGGCCGGGACGCGCAGGCCGCCGAGGCGGCTGTGCAGGCCGTCGGCATGCGGGTCGTGACGCAGTTCCGCAAGGTCGGGATCGTGGTCGCCCAGGGCACCGCGACGCAGGCGGCTCAGGCTGGCGGACAGCCGGGGGTCATCCGCGTCGAGACCCCGAAGGACGTCGCCTTCTCGGCGCGCGAGGCGCGGCAGGTCAGCTCGCACCTGGCGACCCGCGGGCGGGAGGCGATCGGCGCGTTCCACGGCGCGAACGGCTCGCCGCTCGACGGTACCGGGGTGAGCATCGCGGTCATCGACTCGGGCATCGACCCGACCCATCCGTCGTTCGCGGGCGGGAAGGTCGTCGCGAACCTGGACTGCGACCCGTTCAGCCCCGACGACTGCGCCGAGGCCGGCGACCGCCCGACCGACGACATCGGCCACGGCACGCACGTGGCGGGCATCGCCGCGGGCCGCGAGGTGGCGCTCGCCGACGGCACGCGCGTGTCGGGTGCCGCGCCCGGTGCCTCGATCGTGTCCCTGGCGATCTCGACCAACCAGGCCTACGTCGCGGCGATGACCGCGTTCAACTGGGTGCTGGAGCACCACGCGGCGCCGTGCGGGCCGGGGGTGCCCGCGACGGTGTGCCCGCCGATCCGGGTCACGACCAACTCCTACGGGCCCGGCGGTGGGGGCGACTTCGACCCTGACGAGGCGGAGGCGAAGCTCCAGGAGGCGCTCGCCCGCGAGGGTGTGGTGACCGTGTGGGCCAACGGCAACGACGGCGGTGACGGCTCGGACAACCACAGCAACCCGCCCGGCCAGGACCCCACGCCGGGGGTGGTGAGCGTCGCAGGCCACACCGACCACGGCACCGGGCAGCGCGACCTCCCGGGCGCGCCCGACGTCGCCGTGTTCTCCTCCCGCGGGCGCCTGTCGGACCCGGCGACCTGGCCGGACGTCTCGGCCCCCGGCGAGGCGATCCTGTCGTCGTGCCGGCCGACACTGGTCACGTGCATCGGCCGGCCCGGCAGCCGCGACGGCGGGAACTTCGTCGAGCTGACCGGGACGTCGTTCGCGGCGCCGCACGTGGCCGGGGCGGTGGCGCAGCTGTTCCAGCTGCGGCCGTCGGCGACACCCGCCCAGGTGGAGGACGCGCTCAAGGCGACGGCGTTCCGCTACGACGGCGAGGGCTCCTACACCCGCGTCGGGCCCTATCTCACCTCGTTCGACAAGGGCACCGGCCTGATCGACGTGGTGGCCGCGGCACAGCGGCTGCGCGCCGACTGACCCGCGGGCCGGGCCGTCCGTTCATCCGTCGGAGATGAGTCGCGGCGGGGGCGCAGACCGGACGATGGGGATACCGATGTGGGCGGGCTGAGGAGGACTGATGGCCGCCGTCGATGACCTCACGGAGCTGGTCGAGCGGGCCGCAGCCGCGGAGAAGGTGGCCCTGGCCTCGAAATGGAAGGAGGAGGCCGACGTCCAGGGACTCATCCGGACGGTCCGCAAGACCGCGGAGCGGCAACGGGAGGAGGTGAGCCTGGACCTCGACCCGGACCGGCTGTCGCCCCGCTGGGCGGGCCTTCGGCACACGTACCTCGATCTCGGGGCGCAACCCGCCCTTCCCGGCCAGGAGCCGTCGACCGAGGGCGGCCCCGAGGAGCGGGACGACGGTCCGCCGCGGCTCAGCCATCGGGCAGCGGCGCAGGCGGAGCTGGACGCGGTGGCCGCCGTCGGGGTCGCCCGGATGGCGCTCACCGACGCCGCGCTGGCCGTCCTGCAGGCCAGGTTGGCCCGCATCCAGGCGGGCGAGGACGAGGCGGAGGCGGCGGCCGCCGACGGGCACGTACCGCTGCACGGGCGCAACGCGGTCAGCCGGCATGGGCCGGCCCTCGCCCAGGGCCTGTTGGGGGAGATCAGGTATGTGCTCGCCCGCAAACCGCGGACGACGGTGAAGAGTCTCGCCATCACGCTGGCCCTCGGCCTGCTCTACCTCGGCTACATCCGGCTGTTCCAGTGGGACGAGGACCGGAAGTGGTTGCCCTACCTGGGGCTGTGGGTGATCTCGGTGGTGATGGGCGGGTCGGTCTGCATCAACGCGATGAGTTTCGACGCCATGCGGGTGCGGGCCGCGCTGGACACCGGCGAGCGGCTCTGGCGGCTCCTGGTGATCAAGAATCTGGCGTTGCTGGTCATCGTCGCGCCCATCGGCTTCCTGCTCAGCGCCCTTCTCGCCTGGCGAGCGGGTGATCTCGGCGCTTTCGTCAAGGCCTGCGCCCTGGTGATCTGTTTCATCCTGCTCTGGCTCGGGGTCGGCAACGTGCTGTCGATCGGGCTGCCGACCCGCGATGAGCCGATCCTGAGGCGGCGCGAGTCGGGAAGCCTCAAGCAGTTCCTCATCGCGTTCGTGGCGTCCTACGCCGTGGGCTACCTCGTCAACCTGATGCTCATCTGGCGGGTGTTCGCCGCTCGGGCGCTGACCGAGCGGCTCGGCTCGGCATGGATACCCGGGGTGTTGATCGTGCTGAGCTGCCTCACGATGTGGGTGCTGCTCACCGTGTTCGCGGTGGCGCTCGCGCAACAACCCAAGGTCCGCCGCACCCTGCAGAAGGAGATCGCCGACTACTCGGCGAACGCCGAGGCCAGCGCGTTCGCCGCCGAACAGGCCGCTGCCGCAGCGGCTCCGGCGCCCGCGACCACGCGGGCGAGTTCGACCTGATCCCGCGTGGCCTCGACCGTCCGGCGGCGCGACCGGCACCGCGGCCTCAGAACGTCGAGTTGACCATGCTCTGCGCCGCGTACTCCAGGTACTGCCACAGCTGGGCCCGGTGCGCCTCGGGCAGGCCCGCCTCGTCCACCGCGACCCGCATGCAGCGCAACCACGCGTCGCGCTCGATCGGCCCGATCCGGAACGGGGCGTGCCGCATCCGCAGCCGGGGGTGCCCGCGCTGCTCGGAGTAGGTGCGCGGGCCGCCCCAGTACTGCTCGAGGAACATCCGCAGGCGCACCTCGGCCGGGCCGAGGTCCTCCTCGGGGTAGAGGGGCCGGAGGATCTCGTCGTCGCGGACCTGCTCGTAGAACCGCGCGACGATCTTCTCGAACACCGGTGCGCCGCCGACCTCGGCGTAGAAGTCGTGTGGGTTCGTCACCCCCTCATCCTCCCTCTGGTCCCTTCGGTGCCGTGAAGGGCACCTGCTCCGCCTTCGGCGGGGTCGGCGCGGCCTCCTCGGGCAAGGTGCCCGGCGTGGCGCCGGGGGCGGGCAGGCCGGCGTCGTCGAACGCGTCCGAGACCGCGGCGTAGAGCGCCCTCTGGACCGCGAACTGCTTCCCGGGCGCGACGCGCACGGTCACCCGCAGCGTGACGCCCTCGGCGGTCGCCTTCTCCACGCCGAGCACCTCCGGCGGCGCCAGCACCCAGTCCGCGAGGTCCTCGCGGGCCACCCGCTCGGTGGCGACGCTGTCCGCGATCTCCGTGGCGTCGCCGAAGTCCGCCTGGTGGGCGAGCGGCAGGTCCACGACGGCCACGGCGAAGTCCTGGCTCTTGTTGCCCACCCGCAGGATCTCGCCGTTGCGGACGTACCAGACGGTGCCGTAGGCGTCCCGGACCGTGGTGATGCGCAGCCCGACGGCCTCGACGGTGCCGCTGGCCTGGCCGAGGTCGACGACGTCCCCGACGCCGAGCTGGTCCTCCAGCAGCATGAACATGCCCGAGAGGAAGTCGCGCACCAGGTTCTGCGCGCCGAAACCGAGCGCGATGCCGAGGATGCCTGCGCTCGCGAGGATCGGCCCGAGCGCGACGCCGAACTCGGCGAGGATCATCACGAGCGCCACGACCAGCACGACGGCGGAGCTGATCGAACGCAGGATGGAGCCGATCGTCTGCGCCCGGGCGCGGCGGCGCGTCGAGACCAACGGCCGGGCCGCCTCCTTGACCCTCGCCGGCGTGCGGCGGGCGACGACGCGGCGGACGCTGCCGTTGGTGACACCGTCCACCATCCGGCGGATGGCCCGGTGCAGCAGGTGACGGGTGATGACCGCGAAGATGACGATCAGGGTGATGGAGACCGTGTGCGACACGATCGAGTCCGCGGCGCGGGAGAGCGTGTCGTTGTGGGTCCATTCGTAGAAGCGCGCGCACCAGGAGCCCGCGTCGGTGACGCACTGCGGCTCCAGCAGGTCGTCGATGGGCATCAGGCCGGCTCCAGCCCGGTGTATGCGGCGAGGAACGCCAGCTGGTCCACGGCCAGCGCGACGGACCGGCTCACCGACCGCGCGCCGTGACCGACCCCGGACTCGCGGCGCAGCAGGACCGGGTGCGTCGCCGGGTCCGACGTCGTGGCGTGCTGGAGCGCGGCGCACATCTTGCGGGCGTGCAGCGGGTCGACGCGGGTGTCGGCGTCGAAGACCGTGAACAGCACCGCCGGGTACGCCGTGCCGTCGCGGACGTGGTGGTAGGGCGAGTAGGAGAGCAGCCAGCCCAGCTGCTCGGGGTCCTCGGCCGTGCCGTACTCGTCGTTCCAGGTTCGGCCGAGCAGGAAGTGCTCGTAGCGCACCATGTCCAGCAGCGGAGCGGAGCAGACGACGGCCCGGTACAGCTCGGGACGTTGCGTGAGCGCTGCACCGACGAGCAGGCCGCCGTTGGACCCGCCCATGATCGCGAGCTGGTCCGGGGCGGTGTCGCCTGCGGCGATCAGCGCCTCGGCGGCGGCGTGGAGATCGTCGAAGGTGTTCTGCTTGTGCTCGCGGCGCCCGGATCGGTACCAGCCGTCGCCCTCCTCGCCCCCGCCGCGCAGGGACGCCATGACATAGGTGCCGCCCGCGGCGACCCAGGTCAGCGCCGTCGCCGAGAACGCGGGCGCGAGCGCGTTGGCGAACCCGCCGTAGCCGTAGAGCAGGGTCGGGCGGGGCTCGCCTGCGCCGGGTGGGGAGACGACGAACATGCGCACGGTCGTGCCGTCCGCGGAGGTGAAGGTGCGCTGCTCGGTGTGTGCGGGCGGGACCTCCACCGCCCCGGGCGAGTCGATCTCCAGCTCGACCGTGCCGGTGGCCAGGTCGAACCGGTGGACACGGTGGGGCGTGACGAGGTCGGTGAAGCCGAACCACACCCGGCCGTACTGGGCGGGTGTCGCCTCGTCGGCGGTGCGGACGCCCGCGAGCGAGCCGGTGCCCGGCAGCGGGATGTCCGCGACGTGGGTGCCGTCTCCGCGGTGCAGCGCCAGCTCGGAGACGGCGTGGCGGCGCCGCGCGACGACGAGCAGCGACTCGGCGCCCGGCTCCGTCTCCAACCGGGCGACACCGGTGAGCACGGAGTCCGGCTCCTCGGCGATCAGCTCCCGCCAGTGCTCGCGCCCCGGGTTCTCCGGGTCGGCGACGGCGAGCCGCCAGCGGGGGGCGCCGTCGGTCGTGAGCAGGTACAGCCGCCCGTCGGGGGCCACCCAGGCCCGGCACTGCACGTCGTCGGCCTGGGTGAGCACGGGCGTGAGCCCGCCGGCGCCATCCTCACCGATCTGGCCGATCTCGCCGATCCAGAGGCTGTCGCGCCGGGCCGTCCCGACCCGGGCGCTCACCACGAGCCACCGCCCGTCCCGGGACACGTCGACGCCGTAGTAGGTGTGGTCGTCGTAGAGGCCGGGAGCGTGCACCAGCCGCTCCTCGCCGGTGGCGAGGGTGCGCAGGTGGATGCGGCGGCGGAAGTCGTCGCGCGCGTCGGCGACCTTGCGGACGTACACCAGCTGCCCGGCTCCGGGCAGCCAGTCCACCGACGTGACGTGGCAGCGGTCGATCGGGCCGTCCACGATCTCGCCGGTGTCGACGTCGAGGACCTGCAGGGTGGACTGCTCGTCCCCGCCCGCCGACAGGCCGTACACGAGCAGCCTGCCGTCGTGGTCGGGCACCCACAGGTCCAGGGTGGTGAGGCCGTCCGGGTCGAGGGTGATCGGGTCGATCAGCACGCGCTCGCGCCCGTCCGGCTCGGTCACGAACAGCACGCCGTGTTCCTGCCCGGGCATGCGGCGCATCGCGAAGCGGCGCCCGGCGCGCCACAGCGGCGCGGACACGTACCCGGCGTCGAGCAGCGACGTCAGGCGTCCGGCGAGTGTGTCGCGGCCGGGGAGCGCATCGAGGACGCCGCGGGCCAGCTCGTCCTGCTCGGCGGACCAGTCCTTGGTGGCGGGATCGTCGGGGTCCTCGAGCCACCGGTAGGGATCGGGGACCCGGTGACCGTGCAGCTCCTCGACGAGATCCCGTCGTGCGGCTTCGGGGTACGTCACGCGCGACGAGGTTACGCGGGCGCGACACGCTCCCGGACGTGCGGCGGGGTCGTCGCGGCCGGTTCCAGGCTCGGGCACGGGACCGGCGGGCCGAACACCGTGGTGAGCGGCAGGACACCGGCCCAGCGCCCGCCCTGCGTGATGTCGGCCTCGTCGTCGCCCGGCGGGCCGGTGCGAACCTTGACACTCGCTTCGGCGAGGTCGAGGGCGAGCACGGCGGTCGCGGCCAGCTCGCGCCCGGTCGGGCGGCGGGCGTGCTCCCACGAGCCGGGCGCGAGGTGCTCGACGATCGCCTCCAGCGCCGCGTCGACCTCGTCCCGGTCGGTGACGGCACGCAGCGTGCCGTGGACCACCGCGGAGCGGTAGTTCATCGAGTGGTGGAACACCGAGCGGGCGTAGACGATCCCGTCCAGGTGGGTCACCGTCGCGCACACCGGCGCGCCCGCGGCCCGGCGCAGCCATCCCGCACCGGTGGATCCGTGCAGGTAGAGGGTGTCGCCCCGGCGCCCGTACCCGGTGGGGATCACGACCGGGGCGCCGTCGACCACGAGGCCGACATGGCAGACCAGGCCGGCGTCCAGCACGTCGTACAGGTCGGCGCTGTCGGTGCGGGCCCGCTCGCGCAGGCGGGTGAGCCTCGTGCGGGGGGTGGTGGCGAGCGGCGTCATGGCCTCGATCCTCGGCGCCGTAGTGGCATCCTTCAATGGCCATTTGCCGACGATCCTTGGAGGCCACATGCCGCCGATCGTGATCGACCGTTCGGTGGACGTCCCCCTCGCCGCCCAGCTCGCCGACGCGCTGCGGGCGGCTGCTGCGGGCGGGAGCCTGCGGGTCGGGGACCGGCTGCCGTCCACCCGGGCGCTCGCCACGGAACTCGGGGTGAGCCGGACCGTGACCGCCGCCGCGTACGAGCAGCTGCTCGCGGAGGGCTGGGTGCAGGGGCGGCGGGGTTCGGGGACGTACGTGACCGCGGCACCGCCGGCGGGCCGGGCCGGTGGATCGGACGAGCGGCGCGTTCGTCCCACCGGGTCGGACGAACGGGCCGCTCGTGCGACGGGGGTCGACCTGCGGGCCGGGACACCGTGCGTGGAGGTCCTGGACCGGGCAGCCTGGCGCCGGGCGTGGCGGGCGGCCGCGGACGCGCCACCGGACGCCGCGCCCGATGCCGTCGGGGTGGCGGCGTTCCGGGTCGCGGTGGTCGAGCACCTGCTGCGCCACCGGGGCATGCCGGCCGACCCGGGCGCGGTGCTCGCGACGTCGGGCAGCACCTGCGCGATCGCCGAGCTCGCGGCGACGATGCCGCGCGGCGCCCGGGTCGCCGTCGAGGAGCCGGGCTACCAGCGGGCCCGGTCGGCGTTCGAGGCCGCGGGCCTGGAGGTGGTACCCGTGCCCGTCGACGAGGGCGGCCTCGACGTCGCCGCGCTCCCGCCGGGGCTCGCCGCGGTGTACTGCACGCCCGCCCACCAGTACCCGCTCGGCGCGCTGCTCCCCGCGGACCGCCGCGTCGCCCTCGTCGAGCGGGCCCGGGCCGAGAGGTTCCTCGTGATCGAGGACGACTACGACGGCGAGCTGCGCTTCGACGTCGCCCCGCTGCCGCTGCTCGCCGCGCTCGGCCCGGACGTCGTCGCGCACCTCGGCACGGCGAGCAAGGTGCTCACGCCGACCCTCGGGGCGGGCTGGCTGGTCGCGCCCGCGCCGGTTCGTACCGCGGTGCTGGACCGCCGTGAGCTCACCGGGCAGCGGCCCTCGCGGGCGGGCCAGCGGGTGCTGGCGGCGCTGGCCGCGCACGGTGACCTCGCCCGCCACCTGCGCAGGCTCCGCCGCGAGCTGGCCGACCGCCGTGCCCTCACGGTCGCCGCGGTGGCGGCGGCCGGGCTCCGGGTGCGTGGCGACCCGGCCGGGGCCCACGTCGTGGTGGGGCTGGCGGGCCCCGCCGTCGAACGCGCGGTGGTGCAGGCCGCGGCCGTCCGCGGGGTGCTGATCGACGGGCTGGCCCGCCACTTCTCGGGCGCCCCCACCGCGTCGGGCATCGTCCTCGGGTACGCCGGGCCGCGGCGGGCCGAGCTGGAGCGGATGCTGCCGGAGTTGTCCGCGGCGTTTGCGGTCGCAGCCCGCCAGCCATGATCTGCGTCTGCGGTACGACGCGGTCACGGATGGCCGGATCCGACCGCGGACGCGGATCACGAGCCGTGGACGAGTGCCCCGAGGCGGCGCGCCGCCTCCCACAGGCGGTCCGGGGTCGCCGCGGCGTAGCCCAGGACCAGCCCCGGTGGGCCGGGGGTGAGGCGGTGGTGCGACAGCGGGTGGACGGCGACCCCGGCCCGGCGCGCCCGCTCGGCCAGTGCGACGTCGACCGGCGGCCCGTCCAGGTCGGCGCGAACGGCCCGTTCGGGCGATAGGTATTCCCGTTCGGGCCGTTCGCGGGGGGAAACGGGTGGGGCGACGGGTGGCAGGGCCACGACCACGTCGTCCGGCAGCGTGAGGAGCAGGTGCAGCCCCGCCGCCACGCCGTGCACCCGCGCACCCGGCAGGTGCTCGGCCAGCGCCGCCACCAGGGCGTCGCGGCGGGCCCGGTGCCGCACCCGCACCAGGCGCAGGTGCCGGTCCAGCTCCCCGGAGGTGATCAGCTCGGCCAGGGCGAGCTGGGGGAGGGCGGGCCCGGCGATGTCGGAGTGGTACTTGCGCGCGACGAGCTCGTCACGCAGCCCGGGCGGGGCCAGCACCCAGCCGAGGCGCAGCGCGGGCGCCAGGGTCTTCGACACGCTGCCGAGGTGGACGATCCGGGTGGGCGCGAGGGAGTGCAGCGCGGCCACCGGAGCACGGTCGTAGCGGTGCTCGGCGTCGTAGTCGTCCTCGACCACGACACCGCCGTCGAGGGCCCAGGCGGCGAGCGCGCGCCGCCGTGCCCCGGCGAGCACGACACCCGTCGGGAACTGGTGGGCCGGGGTGACGAACACGGCCCCGACGTCTGCGGTGGCGAGCGCGTCGACGTCCAGGCCGTCGCCGTCGACCGGGATCGGGACGGGGTCGAGGCCCCAGCTGCGGGTCTGGGCGATGGCGCCGTGCGAGCCGGGGTCCTCGACGCCGGCCCGGGTGTGCCCCCGCGCGGACAGCACCTGCGCGACGAGCGCGAGGCCCTGCGCGACGCCGTTCGTGACGATGAGGTCGGCCGGGTCGGCCCGGATGCCGCGGGTGCGGGCGAGCCTGCCGGCCAGCGCCGCGCGCAGGAGGGGCGAGCCGCGGGGGTCGCCGTAGCCGAGCTCGTGGGGCGCGAGCCGCTCCAGCACCGCGCGCTCGGCCCGCAGCCACGCCGCGCGGGGGAAGGCGGAGAGGTCGGGCAGGCCCGGGGACAGGTCCAGGTCGACGGGGGCGGGCGCGGGCGGGGCCGGGGTCGCCGCCACCGGCGCGGCGTGCACGATGGTGCCCGCGCCTCGGCGCCCCACGCAGAGGCCCTCGTCGACGAGCCGCTGGTAGGCCTCGACGACGACCCCGCGGGAGACGCCCAACCAGGCGGCCAGCACCCGCGTCGCGGGAAGGTGGGAACCGACGGCGACCCGGCCGTCCGCGACGGCCCCGCGCAGGGTCGCGGCGAGCCATCCGGCGCGGTCGCGGGGCGGGACGAGGGCGGGGTCGAGCTCCAGCAGCTCCATCTTGGTCCGGTCTCCTGGTGATGGATTGGTCCTGGCAGCTGGACCAAGTTCGGCGGATCGTCGGGCACATGACGAGGGGTGCGCTGCTGGCGACGGCCGCGATGGCGTGTGTGGGCAGCAGTGTCGCGGTGTCGACGGTGCTGGTCGACGCGCCGTTGTTCACCACGCAGGCGGTGCGCTACCTGCTCGCGGCGGCACTGCTGCTGGTCCTCGCGCGGGCGACGGGACGTCCGCTGCCGCGGCCCCGCGGCCGGGAGTGGGCGTGGCTGGCCGGGATCGCGGCGACCGGGCTGGTCCTGTTCAACGTCGGCGTCGTGCGCGGTGTCGCGCATGCCGAGCCCGCGGTGATCGGGGTCGCGATCGCCGCGGTCCCGCTCGTCCTCGCGGTGGCGGGCCCGCTCGCGGCGCGACGGCGCCCGGCTCCGGCGGTGGTGTGCGGGGCGCTCGTCGTCTCGGTGGGTGCGGCGCTCGTGCAGGGCGGCGGGCGCACCGACGCGGCCGGGATCGGCTGGGCGCTGCTCGTGCTGGCCACGGAGTGCGCGTTCACGCTGCTCGCGGTGCCCGTGCTGGGACGGCTCGGCCCGTGGGCGGTGTCGCTGCACGCGGTGTGGATGGGCGCGGTGGGCCTCGCGGCACTCGGGTTCGCGGTCGAGGGCCCGGGCGCGGTGCTCGGCCTGGGCCTCGACCACGTGCTCGCGGCCGTGCATCTGGCGGTCGTGGTGACGGCGGTGGCATTCGTGCTCTGGTACTCCGCGGTCGGGCGGATCGGCGCGGGGCGGGCGGGGCTGTTCACCGGGGTCGTCCCGGTGACGGCGGCGGTGGGCGGCGTGCTGCTGGGTGGCGCGGTCCCGGGGCCGACGGTGTGGGCGGGCACGGCGGTGGTCGCGTTCGGGCTGGTGCTGGGGTCGGTGGGCGGTGCCGCGGCTCGCGGGCCTGCCGGTGCTGTGGCTCACGGGGCTGCCGGTGCCGTGGCTCACGGGGCTGCCGGTGCTGTGGCTCGCGGGGCTGCCGGTGCCGCGGCTCACGGGGCTGCCGGTGCTGTGGGAGCGGTCCGCCCCCGCATCCCCGCGCGAACGGCCCTTTTGGGAAGTAGGTCTTCCCACATGGGCCGTTCGCGCGGATAGGGAGGCGGGCCACGGCGGGCGAGACACCGGCCGCCCCCCGGCCCGCCCGCGCCGGAGGGCACCCGCACGCCGGCCGCCCGCGTCAGCCCTGGTACGGGTAGCGCACCGACGTCGGCGCCACGAACGTCTCCTTGATCGTCCGCGGGCTCACCCACCGCAGCAGGTTCAGCATCGAGCCCGCCTTGTCGTTCGTGCCGGACGCGCGTGCCCCGCCGAAGGGCTGCTGCCCGACGACGGCCCCGGTGGGCTTGTCGTTGACGTAGAAGTTGCCCGCGGTGAACCGCAGCCGCTCGGCGGCCGTCGCGATCGCGGCCCGGTCGCGCGCGATCACCGAGCCGGTGAGCGCGTAGGGCGAGCCGGCGTCGATGCCGCGCAGGACGTCGTCCCACCCGGAGTCGTCGTAGACGTGCACGGCGAGCAGCGGGCCGAAGTACTCGGTCGAGAAGATCTCGTGGGTGGGGTCGTCCCCGACCACGAGCGTCGGCCGGACGAACCAGCCCACCGAGTCGTCCGCGGTCCCCCCGGCGAGGACGTGCAGCCGGTCGTCGCGCACGGCCATCCGCTGCGCCGCGGTGACCTTGTCGTAGGCGCGGCGGTCGATCACCGCACCCAGGAAGTTCGCGGGATCGGCGACGTCGCCCATCGGCAGCGCGTCCACCTCGGCGACGAGGTCGTCGCGCAGCCGTTCCCACACCGAGCGCGCCACGAACGCCCGCGACGCCGCCGAGCACTTCTGCCCCTGGTACTCGTACGCGCCGCGCACCAACGCGACCCGCAGCACGTCGACGTCCGCGGAGGCGTGGGCGAGCACGAAGTCCTTGCCGCCGGTCTCGCCGACCAGCCGCGGGTAGGTGGCGTAGGAGCCGATGTTCGCCCCCACCCGGTGCCACAGGTGCTGGAACGTGGCCGACGAGCCGGTGAAGTGGATCCCGGCGAGCGCCCGGTCCGCGAGCAGCACGTCGGAGATGTCGAAGCCGTTGCCGGGCAACAGGTTGATCACCCCCGGCGGCAGGCCCGCCTCCTCCAGCAGCTCCAGGGTGAGGCACGCGGCGAGCGTCTGGGTGGGCGAGGGCTTCCAGATGACGGTGTTGCCCATGAGCGCGGGTGCGGTCGGGAGGTTGCCGGCGATCGCGGTGAAGTTGAACGGCGTGATCGCGTAGACGAAGCCCTCCAGCGGACGGTGGTCCAGCCGGTTCCACACGCCCGGGGACGACTCGGGCTGCTCGGCGAGGATCCGGTGGCCGTAGGCGACGTTGAAGCGCCAGAAGTCGATCAGCTCGCAGGCGGAGTCGATCTCGGCCTGGTGGCAGGTCTTGGACTGGCCGAGCATCGTCGCGGCGTTGAGCCGGTCCCGCCACGGCCCGGCGAGCAGGTCCGCGGCGCGCAGCAGGACGGCGGCGCGCTCGTCGAACCCGAGGTCGCGCCAGGCGGGCGCGGCCCGCAGCGCGGCGTCCACGGCGGCCTTGGCCTGCGTCCCGCTCGCGTGGGCGCTCACCCCGAGCACGCGCGCGTGGTCGTGCGGCGCGACCACATCGAACCGGTCCCCGCCGCCGCGCTGGCGGTGGCCGTCGATCGTGGCGGGCAGCTCGATCGTGCGGGCCGCCTGCACGGCGACCGCGGCGAACAGCGAGTCGCGTTGCGCCGAGCCGGGTGCGTAGTCGCGGACCGGTTCGTTGCGCGGCAGGGGGGTACGGGTGCCGGCGTCCATGTGGGCCTCCTCCCGAGGGCGGCGGTGGCCCCGAGGGTAGGCGCGCCCTACCGTCGGCTGCATGCTCCGGACGGCCCTGCTCGCCGCCTCCCGCTCCCCGCGCGTGCGCGCCCTGGTGGAGCGCGGGCCCACCCGGGCGATCGTCACCCGGTTCGTCGCGGGAACGACCGTGGACGACGTGCTCGCCGTCGTGCACGAACTGGTCACCGACCGCCTCGTCACCGTCGACCACCTCGGGGAGAACGTCACGGACCGGGCGGGTGCGCGGGCCACCGTGGGGGAGTACCGGGTGCTGCTCGCCCGATTGCGCGACGCGGGCCTCGCGGACCGGGTGGAGGTGTCGGTGAAGCTCTCCGCGCTCGGACAGTCGCTGGACCGGGACGCGCAGGCGATCACCCTGGAGCATGCCCGGGCGGTCTGCGTGGCCGCCGCGTCGGCGGGCACCACCGTCACCGTCGACATGGAGGACCACACCACCACCGACGCCACCCTCGCGACCGTGCGGGCGCTGCGCGCGGACTTCCCCTGGGTGGGCGCGGTCGTCCAGGCCCAGCTGCGGCGGGCGGAGGCGGACTGCCGCGAGCTCGCGCACCCGGGCTCGCGGGTGCGGTTGTGCAAGGGCGCCTACGACGAGCCCGGCTCCGTCGCGTACCGGGACCCGGACGACGTCCGGGCCGCCTTCGCCCGCTGCCTCGACGTCCTTGCCGTGGGCGGCGGGTTGCCGATGGTCGCCACCCACGACCCGGCGATGATCGCGCTCGCCCGCACCCGCGAGCCGCGCGAGCTGCAGATGCTCTACGGCGTGCGGCCCCGCGCGCAGCAGGAGCTGGCCGCCGAGGGCGAGCGGGTGCGCGTCTACCTGCCCTACGGCACGGACTGGTACGCCTACTTCATGCGGCGGCTGGCGGAGCGGCCGGCGAACGTGACGTTCTTCCTGCGGTCGCTGCTCACCCGGGGGTGACCCGGGGCAGGCGCGGGTGATCACCGTTCGGGCACGGAAGGCGACACCGGGCGTCGCACTCCGCGCCGGGACGTCGATCATGGCTGCGACCGTCGGGGGTGCACGGGGTGGCGCTCTCCAGGCCTCGGCGCGCTCGTCCGCGGAGCGCGGCGCAGGAGCACCACCGCGAAGGCCACCAGCCAGACGCTCCACAACACGTAGCCGACGAAGTTGGCGACGTCCACGACCGGCAGGTCCAGCGGGGAGACCACGCCGACGAGCACCAGGGCCGCCGAGGTGGCGCCGAGGACCACGAACCAGCGACCGGCGAAGGCGGTGCCCAGCGCCCCGAGGACGAGCGCGGTCCAGGCGGCCGTGAGCACGTAGCCGCCGGTCTCGCCGATCATCGTTCCGAGGACGCGGTTCGCGGTGCCGAACGCCTCGCGGGCGGCGGCGGCCGCCGCGGGGTCGCCGCCCGCGGCCGTCGCAGCCCATCCCGGCACGAGCAGCGGCCAGCGCAGCAGGCCCGCGACCTGCACGGCCGCTGCCGCGATCCCGACGGGGACCGCCCACCGCATCGCGCGGGACGCCGAGCCGCCCGACCCCGACCGCGATGGGAGCGAGCAGCGCCGCACCCAGGGCGAGCGCGAGGAACCAGCCCGTCACGGCGGCCTGCGAGGCGCGGAAGGAGGCGAGGACCTCGGCCGCCGGGTGCTTGAGGACGTCGGGGTAGTCGAACACGGTGGCGAGGCCGCTGAAGGCCACGTTGACGAGCACGGCGGCCGTGATCATCAGGACGGCGGTGGTCCGCGGGGTCATCGGTCGGTTCCTCTCGAGCGGGAGGCGGACGCCTGGGTGGCGATGTGGGCGGCGAGCAGACTGCCGGGGTGATCGGCCAGGTGGTCGCGGGCGAGCAGGAGGGCCCGCCGGTCGTCGCCGTCGAGGTGCGCGGCGGCGATCGCGACGAGCTGGCGGTCCCGTCCGGTGCCCGCCGCCGCGGCGGCCCGCCGCAGCAGTGCGCGCCAGGACGGGCCCACGAGGGCGGCCGCGACGAGCAGGGCCGGGTCGTCGCTGGTGGCGGCCCGTGCGACGAGCACGTCGATCGCCGCCGGGTCCCCGGCGATGAGCCGCCGGATCAGCTGGTCCGAGCTCCTCGCGTCCACACCGGGAAGCGTCACGGGGCACCCTGACGCCGTCCTGATGCTGTGCTGATGCTTCTTCGACGGCCGCAGGGCGACCCTGCATGCTGGGCCTGACTGCGAGCCTCCCGCCCTATGCTGGCGCCGTGCTGAGCGTCGCGGTCCTCGGGCGCGTGGAGGTCCGGCGTGGCGGCGCCGCGACCGCCGTGCCGAGCGGCCTGACCAGCGCGTTGCTGGTGCGGCTCGCGGTGGAGGCCGGGCGTCCGGTGCGGGTCGACCGGCTGCTGGAGGACCTGTGGCCCGCCGCGCTCGCGACCCGGCGCAACACGCTGCAGGCCAAGGTCTCCCAGCTGCGGCGCGCCCTCGGCGACCCGGCCCTGCTGACCGCCGGCGCCGCGGGGTACACGCTGGCGGTCGATCCGTCCGCGGTGGACGCTCTGGAGGCACTGCGCCGCGCCGACGCGGGCGCGGCGCTGCTGGCCCGTGGCGACGCCGCGGCGGCCGTGGTGGAGTGCCGTGAGGGGCTTGCGCTCTTCGGCCCGGAGGTGCTGCCGGCCGCGGGCGGGGCGGACTGGGTCCTGCCCCACCGGGTCCGGCTGGAGCAGGCGCGCCTGCAGATGGTGGAGGACGCGCTGGCGGCCCGCCTCGCCATGGGCGCGGCGGGCGAGGTCGTCGCGGAGCTGGAGTCGCTCGTCGCGGTCCATCCGCTGCGCGAGCGGCTGTGGTCGATGCTGGTCACCGCCCTGTACCGGGCCGGGCGGCAGTCCGACGCGCTGGCCGCCCACCGCAGGGTGACGGCGCTGCTGGCCGACGAGCTCGGGGTCGATCCCGGTCCCGAGCTCGCGGCCGTCGGGCGGCTCGTGCTGGTTCAGGACCCGGCCCTGGACCACGTGGCGGGGCGATCGGCCACCGGTGGAACGGGCCGGCCGCCTGCGGCGGCACCGGGACCAGGGCAGGTGGTGTCCGTGATGGGCACCGCGCCGGCGAGGTCGGCGCCGGTGCCGGGTTCCGCTGCCGGGGCGGGGTCGGCGCCGGTGCCGGGGCCCGCTGCCGGCGCGGTGGTGGCCCCGGAGGCCGCGCCCGGGTCCGTCCCGGGTACGCGGCCCGTCGGGGTGCCCGGCAACCTGCCCGCCCCGGCCTTCCCGCTCGTCGGCCGCGCCACCGACCTCGAGGCGCTGCGGGCGAACCTCGTCGCGCACCGCATGGTGACGCTCGTCGGCCCCGCCGGGGTCGGCAAGACGCGCCTGGCGACCGAGGCCGCCCGCGTCGCCGTCGCCGCCGACGGGGCGTGGTTGGTACGCCTCGAAGGCGTTCGCACGGCCGCTGAGCTGCCCGTCGCGCTCACCGAGGCCGTCCCGGGCGCCGGGGTCGACGACCTGCGCGGCGCCGAACTGCTCCTCGTCCTGGACAACTGCGAGCACCTCACGGCGGTGTCCGGGTTCGCCGCGCAGGTGCTCGACACGGCGCCCGGAGTGCGCATCCTCGCCACGAGCCAGCGGCCGCTCGGGCTCGACGCCGAGCACGTCCAGGTCCTGGCCCCGCTGCCGGAGCCCGACGCGGTGGCCCTGTTCGCTCAGCACGCCGCCCGGCGCAGGCCCTCGTTCGCCCTCACCGCCCAGAACGCGCCGGACGTCGCGGCGCTCTGCCGGGCCCTGGACGGGCTGCCGCTGGCCATCGAGCTCGCGGCGGCCCGCACCCGGATCCTGTCCGTGTCCGAGATCGCCCAGCGCCTCGACGACCGCTTCACGCTGCTCGCCGATCCCACCTCCACGCGGCCCGCCCGCCTGCGAACCCTCGCCGGGGCGCTGTCCTGGAGCTACGACCTGCTCTTCCCCGACGACCAGCGCGGGCTCTGGGCGCTCGCCCAGTTCCCCGGCGGGGCGACGATGCCCGCCGTCGAGCACGTCCTCGCCGCGCTGGGCGTGCCCGCCGCGTCGGCGCTCGACGTCGTGGAACGCCTCGTCGACCGGTCCCTGGCCACGGCGGAGCCCGGCGCTGAGCCCACCGTCGAGCCCACTCGCTACCGCCTGCTCGACAGCGTGCGCGCCTTCGCCCTGGAACGTGCGGCCGAGGCGGGAGCGGGTGGGACCGCCGCGGACGCGGTCCTGGACTGGGTCGGCAGGCTCGCCGAGACCGTGAGCGGGCAGGTCCGCGGGCCCGGCCAGGCCGCGGCCGTCGCCGCGACGGCCGCCGAACGCGCGACGATCGACGTCGCGCTGGAGCGGGCCCGGACGGGCGATCCCGGTGCGGGGCTGCGCATCGCGGTCGGGTTCGGCTGGGCCTGGGTGCTGCTCGACGACGCCGGTGCCGCCGCCCGGCTGCGCGCCGCGCGGGTCGCCGCGCCGTCGGCGCCCGGAGAGCTGACGGTGCGCGCGCTGCTCCTGGAGAGCTGGCACGAGGCCATGTCGGGGGACCTGGTCGCGGCCCGCACCGTGCTCGACACCGCGACCGGCCTGGTCACCGATGGAGAACCGCTCGCCGACGTGGCGCGCTGGCACACGGGCTTCGTCCTGCAGCAGGAGGGCCGGGCCGCGGAGTCGCTGCATGAGCTGCAGCGCTGCCGGGCGGCCTTCGCCGCCCGGGGAGATGCGTGGGAGGAGGGCGGCAGCGTGCTGCTCTCGGCGTTCGCGCACCTGTACCTCGGCGACCCGGTCGCCTGCCACGCCGCCTGTGAGGACGCCGTGCGCATCCTCGCGCCGCTCGGCGACACCTGGGCGCTCCTGCACGCCGAGGGCGCGCTCGGCCGCATCGCGGAGGCGCAACGGCGCTTCGGCGAGGCCGCCGGGCATCACGCGCGGGCCGCGCGCTCCGCCGAGCTCCTCGGCTTCCACGGGGCCGCCGCGCTGCACCTGACGAACCTCGGCCGCGCCCAGCACGGCGGTGGCGACCCGAACGCCGCCGACACGTTGCGCGAGGCGGTCGCGGCCGCCGAGCGGGAGGGCGACCTGCGCCTGCTCGCCGGCGCCCGCGTCGCTCTCGCCGAAGCACTGCTCTCCGCCGGGGACCGCGACACGGCGCGTGAGCTGCTGGTTCGCGCGGACCGCTGGTTCGCCGCTGCGGGTGCGGGGGACGGCGCCGGGCAGGCCGCGGGGCTCCTTGCCGCGCTCGACGCCGAGCCCGCGCCGGGGTGATCGTCAGCCGAAGAGGCGCTCGCTCGCCAGGCGTGCCCCCTCCGACAGCGCCCGGAACTTCTCCCACACGACCGTCGGGTGCACCTCGGGCTGGAACGACGCCCGCGACGAGAACCCGCAGTCCGCGCCCGCGATCACGTTCTCGCGCCCGACGATCCCGGCGTACAGCTCGATCGTGTCGGCGATCAGCTCGGGGTGCTCGACGTAGTTCGTGGCGTGCCCCAGAAGGCCGGGGATGAGGATCTTGCCGTCGGGGAGCTGAACGTCCCGCCAGATCTTCCATTCGTGCTGGTGGCGGGGGTTGGCCACCTCGAACGAGTACGCGCCCGCGTTGATCTTCAACATGAGCGGGGCGACGTCACGGAAGTCGATGTCGTGGATGCGCGGGCCGTGGTTGAGCCCGTAGCAGGTGTGCAGCCGGATCTTCTCCGGCGGGATGCCGCGCAGCGCGTGGTTGAGGATCTCGATGTGCAGCTCGGCGTCGGCGCGGCGCTGCTCGGGCGTCGTGGCCGGGTTCTCGGAG
This sequence comes from Pseudonocardia sp., assembly GCA_050248815.1. Classification (GTDB taxonomy): domain Bacteria; phylum Actinomycetota; class Actinomycetes; order Mycobacteriales; family Pseudonocardiaceae; genus Pseudonocardia. The sequence continues at coordinate 73,302 of JBFWRR010000010.1, read as the reverse complement.
AGGTACTCGATCAGCCACGGGTCGTCCACCTGCAGGACGAACCCCGCGTCGACGATTCCCAGGTACTCCTCGCGCAGCGCCTCGGCCACCGCGCAGAGGTACTCGGCGTGCGTGGCGTAGTACTCGTTGCGCCCGAACCCGGACGGGCTGGTGGAGGGCAGGAACGCCTCGGTCACCGCCCCGGCGGGGACGGCGGCGATCGCGGCACGCAGGTTCGCGATGTCGGTCTTGAGCTGCTCGTGCCCGGCGTAGGAGACCGGCCCCGTGCACACCATCGTCGTCATGGGGGAGACCTGCTCGGTGTACTTGCCCAGGTAGAGGGCGTAGTACTCGGGGAAGCGGTCGATCTCCACCTGCCAGGACGGCGGCATCAGCCGCTCGCCGCGGCTCGCGTCGAACCCGGCGAGCCGGTCCTTGACGTAGGTGAGGAAGCTGACCTTGCTCATCTCGCCGTCGGTGACGACGTCGATGCCGCAGTCCACCTGGGCCGCCACCATCTCGGCCACCGCGCTCGTGATCCGCGCGTCGAGCGCCGCCGCGTCGTAAGGTCGGCCGTGCTCGCGCTCCCGAAGCATCTCCAGCAGGTCCCGGGGGCGCCCGAGGCTGCCGACGTGGGTGGTCAAGATCCGGTCGGTGCTGCGCTGCATGATCCCCGGACGCTAGGTGCGTCCGGGGACCGGCGACAGGCCCGCGTTCCGCAGCGGCGAACCCGCGCCTCCCGCCCCGTCCTGCCGAGCGAACGGCCCGTATGGGAAATAGGTCTTCCCATACGGGCCGTTCGCTCGGGGTGGACGGGCTCAGACGGCCTCGATCTCCACCTTCGTGTCGGAGAACGTCGGCGCGTTGCCGAGATCGGCGAACCGGAACGGGTTCACCGCGTTGGACGCCGGGGCGCTGCGGCTGTCCCGGGAGGTCGCCGAGCTGGTGACGACGGTGGCCGCCGAACGCACCGCCGCCACCGGGGGCGGGCGCGGAGCGGCGGACCCGCTGCAGCGGGTCGACGCCTACGTCGCCGCCCACCTCGCGGACCCCGCGCTCGGCCCCGAGACGATCGCGCGCGCCCACTTCGTCTCCACCCGCCAGCTGCACCGGCTCTTCGCAGCACGCGGCGTCACCGTCTCCCGGCACATCCGGGCCCAGCGGCTGGAACGCTGCCGCGCGGACCTCGCAGCGGGCGCGGACGTGGGCGTCGCCGAGGTGGCCCGGCGGTGGGGGTTCGGGGACGCGGCCAGCTTCAGCCGCGCCTACCGCGCCCGGTTCGGGGTACCGCCGAGCACGGACCGGCGGCGCTGAGACAGAGCGGTCCGCCGGGCTTGCGTTCGAGCGCGCTCGAAGGCTTACCGTCGGACCCATGACGGTGACCGACACGATCGCCCGCCTGGAGGCGCAGGACGCGACCGAGCTCGCGGACGACGCGGAGCTCACCATCGCCGAGATGGCCGAGCGCACCGGCGTCAGCGCCCACACGCTGCGCTACTACGAGCGGATCGGTCTGATCGAGGTGGCGCGCGACGCCACCGGACACCGTGTCTACGGAGCGGCGGACTTCCGTCGCGTCGTGTTCCTCAGCCGGTTGCGGATGACCGGCATGCCGATCCGCGAGCTGCAGCGCTACGTCGCGCTCGCGGCCGGCGGTGAGGACACCGTCCCGCAACGGCTCGCGATGCTGCACGCGCACCGCGACACCGTCCGGGAGCGGCTCACCGAGCTGCGGTTCGCGCTCGACGCCATCGAGTTCAAGATCGCCGCGTACGGCGGGCACTGCCAGCCCTGACCCACCCCGCAGCCGACCCCGGACGTGCGCCGGGGCGCTGCCCCCTGCCCGGAGGAGGGACCCATGATCCCCACCCGCACCCTGCGTGACCTGCCCGTCAGCGCCCTCGGCCTCGGCTGCATGGGCATGAGCTACGCCTACGGCCCGCCCGACCGGGCCGAGGCACTCGCCACGCTGCACCGCGCCCTCGACCGGGGCGTCACCTTCCTCGACACCGCCGACGTCTACGCCGCGGGCGCCAACGAGGAACTGCTCGCCGAGGTGCTCGAAACGCGGCGCGCGGAGGTCACGCTCGCGACGAAGTTCGGCATCCTCGCCGGTCCCGACCGCTACTCCCGCGGCGTCGACGCCAGCCCGGCCCGCGTCCGCGCGGCGATCGCCGCCTCGCTCGCCCGGCTGCGCGTCGACCATGTCGACCTGTACTACCTGCACCGGCCCGACCCGCAGGTGCCCATCGAGGACACCGTCGGCGCGATGGCCGAGCTGGTCGCGGCCGGTAAGGTGCGCCACCTCGGGCTCTCCGAGGCGTCCGCCGCGACGGTGCGCCGGGCCGCCGCGGTGCACCCGATCACCGCGCTGCAGTCGGAGTGGTCGGTGTTCAGCCGCGACGTCGAGGACGAGATCGTGCCGGTGTGCCGCGAGCTCGGGATCGGGCTCGTCCCGTACAGCCCGCTCGGGCGCGGGATGCTCACCGGGCGGCTCGGGACGCTCGGCGACGACGACTTCCGGCGCACCCTGCCCCGCTTCCAGGGCGAGAACCTCGAACGCAACCTGGACGCCGTGACCGTCGTGCGGGCGGTCGCGGCCGAGCACGAGGCGACGCCCGGGCAGGTCGCGCTGGCCTGGCTGCTCGCGCAGGGTGACGACCGCGCCGCCGTCGTCCCGATCCCGGGGACGAAGCGGCGCCGCTACCTGGAGGAGAACCTCGGCGCGCTGGACGTCGTGCTCACCGCGGCGGACCGCGCCCGGCTCGACGCGCTCGTCCCGGCCGGGGACCGGTACCCGGACATGTCGTGGGCCGGCCGCGACACGCCGGCGCGGCTGGCGGGCTGACCGCGTGCGCATCTCGGCCTGGTGAGATGCGGAACTCGCGGCGGTGGGATGCGGAACTCGCGGATCAGGCCAGCAGGGGGGCCAGCCGGTCGGCGTGCTCGCGCAGCAGCGCGACCAACTCGTCGTTCGGCTCGGCCACCCGGGCCGCTGGGCCGCACAGCGCGAGGCCCGCGACCAGGGTGCCGTCGCTCGGGTCGCGGACGGGAACAGCAAGGCAGCCCCGGTCGGGACGGACCTGGCCGCTCTGGCGCGCCAGACCGTCCCGGTTGACGGCGGCGAGCATCCGGTCCACCCCGGAGGTGTCGGTGACGGTGTGCTCGGTCAGGGCGCGCAGGTCGCGCGCCAGCGCCCGCCAGTCCGGCTGCTCGGCGAGCAGCAGCAGCCCCAACGCGGACGCATGCGGGTAGCGGGCGAGGACGGCGTCGTCGGAGGGCGGGTGGTCGGGGTCCCGGTCCACGAGCACGACCTGCCCTGTGTGGTACGAGGCCAGGTGTACTCCCCAACGCACCCGCCCCCGCAGGTGCCCGACCACCGCGCGGGCCGCGGTCGACACCGGCGGCCCGACGGGCACGGCGAGCCGGGCCGCTCGCCGTCCGAGGGCGAAGCCCTTGAGATCGGGCAGCCGCACCAGGTACTCCTCGCCGACCAACAGGTTGAGCAGCCGGTAGGTCGTGGCGGGCGGCAGGCGCAACGCCGCGGAGATCTCCTTCGCGGTGACGCCCGGCCCCGCTGCGACGACCTCCTCCAGCACGGCGAGCGCACTGCGCACCGCGCGCGGCTGGCGCCCGGACATGGGCAGCGGGTCGGGGCTCATCGGCGGGCCACCGCCGGGGTGGGGGTGGCACCGGCCGGGGTGTGTCCGGTGCGCCGGCTGTGCGCGGTGTGCCGGCTGTGCGCGGTGTGCCGGGCGGGAGCGGTGTCGTCGGCCGGAGATCGGCGGCCGGCGAGGGGGAGCGGGCTCACCGGGGACCGCCGCCACTGTGGGTCTGTGGGTGCCTCGCAGGGGTCGTGGGTGCCTCGCAGGGGGCACGTGCGCCTCGCAGGGGCTGCGGCGTCTGCGAGGCGGGTGTGATCCCTGCGAGGTGGTCACCGGGGTCGGTTCTCGGCGCGTGGTCGGCTTCGCGGTCCGGGGGGTTCGCGGGGTGCGGCGGGCTCACCGGGGACCGCCGCCACGGTGGATCCACGGGCGCCTCGCAGGGGGCACGTGCGCCTCGCAGGGGCTGCGGCGTCTGCGAGGCGGGTGCGAACTCTGCGAAGCGGTCATCGCCCCCGGCTCCCGACGCCCGGCCGCCGCCCCCGGCTCCAGACGCCCGGCCGCCGCCCCCGGCTCCAGACGCCCGGCCGCCGCCCCCGGCTCCCGCCGCCCGGCCGCCGCGCCGGGCCCCGCACCGCGCCGTCACCGCGCCCTCACCGCCACCACACCCCGCGGACGACGCCGTGGATGTCCGCGGCGGACGTCTCGTCGTACACCCCCATGCCGCGCAGCGCGTCCGGCCGCCGCCACCGTAGCCACGCGTACCAGGCCACGAGGACGGCCATCAGGGACGCGAGCACGACCGGGACGGGCCCGGAGGTGGCCATCAGGTACGCCACGCCGACGGCGACGAGGATCGGCGCCACCACGACGCTCGCCACCACCGGCCCCGCGGTGAGCTCGCCGATCCGCCGCAGGAACACGGGGGCGGCGACGCTGACCAGCAGGTACGCGGTGAGGTACCCGGCCGAGGCGACGGTGACCAGCCCCGAGAACACCTGCTCGGGCGTCAGCACCGCCAGCAGGGCCGCGGGCACCAGGCCGCACACCGGCAGGGCGACCGCGATCGCGACGTGCGGGGTGCGGTAGCTGCGGTGCGCCGAGCCGAGCCGCCGCGGCGCGACCCCGTCGCGGCCGAGCGAGAACAGCACCCGCACCAGCGCGTTCGAGGTGGCGACGGTGCAGGCGAGGAAGGAGGTGGCGATGCCGACGTCCAGCACGATCGCGAGCCCACCCCGTCCGGCCGCGGCGGCCAGGACCGGCTCCGGCCCGCCGGGGGTGCCCCCGATCGCCGCGACCTGCACGTAGGCCGCCACCAGGGTGAGCAGGCCCGCCACGCCGGCCGTCCAGAGCACGGCCCGGGGCACCGTGACGTACGGGCGGCGCGCCTCCACGCCGAGCGCGGTGGCCGCCTCGAACCCGATGAACGCGCCGAGCGCGGGCAGCACCCCGGCCGCGACGCCTGCGAACCCCGGGTCGACAAGCGGGGTCCCCGTGGCAGGCACGCCGCCTGCCAGCAGCACCCCGAACACCACGACGATCAGCGTGATCGACAGCGACTCGATCAGCAGCACGATGCGCGCCGAGAGCCGCACCCCGAGCAGCACGAGCACCGCCGCTCCCGCGGTGACGGCCACGGCGAGCGCGGGGAGCAGCGCGGGCGGGGCCGTCCCGACCCCGAGGCGGTCCAGCAGCGCCTCGAGATAGATCGCGGCCCCGGTGACCGCCGCCATCACGAGCAGCGCGTACCCGACGAGCATCGCGCCCGCGCTGGCGAAGGCCCCGCCGGTGCCCAGGCCCTGGCGGGTGAGCGTGTAGAGCGAGCCCGCCCCGGCCATGCGGCGGGTGAACTGGGCGATGCAGACCCCGACGAGCAGGGCCACCGCCGTGGCGATCGCGAACGACCACACCGTGGCGCCGCCCGCGGTGGCCGCCACGATCGCCGGGACGGTGGCCATCGCCGCGGCGGGCGCCGCGCTGGACACGGACTGGGCGAGCACCTCGGGCGTGCCGAGCGTGCGGCGGTCCAGCCCGTGCACGGGTGACCTGCTGCGCAGGGACAGCGGACGCATGGACGCCTCCTCGCGATGCAGCGTAGGTCGCGCACGCTAGCCAGCGGGGACGCCGCGGTGAGCGGTCCGCGCGTTCCGAATGAGAAAAACCGCGGCACAGGTCTCACGGGGTGAGAGCGATCACGGCGCGCTTTCGCCGGGAGCGCGAGCAGGCGTCGACCCGGTCGGTGCGGCGGCGCCACGGTGCTGGGCACGTCCCTGCCGCTCAGGAGGAGTCCATGACCATCACCGAGCCTGCCACGGGTACGGCGACCCACCCGCTGGAGCACACCACCGCCGCCGAGGTCGAGCGCGTCCGCGACGCGCTGGCCGCCGCCGGCCTGCTCGGCGAGACCGTCCGCGTCGCGTTCCTCGTCCCCGAGGAGCCGCCGAAGGACGCCGTGCTCGCCCACCGCGACGGCGACGCCGTCGACCGCCGCTTCCGCGCCGTCCTGCTCGACCTCGCGACCGGCCGCTCCGTCGACACCGTCGTCTCCGCCACCCGTGGTGAGGTCGACTCCCGCCGCGACATCGACCCGCCCCGCGAGGGGCAGCCGCCCATCATCGACGCCGAGTTCGAGGTGATCGAGGACATCCTCAACGCCGACCAGCGCTGGCTGGACGCCCTCGCCGCCCGCGGCCGCAACCCCGAGGACGTCCGTGCCGTGCCGCTGTCCGCCGGCGTCTACGACTACCCCGACGAGGTGGGCCGGCGCGTCGTGCGCGCCTTCGGCTTCCACCAGGACCACTCCGCCGACCACCCGTGGGCGCACCCGATCGACGGGCTCGTCGCCTACGTCGACCTCACCTCCCGCACCGTCGACCGGGTGATCGACAACGGGCACGTCCCCGTGCCCGCGACGAGCGGGAACTTCGACGACCCCGAGGTGCAGGGCCCGCCCCTGGACAGTCTCAAGCCGATCGAGATCACCCAGCCCGAGGGCCGCAGCTTCACCGTCGAGGGGAACCGGGTGCGCTGGGGAAAGTGGGACCTGCGCTACGGCTTCAACGAGCGCGAGGGCCTCACCCTGCACCAGATCGCCTTCGACGGCCGCCCGATCGTCTACCGGGCCTCGGTCGCCGAGATGGTCGTCCCGTACGCCGACCCCGCGTCCGTGCGGTTCTGGCAGAACTACTTCGACTGCGGCGAGTACATGTTCGCCCGTTACGCGGACTCCCTGGAGCTGGGCTGCGACTGCCTGGGCGACATCCACTACACCGACGCCGTCATCGCCGACGACTTCGGCAACCCGAAGACCATCCGCAACGCCATCTGCATGCACGAGGAGGACTACGGCGTCCTCTGGAAGCACAGCGACCTGTTCACGCAGTCCCGCGAGGTGCGCCGCCAGCGCCGGCTGGTGATCTCGTTCTTCACCCCGATCGGCAACTACGACTACGGCTTCTACTGGTACCTCTACCTCGACGGCACGATCCAGCTGGAGGTCAAGGCCACCGGCATCGTGTTCACCTCGGGGACGCCGGGGGAGTACGCGACGGAGGTCGCGCCGGGCCTTGGCGCGCCGTATCACCAGCACCTGTTCTCCGCCCGCCTGGACATGACCGTGGACGGCGTGCGCAACGCCGTGAACGAGGTCGAGGCGCAGCGCGTCCCGATGGGTGAGGCCAACCCGTACGGCAACGCGTTCGCGAAGAAGGTCACCCGCCTGTCCACGGAGCAGGAGGCGAAGCGGCGCAACGACGGCTCGGTGGTGCGTACCTGGCACATCGTCTCGACCGAGAAGACGAACTCGCTCGGCCAGCCCGTCGGCTACGCGCTGATCCCGGAGAACAAGGCCACCCTGCTCGCCGACGAGGACTCCTCCATCCACGCGCGGGCGGCATTCGCAACGAACAACCTCTGGGTGACCCGCTACGACCCGGCGCAGCGCTACCCCGCGGGCGACTTCGTCAACCAGAACCCGGGCGGGGCGGGCCTGCCCGCCTGGACGGAGGCGGACCGGTCGGTCGACGGCGAGGACATCGTCGTCTGGCACACCTTCGGCACCACCCACTTCCCGCGGCCCGAGGACTGGCCCGTGATGCCGGTCGACTACACCGGGTTCACGTTGAAGCCGGTCGGGTTCTTCGACCGCAACCCCGCGCTGGACGTGCCCGCGACCCGGAGCGCGCACTGCTCGGCGCGCGCCGAGGGCAACGGTTCCGGCCCGGCACAGGCGGGCTGAGCCGTGGCCACCCCGACCGACCGGACCGCCGATCCGGCGCCCGCGACGACCGTGGCCGCGACAGCGCTCCCTGCCACCGGCCCGGCCGGGCCGCAGCAGGACGGTCCGGCCAAGGTCCCGGTCGTCGCCCCGGGCGGCTCGTTCCACCGCACGCTGGGCCTGCGCGACGTCATCGCGCAGAGCCTGTCGGTCATCGCCCCGGCGATGTCCGGCGCCTTCCTCACCTATCTCGCCTCCACCAAGGCCGGTGGCGCCACGCCGCTCGCCTACCTGCTGGGGACGCTCGCGATGCTCGCCGTCGGCGGGACGGTGGCGCTGTTCGCGCGGTCGCTGTCCTCGGCCGGCTCGATGTACGCCTACATCACCAACGGCGCCAACCGCTGGCTCGGCTTCCTCGGCGGCTGGTGCTACGCGGCGGCGTTCCTCGTCCTCGGCGGGGCGGTGCTCTGCGGGTTCGGGTTCTTCACCGCGAGCCTCGTCGGCCTGCTCACCGGCGCCGACCCGGCCTGGTACTGGTTCTCGCTGGCCGGGCTGGTGATCATCGCGCTGATGAGCATGTTCGACATCAAGGCCTCCACCCGCACCCAGCTCGCGATCCTCGTCGTGACGATGTCGGCGCTGCTCGTCGTCGCGGTGGTGGTGATCGCGATCGGCTCGCCGTCGGTGTCGGTGATCGACGGCACCACGCCGGTCGCGTCGGCGGGCCGTAGCGTCGACCTCTCCGCGTTCTGGCCGTCCGCCGCCGGGGTGAGCTGGACGGGGGTGCTCTTCGGGCTCGCGTTCGGGATGCTCTCGTTCACCGGGGCCGAGGCGTCCGCGGTGCTGTCGGAGGAGACCCGTGACCCGCGCCGGGCCATCCCGCGCGCCGTCATCGGCTCGATCGTCGTCGCGGGCCTGTTCTACCTGGTCATCACCTACGCCACCGCGATCGGCTTCGGGGTGCAGCAGGCGGCGACGGACTGGCCCGCGTCCCTGGCGGGGCTGGCGGCGGTCGCGCCGAACGAGGGCTTCGCCGCGGTGGTGCTGGCGTGCGCCGCGCTCGCGTCGCTGTTCTGCGCGCTCGGCGTGCACATCGCGGTGTCGCGGGTGCTGTTCGCGATGGGCCGCGAGCGGGTGCTGCCGTCGTGGCTGGGTGTCCTGCACCCGAAGTGGGGCACGCCCTGGCCCGCCATCGGGCTGGACCTGCTCGTCTGGGTGCTGCTCGCCGGGGGATCGGTGCTGTTCACCAGCCGCGAGACCCAGATCGCCATCGCGGGCGGGCTCGACAACGGGCTCACCGGGGGCGTGTACGTGTTCACGTTCCTCGCCGGCATCGGGACACCGCTGGTCATGGGGGTCTACCTGATGCTCGGCATCGCCGGGGTCACGCACGGCGGGCGGATCGGCGACTCCCGGTTCCGCGTGGTCGGCGGGCTCGCCGCCGTGGTCGGGGCGCTCGCGCTCTTCGGCAGCCTCTACTACTCCTTCGTCGAGGCCGCACCGGGCGCGGGGATCCCGCTGGTCGTCGCGGTCGTGCCGTGGGTGTGCCTCGTGATCGCGGCCGTCGGGCTGGGTGTCGCGGCGTGGACGCGGCGGTTCCGCCAGCCGATCTGGGACGACATGGGGCGGATCTTCGACGAGGTCTGATCCGGCGTTCGGCGCCGGCCCCGCGAACGGCACGTACGGGAGGACTTCCGGTACGTGCCGTTCGCGTGTTCTCTGGGGGTGGGCGGGCGGCCCGCCGCCGGCGGGGGCGTCCCGCTCGGGCGGCCGCGAGCCCCGGGCGGGCCGAGACCGGCGTGCGGGCCCGACGCCCGGGCGCTTTGCGAACCTCGCCCGCTCCTCGCCGTGGCGGTGGACGGCGCTGGAGTTCGCGTTCACCGACCGCCACCGGGGGCGCGTCGAGCGGCTGCACGCGCTCGTCGGGCGCCCCGACCGGCTCCGGATCGTCCTGCCGGACGGCACGGTGAGCGACGTGCGTCAGCCGCCGGGGCCCGTCGTGATGCGGCTCGGCGCGTACGGCGGCGAACCGGTGACGCTGCGGTCGCCGCTCGACCCGGCGACACCGCGCCCCGAGCTGGCCGCCGACGGGCTCGTGCGGCGCCGCCCGGAGGCCGCCGACCTGGCCTACGACGCCCCGATGTACCGGGACTACCGCCGGGTGGCGATGCTCGACCCGGTCGAGCTCGCCGACGGCCGCTACCTCGACGGCCGGCCCGGCCCGCCGGTGATCGTGGACGGCCTGCGCGCTGTCGACCACCACGGCCGGCCCGCGGGGGAGGCGGTGCTGCGCCTCACGCGGTTCCACGACCCGCGCTGCGGCTGCTGCGCGCTGATGCACTCCCCGCAGAGCGACGCCATCGAGGCCGCCGGGGGCGCGTCGACCGCTGTGGAGCGCGAGCCCGGGTTCCGGTACGCCCGGGCGCACCGGGTGCGGCTGGACGTCGGCACCGGCGTCCGCGTGGCCGCCCACCAGATCGGCGGCACCTGCGACGGCGACGGTCACGAGCTGGCGATCACCGCCGTGACCGGGCAACCGCCGGCCGGACCGCCCGCGCGCCGGACCGTCCACTCCCGCGCCGGGCGCCCTCGACCAGCCTCGTCCCGCCGCCCGGCGTCGCTCACGACCCCACGCGGGCGGCGCGCCCGCCACGGACGGGCGACGTCCCTCCCGGGACCGCAGGCGCCGCGGATAGCCTCCTGCGATCACGCTCCCCCGTCCGGAGGTGTCGGTTGCTCCGCTCGCCGATCGCCAGGTTGCGCCCGGTCCTCGTCGCCGCGCTGGTGGCCCCGTTCGTCCTCGCGCTGACGGGGGCCGCGTCCCCGCGGGAACCGGACGTCGGGCGCTACGTCTCCCTCGGTGACTCCTACGCGGCGGGCCCGCTCATCCCGCCGCAGACCAGCCTGCCGCTGGGGTGCCTGCGATCGGACCGGAACTACCCGTCGGTCCTCGCCGGGACCCTCGGCGCGGCCGAGCACGTCGACGTGAGCTGCAGCGGCGCCACCACCGCGGAGCTCGGCCACCCGCAGCGCACCCGGCTGGGTACCAACCCGGCCCAGCTCGACGCGGTGACCGCCCGGACCGACGTCGTCACCCTCACCATCGGCGGCAACGACATCGGCTTCGCCGAGATCATCCGCGAGTGCGCGACCCGCTCGCCGCTGAAGCCGGGCGGCGCGGCGTGCAGGGAGCACTACACCGCGGATGGGGACCAGCTCGCCGCGCGGATCGCCGCCGCCGCACCCGATGTCGCGGCGGCACTGGAGGCCGTCGCGGACCGGGCCCCGGACGCCACGGTCGCCGTCGTCGGCTACCCGGCGATCCTGCCCGACCAGGGGCCGGGCTGCTTCCCGGTCGTCCCGTTGACCGCGGGCGACGTCGCGTACCTGCGCGACACGGAGAAGGGGCTCAACGCGATGCTCGCCCGCGAGGCGAAGCGCGCGGGCGCGACGTTCGTCGACACCTACACCCCGACGATCGGGCACGACATGTGCACGCCACCCGGCACGAAGTGGGTCGAGGGGCTCGTCCCGACCGCTCCCGCCGCACCGGTGCACCCCAACGCCCTCGGGATGACGGCGATGGCGTCCGCGGTGGCGGACGCCCTGGCCGGGGAGGGTGTGGACCCGGCGGCGTGACCGGCCCGGCCCGTCCGGGCCGCTCGCACACACCCCGGTGCACCCGCACACAGCGCCGGCGACGTGTGCGGGCACCGTCGGGTGGGTGCGGGCACCCGGGGGGTGTGGGCCGGTGCCGGCCGCCGAATCGGACGCCCCGACCTCACACCCCCGGGAACCGGGGACGGCTCGTCCGCAGGATGCCCGCGAGCAGGCCCCGCTGCGGGATCCCGCGGATCTCCTCCGGTCCCGCCCCCACCTCGTCGAGGACGTCGTTCGCGGCGAGCACCCCGGTGACGGCCGCACGTTCCATCAGGCCGGTCAAGAGCGGCGTCTCGACGAAGTCGCCCGCGACCCGGATGCCGCGGGCCTCCCCGGCCACGCGCGGACGGGTGCCCGCCGACCCGGGCGGGAAGGCCGGCGCGGTGGCCTCCCAGCGCTGCTGGAGGTGGACGACCCGGGCACCGGCGGTCTCCGGCCAGAGCATGGCCAGCTCCGCACGCATGCGGTCCGTGGCGGTGTCGGCGTCGGGGGCGCGGCAGGCGTAGGAGTGCAGCTCGACGACCGAGCCCCCGGTGCGCTCCGCCCACGCCGCCGACGGTTCCTCGAGGCGGGAGTACACCGTGACCGAGTCGAGGGTCGGCTCGCGGCTGACGGCGTTGAACGTGGCCCGCTCGGGCGCGACGTCGCGGTCGTACCACAGCCGCGTGACGGCGAACGGCGGTGCGACCGTCAGCGCGGCGGCCTTGCGGGCCAGGACGGGGGCGACGTCGGCGAGCCCGGGGGAGTTCGCCACCAGCCGCCGCAGGGCGCCCGGGTCCAGGGCGAGGACGAGGTGGCGCGTCGCGACGTCGGCCTCGGTGACGACCCGCCACCGGTGCCCGTCGGCGGGCTCGATCGAGCGAACGGGCGTGCTCGTGCGCACCGCGGCCCCGCAGCGGTCGAGATGAGCGGCGAGCGGCGCCCAGATCGCCGTCAGGTGGTCCGTGCGCGGGGCGTCGAACCCGATGCCCTCGGGGTTGCCGAGGAAGTAGTAGTGGAACATCGCCACCAGCTCGGCGGCCGAGAGCCCGCCCTGGTCGCAGAAGAACGAGCGGGCGAAGGCCTCGAAGAGCATCGCGCGGGCCCGGTCGGTCATGCCCAGGGTCGCGAGGAAGCGGTCGGCCGGGACGTGGTCGAACAGTGCCGTGGTGCGCCCGCGGTCGTAGGCGAGCAGCTCGGCGGCCAGCGCCTGGTCCGAGCGCAGCAGGTCCGCGGTGCCGAGGCTCGCCGAGCGGGCGAAGAGCGCCAGCAGGTTCAGCGGCGGCGCCGCGGGCAGGCCCGCGATGTCCTCGGGCGGCCACGTCCGCGAGATCACCGGGTAGCCGTCCACGGGCGCCAGGAACGTCAGGTCGGGATCGGCGCGCCGCAGGATCGCCCGCCAGGTGTAGTAGTGCCGGAAGAACGCGTGGAAGCCGTGCTCGAGGACCTGCTGCGTCCCGTCCGGGAGCGTGTGCGACCAGGCCCCGAGCCGCCCGCCGAGCGTCGGCGCCGCCTCCAGCAGCGTGACGGCCACACCCCGCTCGGCCAGCACCACCGCGGCACAGACCCCCGCGATCCCGCCCCCGACGACGACTGCGCCGGTGCCCGCGGGTGCCGTACGGGGCCGGGACGGGTCGGCGGCGACCACGAGCCGGGGCCGCATCCGGCCGGGCGCGGCGCGGGTGGCCAGGGCACGCGGGTCGATCACGCAGGCGAGCCTGCCACGGCCTCCGTCCATGATCGTCGCCGCAGGTGCGGGAGGCCTGCATCCGGGCGCTGTGCACCGCTCGTGGCGATCACTCGGTGGGGTAGGGCGTCGGCGCGTTGACCGGGCAGTGGAAGCACTGCTCGACGCCCAGACGAGCCGTCCGGTGCGGGCGGCGGACCAGGACGAACGCCAGCAGACCCGCCGTGGCGAGCAGGCCCGCGGCGATGCCGACGGCCACGCCGAAGCCGGCCGCGAACGCGACGGGATCGTGGTAGTCCTCCCCGGAGATCCCGGCGAGCCCGGGTAGCAGCGCGACCGCGAGCAGCCCGGCGGCGCGCGCGACGGCGTTGTTCACCCCGGACGCCGCGCCGGCGTAGCGGTCCGGTGCCGAGTCGAGGACGGCGGCCGTGAGCGGCGCGACGGTGAGGGTGAGCCCCGCGCCGAACACGAGCACGGCGGGCAGCACGTGCAGCGCCCAGGACGCGCCCGGCCCGATCCGCAGCATGAGCAGCAGCCCGCAGGCCGCGCCAAGGGGCCCGAAGGTGAGCGGTAGGCGCGGCCCGATGCGCTGGGCGAGCGCGCCCGCGCGGGCGGAGAACGCGAGCATCACGAGCGTGACCGGCAGCAGCGCCGTCCCGGCCGCGAGCGGGGTGAACCCCGCGACGGTCTGCAGCTGCAGGACCAGCAGCAGGAACACCACCCCGAGTGCCGCATAGACGAGCAGGGTGACGGCGTTGGCGGCGGCGAACACGCGATCGGCGAACAGCGTGGGCGGCACGAGCGGGTGCGGCGAGCGCCGCTCCACGACCACGAACGCGGCGAGGGCGAGCAACCCGGCGAGCAGGCCCACCCAGGCACCTGGCCCCGGCCCGTCCCCGCCGAGCGCGGTGAGCGACCAGGTCAGCAGGGCGAGCGTCGCTGCGGCGAGCGTGGTGCCGGGCACGTCCAGGCCCGGCGGGGCGTCCTCGTCGCGGCTCTCGGGGACGTGGCGCAGCGCCACGACGACGACGACGGCCGCCAGCGGCAGGTTGATCAGGAACACCAGCCGCCAGCTCAGCTCGACGAGCCACCCGCCGACGAACGGACCGATCGCCGCGGCGATCCCGCCGAGCCCGGACCAGGCCCCGATGGCGGCACCGCGGTCCTCGCCGTGGAACGACGCGGAGATGAGCGCGAGGCTGCCGGGGGTGAGCAGCGCCCCGCCCACCCCCTGCAGGCCGCGGGCGACGATCAATGTCCGGATGTCGGGGGCGAGCCCGCACAGCAGCGACGCCAGCGCGAACCACACCACGCCGATCACGAACACCCGCTTGCGCCCGAAGCGGTCGCCGAGGGAGCCGCCGAGCAGGATGAACGCGGCGAGCGTGAGTGTGTAGGCGTTGACGGTCCACTGCAGGCCCGCGAACTCGGCGTCCAGGTCGGTTCCGATCCGGGAGAGCGCGACGTTGACGACGGTCCCGTCGATCATGGCGAGTCCGCTGCCCAGCACCGTGGTGAGCAGGACCCACCGGCCCGCGGCCGTGCCCATCCGGACGTCTTCCCGAGCCGCCATGGCGTCCATCCTGGCGCCGGACCGGGGAGCCTGCCGAACGGCGGTGTCGGGACCGGGGTCGCCGCCCGGCGCACGGCGGCCCGCACCGCGCCGGGCACAGCCGGGGCCGTCCCGGCGCCGGGCCGGCCGGGGTGACACCGGTCTCCCCGCCCGCGCCGCCCCCGCGGCATAGGGTCGGCCCGTGATTCACGTGTCGGTGACCGACGGCGTCGGCCTGCTGGAGCTGGACCGGCCGGACCGGCGCAACGCCCTCGACGTCGAGCAGTGCCGCCGGATCGCCGACGGCATGGTGACGGTCCTGGACGGGGGCGCGCGGGCGGTGGTCGTGACCGGGCGCGGCACGAGCTTCTGCTCGGGCGCGGACTTCGGTCAGGTCTACACCGACGGCTTCCGGGACGCCCTGTACGCGGCCCTGCACGCCGTGACGGACGCACCGGTCCCGGTGGTGGCGGCGGTCAACGGCCCGGCGATCGGGGCGGGGACCCAGCTCGCGATCGCGTGCGACCTGCGGGTGGTCGCCCCGGAGGCGGTCTTCGGGGTGCCGACGGCGCGGATCGGCCTCGCGGTGGACCCGTGGACGGTCCGGCGGCTCGCGCGCATCGCGGGCGGGGGGACGGCGCGGGCGATCCTGCTCGGCTGCGAGCAGGTGGGAGCCGAGCTCGCGCACGCCCGGGGCCTGGCGGACCGGATCGGTGATCTCGATCACGCCCGGGCGCTGGCCGCCGAGATCGCGACGCTCGCGCCGCTCACCCTCGCCTACAACAAGCTCGCGCTGGACCGCGACGATCTCGCCGACGACGATCCGGCGCTGGTCGCGGCGTTCGAGCGCTGCTGGGTGAGCGCGGACCTCGAGGAAGGGCGCCGCGCGCGCTCGCAGGGGCGGCGTCCGGTCTTCGAGGGCCGGTAGTACTCCGGCCGGGGGAGACCTCGTGACCTGATCGCGACGTTCTCGTTGGGCTCGTCGGGTTGGGCGGACGTCGAGGAGGGCCCGCGTGGGTGCACACAGCCGGCAGCGGACGGCCGGGCGCAGGGTGGTCACCGGGGTGCTCGGCGCCGTGCTCGCGGGCGTCGTGCTGGGCGGCGTCGCCGTCGCCGCCCCCGCGGACGCCCTCCCGCTGCCTGCCGCACCCGCCCTGCCGGGCGCCCCGCTTCCCGGGGCGGGCGGCGGCGACGCGGCGGGTGACACCGGGGCCACTCCCGCGGTGCCGGCCCTGCCCGCCGTCCCGGGCCCGCCGCGGGTCGATCCCATGAACACCGGCCCGGCCCTGCCGAAGCTGCCCGCGCTTCCGTCGAACCCGCTGGACCCGGTGAACGGCACGCCGCAGACCAAGGACGTCACCGACGATCTCGGCCAGGTCGGCGAGGACGAGCCGGAGCAGGCGCAGCAGCCCGCGCCCGAGCCGACGGTGCTCGACGGCGGCACCCGCATCCCCGGCACGCCCTGCTCGGGCGACGTGTCCGCCTGCGTCGACCTCACGACGCTGCGGTCCTGGCTGATCATCGACGGGGAGGTGCGCCGCGGGCCGGTCCCGGTCCGGGTGGGCGACGAGCTGGGCCCGACGCCCGTCGGCCGCTTCAGGGTGCAGTGGAAGGACATCGACCACGTGTCGAGCGAGCTGGGCACCCCGATGCCGTACTCGGTGTTCTTCGCCGACGGGGGCATCGGCTTCCACGAGGGCCGCCAGGACACGGATTCCGCCGGATGCGTGAAGCTCTCGCACGACGATGCGGTGGCCTGGTACTACGCGCTCGACGTCGGTGACGGAGTGCAGGTGGTGCGCACCTCGGTGCGGTGAACCCGGTGAGCTGATCTTCTGCCCGGTCTCTACACCAGGTAGAATGGATCCGTGGCAACCTTGGGCGAGCTCGAACGCGCCGTGATGGAGGTCCTGTGGGCCGCCCGCTCGGCAGCTCGCGCGGGAGAGGCGGACGACGCCACGCTCACCGCAAGGGACGTGCAGGATTCGCTCGCGGATCGTGATCTCGCCACCACCACCGTGCTCACCGTTCTCAGCCGCCTCGAACGCAAGGGGTTGGTCAGTCGCGAGCGGGACGGGCGTGCGCACCGCTACAGTGCGGTCGCGAGCCGGGAGGATCACGTGGCCGAGCTGATGCGCGATGCACTGGACGGAGCGCCGGACCGTGGAGCGGTCCTGGCGCGTTTCATCGGGTCGATCGCGCCCGCCGAACGCGCACGTCTACGCGATCTCCTGAGCTGAGCCGCCTCTCGTGGAGGCCGCCGCTCTGGCGCTCCTCCTGCTCGGCCTCGCTCTGGCCGAGCCGGTGAGCGTGGTTCTGGCGCGGGCGGCGTGGCCCGCCCGCGATCCCGTGGGTGCCCTTCTCGTCTGGCAGGCGGTGGGCCTGGCGGGTGGCACGGCCCTGCTCGGTGCGGGTGTGGTCTTCGCGCTGTCGCCGCTGGGGGACAGCCCGGCTGCGGCGGTCGGTGCGTTCGGCTCCGCGCTGGTGGATCTGCGGCTGCCCGCGGAGATGGACACGGTGCACGTGCTGGCGCTGGTCGCCACCATCGTGCTCGCCACCCGCCTCCTGGGAGTGCTGGTCGTCACGGCCACGCGGACGTTGCGCATGCGCCGACGCCACCGTGACCTCGTGGACGTGCTCGGCACGGCCTGGTCGGCCGCGCCGGGTGCCCGCGTGCTGGACCACCCCGTCCCGGTGGCCTACTGCCTGCCGGGATGGCGGTCGCGGCTGGTGCTCTCGGCGGGTGTGCTGGACGTGCTGGACGCCGCCGAGCTGGACGCCGTCCTCGCCCACGAGCGCGCACACCTTCGGGAGCGCCACGACCTGGTGGTCCTGCCGTTCGTGGCGTGGGGGGCGACGGCGCCGTTCGTGCGCGGGATGCGCAACGCGCAGGTGTCCGTGGCGGCGCTGGTGGAGATGCGCGCGGACGATGTCGCCGTGTCGCAGGTGCGTCCCATCGAACTGGCCAGGGCGCTCAAGGCCGTCGGGGGCGGGGCGCCCGCGGCGGCGCTGAGCTCCTTCGCGGACGCGCTCGGCGCGCGACAGGCCCGCATCCTGGTGCCGCCCGCCCCGCTGGCGCCCCCGTTGCGGGCGCTGGTGCGGCTGGGCGCGCTGGGGCTGGTCGCGGCCCCGGCGCTGATGCTCGCGTTCGCCTGACGGCGGCCGCCCCCCTTGCGCGAACGGCACGTACGGGAACTAGGACTTCCCGTACGTGCCGTTCGCGCGCCGGAGGGGGAGGGGGCCGGAGTCCCACAGGGCGAGCGTGCGGTTGCTGGTGAAGTGGCGCAGCCGCCCGGTGACGGGGTCGGTGAACTCCAGCGCGGACGCGAGCAGCTGCAGCGGGCGGCTGAAGTCGCCGGGTGCGATCTCGCGTACCACGGGGTAGAGGTCGTCGTGCACGATCGGCACGCCGAGTTCGGCCATGTGCAGGCGCAGCTGATGGGTGCGGCCGGTGGCGGGCACGAGCCGGTAGTGGCCGAGCTCCCCGCGCCGCTCGAGAAGCTCGACGTGGGTCTGGGCGTTGGGCGGGCCGGGCGCGGTGTAGGCGGCGATGACGCCGCGCTCCTTGACGATGCGGCTGCGCACCGTCCGTGGCAGCGCGAGCCCGGGTTCGACGGGTGCGATCGCGTCGTAGGTCTTGCGCACCCTCCGGTCCCGGAAGAGCGTCTGGTACGCCCCGCGCAGCTCCGGGCGCACCACGAACAGCAGGACGCCCGCGGTGGCGCGGTCGAGCCGGTGGGCGGGGGACAGGCTGGGTAGGCCCAGCTCGTGGCGCAGCCGCACGAGGGCGGTCTGCAGCACGTGGCTGCCGCGGGGGATCGTGGCGAGGAAGTGCGGCTTGTCCACCACGAGCACGTTCTCGTCGCGGTACAGCACGGGGATGTCGAACGGGACCGCGACCTCGTCGGGCAGGTCGCGGTGGAACCACAGGACCTGCCCGGGGACGAACGGGGCATCCGGCGCCGCGGGACCGTCCAGGCCGACGATGCGTCCCTCGCGCAGCATCTCGTCGATGCGCTCCGGAGTGACCCGGGGCAGCCGCTCGACCAGGTGCTCGCGCAGCGTCGCCCACGGGCCCGTGACCGGCAGCCGCAGGCGGGCGGCGTCCAGGCCGTGGCGCGGTGGCAGCGGTGAGCGTGACGGTGAACGGCGCCTGCCCACGCGGGCGAGCCTAGTGGACCTCCTCAGAAGTGCACGCCCGCGCGGTGCGCGGCGCTGATCACGGCCGCCACCTCGCGCAGGCGGGCGAGCAGCCCGTGCGGCCGGGCGGGCTGCGCGGGCTCCTGCGGGCGCTCGGGTGCGGCGGCGTGCTCGCCGTCGACGGTGGCGTGGGAGGTGCGGGTGTCCATGGCAGGCGGGTCCCTCGGGCGACGGGCGGTGGGTGCGACGGCGGCCCCACCGCGCACGGATGGGTGCCGCGTGCTCAGCGACAGGCGCGGTCGTCGACCGAGAGCTGGTCGGTGGCGAGCAGGCACACGACGAACGTGTGTGCGGCGCTCGCGGGGGACATGGCCTCCAGCTCACCATTTCCGACCGGATCACGCAACAATCGGGGCATGGACATCGAGGTCAGCGGCGCTCTCGTGTTCGGCCAGTACTACTGGGATGCCTCTCGCAGGCGTCGTACCTGCTCGGCGACCGCACCACCGGGCGGGCGGTGGTGGTCGACCCGCAGCGCGACGTCGGGGAGTACCTCGCGGACGCCGCCGCGGCGGGCGTGCGGATCGAGCGGGTGATCGAGACCCACGTGCACGCGGACTTCCTGTCCGGCCACCTGGAGCTCGCCGAGGCCACCGGGGCGGTCGTGTCGTTCGGGTCGGCCGCGCGGGTCGGGTTCGCCGTGGAGCCGCTCTCGGACGGGCAGGTGCTGTCGCTGGGCGAGGTCGAGATCGAGGTGCGTCACACGCCGGGTCACACGCCGGAGTCGATCTGTCTGGTCGTGCGGGAACGGGCGGGCGCGCCCCCGTGGGGTGTGCTGACCGGGGACACCCTGTTCATCGGCGACGTCGGGCGTCCGGACCTGCTGGGGGCGAGCGGCTGGTCCCCGGACGGCCTGGCCCGTGCGCTCTACCGCTCCACGCGATCGCTGCTGGACCTGCCCGACGCCACCCGGGTGTTCCCCGCCCACGGCGCGGGTTCGGCGTGCGGGAAGAACCTCTCCACCGAGACCCGCAGCACCATCGGTGAGCAGCGCCGCACCAACTACGCGCTCGCCCCGATGGCGCAGGAGGCGTTCGTCGCGGCCGTGCTCGACGGCCAGTCCACCGCGCCGCCCTACTTCGCGCACGCGTCGCAGGCCAACCGGGCCGCCCACGCGATCCTGCACGAGGACGAGCCGGTGCCTGCGCTGGCGTTCGCAGACCTCCCCGCCGACGCGGTCGTGCTCGACACCCGCGATCCCGCCGACTTCGCCGCCGGTCACCTCGCCGGGTCGGTCAACGTGGGCCTCGGCGGGCGGTTCGCCGAGATGGCCGGGGACGTGATCGGGGCGGACGAGGACATCGTGCTGCTGGCCGAGGTGGACACCGAGCGGGAGGCCCGCAACCGGCTGGCCCGGATCGGCTTCGACCGCGTCGTCGGACATCTCGACGGTGGCATCGCAGCCGTGCCTGCGCGCATGCTGCGCCCGGCGAGCCGGCTCACCGCGGCCCGGCTCGCCGATCTCCTCGACCGGGCCGGCACTCCCGGCGCTCCTGGGGACGGGGTGGACCGCGGCCGGGGCGTGCAGGTGGTGGACGTGCGCGGGCCCGGTGAGGTGCGGGTCTCCGGGTCCGTGCCGGGGGCCCGGCTCGTCCCGCTGCCCGAGCTCACCCGGCGGGTGGGCGAGCTGGACCCGTCGGCGCCCACGGTGGTGCTGTGCGTCGGTGGCTACCGCTCGTCCATCGCGGCGTCGGTCCTGCGGGCGCGCGGGTTCGCCGACGTGTCGGACCTCGTCGGGGGTTTCGGGGCGTGGCAGGACGGCCGCCGCACCGTCGCGCCGCCCGCACCGGCCGGCTGACCGCGCACACGGAGCTCGAATGGCCGCGCGAACGGCACGTACGGGAAGACCTGCTTCCCGTACGTGCCGTTCGCGGGGGACAGAAAGGCTCCGGGCCACCCGCGGCGGGCGCGGGCAGCCCGCCGGTGCCCACCTGCGGGAAGTGCCGTCAGCTGGGCTGCGGCACGATCCGGATGTAGGGGCGCGGCGCCTGCCAGCCGTCCGGCCAGATCTCCCTGGCCTGGTCGTCCGACACCGACCCGGCGATGATCACGTCGTCGCCGTGCTTCCACTGGGCCGGGGTGGCGACCTTGTGGTTGGCCGTGAGCTGCAGCGAGTCGATCACCCGCAGCACCTCGTCGAAGTTGCGGCCGGTGGTCATCGGGTAGACCAGGACGAGCTTGATCTGCTTGTCCGGGCCGATGACGAACACGTTGCGCACGGTGGCGTTCTGCGCGGGGGTGCGCTGCGTCGGGTCGCCCGCGACCTCGGCGGGCAGCATCCCGTAGAGCTTGGCGACGGTGAAGTCCTTGTCGCCGATCATCGGGTAGTTCGGGGCGGTGCCCTGGGTCTCGGCGATGTCCTCGGCCCACTTGGCGTGGTTCTCGACGGGGTCGACGGACAGCCCGATGATCTTCACGCCGCGCTTGTCGAACTCGGGCTTGATGCTCGCCATGTAGCCGAGCTCGGTCGTGCACACGGGGGTGAAGTCGCGGGGATGGGAGAACAGGACTGCCCAGGATCCGTCCAGCCACTCGTGGAACCGGATCGTCCCCTCGGTGGTCTCGGCCTCGAAGTCCGGTGCCTGCTCACCGATCGTCAGCGTCATCTTCTTCCTCTCTTGTCGGGGTCGAGCGCGGCCCCATGCTGCCCTGTCGTCCCAGGTGCGGCAATGATCGGGGCACCCGCCCGGCTGCCGTCAGGAAACCGGGCGGAAACCGGCAGCGGCCAGAGTCGTCGCACCCCGGCAGAAGCGGTGCGGCTCCCGGACACGACCGGACCGCCTCCACCGGGGCGATCACGGCCGCCGGCCGCTGGAGGGGGGCGGCCGGCGGCTGGTCGCCACCGGCGAACCTTCCCGCGAATCCGGGGGTATGCATCATGACGCTCGCCGACCCTCCGCACGAGCTGGCGGACCGCTACGACGCCGTCGTGGTCGGGTCGGGATACGGCGGCGGGGTCGCGGCGTCGCGCCTGGCGCGGGCCGGTCGCCGGGTCGCCGTGCTGGAGCGTGGACGGGAGCGGGGCCCGGGCGACTTCCCGGCCTCGGCCGGTGCGGCGTGGCGCGAGGTGCACATCGACTCGCCCGACGGGTCGCGTGGCGACCCCGAGTCCCTCTACGACGTGCGTCGCAACGAGGACATGACGGTGCTCGTCGCCTGCGGTCTCGGCGGTGGGTCGCTCATCAACGCCGGGGTGGCGCTGCAGGCCGACGACCGCGTGTTCGCCGATCCCTGCTGGCCCGAGGAGCTGCGGGTGCCGGGAACTCTCGCGCAGGCGTACGCGCAGGCCCGCGAGATGCTCGCGCCGCAGCCCTACCCGCACGACGCCCCACCGAAGCTGCTGGCGCTGCAGGCGGGCGCGACGGCCGTCGGAGCGACGTTCTCCCGGCCGCCGATCACCGTGAGTTTCGCGGACGGGCCCAACCACGTCGGCGTCGAGCAGCGGGCCTGTCGGGAGTGCGGCGACTGCGTGGCGGGCTGCAACTTCCGCGCGAAGGGGTCCGTGGACGTCACCTACCTCGCCGACGCGCGCCGCCACGGGGCGCAGATCGTCACCGGCGTGCGGGTCCGTCGCGTGTCGCGGGCCGCGGACGGGGACTGGCTCGTCCACTACCGCGTCGTGGGGCGCGGGTTCGGCCGGTTCACCGCACCGGATCTCGTCGTCCGTGCGCAGGACGTGGTGCTGGCGGCGGGCACGCTGGGCTCCACCGAGATCCTGCTGCGGTCGCGCGCCGCCGGGCTGCCGCTCTCCGACCGGCTCGGGCAGGGCTTCACCGCGAACGGGGACGTGCTCGCGTTCGCCTACAACTGCGACCGGCCCGTGTTCGGCGCGGGGTTCGGCGACGACGAGGACCACCCGCCGGTCGGCCCCTGCATCACCGGCCTGGCCGACCTGCGTGAGGGCGCCCT
Source organism: Pseudonocardia sp. (assembly GCA_050248815.1). Lineage (GTDB taxonomy): Bacteria > Actinomycetota > Actinomycetes > Mycobacteriales > Pseudonocardiaceae > Pseudonocardia. The sequence continues at coordinate 50,518 of JBFWRR010000010.1, read as the reverse complement.
GGAGGACGGGATCGTCGTCGAGGAGGGGGCGATGCCGCGCCCGCTCGGGCCGATCCTCGCCGCGGGGCTGCTGGGCGCCCGGCTGCTCGACGGTCGCGACACCGACGACGGTGACGAGTTCGACGAGGTCGTGCGCGTCCTCGAGTCGCTCACCGGTGGCGGCGGCGCCGTCGACAACACCCTGGTCTACCTCGTGATGGCCCACGACGGCAGCAGCGGGCGGATGCGGCTCGCGGAGGACCGGCTGCGGGTCGACTGGCCGACCGACCCCGACGAGTCGCCGCTGTTCCGGGCCGTGCACCGGTGCCTGGAGAAGGCCACGGCCGCACTCGGTGGCACCTACGTGAAGAACCCGACCGCGAGCCCGCTGCTGGGCCAGGACAGCGTCACGGTCCATCCGCTCGGCGGCGCCGGCATGGGCCCGGATGCCGAGCGCGGCGTCGTGGACCACGCCGGCCGGGTCTACGCGGGCGGGTCGGGCACGGCCGTGCACGAGGGCCTGTACGTCTGGGACGGGGCGGCCGTGCCCCGCTCGCTGGGGGTGAACCCGTTGCTCACGATCACCGCGCTCGCCGAGCGGTGTGCCACCGTGCTCGCCGAGCGCCGCGGCTGGGACCTGGACCGCACCCTGGATCCCGACCCGGCACCGTTGCCGCAGCGGTCGCGCCCGCGCGGGGGGCTCCGGTTCACCGAGCGGATGGCGGGCGGGTTCGTCACGGCGGACGGGCGCACCGAGGACTTCGCGCTCATCGTGGCCGTCACGATCGAGGACCTGGACGAGTTCGAGGCCGATGGGCGCCACCGCGCCCGGCTGCACGGCACGGTGGAGTCGGTCGCGCTGCACACCGATCCGCTCACGGTCACGGACGGCACGCTGGACCTGTTGGTCGCGGACGTGGTGCGCCCCGGCGACCCGCACCGGCCCCAGCCGGGCACCCGCCGCATGGTCTACCGGGCGCGGCTGACCGCCGCCGACGGCAGCTGCTACCACCTCCTCGGGGAGAAGCTCGTCCAGGACGACCCGGGTTTCGACATCTGGTCGGACACGACGACGCTCGCGATCACCGTGCGCGATGGCGATGCGGACGGCCCGACCGTCGGGCACGGGGTGCTCAAGATCGCGCGCCGGGATCTCGCGCGCCAGATCACGACGCTGCGGGCCACCGGCGGGTCGTTCGGCCAGCGGATGCGCGTGCTGAGCCGCTTCGGGCTCTTCTTCGCGGGCTCGCTGCTCGACTCCTACACCCGCTCCGCACCGCCGACACTGAGCCCGATCCGGCCCTACACGCTCGACGGGGTACCGGACGCGCAGGTCACGATCCACGATCTCGTCACCGAGGACCAGGTCGGCCTGCGCATGGTGCGCTTCACCCGGCCGGGTGCGGGCTCGGCGGTACTCGTCACGCACGGTCTCACGACCTCGACGGACATGTTCGTGATGCCGGAGCACCGCAACCTCGTCACGCACCTGCTCGACGAGGGCTTCGACGTGTGGTGCCTCGACACCCGGCTGTCCAACCTCTACGACTACTCGATCTCGCGCAGCGACGTGCTCGACGACTGCGCCCTGTTCGACTTCCCGCCCGCACTGGCCGAGATCCGCCGGCACACGGACGCCCCGGTGCACGTCGTCGCGCACTGCCTGGGCTCCACGGCGTTCACGATGAGCCTGTTCGGCGGTGTCGTGCACGGGATCGCGTCGGTGGTGGCGAACAGCGTCGCGCTCACCCCGCGGGTGCCGGCATGGTCGCGCGCGAAGCTCGCGATCACCCCGGAGCTGCTGGACCGGGTGCGGATCGGGAAGCTCGATCCGCGCTGGAGCGAGGGTTCCTGGTTCAGCGCGGGCAAGCTGATCGGCAGCGTCGTGTCGCTGGTCCACCGCGAGTGCGACGAGCCCGCCTGCCACATGCTGAGCCTCATGTGGGGCACCGGGTGGCCAGCCCTCTTCCGCCACGAGAACATGCACCCGACCACCCACCACCGGCTGCGCGACCTGTTCGGGGCCACCGGGACGAGCCACTACCGCCACGTCCGCGCGATGGTGCGGGCGGGCCGCGCGGTGCGCTACCGGCCCCCGGAGGGCGCCTACGCGCGGCTGCCGGCGGACTACCTGAGCCGGGCCTCGGAGATCACCACGCCGGTGCTGTTCTCCACGGGCGCGGACAACCGGGTCTTCGCCGACTCGAACCTCGTCTGCCACCAGCTCCTGGCGCAGCAGGGCGCCACGTGGCACGAGCACGTGTCGTTCACGGGCTACGGCCACCAGGACGTCTTCATGGGTCAGGACTCGGCACGCGACGTGTTCCCCTGGATGGTGGATTTCCTCCGTCGTCACGACCGTCGCTGACGGCTGCTGATCTCCGTACACCGTCCTCACCCCACCGGGTGAACGGTGTGTGGGACGGCTGCGCCCATCTCACCCGTCGTGCCGGTGACGTGCGCGGTCGCGCCGCTACACTGCGTGGCGCTAGTGGCTGGATCGGTGCAGGGGTGGTGCATGGAGTTCGAGATCCTCGGACCCGTGCGCGTCCGCGCGACGGACCCCAAGGTGGCGGTCACGGCGAGGATGCTGAAGACCCTCCTGGGGCTGCTGCTCGTCCGGGCGAACACCGCCGTGCCGGCGGACACGGTCTTCGACGTGCTCTGGGAGGGCCAGCCCGTCGACGCCGCGACGCGCAAGAAGCTGCACCTGCACGTGCACCGGCTGCGCCACGCGCTGGAGGAGCCGGGCCGCATCCGCCACGAGGGTGGCGCCTACGTGCTCACCGTCCATCCGGGGGAGCTCGACGCCGAGCGGTTCGAGAGGCTGCTCGCCGAGGGGGCGGCCGCCCCGGAGCCGGACCGGGCGGTGGCGCTGCTGCGCGAGGCGCTCACCCTGTGGCGCGGGGAGCCGTTCGGCGACGTCGGCGACGTCCCGGTGCTGCGGGAGGCCGCCGAGCGCCTCGCGGAGCAGCGCATGATCGGCCTGGAGGACCTCTACGCAGCCGAGCTGGCGGCGGGCAACGCGGCGGCGATCGTGCCGGAGCTGTCCGAACTCGCTGCCCGCCACCCGCTGCGGGAGCGGCTGCAGGCCCACCTCATGCTGGCGCTGTACCGGGCGGGCCGCACGCCGGAGGCGCTGGCGGTCTACCGGCGTACCCGGTCCGCGTTGGTCGACGAGCTCGGCGTGGAACCCGGGCCCGCGCTGCAGCACCTGGAGCAGGCGGTCCTGTCCGGCAGTCTCGACGTCGCGCCCCCCGCCGCCGCAGGGCAGGCTCCGGCGCAGCTGCTCGCGGACATCCCGGACTTCGTCGGCCGCGACGCCCAGATCAGCGCACTCACCGAGCGGCTCGTCGGGAGCGGGCAGGCGACCGTGGCGGTCGTGGTGGTGTCGGGGCAGGCCGGGGTGGGGAAGACGGCCCTCGCCGTGCACGTCGCGCACCTGGTGCGCGATCGGTTCCCCGACGGCCAGCTCTATGTGAACCTGCGCGGTGCGGAAGGCAACCCGCTGGATCCCGCCGAGGTCCTCGCCCGGTTCCTCCGCGCGCTGGGCGTCGGCGGCTCGGCCATTCCGGACGATCTCGACGAGCGCGCAGCCCTCTACCGCAGCCGGCTGGCCGGTCGCCGCGTGCTCGTGCTGCTGGACAACGCGGCGGCCGAGCAGCAGGTGCGCCAGCTGGTCCCGGGCGAGCCGGGTTGCGCGGTGCTCGTCACCAGCCGGGCGCGGCTCGCCGGGCTGGAGAACGCCCGGACGGTCGATCTCGCCGTCCTCGACGACGACCAGGCGATCGGGCTGCTCGCGGCGGTCGCGGGCGCGGCCCGGGTGGCGGCGGAGGTGGACGGCGCGCGCCGCATCGTCGCGCTGTGCGGGCACCTGCCGCTGGCGTTGCGGATCGCGGGCGCGCGGCTGGTGGCCCGGCCGTACTGGCGCCTCGCACGGCTGGTCGGCGATCTCGGCGACGAGCGACACCGCCTGGACCGGCTGCGGGTCGGTGATCTGGAGGTGCGGGCGAGCTTCGCGCTCTCCCACCAGGGCCTCGCGCCGCACGCGCGGCGGGCGTTCCGGATGCTCGGCCTGATCGAGGCCTCGGACTTCCCCGCCTGGACGGCGGCGGCCCTGCTCGACTGCTCCCAGGACGAGGCCGAGGAGCTGGTGGACACGCTCGTCGACGCCCGCCTCGTCGAGGTCGCGGGGCGGGATGGCGTGGGCCAGGTGCGCTACCGCTTCCACGACCTCCTGCGGGCCTACGCCCGCGAGCTCGTCCAGGCGGACGAGAGCGCCGAGGCCCGGGTCGCGGCGGTCGGGCGGCTCGTCGGCGGGTGGCTGTGGCTCGCCCAGGAGGCCGGTGCGGGTATCCCCACGTCGAACTTCGGGTTCACGCTGGCGCCGCCGGACTGTTGGCGCCCGGAGCCTGCCGTCGTCGACGGGGCGGTGGCCGAACCGCTGTCGTGGTTCCAGACGGAGTGGGCCGGGTTGCTCGGGGTCGTCGAGCAGGCGTCCCAGGCGGACCTCGTCGCGCTGGGTGCCGCGCTCGCGATGCGGCTCGCGCCGGTGTTCGTCGTCCGCGGGCTCTACGAGGACTGGCGCAGCCTCTGCGAGCGGACCCAGGCGGCGGCCGCACGTACCGGGGAGCGCTGGTACGAGGCCGCGGCGCTGCGCGGCATCGGTGAGCTCGACGTCATGCAGTTCCGCCTCGACGACGCGGTGAGCCACCTGCGACGGTGCGCGAAGATCTTCGAGCAGCTGGAGGACGACGAGGGCCGCGCACTCGCCGCCGCCGGCCTCGGCGGCGCGCTCACCGAGCTGGGGCGCGACGACGCCGGGGACGGCGAGGCCTTCGCCCAGCTGGAGCTCGCGCGCACCCTCCTCGCCCGGGTCGGCGACGACCGCAGCCGCGTCTGGGTGCTGCGCCGCCTCGCCCGGCTGCGCCAGCGTCAGGGTCGCTACGACGAGGCCGCCACGTACCTCCAGCGGGCCCTTCAGGTGCTGCAGGAGCTCACGGGCTCGGAAGCAGTGGCGGAGGCGGGGCTGCGCGAGCGGCTGGGGGAGATCCGCACCCTGCAGGGCCGCGTCGACGAGGCGCACACCGACATCGAGCAGGCGCTGCGGCTGCACCGCCACCACGGCGACCAGTTCGGCGTCGCCAGGGCGCTGGGCAGCCTCGCCGAGCTGCACTGCGCCGAGGGCAGGCTCCAGCAGGCCCTGAGCAGCCTCTCCGACGCGCTGCGCCAGTGGCGGCGGATCGGGTTCGTGCAGGAGCAGGTGCGCACGCTGGAGCGGTTGGCAGGACTGCACGAGGAGGTCGGCAACCCCGCGGCTGCGGAGATCGCCCGCCGGGAGGCGCGGCTGCTGGGGTGAGGCGTCAGCCGTCGAGGGGCTTGCGGCCCCAGGCCTGGAAGAGCGTCCAGCCCATCACGAGGGTGTCCGGCCGGGAGAGGTGCTCGGTGACCTCCGCGAGCGCGGTGTCCAGCTCGGCCTCGGTGAGGATCTCCTCGGCGAGGATGCGCCGGCGATGGGCCGACACCAGGTACGGGAGCAGCCTGCGCTGCGGATCGTCGAACGGCCACACACCGGCGTGCACGTCCACCTCGACGTCGACCAGACCGGCGGCCCGCAGCAGTTGAGGCAACCGCCGTCCCATGTTCGGGTCCCCCGACCAGACCCGGCCGAGGCCGTCCAGCAGCCGATCCCACGCGGGCACGGCCGGCTCGCAGGTCCAGGACGCGAGATCGGCGTCCTGCACCGCCACCCAGCCGCCTGGCCGGGTGAGCCGCGTCATCTCCGACACCGTCGCCGACGGCCGGGCCAGCTCGCCCAGCAGCAGCCGGGCGTGCACGAGGTCGAACGAGTCGCTGGCGCCGCCCGTGGCGTCGAAGTCACCGCGGGCCAGCTCCACACCCCGGACACCCCGGGCCGCGAGCACCCTGCGGGCCGTCGTCAGCAGCTCCTGGTCCGGGTCGAAGCCGATGACGTAGCCACGGGAGCCGACCCGCTCGGCCAGCACGTCCAGCGGGCCACAGCCGAGGTCGAGCACCTGCCAGCCCGCCTCGACGCCGATGCGGTCGAACAGCAGTTCGGTCGCCATGCGATGCCGCTCGCCGTCGGCGAGCATGCACGGCAGCGCCGAGCCGGGCCCGGTGACCGCCTCCATCTCCGGGTCCGTGTCGGCCTCCGGGTCCGGGTCGTCGCTTCCGTGACCGCCGGCCCGGGGCCCGGACAGCTCCTGCCCAGCCGCGTGCCGGGCGCCGACGAGGGAGCTCGCGGAGCCCGTCCGTCTCATCATCCGATCCCCACCTGCCTGCCCGGAACGCGACGGTGCCGGGGCCGATACGCCGTACCACATGCTGCGCGCGGCCGGTTAGCGCCCAGTTTCCGTGCCTGATCGACGGGTGCGGAAAGTGGGCAGAAACCGTCGGCGAGGAGCATCATTGGTCTAGACCACAAGTCCGGAAGGGGAACCGGCAGGTCAGGGGGGTTCTCGCCATGGCCGTTGCGCTGTCGCCGACCCGGCCGCAGGTGCCGGGCCCGCTCGACGTCGCCGCGATGCTGGACGCGGCTGACGAGATGGGGCGGGAGCAGCCGTGCCGCGTCTACGACCCGGAGCTCTGGTTCGCCGACTCCCCGGCCGACCTCGAGCGGGCCAAGGCCCTGTGCCGCGGCTGCCCGGTCCGGGCGGCCTGCCTGACCGCGGCCCTCGTGCGGGGCGAGTACAGCGGTGTCTGGGGTGGGGAGATCTTCCACCGTGGCCGGGTGCTGCCGCACAAGCGCCCGCGGGGGCGGCCGCGCAAGGACGCGCGCACCACCGCGGGGCATCCGGGCGGTGACGCGCGCCCGGCCTGACGGCCCGACCCGCGGCAGCCCGAGGCTCACACACACCGGACGGCCGTCACACACATCTGCGGCGGGCGGCCGTGTTGTGCGGCCACCTCGCGGTGTGTGCGAGCGCCCCGGGCAGCGGCGACGGTTGGTGAGCTTCCCGGCCCACCTCAAGTCGACGAACGCTCAGTCGACGAACGCCTCGCGCAGCGCCTTCTCCTGGTCGCTGGACAGGTTGGTGAACAGCAGGTCGGCGTGCTGACCCTGGAACGCCTCCCGGACCCGGTCGAGCACGGCGTCCGAGGTCAGCACGAACAGCGCCGAGGTCCCGGGGGTGATCTCGTCGCGGGTGCGCTTGATGAAGTCGTCGTCGATGCCGACGTCGGCCAGCGAGCCGACGAGCGCGCCTGCCGCCGCCCCGATCGCCGCGCCGAGCAGCGGCACCAGGAACAGCAGGCCGAACAGCATCCCCCAGAACGCGCCACCGAGGGCCCCCGCACCGGCGAGATTGTGCAGCTGCTGTGTCTTCGGCTTCTTCGCTCCCTCGGCCCAGGACACCGTCGCCGCGTCGTGCACCGTGATGAGCTGCTGCTTCGACAGCCCCTCCAGCGTGCTCACGGCTTTCGCCGCGCCGTCGGGTGTGTCGAACCGCCAGACACTCAGGGTGGACATCACTCTCCTCCTCCGGCGCCGGTCGGCGCCGTCCGGTCACCCAGCGTCTCGGCCGGCCGCAGCCTGCGCCTCCCCTACCGGGGGTGAGAAGACGGCCGTGGCCAGGCGGGGGCGGGGCCGAGCCGCAGGTGGGTCACCCGCTGGTCGGTGATCTCCGCCTCGATCCGGCCCCGTCCGCCCGCGCCGTCGCCGGGATCCGGTCCGTCCAGCCGCACCGTCCAGGTCGCCCGCTCGCGGGTGAGCTGCTTGCGGGTGAGGTCCATCCGCGCCGTGCGGCACAGCTCGGCGATCTCCTCGTGAGCCGCCGCGCCGCGCAGCCCCGCGCGTGGCCGAAACGGTGTGGTCGACGTCAGCACGACGTCCGGCGCCATGATCGCGCGGACCCGCTCGACGTCACGGGCGCGCCAGGCGCGCTCGAAGGCGAGCATCGCGAGGAACTCGACGGCCTGCTGCTCGCCCTGCTCGGCCAGCTCGCGCATGAAGCGGGCGTCCCGGTTGAGCTTCGACGCCGGGCCCATCAGCCGCGACGAACGTGGGCGGGCGAACTCGAGCACCCGCACCGTGACCTGCTTGTAGTCGACCCCGACCAGCTTGCCCTCGGCGAGCAGCCGGTCGATCACCTCGATGCCGTGCAGCTCCTGGTACAGCGACAGGTTGCCGGCCAGCTCGTTGCGCCGGTCGGTGATGTCGAGGACCGTGCGCGGCTCGTCCGCGCGCGCGGTGGGATTGATCTGGATCACCCACAGCTCGTCCGGCTTCGTGCGCAGGAGCTCGTGCACGGGCGGGTTCTGGGAGAACAGGCCGTCCCAGTAGGCCCCGCCGTCGGTGTGCACGGTGCGGAACACCGTGGGGATGGCCGCCGAGGCCAGGATCATGTCCGGTGTGATCTTCTCGGCGCGGCTGTCGAAGGCCCGGAACCGGCCGGACAGCACGTCGACGGCGCCGATCACGAGCTGCGGGTGCTCGGCCGCAGTGTCCGCCTCGATGCGCTCGAAGTCCACCCAGTGCGTGAGCAGGTCGCGGAACTGGTCCAGCCCGTCGACCGGCAGGTGGTAGGGGCTCACCGCGGGCAGCAGGCCGACGCTCTGCATCGTGCTCGCCCACAGCAGCCAGAGGTTGGCGGCGGAGTCCAGCGGGGAGGACGCCGAGTTGTCCGCCCAGAAGCCCTCCAAGAGGGTGCGCGCCCGGTGCCGGTCGCCTTCGCGCAGCGCCGTCCAGGTCAGCAGCGCACACACCGCACCGCCGGAGGTGCCGCTGATGCCGGCGATCGCGTACTCACCGGAGGTGCCGAGCTCGTCGCCGTCCAGCAGGCGGCTCAGGACGCCGGCCGTGAACGCCGTATGGCTCCCGCCGCCCTGGCAGGCGATGGCGACGCGGCGCGGCCCCGGCGGCGACGGGTCGGTCATCGCGGCAGCCGGGACTTCTGCCGGGCGAGCCCTTCGCCGGTGAGCCGACCCGCCCGGCGCGATACGCCGGGCGTCATCGGGACGCCGGCCACGGCGGCCGTGCGTGCCCTGGTGCCGCGCAGCCCGGGGAACACTCCCCGGCGGGCGGTGAGATCGCGGGCATCGGTCCTCCTCCGCTCGGCCGGTACCGGCCGAGCCGACGATGCACCGGTGCCGGCCCGGCCACCTCGCCCGGCGTGGGGGAGATCCGGTGGCGTGCGGCAGGGTGGGGCGCACCGTCGCGAGAAGGGGATCCCATGTGTCGCTGGCTCGGCTACCTCGGCACCCCGATCGAGCCGCGGGAGCTGCTCTACGACCCGGAACGCTCGCTCATCGAGCAGAGCCGCCGCCACGCGCCCGACATGGCGGTCCCCAACGGAGACGGGTTCGGCCTGGGCTGGTTCGGCCGCCGCGACGTGCCGGCGGTGTTCCACAGCGCGACGCCGGCCTGGGGCGACCGCAACCTGCACACGCTCGCGTCGGAGATCTCCTCGCCGCTGTTCCTCGCGCACGTGCGGGCGGCCACCGGCACCCCCGTCCAGGAGACGAACTGTCACCCCTTCGCGCACGGGCGGTGGCTGTTCGTCCACAACGGCTACGTCGACGGCTACGAGCGCCTGCGCCGCGACATGATGTTCGCGGTGCGGCCGGACCTCTTCGGCAACATCAAGGGCACCACGGACTCCGAGCTCATGTTCCATCTCGCGTTGACGTTCGGGCTGGCGGAGGATCCGCTCGGCGCCCTGGAGCGCATGGCCGGGTTCGTCGAGGCTCTCGGTGCCGAGGCCGGGATCGCCGAGCCGCTGCAGATGACCGTCGGGATCACCGACGGCGAGCGGCTCTGGGCCGCCCGGTACGCCAGCGGGCCGGTCGCGAACACGCTCTACTGCAGCGCCGACGTCGAGTCCCTGCGCAGGCTCTACCCGGCCGACGAGCGGTTCGCCCACTTCGGCCCGGACTCGCGCGTCGTCGTCTCCGAGCCGCTCACGCAGCTGCCGGGGGTGTGGCACGAGATCGACGCCGGATCCGCCGTCGTCGTGGGCAAGGGCGGAGTGGAGCGGCTGCCGTTCACGCCGCGACCTCCGGGCTGACGCGCCCCCGCCGCGGCCCCGTGTGCCCGCGAGTTGCGCATTTCATCAGGCCGTGTTGGCCGATCCGCCCGTCCCCGACGCTCGAGAGAAACATCAGCGGGGTTCGCGCACCCCATGACCCCGCTGATGTAACGCTCGGCCGTGCCGCCGGTCGCCGGCATGTGAGGACGAACGCATCGGGCCGGGCGCGCCCCGCAGGCCCGCATGCGCCGTGCACATCCTCGGGCGCGGTGCTCATCCTCGGGCGCGGTGCTCATCCTCGGGCGCGGTGCACATCCTCGGGCGCGGTGCACACCATCGGGCGCGGTGCACACCATCGGGGCGCGGTGCACACCATCGGGGCGCGGTGCACACGGTCCGCGGTGTGCACGGCCGCGCCGCGGTGTGCACGGCGCGCCGCGGTGTGCACGGCGCGCGGCAGGTCTGCGCGGCGCGCGACGACGGGCGAGCGTCCACCGCGACCGGCGATGCCCGCGTCAGCTCCGCAGATCTCAGTCCAGGTAGTCGCGCAGGACCTGCGACCGCGACGGGTGTCGCAGCTTCGACATCGTCTTGGACTCGATCTGGCGGATCCGCTCGCGGGTGACGCCGTAGACCTGACCGATCTCGTCAAGCGTGCGCGGCTGGCCGTCGGTGAGACCGAAGCGCAGCCGGACGACGCCCGCCTCGCGCTCGGAGAGCGTGGCGAGCACGGACTGGAGCTGGTCCTGCAGCAGCGTGAACGACACGGCGTCGACCGCCACCACGGCTTCGCTGTCTTCGATGAAGTCGCCCAGCTGCGAGTCGCCCTCGTCGCCGATGGTCTGGTCCAGCGAGATGGGTTCCCGGGCGTACTGCTGGATCTCCAGCACCTTCTCCGGGGTGATGTCCATTTCCTTGGCCAGCTCCTCCGGGGTGGGCTCGCGGCCCAGGTCCTGGAGCAGCTCGCGCTGGATGCGGCCGAGCTTGTTGATGACCTCGACCATGTGCACGGGGATGCGGATGGTGCGGGCCTGGTCGGCCATCGCGCGGGTGATCGCCTGGCGGATCCACCACGTGGCGTAGGTGGAGAACTTGTAGCCCTTGGTGTAGTCGAACTTCTCGACCGCGCGGATCAGGCCGAGGTTGCCCTCCTGGATGAGGTCCAGGAACGCCATGCCACGGCCGGTGTAGCGCTTGGCCAGCGACACCACCAGGCGCAGGTTCGCCTCCAGGAGATGGTTCTTCGCACGCTCGCCGTCCCGGACGATCCAGCGCAGATCCCGCCGCAGCTGCGGCGACACCTTCTCGCTCGCCTCCTGCGCCCGGCGGATGCGCTCGGCGGCGTAGAGGCCGGCCTCGATGCGCTTCGCGAGCTCGACCTCCTCCTCCGCGTTGAGCAGCGCGACCTTGCCGATCTGCTTGAGGTAGGCACGAACCGAGTCGGCCGAGGCGGTGAGCTCGGCGTCCTTGCGGGCCTGCCGCAGCGCCTCGGACTCCTCCTCGTCCCAGACGAACTCGCCGCTCTTCTGCGGGGTCGACGAACGCTCACGGGTGCTCGGCGCGCGTCGGTTGGCGCCGGTGTTGGGCCCGTCCTCGGCGACCTCCTCTTCCGCCTCGTCGTCGCCGTCCGCCTCCTCGGCATCGTCCTCCTCGTCGGCGGCGTCCGATGCGTCTCCGTCGGCGAGGTCCTCACCGAGGTCGAGGTCGACGTCCACGTCCTCGAGATCGGTGACCTCGGGAGCGCCCTCCAGGTCGGTGCCCTCGGCGTCGAGGTCGATGGCGCCGACCTCGCCCGGCTCGCCGTCCCCCTTCGGCGCGGCGGGCGCGGTCCGGCCCTTCGCGGCCGGCCTCGCGGCGGCCTTCACGCCTGCCGTGGCGGCGGTCTTGGTCGTGCTCGCGGCACGGCGCCTGCGAGCTGGCGCGGTGCTCCCCGCGGCGGTCGCGACGACCTCGTCGGTGTCGGTGCGGGTTGCAGAGTCTGCGGCTGCCACTAGGCCCTCTCGCTGCATGCGCTCGTGTCGACGACCGGGGACGCGGAGGGGCCCGGCCGCACTGGAGATGTCGGGTGCGCCACCGTGGCGGGAGGCGGCGGGGTGGCGGCCCCGGCACCCGCTCCCGGGCGGTGCACTCGGCCATTGTAACTGCGCGCGACCGACCCGGTGCCGGGGAAGCCCCGGCGGGTGTCGGCCCGTGTGTCGGGCTCGGGTGTCGGTGGGTCCGTCCCCCGGGATGTGGTCGGATGGCGGGGTGCGAGCTGAGGCGGGGCGGGAGAGGGGCGAAGACACCGGTCACTACGCCGGGGAGGGGTCGGAGGGGTCCGCCGGGCGGCTGCGCCGGGTCGCGGAGACGGTCGCCGCGGAGGCCGCGGCCTACCTGCGCGAGCTGCCCCGTCCGGACGCCGCCGACCCGGCGTCGGTGTCCACGAAGTCCTCACCCACCGACGTCGTCACCGCCAACGACACGGCCGTCGAGACGCTCCTGCGCTCCCGGCTCGCGCAGCTGCGCCCCGGCGAGCCCGTCGTCGGCGAGGAGGCGGGCGGCACCGGTGGCGACGCCGTCACCTGGGTCGTCGACCCGATCGACGGCACCGTCAACTACCTGCACGGACTGCCCTGGTATGCGGTGTCGGTCGCAGCCGCCGTGCGGGGCACCGTCGTGGCCGGGGCCGTCGCCGAGCCCGCCTCCGGGCGGCTGTGGAGCGCTGCGGAGGGTGCCGGTGCCACGTGCGACGGGCGGCCCGTGCGGGTCTCCGGGCTCACCGACCTCGCGCGTGCCGTCGTCGGCACCGGGTTCGCCTACAGCGCGAGCCGCCGCGCCGCGCAGGCCCGGATGATCGCCGGGATGCTGCCGAGCATCGGCGACGTCCGGCGTGCCGGATCGGCGGCCCTCGACCTGTGCGCCGTCGCCGCGGGCTGGCTCGACGGCTACGTCGAGCACGGCACCCACTGGTGGGACTGGGCGGCGGCCTCGCTGATCGCGGCCGAAGCCGGCGCCGTCGTGCGGGTGCCCGGACCGCCCGGGGCCTGCGCGCCCGACGACGGGCTGGGTCCCGGGGCCGTCCTCGCCGCGACGCCGGGCATCGTGGCGGCGTTCACCGAGCTCGCCCGCACCCTGGGAGCGGCGGAGGTCTGACGCCGACGGACCCGCCGGCGCCCGTCGAGTGTGCGTCGAGTCCGGCGCGGACCGGACGGAGTGCACGCTCGGCGGGGCGACGGCCCGGGATCAGCAGGCGTCACCGCGCGCCGTGGCGAGCGCCTCGGGCGGGGCCACGGGCCGCGGCGGCGCCGTCGCCGGGTCCGTCGCCGGATCCTCCTCCTCGGCGGTCTGGGCCGCCGTCGGGGTCGGGTTGGCGAGCTCGTCCAGCACCTGCCGGACGGCCGCGGGCGGGTCGACGTCACGGAACTCCGTGCCGACGACGACGTCCACCGTCGCGTCCCCGCGCCCGTCGCGGACAGGTTCGGTGCAGGGCAGCACGAGCGCGAGCGTCGCCGCCGCGGACTCGCCCTGGGGCCCGAACCGCAGCTGCCCGATGCACTCCATGTCGCCCCCGGGATGCAGGGGGTCGTTGTCGGGACCGGCCGCCTCGCGGAAGCCGAGGTCGCCGAGCTGCGCCGCGACGAGGTTGGCCTGGCCGCGCTGGGTGCCTGCGTTGAGCACCCGCACCGCGATCGTGTCGACCGGTGCGAGCGCGACGGAGTCGAGCGCGTCCACGTCGAGTGCCTCGCCGCCCCCCGCAGCCGGGGCGGGGCAGCTGATCGGGGTGGAGCCGCCTGCCGTCGCCAGCACGACCGTCCACGTGACCGCGGCCACCGCCGCAAGTGCCGCGGCCAGCACGACGATCGGGCCCCGGCGGCGGCGCTCGTAGGGACGGACACGGTTCATGCGAGCCCCTCGTCGAGGATGTGGTGGCCGAGGGTCACCAGCGGGTCCACGGCGTCCTCGATGCCCTCGGCGGCGGTGCGCGGCACGGCCCCCGCCGCCACGCGGGCGAGGATCCCGGCCAGGACGACGGCGAGCTTGAACGTCCCGAACGCGACGTACCAGGGCAGGGGTGCCAGATCGAGCCCGGAGCCCGCGGCGTAGGCGGCCGCGATCTGTGTGCGGGTCGGGAATCCGGGCAGCCGGGTGGGGCTCGGGAGGTGCTGCGCGGCGGCCCACACCGGCGTCTCGTGGGTGTGGTGCCAGTAGACGAGCAGCAGGCCGAGGTCGGCCATCGGGTCGCCGAGCGTGCTCATCTCCCAGTCCAGGACCGCGGCGATGCGGCCGGGGTCCTGGGCGTCGAACAGGCAGTTGTCGATGCGGTAGTCGCCGTGCACGATCGCGTGGCGCTGGGTGGCGGGCAGACCCTCGGCCAGCCGCTCGCCCAGGGCGGTGAGCCGGGCCTCGGTGGCGGCGTCGGCGCCGCCCGCGCCGCGGGCGGCCTGCCACTGCGTGCCCCACCGGCGCACCTGGCGCTGCATGAAGCCCTCCGGGCGACCGAAGTCCCCCAGCCCCACCGCCGCGGCGTCGACGCCGTGCAGCGCCACCAGGACGTCGACCAGTGCTGCGGCCATACGGGCGCGGTCCGCCTCCGCGTCGGCCCAACCCTTCGGCAGCTCACCCAGCGGGACGACGCCCTCGACGAGCTCCATGACGAAGCACGGTGCGTCCACCGGCGGGCCGCCCTGCGACGCCGCGAGGACCCGCGGCACGGGGACCGGCGTGTCGGCGAGCGCGGAGATGACGCGCTGCTCGCGACCCATGTCGTGGGCGGTGGCGGCGATCGCGCCGACCGGCGGACGGCGGAGCACCACCGCGCCGGCTGCGCTGTCCACCCGATAGGTGAGGTTGGACCGGCCCGCTCCGACGGGCGCGAGCGTGCAGTCGCGCCACGCGGCGTTCCCGAGCTGTTCGGCAAGCCACGCCCCGACGGCGTCGGCGTCGGCGCCGGGGTGCCGGGCGCGCTGGTGGGGGGCGGTGTCGTGGGGGCTGTCGTGAGCCACGAGACCGAACCCTAACGGCCGTCGCGCCATCGGCTATGGTTCCGCGCGCCGGTGACCGGGAGCGGGGGACGCGGCGGAGACCGGCATCACTCGAATGCCGGGCACAAACCCCGGCCACACGACGTTGTGCAGCGGCACGACCACGTCGAAAGTGGCACGTACGACGTATTTCGAGGGTGGGAACGATGGCGACCGACTACGACGCACCGCGGCGCAACGAGACCGACGACATGGCCGAGGACTCGCTGGACGAGCTCAAGGCCCGTCGCAACGAGGCCCAGTCCTCGGCGGTCGACGTCGACGAGTCGGACACCGCCGAGAGCTTCGAGCTGCCCGGCGCCGACCTGTCGGGCGAGGAGCTGACCGTCAAGGTGCTGCCCAAGCAGGCCGACGAGTTCACGTGCGCGAGCTGCTTCCTCGTCCACCACCGCAGCAGGCTGGCCGAGCGCCACGGCAGCCAGTTCATCTGCCGGGACTGCGCAGCCTGACCGCCGGTCACGGATGTCGGGGGAGCGCGGCGAGCAGCGCGGCGGGATCCCGGACGCTGACCACCCAGTACGGCGTGCGGCTGTCGGGGCGCGTGTCCTCGACCCGCACGACCGGACCGATCCACGGCCGGTGCACGAACAGGGCCTCCGGGTCCAGGTCGGGCCCCAGCGCGACCTGCTTGTCGGCGCGTGCCACCGCGTCGGCCCGGCCGATCGCCGCAGCCGGCAGGAGCTCGTCGCCGACCCGCAGCCCGGCATCGTCCACCCGTACCCGGGTGCGGCCCATCCATGCCGGGACGACGACCGCGACGACGATCGCCACCACGTAGCCGACCCAGCTGCGCGCGCCCGGATAGCCCATGTGGATCTCCGCGCCGAGGAGCACGGCCACACCGATCGCGAGCAGGTACCACCACCACGGCACCGACAGCCGCTCGTCGAACCGGAGGGTGCCGGACGCCGCAGCGCCGGGGGGCGACGGGCTGTGGCTCACACCCCCGAGGGTAGCGTCGTGCCCGCCGTGACCGGAGGTGCATGGTCGACGCACCGGCGGGCCGGGCGGGGGCCCGGCCGGCGCGGCCACCAGGATCGTCGGCGAGGAGGCACCGTGTCGGGTGGAGGTGCCGGCCGCACCGGGGCGGACCCCGGGGACGCGGTCGACGTGGCGCTCACGCGGCTCGACCAGGACCTGCCCGTTCCCGGGTACGCGCACCCCGGGGACGCGGGGGTGGACCTGAGGTGCACCTCGGACGTGGTGCTCGCCCCGGGCGAGCGGGCCGTTGTCGGGACCGGCATCGCGGTCGCGCTGCCCCCCGGGCACGCCGGGTTCGTGCACCCTCGCTCCGGGCTCGCCGCCCGCGCGGGGCTCTCCGTCGTCAACACCCCCGGAACCATCGACGAGGGGTATCGCGGCGAGATCCGCGTGTGCCTGATCAACCACGATCCGCGTGAGACGCTGCGCCTGCGCCGCGGGGACCGGATCGCCCAGCTCGTCGTGCAGCGCGTCGAGCGGGTGCGGTTCGTCGAGGTCGAGCAGCTCCCCGGCTCGGTCCGCGGCGCGGGCGGCTACGGCTCCACGGGCGGCCACGAACGCCTCGCGCCCCGCGCGGAGGTCGCCGGATGACCGCTGGCGCCCGGATCGAGCTCGACCCGCTCCCCGACGATCCCCCGGCCCGCCGCTCCGCCTCCCGAGCCGTACGCGCTCTGTCCGGACCGCTGGACGACGAGGATCTCGACCCGGAGCGCCCGGACGGCGTCGACCGCACGGACTTCGGATCGCTGCGCCTGCCCGTCCCGCCGGAGGGTGTGGTCGACGTCGAGCCGAGCGCAGGTCGCACGATCCAGGCCGTTCAGATCACCCTGCCGCTGGGGATGCTCTCGGTCAGCGCGCTGGCCGCACCCACCACCGATCGGCTGTGGCCCGAGCTGGCGAAGGAGATCAACACGTCGTTGCGCGAGGCCGGTGCCCGCGTGCGCTCCGTCCAGGGCCGGTGGGGTCGTGAGCTGCGGGCGCGTACCGGCGACGCCGTCTCGGTTTTCGTCGGGGTCGACGGGCCCCGGTGGATGGTGTACGGCGTCGCCACCGGGCCGGCCCAGAACGCCCGCATGCTCGACCGCGAGCTGCGCCGCCTGCTGACCGCCACCGTGGTCGTCCGCGGTCCGTCGCCGTACCCCGTGCGGACGGTGCTGCCGCTCGAGCTGCCCGAACAGATGCAGGTCGAGCGGGACGCCCGCGCGGAGCGCGAGCGGATCGCCGCCGAGGCGTTGGAGGCTCTGGAGGCGCAGCAGGCCCAGCAGGCCCAGCGCGAGGCGGCTGCGCCGGCTGTCGCGGAGCGGGCTGTGGCGGAGCGGGCTGTCGCGGAGCGGGCCGCAGCGGAGCGGGTTGCGGCCGAGCGGGTTGCGGCCGAGCGGGTTGCGGCGGAGCGGGTTGCGGCGGAGCGGGTTGCGGCCGAGCGGGCTGCGGCGGAGCGGGCTGCCGCTCGACGAGCCGCCGCCGAGCACGCTCACGCCGAGGCCAGGCGCAGCCTCACCCGCCGTAGCGCCGACGTGCCGCCCGCCGCCCCCTTTCCGGGGGCCCGGGAGCGCCTCCCGGTTCCGGATCGTCCGGCCCTCCCGCCGCGCAGCCCAGCAGCGGGGTTGCCGATGGCGGTCCCGCATCCCGACCCGGCAGGGGAGCCCGTGGCGGCGGCGACGACCCACCTGCCCGCGCTCGCGGCCCCCGACACCCCGACCGAGCAGTTCTCCGCGCTGCCCCCGGCCACGCAGCCGCGCAACGGCACGGCTCGCAACGGCACCGCACGCAACGGCACCGCGGCGGGTCGCGCCCCGTTCGACCCAGGGCCGGGAGATCAGTTCGGCGACGTCGGCGGGGCGTGGGTCCCACAGTGGGGCCGTCCGGTCGACGATCCCGATCCCGGTTCCCCGTGGGCTGCGGCCTCGGCGTCGGACGGCATGGACCGGGCGGAGGGGCTCGGGTACGCCGATCACGGTCCGGGCGGGGCCGAGGTTGTCCGGGCCGAGGTTGTCCGGGCCGAGGAGGTCCGGTATGTGCAGGAGGGTTGGGCGCCGGACCGACCCTTGCGCCACGACGGGCGCGCCGGTCGGCGTGCGGCGGCGAGCTCGCCGCAGGAGGTCGCGGACGGTGGCGGCCCGCGCGAGGACCTCCTGGCCGGAAGCGGGACCGCGGATCGCAGCAGTGCCGACGGGAGGGCCGACGGGACGGCCGACGCGCTCCGTCACGAGGCACCGCAGCCTCGGACGGGCCGCCGAGCGGCGCGGCGGGCCGCAGAACTAGCCGCGGAACTCGCCGCGGACGGCGCGTGGTCGGCGGCGAGGTCGGCGGCGAGGTCGGCCGACCCGCCGTCCTCCTTCCCGCTCGTCGTCCCCTTCTCGACGGCCACGAGTGCTGCGGGCGACATGTCCGCGACGAGCGACCGTCCGGCTGCCGGTGCGCCACCCGTGGGCCGCCGAGCGGCGCGCCGGGCCGCCGAGCGCCGTGCGGGGTACGCGGACGGCGCGGGTCTCCGGCCGGAGGCGACCGTCGCGCGCTCGTCGGCATCCGGCGAGGACGCCACGGAGCCGCGCGAGAGCCGGGCGGCACATCGGCGCCCATCGGCGGGGGATGCCCCGTTCGGCGCGGGCGAGGGCCGCAACCGCGCGGCGGGGCGGGCCGACGAGACCCGGGACGGCAACGTCGGGAGTCTCCCCGAACCCGCGGCGTCGCGGTTCGTCACCGTCCCCCGAAGCGACGGTCGGCACCGGGACCCGTTCGGTGGCGCGAACGGCGGGCTGCCGGCGGAGCACCCGACCCCCGGCCGGGCCGACCGCCGCGCCCGTGGCGAGAGCGATTCGCCGGGCAGGGCGGACGGGGCACACGCCCGTCACGCCGGTCTCGGCGCCGCGGTGAACGGCACCCGGCGGGCGGACGTCGAGCACCGCGGTTTCCACGCGGACACCGCGAGCCGGGGCATCCCCGACGGCAACAACGACGGCAACAACGACGGCGAGGACGCCTGGCCGGCCGCCCCGCCCCGCCGCGCCGGGGGGCCGGCCCTCACCTACCTCGAC
>JBFWRR010000010.1:0-31416 GCA_050248815.1 Pseudonocardia sp. | reverse complement strand
TTTCCACGCGGACACCGCGAGCCGGGGCATCCCCGACGGCAACAACGACGGCAACAACGACGGCGAGGACGCCTGGCCGGCCGCCCCGCCCCGCCGCGCCGGGGGGCCGGCCCTCACCTACCTCGACGGCCCGCGGGATCTCCTCGCCGCGAACCCCTCGGGACGCCACCGCCGCCCCGAGTAGAGGCCGGGTGTCACCCTGGCACGACCCGGGCAGCCGTCCCGTGTGACGTCCATGATCCGCATCCGCGGTGCCACACGGCCACTCCTGGCCGCCTCGCACCACAACCGCGGATCATGTCCGGGGGATCGGGTCGGGTCGGCAGGCGTTGCGAGCGTGCAGCCAGCCGAGCACGGCGGCGCGCCCGAGGACCGCGGGATCGGCGCCCAGCGCGTCGAGCCGGGTGGTGACGAGCCGGGCCCAGGGCAGCCACGCGCACCAGGCGTCGGCGACGGCGAGCGGGTGCACGGGGTCGTCCACCGCCGCCACGACGCCTGCGGGCACGGCGATCCGGGCGAGCGCGGCGCCGTCGGGACCGGGTTCGGCCGCTGCGGTGTCGAGCGCGTCCGCGAGCCCGGGTCCGTGGCCGGCCCAGGCACGGGCCAGCTCGTCGGCGAGCCAGGCCGGGGCGCCGGCGCGGGCCGCCCGGACCGCCCCGTCCACCCCCGCGGCTCGTACCTGTGCGGCGCTCGCCCGGGCCGCGAGCGCCGCCGGGGCGTCCCCGGGCTCGCCGGTCCAGGCAGGCAGGGCGAGCAGCAGCCCGGCGAGCGGGCCGGCGGCGGTGCGCCCGCAGGTGTGTCCCGGCGCGCGTCGTCCGGCGTCGGGGCTGCGACCCGACGGCGGCTGCGGACAACCGGCGGCCCCCGCCCGGTCAGCAGCCCACCGGGCCGCCACGAGCGCCCCGAGCGACACCCCGCCCGCGAGCAGCGCCTCGCCGCGGGCGGTGGCGCCGGCAGCGGCGTCGTCGAGCGCCTCGCGGTAACCCGCCACCACCGCGCGCCCGGGCAGCGGCGCGGGGGCGACGAGCCGGATGCCGAGCGCGGCCAGGGGGCCGGTGAAGGCGCGGCGGACGAAGTCGTCGTCCGACCCGGACCCGGGCAGGACGACGGCGGTCGCCGGCGGGAAGGCCCGGCGGGCGGGACCCGCGGCCGGGTCCACCGGCTCCGGCATGGACGAAGTTCCCCGCTCGACGCGTGCGAACGTTTCGCCGAGGTTACCCTTGTGTGTGGTGCGGCCGAGGACGGCGGCGCCGGACGATGTTCCGGAGACAGCGATGGGCAAGGACGGCGTCTTCCGCCGCATGGTGCGGAGGCTGACCAGCGATGTCGAGGCCCTCGACGCCGACGATCTCACCTCCGACGCCGAGGCGTCCGGGGCTCGTCGGGCGTGCGACTGCACCTGCGGTGAGGCGGTCACGTTCTTCGGTAGGCTCCGCAGCGTCGAGTTCTGCGCGCAGGCGGCCGACGAGGACGGCAAGGCGTCACTGGAGGCCGAGCTGTTCGACGGCACCGAGGGGGTCACGCTCATTTGGCTGGGACGCCGCCGGATCCCGGGTATCGAGCCCGGACGCACGTTGCGGGTGCGCGGTCGCCTGGCGCTCCGGGACGGCCGGAAGGTCCTGTACAACCCGTACTACGAGATCATGCAGGCCCAGGCCTGAACCCGGAGGCCCCGGGGGACGCACCCACGACACGCCTGCCGGTGACGTCGCCGCCCGAGCCGGTGCGTGAGCGCGCGTTCCCGCCGCTCATCGACCAGATGGGTGGCGTGCCCGGCATCATCGCCTCGACGATCCCGGTGCTGGTCTTCGTGGTCACCAACCTGGCGTTCGACCTCCGCGCGGCCATCATCGCGGCCTTGTCGTCGGGTGTCCTCGTCGCGGTGTGGCGGCTCGCGCGCCGTGAAGCGCTGCAGCCCGCGATCTCGGGCCTGCTGGGTGTGGGGCTGTGCGCGTTCATCGCCTACCGCACCGGCGAGGCGCGCGGGTTCTACCTGCCGGGCCTGATCTACAGCGCGGTGGTGGGCGCGGCGTTCCTGCTCTCCACCCTGGTCCGCTGGCCGCTCGCGGGCGTGATCTGGCACGGGATCAACGGCGACGGCCAGGGTTGGCGCCGCGATCCGCGCCTGCTGCGCGCGTACACCTTCGCGACGTTGCTCTGGGCGCTGGTGTTCGCCGCCCGCGTCGTCGTGCAGGGCTGGCTCTACAACGCCCAGGAGGACGACTGGCTCGGCGTCGCCCGCCTGGCGATGGGGTTCCCGCTGGTGGCGGTGGCCCTGCTCGGGACGGTGTGGGCGGTCCGGCGGGCCCGGAGGGAGCCGAGCGCCGCCTGACCCGCTCGCGAGCTCAGTGCCCGAGGGCCGCCCGGATGTCCTCCTCGACGGCGGTCGTGGCGACGAACAGCAGCTCGTCCGCGGGTTCGAAGGCGTCGTCCGGGGTGGGCACGATGACCCGGCCGCCGCGCAGGATCGTGACCAGCGCGGAGTCCGCCGGGAGCTTGAGGGTGCGGACCGGCCGTCCGGCGAGCGGGGTGTCCTCGGGCAGGGTGACCTCGACGAGGTTGGCCTGACCCTGGCGCAGCGTGAGCAGCCGGACGAGGTCGCCGACGGCCACCGCCTCCTCGACGAGCGCGGCCAGCAGCCGCGGTGTGGAGACGGCGACGTCGACGCCCCAGTTGTCGGTGAACAGCCACTCGTTGCGGGGGTCGTTGACGCGCGCGACGACGCGGCGCACCGCGAACTCGGTCTTGGCGAGCAGGGACACCACCAGGTTGACCTTGTCGTCGCCGGTGGCGGCGATGACGACGTCGCAGCTCTCCAGGTCGGCGTCCTCGAGCGAGCTGAGCTCGCACGCGTCCGCGTGCACCCACTCGGCGGCCTCGACGGTCTCGGGGGCGATCTGCGAGAGCTCCCGCTCGATGAGCATGACCTGGTGTTTCGGTACGAGCTCCAGGGCGATCGAGCGCCCCACGGCGCCCGCTCCGGCGATCGCGACCCGCATCTGCTCAGCTCTCCTGGGGTGGGGCGGCCGCGGCCGCCGTGACGTCGCTGACGGTGCCGGACACGGCGGCCACGTAGACGGTGTCCTCGGCCTGCACGGCGGTGTCGGCGCGGGGGAGCACCCCCGTGCCGAAGCGGACGATGAACGCCACGCGGCTCCCGGTGGCCACCTCCAGCTCGCGCACGGGGCGCCCGACCCAGTCCTCGTGCACGGGCAGCGGCAGGATCGCGACGGTGCCCGAGGGCTCGCGCCAGGCGGTGGCGACCCCGTCGGGCAGCAGCATCCGCAGGAAGCGGTCCGTGCTCCAGGGCACCGTGGCGACGGTGGGGATGCCGAGGCGCTCGTAGACGGCGGCGCGCTTGGCGTCGTAGATGCGGGCGACGACCCGTTCGACGCCGTAGCTCTCGCGGGCCACCCGGGCGGCGATGATGTTGGAGTTGTCGCCGCTGGAGACCGCGGCGAACGCGTTCGCCCGCTCCACCCCGGCCTCGGCGAGGACGTCGCGGTGGTAGCCCTCGCCGACCACCTGCCGCCCCCGGAACTCCGGGCCGAGCCTGCGGAACGCCTGCGCGTTGCGGTCGATGACGGCCACTTCGTGCCCGAGTCGTTCGAGCCCGGACGCGAGCGAGGAGCCGACCCGCCCGCACCCCATGATCACGACGTACACGCGCGATCCTCCCTGTGTCGCCCGCACGCTATCCCGGCATCGGTCATACCTCGAACCGGTACCCCATCCCGGGTTCGGTGACCAGATGCCGCGGGTGTGACGGCTCGGGCTCCAGCTTGCGGCGCAGCTGGGCGAGGTAGACGCGCAGGTAGTGGGTCTCGGTGCGGTAGGCCGGGCCCCAGACCTCGCGCAGCAGGTCCTGGCGGCTGACGAGCCTGCCGCGGCGGCGGACGAGGGCCTCCAGGATCTGCCACTCGGTCGGGGTGAGGTGCACCTCGCGCCCGTCGCGACGGACGCGCTTGGCTGCGAGGTCGACGACGAAGTCGCCCGCGTCGACCACCGCGTCGCCCTCGACGGTGGCGGTGGCGGCCCGCCGCACCGCTGCGCGCAGCCGGGCGAGCAGCTCGGCGGTGCCGAACGGCTTGGTGACGTAGTCGTCCGCGCCGGCGTCGAGGGCGGCGACCTTGTCCGGGGAGTCGGTGCGCGCGGACAGCACGATCACCGGCACCGTCGACCAGCCCCGCAGCCGCCGGATGACCTCGGCGCCGTCGAGGTCGGGCAGGCCGAGGTCGAGCACCACGACGTCGGGACGGCGCTCGGCGGCGG
The DNA here is from genome assembly GCA_050248815.1 of Pseudonocardia sp. Lineage (GTDB taxonomy): Bacteria > Actinomycetota > Actinomycetes > Mycobacteriales > Pseudonocardiaceae > Pseudonocardia. Next base: position 27,144 of record JBFWRR010000010.1, on the reverse strand, counting down.
CCTGCAGCGCTCCCGCGCCGCTGGCGGCCGTGTCGACGCGGTAGCCGCTCGCGCGCAGCGTGATCCGCAGCGCCCGCAGGATCTGCGGGTCGTCGTCGACCACCAGGACCGCGGTCGGGTGCTCCGCGGAGGTCACGACCGGATCCCCGCGTGGGCCGCGGGCAGCGACACGACCACCGTGAGGCCGCCACCCGGCGTGTCCTCGGCCCGCAGCGCGCCGCCCATCGCCTCGGTGAAGCCGCGGGCCACCGAGAGCCCCAGGCCGACGCCGGCCGTCGGATTGCGGTCGCCGACACCACCGAGCTGCTGGAACGGGGCGAAGAGCCGGTCGACGGCGTCGGGTGGCACGCCGGGGCCCCGGTCGACGACCCGCAGCTCGACGCGGTCGGCGTGCGCGCTCGCCCGCACGGCGACCGGGGCGCCGCCGCCGTGGTGCAGCGCGTTGGCGACGAGGTTCGCGACCACCCGCTCCAGCAGGCCGGGATCGGCGAGGACGTCGTGGGCGGGATCGTCGTCCAGCTCCAGGGCGACGCGCCCGGCGCCCTCGGTGGCGGCCAGGGCGCGGGCGACGACCTCGTCGTAGCCGACGGCGCGCAGCTGCGGCGCCACCGCACCGGCGGCGAGGCGGGAGGAGTCGAGGAGGTTGTCGACGAGCGCGGTGAGCCGGTCTGCGGACTCCTCGACGGTGGCGGCCAGGTCGGCGCGGTCGGCGTCCGACAGGTGCAGGTCCGGGTCGCGCAGGCTCCCGGCCGCGGTCTTGATGGAGGTCAGGGGGGTGCGCAGGTCGTGACCGACCGCGGAGAGCAGAGAGCTGCGCAGCGCGCTCGTCTCGGCCTGGCGCCGCGCGGCCGCGGCCTCGGCGGCGGCGCGCTGGCTGCGCAGCGCCAGCAGGGCCTGTCCGGCGACGGTGTCGAGCAGCCGCCGGTCCGCGGCGGCGAGCGTCCGGCCGAGGCCGGTGAGGTGGACGTCGGGCTCGATCTCGACGTCGACGTCGGCGTCCTCGGGCCGCTCGCACGCGACCGGGCCGGTGCCCGCGACGCGGCTCCAGCGGCCGTCGACGCGCTCCAGCAACGCGATGCCACTCAGGCCGAAGGCCTCCCGCACGCGTTCCAGCAAGCGGGGCAGCGGGTCGGTGCCGGCGAGCACGATGCGGGACAGCGACGCGAGCAGGGCCGCCTCCGTACCGGCCCGGGCGGCCTGCTCCGCGCGCCGCGCCGCGCCGTCCACCACCAGCGCCACCAGCACCGCGACGAGGACCATCACGACCAGCGTGACGAGGTTCTCCCGCTCGGAGATCGTGAACGTGTACCGCGGCGGGGTGAGGAAGAAGTTGAGCAGCAGCCCGCCGGCCACGGCGCCGAGCAGGGCGGGGCCGAGCCCCCCGACCAGGGCGACGATCACGATCGCCAGCAGGATGAGCACGACGTCGGTGGACAGGCCGAACCAGCTCCCGGCGACGACACCGACGGCGGTGGCGAGCCCCGGAAGCACGACCGCGAGCACCCAGCCCAGCCCCACCCGCAGCCGGGAGAGCCCCGGGCGGCGCCCCGGCCGGTAGCCGCGCCGGGCCTCGCCGTGCGTGACCAGGTGGACGTCGATCGTGCCCGAGTCCTGCACCACCCGCGAGCCGATGCCCTCGACGAAGACCCGCGCGAGCCGCGAGCGCCGCGACGTGCCGAGCACGAGCTGGGTGGCGTTGGCGCCGCGGGCGAAGTCGAGCAGCGCGGCGCTGATGCCCCGCCCGCCCCCGTCCTCGCCAACGACGGTGTGGAACGACGCCCCGACGTCGTCGGCGAGCCTGCGCAGCCGCGAGAGCGCGGTGGGCGGGGCGCCGGCCACCCCGTCGCCGCGCAGCACGTGCACGCACAGCAGGTCCGCCGAGCCGAAGCGCTGGGCGATGCGCGCGGCCCGGCGCAGGACGGTCTCGCTCTCCGGGCCGCCCGTCACGCCGACGACGACGCGCTCGCGCGTCTCCCAGACGTCGGTGATCCGCCGGTCCGCCCGGTAGCGCTGCAGTGCCACGTCGACCTGGTCGGCCACCCACAGCAGGGCCAGCTCCCGCAGCGCCACGAGGTTCTCGGGCCGGAAGTAGTGCGCGAGCGCGGCGTCGACCTTCTCGGCGCGGTAGACGTTGCCGTGCGCCATCCGCCGTCGCAGCGCCTCCGGGGTGATGTCCACCAGCTCGACCTGCTCGGCGCGGCGCACCACCTCGTCGGGCACCGTCTCGCGCTGGCGCACGCCGGTGATCCGCTCGACGACGTCGCCCAGCGACTCCAGGTGCTGGACGTTGACCGTGGACAACACGTTGATCCCGGCGTCGAGCAGCTCCTCGACGTCCTCCCAGCGCTTGGCGTGGCGGGAGCCGGGCGCGTTGGTGTGCGCGAGCTCGTCGACGAGCACCACCTGGGGCCGCCGCGCCAGCACCGCGTCGACGTCCAGCTCGTGGAGCTCGGTGCCGCGGTGGACGACCGTGCGGTGGGGGACGACCTCCAGGCCGTCGAGCATCTCCGCCGTTCGCGCCCGGCCGTGGGTCTCGACGACGCCCACGACGACGTCGGTGCCGCGCTCGACCCGCCGGCGGGCCTCGCCGAGCATGGCGAACGTCTTGCCGACTCCGGGCGCGGCGCCGAGGTAGATGCGCAGCTCCCCCCGTCTGGTCATGGATGCATCATCGCCCGCTTCGCTCCGCGACCGGGGACGCGCATACGGCCGAGCGCGAGCGGGACCGGACGGGGCCCGATGAGGCTAAATGTATGAACAAATCACGCGATGCCCTCACGGTGTGCGACGGGGCCGGTCACGGCCATCTCCCGACTGTCCGCGCGGTGGCCCTCAAGCTCGGCTCCGGACTGTTGAGTCGTGCGGCTGAATAGGGTATACGTACCTGTACGTCCTTCAGCGGTGCGGGCACAACCTGCGCTTTCTGTCCAGGACGCGCACCGCCGGTGCCCACCGGCTGCACTGGCGGATCACCTGAGAAAGTCGACTGTGGACAGTTTCTGACAGCCCTCCCTGCGCCTCTTCACCGCGGGGGGAGCCGGTTCCCGACCCCTCTGCGGGCCCTTCGGGGGATCGAGCCAAAAGTCCAGACAAATATCTGTCGACGTCCTTCCAGCATCGAGGAGAGATGCAGATGAGCGAGACGACGGCCTGCACCGGCCCCGGTTACGCGACGCCGGCGGACGCCGTTCGCGCCGAGCCGGAGAAGATCGGCTACACGATCGCGCTGTACACGGGCACCGACGTGGTCGAGCCCGACTACCTCGCCACCGTCGACCTCGACCCGGCCTCCCCGACGTACTCGCAGGTCATCCACCGGCTGCCGATGCCCAACGTCGGCGACGAGCTGCACCACTTCGGATGGAACGCCTGCAGCTCCTGCCACGGCGACCCGACGAGGAAGCGGCGCTTCCTCATCGCAGGCGGGCAGCGCTCCGGCCGGTTGCACATCATCGACACCGAGGACCCCCGGGCACCGAGGATCCACAAGGTGATCGAGCCGGCGGAGGTCGTCGCGAAGGCCGATCTCACCGCGCCGCACACGGTGCACTGCCTCGCCGACGGCAACGTCATGATCAGCATGCTGGGCGACGGGCGCGGCGACGGCCCCGGCGGCTTCCTGCTGCTCGACTCCGACTTCGAGATCGTGGGCCGCTGGGAGCGCGACGCCACCGGCATGGACTTCGGCTACGACTTCTGGTACCAGCCGCGCCACAACGTGATGATCTCCAGCGAGTGGGCCTCGCCGAACACCTACCTCGGCGGCTTCGACCTGGCCGACGTCGAGGCCGGCAGGTACGGGCGCAAGCTGCACTTCTGGGACTGGCAGGAGCGCAGGCTGGTCAAGAGCTTCGACCTCGGCGAGGACGGGCTCATCCCGCTGGAGGTCCGCTTCCAGCACGACCCGGCCAGCACGCACGGCTACGTCGGCGCCGCGCTCAGCACGAACATGTTCCACTGGCACCGGCCCAACGGCGCGTGGGAGATCGAGAAGGTGATCGACGTCCCGCCGGTCGAGGTCGAGGGCTGGTCCTTCCCCGTCCCCGGGCTGATGACCGACATCCTGATCTCGATGGACGACCGCTACCTGTACTTCGTGAACTGGCTGCACGGCAGCGTCAACCAGTACGACATCAGCGTCCCGTCCCGTCCCCGCCGGGCCGGCCAGGTCTGGATCGGGGGCCTGCTGGGCAGGGCCGACGAGGTGAACGGGCGGCGGGTCGCGGGAGCCGCGCAGATGATCCAGCTGTCCCTTGACGGGAAGCGGCTCTACACCACGACCTCGCTGTTCAGCAGCTGGGACAACCAGTTCTACCCGGAGATGGCCACGGCGGGCTCCTGCATGTACAAGATCAACTGCGACGTCGGGAACGGCGGGATGGAGATCGACCCCGGCTTCCTCGTCGACTTCGGCAAGGAGCCCGCCGGTCCGGCCAGGGCGCACGAGATGCGCTACCCCGGCGGGGACTGCACGTCCGACATCTGGGAATGACGTGGCCGAGCACCGCATCACCGTCCGCAACCGCGACGGGCGGGTCGTCGCGGTCGACGCCGACCGCTTCCTGCTCGACGGCCTGGAGGACGCCGGGCTCCGGCTGCCCTACGGATGCCGCTTCGGTGCCTGCCTGACCTGCGCCGCATCGATGATCGAGGGCGAGGTCGACCACTCGCAGGGGCGCGCGTTCGCTCTCAAGCCCGAGCAGGAGCGCGACGGCTACGTGCTGCTCTGCGTGGCGAAGGCGCGCGCGGACTGCGTGGTCGAGGTCGGGGTCCGGCGCAGCCTGTACGTGAACCAGTTCCGCGGCGGGGGGCGTCGCCCGATCGCACGACGGCGGGTCGATCCCGCCCCGGTGGCCGGATCCGGCCACCCGGAGGAGGGTGAGTGAGCATGTCGCAGCAGGTCCGCGGGGTCGTCGCACACGGCAAGGGCACCCCGGTGTCCGTCGAGACGATCATCGTGCCCGATCCCGGGCCGGGCGAGGCGCTCGTGCAGGTCCAGGCGTGCGGGGTCTGCCACACCGACCTGCACTACCGCGAGGGCGGGATCGACGACGAGTTCCCGTTCCTGCTCGGGCACGAGGCGGCGGGGGTCGTCGAGGCCGTCGGCGAGGGGGTCACCGAGGTCGCCGCGGGCGATTTCGTGATCCTCAACTGGCGCGCGGTCTGCGGGCAGTGCCGGGCCTGCGCCAGGGGCAGGCCCTGGTACTGCTTCGCGACCCACAATGCGACCCGGCGGATGACCCTCGCCGACGGCACCGAGCTGTCCCCGGCGTTGGGCATCGGGGCCTTCGCGGAGAAGACCCTGGTCGCGGCGGGCCAGTGCACCACGGTCGACCCCGCGGCCCGGCCCGCGGCGGCGGGCCTGCTGGGCTGCGGCGTGATGGCGGGCCTCGGCGCGGCGATCCACACCGGCGGCGTCGGGCGCGGCGACTCGGTCGCCGTCATCGGCTGCGGGGGCGTCGGCAACGCCGCCATCGCCGGCGCGCACCTCGCCGGCGCGACGACGATCATCCCCGTCGATCTCGACCCGACGAAGCTGGACCGGACCAAGGACTTCGGCGCGACGCACACGGTGAACTCGCGCGCCGTCGACGCCGTCGAGGCGATCAGGGAGCTGACGGGCGGCCACGGCGCGGACGTCGTCGTCGACGCGGTCGGCCACCCCGAGACGCTCCGGCAGGCATTCCACGCCCGCGACCTCGCCGGTACGGCGGTGCTCGTCGGCGTCCCGGCCCCGGAGACCACCTTCGAGGTCCCGATGATCGAGATCTTCGGCCGCGGGGGTGCCACGAAGTCGTCGTGGTACGGGGACTGCCTGCCCGCCCGCGACTTCCCCGCCTACATCGACCTGTACCTGCAGGGTCGGCTGCCGCTGGACCGGTTCGTGTCCGAGGAGATCGGGCTCGACGACGTCGAAGCGGCCTTCCACCGCATGGAGCGCGGCGAGGTGCTGCGCTCGGTCGTCGTGTTCTGATCAGACCCGACAAGTCCGCAGCTGAGGGAGTGCACATGACCCACGACCAGCATTTCGACCTCGCACGGCTCGGCACGTTCATCGAGAAGGTCCGTGAGGACCCCGACGCTGCGCAGACCGTCTGGCGGGCGGAGACCGACTGGAAGCAAGGCCTGCGCAGCGAGGCGACGATCCGTACCCACGTGATCCCCATGGACGAACCGCAGCAGCTCGGCGGCACGGACACCGCACCGAACATGGTGGAGGTGGTCCTCGGTGCGTACGGCTGCTGCCTCACCACCGGTTTCGTCGCGACGGCCGCGATGATGGGGATCGAGCTCTCCGACGTCCGGATCGGCCTCGAAGGCGACCTGGACCTGCGCCCGTTCCTCGGGCTCGCCTCACCGCACGACGTCTGGCCGGGATTCACCTCGATCCGCGCCACCATCCGGCTGGACTCGCCGACCGCGAGCCAGGGCGAGCTGCAGAAGCTCTACGACGCGGTCGTCCCGACCTCGCCGGTGGGCAGCATCCTGAGCCGCCCGATCGAGCTCGTCACGACGCTCGCGACGAGCTCCGACGCGGGGACCTAGCCGGTCGGCCGGGTCCAGCAGGCCCGTCGGCCGCGCGCCGCACCAGCAGGCCGCACCAGCAGATGGACGAGCACGTCTCTACGGGAGGTCGCCATGACGGGCACCACGACCGCGACCGTCGCCGCCGCGGTGCGCCGCAGGATCGCCGATCCTGCGGCCCAACCCGCCGTCGCCCGTCCGGCCGGGCCGATGAGCACACCCGAGCGGGTCCTGGTCGTCGGCGGGGACGCGGCCGGGATGAGCGCGGCCTCCCGCATCGCCCGCCACGGCTGCGGCAGCCGGGTCACGGTCCTCGAGCGAGCGGCCGTCGTCTCCTACGCCGCGTGCGGGATGCCCTACCACCTCGACGGGCGCATCCCGGACGCCCGGACCCTGCTCGTGCGCAGCCCGCAAGAGTTCGCCGCGCTCGGCATCGAGGTCCGGCTCAACCACGAGGTCACCGCCGTCGACCCGGTCGCGCGGACGGCCACCGTGCGATCCGACGGCGTCGACCGCGTGCTCGGCTACGACGCGCTGCTGCTCGCGACCGGTGCCCGTGCGTGCCTCCCGCCGCTGCCCGGGCGCGCCGCGGACGGGGTGTACACCTTCCGGACCTACGCCGACATGATCCGGCTCGCCGACCGCCTGGACCGCGATCGGCCCCGGCGGATCGTGCTGGTCGGTGGCGGCTACATCGGCGTCGAGCTCGCCGAGGTGCTCCGCTGCGCCGGAGTGGCCGTGACCCTCGTCGAGGCCGGCCCGACGCTGCTCGGGACCACCCTCGACCCCGGCCCGGCCGCCGTCGTGGCCGAGGAGCTGGCCGGCCGGGGGATCGAGGTCCGCCTCGGCGAGCAGGTCGGCGGCATCCACACCCGCGCCGGCGCCGTGTCGGGGGTCGCGACGTCGTCGGGGGACGTGGCGTGCGACGCCGTCGTCGTCGCGGTCGGGGCAGCGCCGAACGCCGATCTGGCCGAGGCCGCCGGGTTGGCCCTGGACGAGCGCAGCGGTGCGGTCCTCACCGGCGAGGATCTGCGCTCCAGCCGCGACGGGGTGTGGGCCGCCGGCGACTGCGCCGCGACCGTCGACCTCGTCTCCGGGCAGCGGACCTGGGTACCGCTCGGTCCGACGGCGAACAAGCAGGGGCGCATCGCCGGTGACTCGATCCTCGGCCTGCCCGCCCGGTTCGCAGGTGTCGCCGGAACGGCACTGGTCAAGGCGTTCGACCTGGAGATCGGGCGGACCGGGCTCACCGCCGCCGCGGCCGCCGCGGCGGGCTTCGACCCGGTCTGCGCCACCGTCGAGAGCACCGATCGGGCGCACTACTACCCCGGCGCACGGCCCACGAGGGTGCTGCTGGTCGCCGACCGTTCCACGGGCCGCCTGCTCGGCGGCCAGGTGCTCGGTCGCTCGGGCGTCGCGGGGCGGACCAACGTGCTCGCCACCGCCCTGTACGCCAGGCTCGGCGTCGAGGACCTTCTCGATCTCGACCTCGGCTACGCGCCGCCGTTCGCGCCGGTCTGGGACCCTGTGCTCGTGGCGGCCGGACAGGTGCGGCGCCGGATCCGGGAGACGGGCTGAGGCCGATGGCGGAAAGGGAACGGGACGTGGGGAGGAGCGGGCCGCGGGCCACCAAGCGGGATCTGATCGTCGAGGAGGCCGCCCGGCTGTTCTACGAGCGCGGCACCGGGCTGGGCGTGGACACGCTCGTCGACGAGATCGGCGTCGCCAAGATGACGCTGTACAAACACTTCCCGACCAAGGCCGATCTCGTCGTGGCCTGCCTGCGCCACGTCGACCAGCGCTACCGCGACCGGCTCGTCGACGGGACCCGGGAGGCCTGCTCGCCACAGGAGCGCATCCTCGGGATCTTCGACTCGCTGCACGACTGGTTCGGTACCCCCAGCTTCCGCGGGTGCGCGTTCGTGAACGCCACCGTGGAGCTCGCCGATCCCGCGCACCCGGCCCGCGCCGCCGTGCACGAACACAAGGCCCGTACCCGGGAGTGGGTGGCCGAGATCGTCGCGGAGACCGGCGTGGCCGACCCGGCGTTCGTCGCCCGCCAGATCGTGCAGCTGATGGAGGGCGCCATCACCACCGCGCTCGTCGAGCAGGACCCCACCGCGGCGCTCGTGGCCCGCGCGACGGCCGGGCAGGTGCTCGACGCGGCGGTCCGACCCGCGCCGGGCCCGCCCGCTCCGCTCCCCACGAACGGCCCGGACGGGACGTAGGTCTTCCCGTTCCCCCGGGTCATCGCCACCGGGCCGTTAGCGCCAGGTTCAGCTCCGTGACGTTCACCCCCGGCTCGCCGAGGAACCCGAGCGAACGGCCGTCGGTGTGCGCGGCGACCAGGGCCCGCACCTCGTCGGGGGACAGTCCCGTCACCCGCGCCACCCGCGCCACCTGCAGCTGCGCGTAGGCGGGGCTGATGTCGGGGTCCAGCCCGGACGCCGACGCCGTCACGGCGTCCGGGGGGACGGCGGCCGGGTCGACACCCTCGCGGGCGGCGATCGCGGCCCGGCGCTGCTCGACCGCGTCGAGCAGGTCGGGGTTGAAGCCGCCCTTGTTGCTCGCCCCGGACGTCGACGGATCGGCCGGGCCGAGGACGCCCCGCGCGGTCGCCGAGGGCCGGGTGTGGAACCACGGATCGGGCGCGCCGGGGGGCGCGACCGGGTCGATCCCGATCAGCGACGACCCGGCGGACGTGCCGTCCGGCCCCCGCACGACCGAGCCCTCCGCGGCGGTGGACAGCCCCGGCAGGTGTGCGACGGCCCAGACCGCGAGCGGGTAGGCGACGCCGAGCAGCAGCGTCATCACGACCAGCACGCGGGCCGCGACGCCCGCCTGGCGGGAGAACAGTTCGACCATGTCAGATCCCCGGGACGAGTCGGACGAGCAGGTCGATGAGCGCGATGCCGGCGAACGGCGTCACGATCCCGCCCAGCCCGTAGACGAGCAGGTTGCGCCGCAGCAGCGCGGCGGCGCCGGAGGGCCGGTAGCGCACGCCGCGCAGGGCCAGCGGGATGAGCGCCACGATGATCAGCGCGTTGAAGATCACCGCGGAGAGGATCGCGGACTCCGGCGTGGCGAGCCCCATCACGTTGAGCGCGCCGAGCTGGGGGTGGACGAGCATGAACATCGCCGGGACGATCGCGAAGTACTTCGCGACGTCGTTCGCGATCGAGAACGTCGTGAGCGCCCCGCGGGTGATGAGCAGCTGCTTGCCGATCTCGACGATCTCGATGAGCTTCGTGGGGTCCGAGTCGAGGTCGACCATGTTGCCGGCCTCCTTGGCCGCGGCCGTCCCCGTGTTCATGGTGACCCCGACATCGGCCTGGGCGAGCGCAGGCGCGTCGTTCGTGCCGTCACCGGTCATCGCGACCAGCCGGCCGCCGTCCTGCTCGCGGCGCATGAGCGCGAGCTTGTCCTCCGGGGTGGCCTCGGCGAGGAAGTCGTCGACGCCCGCCTCGGCGGCGATGGCCTTCGCCGTCCGCGGGTTGTCACCGGTGATCATGACGGTGCGGATGCCCATCGCGCGCAGCTCGGCGAACCGCTGCGCCATCAGCGGCTTGACGACGTCGGAGAGGCGCACGACGCCGAGCACCTCGGCGGGCCCGCCGTCGCGCCGCTCCGCGACCACGAGCGGGGTACCACCCTGCTCGCCGATGTCGTCGCAGCAGCTGCCCACCTCGGTGACCTGCGCGGGCCCGCCGTGCCGGCGCACCCAGGCCGCGACGGCGCCCGCCGCACCCTTGCGGATCTCGCGCCCGTCGACGTCGAGCCCGGACATCCGGGTCTGGGCGCTGAACGGGACGAACTCCGCGACCGCCTCGTCCGCGGTGGCCGCGGCGGGCAGGCCGTGCCCGGCCGCGCACAGCTCGACGATGCTGCGCCCCTCCGGCGTGTGGTCGGCCAGGCTGGACAGCCGGGCCGCCTCGGCCAGCCGCGTCGCGGGGACGCCGGTGACGGGGATCAGCCCGGTGGCGCGGCGGTTGCCGAAGGTGATCGTGCCGGTCTTGTCCAGCAGCAGCGTGTCGACGTCGCCCGCCGCCTCGACGGCCCGCCCGGACGTGGCGAGCACGTTGCGCTGCACGAGCCGGTCCATGCCGGCGATGCCGATGGCCGAGAGCAGCGCGCCGATCGTGGTCGGGATCAGGCACACCAGCAGCGCGGTGAGCACGATCAGCGACTGCTCGGCGCCGGAGTAGGCGGCCATCGGCTGCAGCGCGACGACGGTCAGCAGGAAGATGATCGTCAGCGTCGCGAGCAGGATCGTCAGCGCGATCTCGTTGGGCGTCTTCTGCCGCTGCGCGCCCTCGACCAGCGCGATCATCCGGTCGACGAAGGACTCACCTGGCTTCGTCGTGATCTCCACGACGATCCGGTCCGACAGCACGGTCGTGCCACCGGTGACGGCCGAGCGGTCGCCGCCGGACTCGCGCACCACCGGAGCCGACTCGCCGGTGATGGCCGACTCGTCGACCGTCGCGATCCCCTCGACGATCTCGCCGTCGCCGGGGATCACCTCGCCCGCCTCGACGACGACGCGGTCGCCGACGCGCAGCTCGGTGCCCGCCACCTGCTCGCCCGTGCCGCCGCCGTCACCGCCGTCACCGCCGTCGCGCAGCCTGCGCGCGACCGTCTCCTTGCGGGAGCGGCGCAGGGTGTCGGCCTGCGCCTTGCCGCGGCCCTCGGCGACGGCCTCGGCCAGGTTGGCGAACAGGACGGTGAGCCACAGCCAGACGGCGATCGACCAGGCGAACACGCTCGGATCGACCACGGCCATGATCGTGACCAGCACCGAGCCGACCCAGACGACGAACATGACCGGGTTGCGCGCCTGGGTACGCGGATCGAGCTTGCGCAGCGCGTCCGGGAGCGAGGTGACGAGCTGCCGGGGGCTGAACGCGCCCGCCGCGACGGCGGTGCGGCCGGTGCGTTCGGCGTGCACCCGCCGGGTCTCCTCCGGCGTGCGCGCGGTCGTGGCGGTCATGGAGGTGCCGTTCATGCCAGAGCCTCCGCAAGGGGCCCGAGCCCGAGGGCCGGGAAGAAGGTGAGCGCGGCGACCAGGAGGACGGTGCCGCCGACGAGGACGCCGAACAGTGCGCCGTCGGTGGGCAGGGTGCCCGCGCCCGGCTCGACCCGCTTCTGCGCGGCGAGCGATCCGGCGAGGGCGAGCACGGCGATGATCGGGACGAACCGGCCGAAGAGCATCGCGAGGCCGAGGGTGGACTGGAAGAACGGGCTGGTGACGGTGAGCCCGCCGAAAGCGCTGCCGTTGTTGTTGGCGGCCGACGCGTAGGCGTACATCACCTCCGAGAGCCCGTGCGGGCCGTCGTTGGTGAGCGCGCTCGCGAGCTCGCCCGGCTGGGCGATCGCCGTGGCGGTGCCCAGCAGCACCAGCGTCGGCATGGCGAGGATCGCGATCGCCGCGGCGGTGACCTGGACGCGGCCGAGTTTCTTGCCCAGGTACTCCGGGGTGCGCCCGACCATCAGCCCGGCGAGGAACACCGCGATGACGGCGAGCACGAGGATCCCGTAGAGGCCCGCGCCCACCCCGCCCGGCGCGACCTCCCCGAGCAGGATGTTCAGCAGCGCGACGCCACCGCCGAGGCCGGTGTAGCTGTCGTGCATCGAGTTGACGGCGCCCGTCGACGTGCCCGTGGTCGACACGGCGAACAGCGCGGACGCCGGGATCCCGAACCGGACCTCCTTGCCCTCCAGCGCGGCCCCCGCGGCGAGCGCGGCCGGGCCGTTGGGATGGGTCTCGGCCCACCACACGACGGCGAGGAGGGATGCCCAGATCGTCCCCATGACGGCGACGAGGACGTGCCCCTGGCGCAGGTCGCCGACCATCCGGCCGAACGTGCGGGTCAGGCACACGGGGATGACGAGCAGCAGGAAGATCTCGAGCAGGTTCGTCGCACCCGACGGGTTCTCCAGAGGATGCGCGGAGTTGGCGTTGAGGATGCCGCCGCCGTTGGTGCCGAGCTCCTTGATCGCCTCCTGCGAGGCGACCGGGGCCAGCGCGATCGTGTACGGGCTGCCGTCGACGTTCGTGACGTCGACACCGGCCCGCAGGCTCATCGCCACCCCGGAGGCCACGAGCACGATCGCGGCCACGAACGCCAGCGGCAGCAGGATCCGCACGACGCCGCGGGTGAGGTCCACCCACAGGTTGCCGATCCGGTCGGTGGAGTTCCGCACGAACCCGCGGACCAGGGCCACCGCCACGGCCATCCCGACGGCGGCCGAGACGAAGTTCTGCACGGTCAGCCCGGCCATCGCGACGGTGTGGCCGAGCGTCGTCTCGGGGACGTAGGACTGCCAGTTCGTGTTGGTCACGAACGAGACGGCGGTGTTGAACGCGATCCCCGGGTCGACCGCGCCGCGACCCGGCGACAGCGGCAGGAACGCCTGCAGGCGCTGCATCAGGTAGAGCAGGACGATCGACAGGAAGGAGAAGGCGAGGACGCCTGCCGCGTAGACGGTCCAGCGTTGCTCGGCGTCGGGATCGACGCGGAAGGCGCGGTAGAGCACCCGCTCGGCCCGCCAGTGGCCGGTGTCGGTGTAGACGCGGGCCATGTAGTCGCCCAGCGGCCGGTACACGGCCGCGAGCAGCAGCACAAGGACGCCGACCTGCAGCAGGCCGGCCAGGGTCGTCGACATGCTGACCTCAGAACTTCTCGGGCCGGACCAGCGCGATGAACAGGTAGACGATGAGCGCGGCGGCCACGACCCCGCCGACGATGTTCGCGATCGTCGTCGTGAGTGTCATAGCCGGGCCATCCCGCGCAGGACGCCGAGGAGGGCGGCGAAGCCGCCCACCAGCAGCAGGACGTAGCCGATGTCCGGCACCCGTGCCTCCCGGATCCGTGTGGACGCCACCGGGCGGTGGCTGCCGCCGAGGGTGCGTCGCCGTGGGGCGCGGACGAAGAGGTCTTGACGGAACCTTGACGGGTGTGTGCCCCGGCTCACCCGTCCTGTGGGACGCGGGTGGCGGGGCCCGCCGTCGCAGGTCCGGCAGGCATACGCTCTGCGACGTGTCCACGCTCGGCACCGTCGTGAAGCGGATCCTGGTCGGCAGACCTCAACGCAGCGACCGGATCTCCCACGCCCTCCTGCCGAAGCGGATCGCGCTGCCGGTCTTCGCCTCGGACGCCATGTCCTCGGTCGCCTACGCCCCGCAGGAGATCTTCCTGACGCTGTCCGCGGCCGGGATCGCGTACTACACCTTCGCTCCGTGGGTGGGCGCGATGGTGGCGCTGGTGCTCGTCACGGTGGTGGTGAGCTACCGGCAGAACGTGCAGGCCTACCCGTCGGGCGGCGGCGACTACGAGGTGGCCACCGTGAACCTCGGGCGCCGGGCGGGGCTCGGCGTGGGCAGCGCCCTGCTCGTGGACTACACGCTCACCGTCGCCGTCTCGATCTCGGCGGCGGCGGACAACCTCGGCGCGCTCGTGCCGTTCGTGGCCGAGCACAAGGTCGGGTTCGCGATCGCCGCGATCGTGCTGCTCACGGCCGTCAACCTGCGGGGTATCCGCGAGTCCGGGCTCGCGTTCGCGATCCCCACCTACGCGTTCATGGTCGGCATCGGCGCCATGATCATCTGGGGCCTCACGCGCATCCTGATCCTCGGCGACGACGTCCGGGTCGCAAGCGCCGAGCTGGAGATGGTCGCGCGCCACGACGCGTTCACCGGGCTCGCACTGGCCCTGCTGCTGCTGCGCTCCTTCACCCAGGGCTGCGCGGCCCTCACGGGGGTGGAGGCGATCAGCAACGGGGTGCCCGCGTTCCGCAAGCCGAAGTCCCGCAACGCCGCCCGGACCCTCGCGCTGCTCGGCATCATCGCCGTGTCGATGTTCATGGGCCTGATCGTGCTGGCCGAGCTCACCGGCGCGAAGCTCGCCGAGAATCCCGCGGAGCAGTTCGTCGATGCCCCTGCGGGCTACGTCCAGCAGACGCTCGTGGCCCAGCTCGCGGATGCGGTGTTCGGCGAGTTCCGAGTCGGGTTCCTGTTCGTCGTCGTGTTCACCGCGCTGATCCTCGTGCTGGCCGCGAACACGGCGTTCAACGGCTTCCCCGTCCTCGGCTCGATCCTCGCCCAGGACCGCTACCTGCCCCGCCAGCTGCACACCCGCGGGGACCGGCTCGCGTTCTCCAACGGCATCCTGTTCCTCGCCGGGTTCGCGATCCTGCTCGTCGTCGGGTTCCAGGCCGAGGTCAGCAGGCTCATCGCGCTCTACACCGTCGGCGTGTTCGTGTCGTTCACCCTCAGCCAGACCGGCATGGTGCGGCACTGGAACCGGTTGCTCGCGGGCGACGCCACGGCGGCGGAGAAGGCGCGGATACGCCGCTACCGGGTGGTGAGCGCATTCGGCGCGATGATGACCGGTGTCGTGCTGGTCACGGTGCTCGTCACCAAGTTCTTCGCGGGCGCCTGGATCGCCATCGCCGCGATGCTCTGCTTCTACATGATCATGACGGCGATCCGCAAGCACTACGACCGGGTCGCCGAGGAGCTCGTCGCGGGCGAGGCGGACACCGTGCTGCCCTCGCGCAACCACGCGATCGTCCTGATCTCGCGGCTGCACAAGCCCACGCTGCGGGCCCTGGCCTACGCCCGCGCGACCCGGCCCGCGGTCCTGGAGGCGATCACCGTCAACGTCGACGACGCCGACACCCGCCGGCTGGTGCGCGAGTGGACCGAGCGCAAGCTGCCGGTGCCGCTCAAGGTGATCGAGTCGCCGTACCGGGAGATCACCCGGCCCGTGCTGGACTACGTCAAGCGCATCCGCACCGACAACCCGCGCGACGTCGTCACCGTGTTCATCCCCGAGTACGTCGTCGGGCACTGGTGGGAGCAGATCCTGCACAACCAGAGCGCGCTGCGGCTCAAGGGCCGCCTGCTGTTCCAGCCCGGCGTCATGGTCACGAGCGTGCCGTGGCAGCTCGCGTCGTCGGAGCGGGCGAGGGTCCGTGCCCGGCGGGCCGAGGACCGCACCCGCGGGGCGTCGCTGCGCGGGCGCGCCACCCTCCCGGGCGCGGACGGCCCGCTGCTGCCCGACGTTCCCGCCGCCCCGCGCCGCAAGGACCCGGTGCGCCGGTGACGTCACGGCGCACCGTCCCCCCGAGCGGCCCCACCTCCCCGCGCGAACGGCACGAACGGGCAGGCCTAGCTCCCGAACGGGCCGTTCGCGAGGCTCGGACGGGCGGTTCGGACGGTGGCGACCCGCCGCCCGGCGACTGGACGGACCGCGTCCTGGACCTGCACGTCGGCGCCGTCGCCCACGGCGGGCACTGCGTCGCGCGCGGGGACGACGACCCGGCGGGCCGCGTCGTGTTCGTCCGCCACGCCCTGCCCGGCGAACGGGTCCACGCCGTCGTCACCGAGGACCACGGCGGTCGCTTCTGCCGCGCCGATGCGATCGCGGTGCTCACGCCGTCACCGGACCGGGTGGAGCCGCCGTGCGTGTGGGCCCGTCCCGGGGGCTGCGGGGGCTGCGACTTCCAGCACGCCACGCCCGCGGCCCAGCGCGCGCTCAAGGCGCGCGTCCTCGCCGAGCAGCTGCGGCGCCTCGCGGGGATCGAGCGCGACGTCGTCGTCGAGGAGCTGCCCGGTGGCCCGCTGGGCTGGCGGCACCGGGTGCGGCTGGCCGTCGACGGCGAGGGCCGCGGCGGGCTGCGTGCGCACCGCAGCCACGACGTGCTGCCGATCGCGGACTGCCCGCTCGCCCCGCCCGGGCTCCTGCCACCGGTGCTCGCGGGGCGGCTGCCGCCGCACGCCGAGGTGGAGGTCGTCCGCGACGCGGACGGCGCGACGCACGTCGTCCCCGGGGCGCCGGGCGGCCCGGTGGTGCAGCGCGCCGCCGGGCGGGAGTGGGAGCTGGGCCCGGGCACCTTCTGGCAGGTCCACCCCGCGCTCGCCACGACGCTGGCGGGCGTCGTCGCCGAGTGGGCCGATGCGCCCGAGGGTGGCACCGCATGGGACCTCTACGGCGGGGTGGGCCTCTTCGCGGCCGTCCTGGCCCGGCAGGTGGGGCGCGACGGCGCCGTGCACGTCGTCGAGGCCGGGGCGCGGGCGGTGCAGGACGGGGCCGCCGCGCTCGCGGACCTGCCGCAGGTGACGTGGACGTCGGGCCGGGTGGAGCGGCTGCTCGGCAGGCTTCCCGGGGCCACGGCGCTGACCGGACCCGACGTCGTGGTCGCGGATCCGCCGCGGCGCGGCCTGGGTGAGGCGCTCGTCGATGCGTTGTGCGCGCGCCGGCCCGCGCGGGTGGTGCACGTGGCGTGCGATCCCGCCGCGCTGGCCCGCGACGTCGCGGCGTTCGCCGGCCGCGGCTACGCGCTGGCCCGGCTGCGGGCCTTCGACGCGTTCCCGATGACCCACCACATGGAGAGCGTGGCGCTGCTGGAGCGGGAATGAACGGGCTGGCCGAGCACGTCGCGGGCTGGTCACCGGAGCCGGTCGAGCACCGGGACGCGGTGGGGGAGTGGGCCGTCGCAGCGTTCGCCGGGCTGCTGGACGTCGAGTCGCCCGCCGCGGCGGGCGAGCCCGTCCCGCCGCTGTGGCACTGGCTCGCGTTCCTCGACCACCCGGCCCACGCCGCGCTCGGCGCGGACGGCCACCCGGCGGCCGGGCACTTCCTGCCGCCGATCCCGCACCGGCGCCGCATGTTCGCGGGCGGCAGGCTGCAGGTGCACGCGCCGCTGCGGGTCGGTGAGCCCGCGGCCCGCCGCACGTCGCTCGCGGCGCTCACCCCCCGTACCGGACGCAGCGGCGAGATGCTCTTCGTCACGTTGCGCCACGAATTCCGGGTGGACGGCGAGCTGCGCCTGGTCGAGGAACAGGACGTCGTCTACCGGAGCGGCCCACCGGGGGCGGCCCGCCGGGGCCCGCTCGACCCCGCACCCGACGGGCCGGTGCGGGCGGGTCCGGGGGAGATCGCGCTCCTGCCGGACGAGCCGCTGCTGTTCGGCTTCTCGGCGCTCACCTACAACGCCCACCGCATCCACTACGACCTGGGCTACGCGACCGGTGTCGAGGGCTACCCGGGCCTGGTCGTGCACGGGCCCCTGCTGGCGTTGCTGCTCCTTGAGCTGCCCCGGCGGTTCGACCCGGGCCACCCGGTGCGGGGTGTCACGTTCCGGCTGGAGCGCCCCGCCTTCGCCGGTGTGCCCGTGCTCGCCGGACCGGACCATGACGCCGGTCACGACGGGGGGTACGCCGTCCGGGTACCCGGGTGCGCGCCGTCGGTGCGTGGCCGGGTCGATCTCGGTTGAGACCCCGCCCCGCTGCCGCGGCAGGATGGAGCGATGACGGGTGTGGCCGGTGTGGCCGGTGTGGCCGGTGTGGCCGGTGTGGCCGGTGTGGTGGTGTCGGTCAACCGGGCCGAGTCGGCACGCACCGATGCGTGGACGCAGGTGAAGGGCGGCCGCTCGGGGATCGACAAGCGGCCCGTCGCCGGGCCGGTGCTCCTCGGTACGGCGGGCGTCGCGGGGGACACGATCTGTGACACGCGCCATCACGGCGGCCCGGACCGCGCCGTGTACGCCTACGCCGCCGAGGATCTCGCGTTCTGGTCGGCGGAGCTGGGGCGGGAGCTGGTGGCGGGCAACGCGGGTGAGAACCTCACGCTGTCGGGCGTGGACTGTTCCGGCGCCGTGGTCGGCGAACGTTGGCGGGTCGGGGACGCGTGCCTGCGCGTCACGGGCCCGCGCGCGCCGTGCGGGGTGTTCGCGGGCTTCCTGGGTGTGCCGGATCTGGTCCGGCGCTTCCTGCACGCCGGACGTCCGGGCGCGTACCTCGCCGTCGACCGGCCCGCGCAGGTGGCCGCGGGGGACGTGGTGACGGTGCTGGACCGGCCCTCGCACGGGGTCACGGTGGCGGACCTGCTGTCCGTGCGGGCGGGCAGCAGGGAACGCCTCGACCACGTCGTGCGTGCGCGGGCCGACCTCGGTGCCGATGCGCGGGAGTGGCTGGACCGGTTGACGGGTGCGGGCGAACGGTGAACCCGGGTCGCTTCTCCCCGGCCGCGGGCCGGACGCGCGGACCGGGGTGGTCCGCGGGGTGCGTGGGTGGGGCGGCGTTCGGGGCGCGGAGCGGGAGCGGTGGGGTCTACCGGGCGGGGGTCGGCGGGGTGGCGAGCGATTCGAGCAGCTCGGCGAGCTGCGCGCGGCGCGGGGGATGGGCCGAGCCGAGGGCGACACCGACGCGCCTCTCCACGCGCAGGCAGACCCGCTCGACGACCGTGCGGCCCTCGCTCGCGAGGTGGACGAGGACCCGGCGGCGGTCCACGGGGTCGTGGCGCCGGTAGGCGAGACGGGCGGCCACGAGCCGGTCGACGACCCGGGTGGCGGTGGGCGCGGGTAGCGCGGTGTGCGACGCGATCTCACCCATGCTCCGTCCGCCCCCGCGGGCGAGCAGCAGGAGGACACGCCAGCCGTCCCGACTCACTCCTTCGGCCTCCGTAGAAGGCACGATGGCAGTCGCAACGGCGCGGTCGACACGGTCGAGAAGGTCGACCATTCCGGTCACACGAGGCGCCGGTACGAGGGGGGATACCGGCGCCGATCTACTCGATGAATCGGACACGCTGACTGACTGTACCTACTCGGAAGAATTTATCGCGCTGTGTGACGATCGCCACTCGCATGGCGTAACTCATCTCACAGGGACATCACACGGACGTCCGAGTCGGCCATCACATCTTCACTACGCCGACCGAGTGAACACAATCTTCCCAGCCGTATCACCCGCCAGCATGGCGCGAAAACCGTCCAGGGCCTGCTCCATCGGCAGCTCCAGGCCGATCTCCGGGCTGATCCCGGCCGTGGCGACGAACTTCATGAGATCGGCCAGCTCGTCGCGGGTGCCCATCGTCGAACCGATCACGCGCAGCTGGAGGAAGAACACCCGCTGCAGCTCCGCCGACGGGTTCGGGCCGCTCGTCGAACCCGACACCACGAGGGTGCCACCGGGCTTGAGGGACTTGAGCGAGTGCGACCACGTGGCCTCGCCCACGGTCTCGAACACCGCGTCCACGCGCTCGGGCAGTCGCTCCCCGGAGGCGAACGTCGCGTGCGCGCCCAGCTTCTCCGCGAGCGCCCGCTTCTGGTCCGAGCGGCCCGTCACCCACACCCGCATGCCGGCCGCGCGGCCGAGTTGCACCAGCGCCGTCGACACGCCGCCGGAGGCGCCCTGCACCAGCATCGTCTGACCCGGCCGCAGCCCGGACTTCGTGAACAGCATCCGGTAGGCGGTGAGCCAGGCCGTCCCCAGCACGGCGGCCTGGGTGAGCGGCAGGCCGTCGGGGCGCGGGATCGCGTTGCGTGCCGGGACGATCACCTTGTCCGCGAACGTCCCCTGGTGCAGCTCGGTGAGCAGCGTGCGCTTCGGGTCGATCGTCTCGTCGCCGCGCCAGTCCGGATCACCGATGATCGAGTGCAGCACCACCTCCGTGCCGTCGGCCAGCCGCCCGGCGCCGTCGCACCCGAGGATCATCGGGAACCGGTCGGGCTTGATGCCGATCCCGCGCAGCGTCGCGATGTCGTGCATGTTCAGGCTCGCCGCCGTGACGTCCACCGTCACCCAGCCCTCGGGGGCGACCGGGTCCGGACGCTCGCCGATGGTGAGCCCGTCGAGCGGGGATTCGGGGTTCGGGGCGGCGGCGTAGACGGCGAACATGTCCCCGAACCTACTGCGATCGGCCGCCCGGCACCGGCCGGGCTATCGTGGCCGCGTGCTGCGCGATCTCGCGAACTGGTGGGACGCGGTCGAGCTGTGGCTCACCCAGCTCGCGTTCCCCTTCCAGGTCGTGCTCGCCGCCGCCGTCCTGCTGCCGCTGTGCTGGGCGGCCGCGGCGGGGCTGGACCGCGGGGTGGACGTCGTGGAGCGGTGGACGCGCCGCCGGTGAGTACGCCCGCCCGGGCCGCGGGCGTGCCGTCATGGGCGCTGGACCGGAGCACCGCACGGTTCGCCGATCCCGGTGCATGACGCCGCCCGCGCCGTGGCACGGTCACGGTGAGGTGCATCACACCGGCCGTCCGGGTCGAGTGTGCAGTGAGTCCGCCGCCGGCCGGACCGGGTGCCGGCGGGGCCGGCAAGCTCCGGGTCGCGCGCGAACCCGGCTCAGGACAGGGCGGCGACCAGCGCCGTCAACGTCGGCGAGCAGCCCGCGTCCAACCGCACGGTGACGAGCGGGTCGCCGCGCGTGCCGCCGCGGTTGACGAGGACCACCGGCAGCCCGAGCCGGTGCGCGTGGCGGACGAACCGCAGCCCCGACATCACCTGCAGCGACGAGCCCGCGACCAGCAGCGCGCCGTCGGCGTCGGCGACGGCGTCGAGGAACGCGTAGCAGCGGGTCACCCGCTCCCGCGGCACGTTCTCGCCGAAGAACACCACGTCCGGCTTGAGCACGCCGCCGCACGCGTCGCAGGGCGCGACCCGGAAGGCCGTGACGTCGGCGAGGTCCGCGTCGCCGTCCGGCCGGGCAGCGGGCAGGCCGGCGTGGACGTCGGCGAAACCCGGGTTCAGCGCGGCGAGCCGGTACTGCAGCTCGGACCGGGACGTGACGGCCCGGCATCCCAGGCAGACGACGTCCGCGATCCGCCCGTGCAGCTCGACGACCTCGCGGCTGCCCGCCCGCGGGTGCAACCCGTCCACGTTCTGTGTGATCAGCCCGGTGAGCACGCCGGCATCTTCCAGCGCGGCCAGTGCGGTGTGGCCGGCGTTCGGGACCGCCCCGGCGACGCGCGCCCAGCCGACGTGGCTGCGCGCCCAGTACCGCCGTCGCGGGCCCTCCCCGGAAACGAACTCCTGGTAGGTCATCGGGGTGTGGCGCGGCGCGCCGGGGCCGCGGTAGTCCGGGATCCCGGAGTCGGTGGAGAGCCCGGCCCCCGTCAGCGCCACCAGCGGCCGGCCCCGCAGCAGCGGGAGCACCCGGTCCAGGGCGGGGGCGGCGAGCACGTCCACGCGTCCACCGTACGGCGCCGTGGCATGCTCGCGGCGTGGCTGACGCACCGAAGGCGTACTGGATCAACGTGTTCACGAGCATCCGGGACGCGGACAAGCTCGCCGAGTACGCGCGGCTCGCCACGCCGGCGATCGCCGAGGCGGGCGGGCGGTTCCTCGCCCGCGGGCCCGCCGCCGCGGTGCTGGAGGGCGCCGGGGACGCGGACCGCACGACGCTCATCGAGTTCGACACCGTCGATGCGGCGGTCGCCTGCTACCACTCCGAGGGCTACCAGCGGGCGTTGAAGGTGCTCGGCGACACCGCGACCCGCGAGCTGCGGATCGCGCAGGGCACGTAGCGGGACGCCGCGCTACCCCACCCAGGACGGCGGGCGCTTCTCGGCGAACGCCCGCATCCCCTCCTGGCCCTCCGCGCCGGCGAAGAAGCGCGCCGACAGCTTCAGCATCGTCGCGAAGCGCTCCGGGAGCGTGCCCTCCGGCGGGGAGTGCAGCAGCTCCTTCGTCGCGGCGAGCGCGCCCGGTGCACCGAGGCGCAGCATCCCGGCGTATCGGGCCACCTCGGCGTCCAGCTCCTCGGTGGGAACGGCGGCATTGATCAGGCCGATCGCGGCGGCCCGCCGGGCGTCGAACGTCTCGCCGGTGAGGTACAGCTCGTGCGCGGCCCGGGGCAGCAGCCGCGGCAGCACCGTCACCGAGATCACCGCGGGCACCACACCGATGCGTACCTCGCTGAACGCGAACGTTGCGCTCTGCGCCGCCAGCGCGATGTCGCAGGCCGCGACGATTCCCACCCCGCCCGCCCGGGCCGGCCCCGACAGTCGCGCGATCACGGGCTTCGGCGAGGTCAGGAGGGTCTGCAGGATGCGGGGGACCTCGGTGATGCCCTGGTCCTGCGCGGCCGCTCCGCGGGACTCCTTGAGGTCCATGCCCGCGCAGAACACCGTGCCGGTGTGGGTCAGCACCACGACCCGCGCGGCGTCGTCGGCGAGCGCGGCGTCGAGATGGGTGAGCAGCTCGCCACGCAGCTGCCGGGACAGCGCGTTGCGGTTGGCGGGGGAGTCCAGGGTGATCGTCGCGATCCCGTCGGCGACGTCGAGGTGGACCAGCTCGGCGGTGTGCACGGCTTCGGACCGTACCGCGGGCGGCCACGGGATCAGGGCGCGGCGAGGCCCGCGTAGGCCCTGGCCTGCAGGCTGAACAGCTCCTCGTAGAGCCCGCCGCGGGCCATCAGCTCGTCGTGCGTGCCCTGGGCGACGATCCGGCCGCGCTCCAGCACCACGATCCGGTCCGCGTGGCGGACGTTCGCCAGCCGGTGCGTGACGAGGACCGTGATCCGCTCGCCGGACGCCGCCGATCCGGTGGGTGCGGCGGACATCTGCCGCAGCGCCGCGAACACCGCGGCCTCCGCGCGCGCGTCCAGCGCCGCGGTGGGCTCGTCCGCGACGACGACGGGGGCGTCGCGGTAGAGCCCGCGGGCCACCGCGATGCGTTGCCACTGCCCGCCGGACAGGTCGCGACCGTCCTGGAAGTGGCGCGACAGCAACGTGTCCCAGCCGGCCGGGAGATCGGACGCCACCGCGGCGGCGCCGGAGCGGGTGACGGCATCGGCGAACCGCCCGCCGGACGGATCGGGTCGCTCCAGGCGCCCCACGCGCACGTTGTTCGCGGCCGTCATGGGCCACTGCGCGGGATCCTGCATGACCAGGGCGACCTGGGCGTGCAGGGCCCGCTGGTCCACGGTGGCGATGTCCACGCCGTCCCAGGAGACCTGGCCCTCCGAGGGCAGGTAGAGCCCGGTGACGAGCTTCGCGAGCGTCGACTTCCCCGAGCCGTTCTCCCCGACGAGGGCGACGATCTCGCCGCGGTGCAGCGTGAGGTCGACGCCGTCGAGGGCGGCCTCGTCCTGGCCGGGGTAGCGGAAGCGCACGCCACGCAGGGTGATCGTCTCGGGTGGATGCGGCACGGCGGCGGTGGCCGGGGCGCGGCGGCGGGCGGCGCAATCCGCGAGGCAGCGGCGGTAGAGCTCCAGGTAGAAGCCCTGCTCGAAGAGCTGGTTCACGGCGTAGACGGTGGTGCGCAGCGCCGTCGACGTGGTGCGCATCGCGACCAGCGCCGCCCCGGCGAGGGCCAGCGGCAGCGATCCGGTCACCACCAGAGCACCGAGCAACACGTAGACGAGGCCGGTCGCGATGCCACCGGCGGCGCGCCCGGCGAGCACGACCCGGTTCTGGAGGTGCTCGACGGCGACCTGCTCGGCGGTGAGCTCCGCGGTGATCCGCCGGTGCTCGGCGACCATCACGTCCTGCAGGGTGAGCGCGCGCAGCTCGGCGGCGTCGTCGCGGCCGACGAGCACGCGGCCGGTGACGTCGAGGCGGCGCATCCGGGAGCTCATGTGCACGAAGGAGTCGAAGGAGACCTTCGCGTTGCGCACGGCCGCCCAGCCCTGCGGGAGGGCCGCGAGCAGCACGGCGGGCACCAGCACTGGGTGGAACACCCCGACCGTGACGACGGCGGCGGCCATCGACACGACCGCGGCGAGCAGGTCCATGAGCTCCTGGGTGGCGAACCGCGTCCGGGGGATCCCGTGCGTGGTCGCCTTCTGCACGAGCGCGACGAAGTCGGCGTCGTCGAACGCCGCGAGATCGACCTCCGCGACGGCGGCGTGCAGCGCGTCCTGCGCCCGCTGCTCGACCCGCGGGGCGAGTGCTGCCCGGACCGCCCCGACGGCCGCGTCGAGCAGCCCGCCTGCGGCGTAGGCCGCGACGACGAGCGCGAGAGCGGGCAGCGCCGCGAGCACCCGCTCAGGTGTGGGCCCGTCCGCGAGCAGGCGGGTGAGCACGTCGGCGGTGGCGAGCAGCCCGAACGCGGTGGCACAGCCGGCGAGCAGCTGCACCACCGCGGCGAGCAGGGTGAGGCGCGGGGAGGCCGCCCACGCCCACCGCACGAGCTGCGCGATGGTGCGCGGCGTGGCGGCGGCGACGTCACGTAGACCGGCCTTCGCGACCTCGGCGAACCCCTCGGCCCAGTAGGGGGTGCGCAGGTCATCCGCGCCGATCAGTGGCGGTGCGGGGTCGTCCGCGTCCGGCGGTGCCGGGGGTTCGGGTGCTGCGGGCGATGCGGGTGGTTCGGGTGACGCGGGTGATGCGGGTGGTTCGGGTGATGCGGGTGGTGCGGACGGTGCGGATTCGCGACCCAACGGGCCCCCTCGACGGATCGGCGCGACGCAGTGATCGTCCCCTCCGGACAGCCGTGGAGTCGAGCGGATAACGCGAGCGCCGCCGCCGGCGCCTCACCGGCGGCGTCCGTGGCACCGTCACCCCCGGGCGTGTCTCGGGGCGCTCACCGGCTCTCCCGGGCGATCCCGCGCAGCGACGGGTCGGGGATCCGCGGATGGCGCCGCAGCGCGTCGCGCGCCACCGCGAGTTCGTGCGCCACCTCCGCGGTGATCAGCTCGGCGTGCAGCGCGCCGTAAGGTTCGGGCGGGGTCAGCGACCGGTGGCGGCGCACCAGGTCGTCGAGGGAGTCGAGCAGGCGGGCGGCGGCCCGCTCACGGGCCGCCTCCCAGGAACGTACGGACATGGTCGGGCTCCAGGGTTCGAGGTGACGGGGGACGGTGGTTCCCGCGACACAGCGCGCTGGAGGTCCGGAGGTGGTCGACGGCGAGCCGCCGGGTGAGCAGGGGGATCACGTGAGGGCCAGACCCCGGACCCGCAGCACCCGGCGCTCGATCGGCCGGAACACGAGCAGCTCGATCCCGATGCCGACGATCAGGATCAGGAAGATCGCCGCGAACACCTCGGAGATGTTGTTGAGGTCGCTGCCTTCCTTGAGGTAGGCGCCGAGCCCGAAGCCGAGCTGCGGCGACGTCGCGATGATCTCCGCGGCCATCAGCGATCGCCACGAGAACGCCCAGCCCTGCTTGCAGCCCGCGACGTAGCCGGGTAGTGCGGCGGGCAGCGCGATGAGCCGGGCGGCCGCGATCCGCGACGCGCCCATCACCCGCCCGACGCGCGGCAGGATCGGCGGGATCTGGTCGATGCCGGCGACCAGCCCGTTCGCGATGGACGGGATGGAGCCCGCCAGCACGACGAAGTAGATCGTCGCGTCGGTGAGGCCGAACCACAGCACGGCCGCGGGCACCCACGCGACCGAAGGCAGGCTCTGCAGGCCCTGCAGCAGCGGCCCGATCGCGGCGCGCACGAACGGCACGTTCGCCACGAGCAGCCCGAGCGGCGTGGCGATGACCACGGCGGCGAGGAACCCGATGATCGCCCGGCTCACCGATGTCCAGACGATGTCGAACAGCCGTCCCTCGGCGATCGTCTCCAGGAACTGGTCCCAGACGTCCACCGGCGCGGGCAGTTGGTACTCCGGCCAGATCGCCGACGCCCACAGCAGCTGCCAGACGACGAGGAACGCGGCCAGCGCGAGCAGCGGCGGCACCACGCTGCCCGCAGCGCGCCGCCACCACGGATCCCGCGTGACCGTGGGCGTGTCGAGCGCGTCGAGGCCCGACGCGAGGTCGCGCTCGCGCTCGGGGTCGAGGACGTCAGGTGCGGGCATGGCCTGCGATGACCTCACGTAGCTCGGCGGTGATCTCGGCGGTGAGCAGCTCACGGGCGGCCCGGTCCGCGTCGGGGCGGATGTGCCACTCACGCACGACCGTGCCGGGCCGCGACGACAGCAGCACCACCCGCTGCCCCAGCCGGACGGCCTCCCGCACGTCGTGGGTGACGAACAGGACGGCCGTCCCGGTGGTCCCCCACACCCGGGTGAGCTCGCCCTGCAGGTGGTCGCGGTTGATCGCGTCCAGGGCGGCGAACGGCTCGTCCATGAGCAGCAGGCCGCCCTTCGAGTCCTCCTCGGGCTGCGCCGCGGCGAGTGCCCGGGCCAGCGCCACCCGCTGGCGCATGCCGCCGGAGAGCTCGTGGGGCCGCTTGCGCGCCTGCCCGCCGAGATGCACCAGTTCCAGCAGCTCCTCGGCGCGCTCGCGGCGACGTGCCCGCGGGACGCCGGACAGGCGCAGCGGCAGCTCCACGTTGCGGCCCGCGGTGAGCCACGGCAGGAGCGCAGGCTCCTGGAACATCACCGCCGGGCGCCTGACGGCGACGTCGACCTCGCCCGTGGTCGGCCGGTCCAGCCCGGCGACGAGGTTGAGCAGCGTGGTCTTGCCGCAGCCGGACGCGCCGAGCAGGACCACGAACTCGCCCTCGCCGACCTCGAGGTCGATGCCGGTGAGCGCGGTGACGGCGTCCTGGCCGCGCCCGAACACCTTGTCGACGCCGCGCAGGTGCGCGACCAGCGACGAGGTTTCCCGGGTCGGGCGGTCGAGGGCCGGGTCGGCGGTGACGGTCATCCGGTGCCTCCGGGCTTGTCGAGACCCGCGGCGTCCACGGGCGGCTTGCCTGCTGCGGTGAGCTCGGCGTTCAGCAGGGTGAGATCGGCGAACCCGGCGAGGTTCGTCGGCTCCTTGGTGATGCCCGCAGTGACCGAGTCCTGTGCGAGCTGCGGGAACGTGGACGCGATCGGGTCCGGGCCGATGCTGATGTTGCTGAACGCGCGGTCGATGACCGGTCCGGGCAGCTCGTTGCCCGTGAGCTTCTTCAGGCCCTGGTTGACCAGCGTCTTCGCCCGCGCCGGGTCGGAGT
>JBFWRR010000009.1:74842-109420 GCA_050248815.1 Pseudonocardia sp. | reverse complement strand
TCCCCCCTCGGACACAACAACCCACTGACCAGCGGCTTCTCCGAGCGCTTGGTCATGCGATAGGCAAACCCACAGGTCAACGGCGTGGGGGGTCGACTCGTCTGCCGACTCGAACCCCGCCGGTCCGACGCTCGAGCGTCACGGCTCCGCGAGACGAGATCATCCGATCCCCCGGCGCGAAGAGGCTACCGCCACCGCGAATGGTCGTCGTGGACCTCGACGTGCATGCCCGGCGCTGCACGCAGGATCCGACCGACGTACTCCGCGAAAGCGGCCTTTGAACGCGATCGGCGTGGCCAGGAACAGCGCGTCCGGTGTGGGTCAGTCGAACGCCCGCCTACCTACGAGCCGGTCGCGTCGATCAGCAGCGGCCGATCGACCTCGCCGCACCACAGGGTTGGCCGGCGGCGCCGCCACTCCGTCCAGGAGGATCTACTCGCCGAGGCCGGCGAGCTCCTTCGACCTCTGCATTGCAGCAGTCACCGTCTGCACCACGATCATGTGGGGGATCTCGGGAATGGTGGCCTGCGGAGCCTCCGCACTCAGGTCAGAGCAGCGGAAGGGGAATGCCGTCAGGACGACTCGTAGCTCGCGAAAGTGTCGAGGTCCGGGTACGGCACCCACAGACAGAGGCGTCCGGCGCGGAGTCCTGTGGGACCAGGCCGCTCGTCAGCGCGTACCGAACCAGGTCGGCGTGCTTGTGCAGGTGCAGCTTGCGCATCGCACTCGCACGGTGCCCCTCGACCGTACGCTGACTGATGTGGAGAGCCTCGGCGATCTGCGCATTGCTCTGCCCCAACGCCACGAGACGCACGACCTCACGTTCCCGTCCGGAAAGCGGTACGGTCGTCGACCCGCCGTCCGGCCGTGTGCGACCTCCGCTCAACTCTGCGTATCCCGCGAGCGTCGCCTCCGACAGCGGCGGGCTCAGATAACGCCCGCCCCCCAGGACGACACGCAGACCTCGAACCAACTCCCCGACGGGGGCCTGCTTCAGCACGTATCCAGAGGCACCCGATCTCAGGGCCTCCAGCACGTACGCCGCATCGGCATACATCGACAGTACGACGATCCGGGGACGCGGACGAGCGGACTGCAGTTCGCGGATGACTTCGAACCCCGTCATTCCGGGCAGCATCAGGTCCACGACAACGAGGTCTGGATGCATTTTCCGGACAAGTCTGACGGCCTCCTCCCCCCGCGCCGCGTCCCCGATCACTTCAATACCGATCTCCGCCGACAGCAGTGAACGTAGAGCTTCGCGGACCACGTGATGGTCCTCGACGAGCAGAATACGAGAAACCATGGTCTCACCGCGTCTGCTCGAGCGGAAGGTTGGCTTCGACGTGAACTCCACGGCCGGGGGCCGACCGGACCTCAAAATGACCACCGAGTTCGCGGACCCGCTCCTCGATACCCCGTAGTCCCCCCGCGTCACGTCGACACACCGCGAATCCTACGCCGTTGTCGCGAACGGCGACGTGCAACTCCTCACCGGTACAGGTACAGCGCACACTGCACCGGTCGACATGCGCGTGGCGGGCGATGTTGGTCAGCGCCTCCTGTATCAGCCGGTAGATACCCAGTTCGATCTCATGCGACGGGCGGTTGGCGAGGCCATAATGGTGGAACTCAACCCGGATTCCCGTCTGCTGCTCGAAACGACCGACCAGCCAGATCAGGGCCGGCACCAAACCGAAATCGTCCAGAACGAGCGGTCGAAGATCCAGGCACAGGTCATGGATCCGAGTCATCAGGTCGGAGACGAGCAACTTCGCCTCGCCGGTGATCGTCGGATCCGGATCGGGCAGATCCATCCGTTCCAGCATCAGCTTGAGCGCCGTAAGGATCTGACCAACCTCGTCGTGCAGTTCTCTGGCGATCCGATGCCTCTCGATCTCGTGCGCCTCGCGCAGTTGAACAGAGTACCGTTCCAGCTCCTCCCGCAACGTTCGTTCGCGACCCATGACGTCTCTCAAGGAATTCTCCGCCGCTTCGCGCCGAATCGCCTCGGAGAGAACGTGGGCTGCCGCCCTCAGGCAGTTGACGTCATCCACACTGAATCGCCGAGGATTGGCACTGTGGACTCCGAGGATCCCGAAGGGGCCGTGAGCTCCCCGGATGACGACGCTCATCCCGCTGGTGATCCCGTGGTCGCGAAGCAGACCATTCGGCCAGAAGCGCGTCTCGGACTCCAGATCATCGACAACCACCGATGTGTCGGACAGGAGTGTGTAGCCGGCCTGCGAACGATAATCGGCCTCGATCACCGCGGAGCCGACAAGTCCCGCCCGCCAACCTATTCCAGCACGCAGCTCGAGGGTCCGATCGGGCCGAAGGCACAGCACTTTGGCGTACTCCACCGGCAGCACGTCGACCAGGAGCCGGACCACGCGCTCGAAAAGAGTGGTGACCGCGACACCGGCCAGCGCGGCCTGACCCAAAGCGACGATCTCAGCTTGTTGCCGGGTGCGGGCGGTCAACTCGCCGAGCAGTTGATCCGGGCACAGCATCCGAGCCTGATCTGCGACTGGCTCCGCAGCCGCCGAATTCCTAGAACCCATATCAACGAAACCCTGGATGTCTAGAATGCGCGTCCTCGAGCATCGGCATCGCGACCTGCAATTCGTTGGGACGGGGTGAGCGATCACGCAGACCGCTCACCCCGTCGACACCATCCCGACGCTACCACCGCAGAGGTGGCGGCGTCCAAACCTCCGAATCGGATCCCTCAGGCGGTCCAGCGAGCGGGCTGCTTCCGCGTGACACCGAACTGGGCAGCGGTGACGTCCGTCCGAGCGCGCTTCTCGGGGTCGCCGGTCGGTGGCCGGAGCCGCCGCGTCTCGACCTCCCAGACCCAACCGCTGACAACGACATGGTCAGGAATCAACGGATGGCTCTTGAACGCCTCGACCGTCCGCATGCAGGACTCGTCGACGTCATCCATCATCCCGATCCACTTGCTGAACGCACCCGCCTTGAGCGTCAGTTCCGGAAGAGTCGGGTCGAGAGTGATGTTGTCTGTGTCGATGCCCTTGTCGCGGAAGCTCTGCTCGAGGTCGCTCGCGTGCGCCGACAGCATTCCGCACTGCGTGTGCTGAACGATGACGATCTCGTTGGTCCCGAAGAAGTTGCAGGTCAGCATTGCCGAACGGATCGCATCGTCGGTGACGATTCCGCCGGCGTTCCGGAAACAGTGTGCATCGCCATGACCAACCGGGCTGTCCACGTGAATACCCAGCGCCTCGTCAACGGGGAGACGCTCGTCCATGCAGGCCAGCACCCACAGGCGTCGATCATTGGCACCCTCCGGACCGAAGCGCCGACGAGTTGCCCAATGATCATAGGCCGCGACGCGCTGACTCAACTGTTCTGCCAGTGTTGCCATCAGTTCAGCCCTTTCCTGGGTGGTTCGAACCGGGGATTCCCGATCGACGAGGACTCCGATCGACGAGGCCGTTGGTCTCAGCGCCGGTCGGGCACCCGCCAACCGTGGCGCAGTCACCATCCGCTCACCACACGTACTTCTACGTGCCTCAGCGCTTCACCGAAGTTCCGGATCACGGGGTTGCCGGTCTGCGTCGACGGCCCGCGTACCGCTTTGCCAACTCGGCCGATTCGGGCTTGCCGCCCGCGAGCGGGCAGGTTCCGGTGCCCATCCCGCACCCGGGTCCGTCACCGGGGCGCTGCCCCGCGTCCGGGACGTAGACTCGTCGCGCGTCCGCCTTGCATACATATTGTCCGAACAACTATCGTGTCGCGGGTGGCGGACCAGCCGGCTTCACGGCGAGCGCCGGGTCGCCGGCCGACGCCGAATCGCGCCACCGGGTCCCGCTCCGGCGGCGAGTGCGGCGGGCCCGTCCGGTGGGGCCCACCCCGCCCCCCGGGCGGTGTCGCCCCGTGCGGTGGCGCGGAAGCCCCGGCCGGAGCCGGTGGGACCGTCCCCCGTCCGAGGGTGCGCGATCCCGGCCGATGCGGCCGCCGCCGGGCGGCCTGCCGATCAGCGGTCCACCGACGGCGTGGCCCCGCCCGCCACCGCCATGGACATCCCCTCGTGCGTCGACCACCGGGCCGTGACGCTGAACCGGTCGCCGCGGACCAGCGTCTCGCGCCATTCGATCGGCTGGTTGCGCAGGCAACCCATGCGGTGGATCTCGAACACGGCCATCCCGGCCGGGATCTTGAGCAACCGCCGCAACGACGCGGACGGCACGACCGCCGTGATGACCTCGGAGCCGCCGGTCAGGCGCGTCCCGGTCAGGTTCGCCAGCTCGTCGTAGAGCGCGGAATGGGTGAAGTCCGCCTCCAGCAGCGGACCGGCGACGGATCGCGGAAGCCACGTGCGGTCGATCGCCAGCGGCTCGCCGTCGGCGAGCCGGAGCCGCTCGAGGTAGACGAGCTCGGTGTCCTCGGGCCGGTCGAGGCGCTCCGCCACCGCCGCGTCCACCCGCACGTCGAGCGCGCGGACGACCGAGCGCTGCTCGAGCCCGCTGGACTCCACCGACCGGAACAGCGAGTAGAGGGTGCCCAGCGGCTGCTCGATACGCGGTTCGCGCAGCCACGTACCGCGGCCGCGTCCGGACGCGAGGATGCCCTCCTCGCGCAACCGGCGCAGCGCCTCCCGGACCGTGTGGCGGCTGACCGCGTAGTCCGCCACCAGCTCGTGCTCCCCGGGAAACCGGTCGTCGAACGCCCCGGCGCGCATCCGCCGCAGCAGCTCGGCCTGCAGCTGCGCCCACAGCGGGAGCGGGTTCGAGCGGTCGAGCGGTCGCGCCTTCGTGCCCCGTGGCATGGTCGCCCCGATATTTTCCGAAACTGTCCTGTTGTCCGGATGACTCTACCGGCAGCAGACGTCGGCCGATCCCACCACGAGCGGGTCGGGACGAGCGGTCCGGCACCCGCTGCCGCGGACCCGGGGAGTGCCCTCTGATGCGACGCCGCCCACCGCTGCACCACGTCGGGCGCGACCCCGACTACCGGTTCACGCTGGCCAACGAGCGCACCTTCCTCGCCTGGCTGCGCACGAGCCTCGCGTTCGTCGCGGGGGCGGTGGCGCTCGGCAGCCTGGCGCCGGACCTCGGCCCGTCGGTCGTGCGGACCGCGCTCATCGCGCTGCTCCTCGGCCTGGCGATGATCCTCTCCATCGGCGCCTACACGCGCTGGGACCGCGCCGAACGGGCGCTGCGCGAGGACCGGCCCCTCACCCATGGGATCCTCCCGCGGGTTATCGCGACCCTGGTGTCGATGGTCGTCGTGGCCGCGGCGCTGCTCACCGCACTCCCGGCGCACGGCTCGTGACCGGGTCGACGCTGCTCGACGCGGGCGCCCAGGCCGAACGCACCGCGCTCGCCTGGCACCGCACCGGGCTCACCACGATGGCCCTCGGCGCACTGCTCGCGCACGCCGGTGCGGGCCTGCTCTGGGTCGGCCTGCTCGTCGTCTCCTCCGGCGCGCTCGTCACGACGGTGCTCACCCCGCTGCGCTACGTCGGCATCGTGCGCCGCGTCCGCGCAGGGCGCGCCGCGGCCGCGCCAGCGGTCGTCGCCGCGGCCGCAGTGGCGAGCACTGCCTGCGTGGCCGCCGCCGCCGTGCTGCTCCTCGGGTGACCGCAGGCCGAACGGGCCTATTGACCGGTCATCCGAACAGCGCTGTACTGATGTGGCCGATGTGACCCGGCCCACTGTCAGACAATGTCGGAACGAGGGGTGTCCATGCCTGACGACGCCGTACTGGACGGGGCGGGCGACGAACTGCTCGTGGAGATCGCCGAGGAGCAGCCGTTCGAGGCCCTCCCGCTCTGGGACCGGCTGGCGCTCGTCGGCCACGTGATCCGCGAGGCGCACCGCGCCGGCGTGCCCTTCTGACGCTCGCCGCCGACACACCCGCCGTACGCGTGCGGACGGCGGCCTGAGCACCACCGACCGTCCGGCCGGACCCGTTCCAGCGTCTTGATCAGCACGTTCACCCCGCCGCCTGCGTCCGGCAGGACCGTGACACGCCCCGCCGGGGCGGTCCGGCGCCCCGCGCGCGGCAGAGTTCCTGCCGCCGCGCAGGGACGGCGGACCGGCCCGCTCCCCGCCCACATACGGATCGGTCGCCGTGTCGGCGGGCCGCGCGCACCCGGCCCGAGGAGCCGGCCCGGGGCGTCGCCGGACGGCACCGATGGGCCGCCGCTCCCCCGCCGCCTGCCGCTCCCACGGACTTCGCGAGCGGCCTTGTCTAATGTCCGTTCATTCGGACACTATGTATGCCGAATCAAAGAGCGCGGGAGAGGCTGGCCATGGAGGTTCTCACGTTCCGCACGCCCGGCCTGGGCGACCAGACGTACCTGCTGGTCCACGAGGGCCGGGGCGTGCTGGTCGACCCGCAGCGCGACGTCGACCGCTTCCTGGACGCCGCCTGGAACGCCGACGCGACACTGCGCTACGTCCTGGACACGCACCTGCACAACGACTACGTCTCCGGAGCCGAGCAGGCCGCCCTGCGCACCGGCGCGGAACTGGTGATGCCCGCCGCCGCCGCACCCGCCTACCGCCACACCCCGGCGTTCCACCTCGAGGACATCGGCACGGGCCCGCTCACCGTGCGTCCGATCCACACCCCGGGGCACACCCCCGAGCACACCAGCTACCTGGTCCTCGTCGAGGGCGAGCCGGTGGCGCTGTTCTCCGGCGGCAGCCTGCTCGTCGCCTCGGCCGGGCGGCCCGACCTGCTCGGACGCGAGCGCGCCCGCACGATGGCCCGGCTGCAGCACGGCTCGCTGCAGCGCCTCGCCCGGCTCGACCCGGACCTGCAGCTGTTCCCGACCCACGGCCAGGGCTCGTTCTGCACCGCCTCGGGCGCCGGGCGGTTCACCTCCACGATCGGCCAGGAGCTCGCGGGCAACCCGCTGCTCGCGATCGCCGACGCCGAGGAGTTCGCCGACCGGCTGCTCGGCTCGGCGATGCCGATCCCGGCCTTCTACCCCCACATGGGCCCGACGAACGTCCTCGGCGTCCCGCCGATGCCCCGCCCCGAGGTCCCCCCGCGCACGCTCGACGACGTCCCGGCCAGGGCGCGGCTGGTCGACATCCGCCCGCGGGCCGCGCAGGCGGGCGGGATCGTGCCCGGCTCGCTGGCCGTCGCGGTCGGGACGGACTTCGGCAGCTGGACCGGCTGGCTGGTGCCCCGCGGCACCCCCATCGTGCTCGTCGCCGAGCCCGCCCAGGACGTCACCGAACCGCTCACCCAGCTCGCCCAGATCGGCGTGGACGACGTCGTCGGCGTCGTCCGCGACGTGCCGGCGCAGCGGGCCACCGTCGGGTTCGAGCTCGCCGGGCTCGACCGGTTCCGCACGCTCCTGGACGCGCCCGACGCACAGGTCCTCGACGTACGGATGCCCTCGGAGACCGCGGCCTCGACCATCCCGGGCTCGATCGTGCGGTTCCTGCCCGACCTGTTCACCCTCGGCGTCCCGGCCGGGATCGACCGAGCCCGCCCGGTCCTGGTGGCCTGCCGCAGCGGCAGGCGCGCCACGATCGCCGCCGGCCTGCTCGCCGATCTGGGCTACCGGCCGATCGTGCTCGACCGCGCAGGCGTGCCCGACGTGCTCGCTGCGGCCGACGCCGGGAGCCGCGTCGCGTGAGCCGCCCGCGTGCCTGTCCGGCCAGCGTGGTCCCGTGCACAATCATCCGGACAAGATGTTCGGACGATGGGAGTGGGTGTGGGTGCCACGACGCCGGTCGGTGCCACGGTGTCTGCGGGGTCGTTGGCCAGGTGGCGGCGTTCGGTGCCGCGCGATGTCGTGGCCGGTGTCAGTGTGGCGATGGTGGGCATCCCGCAGTCGTTGGCCTATGCGGAGCTGGCGGGGATGCCGGCCATCGTCGGGCTCTACGCGGGCGCGATCCCGCCGATCCTGGCCGCTTTCGTCGCCTCGTCGCCGTACCTGCAGACCGGGCCCGTGGCGATCACCGCGCTGCTCACGTTCGGTGCGTTGTCGGCCCTGGCCACCCCGGCCAGCCCGCAGTACGTGGCGCTCGGGCTGGCGCTGGCGCTGGTCGTCGGGGTGGTCCGGGTGCTGCTCGGGCTGCTGCGCGCCGGGTGGCTCGCCTACCTCATGTCGCAGCCGATGCTGCTCGGGTTCGTGCCCGCGGCCGCGCTGCTCATCGCCGGCTCGCAGACCGCGAAGGCGCTCGGGGTCCCGCCGCCGCCGTTCGACAACGAGATCGCCGACGCCGCCTGGGCCCTCGCCCACCCCGGCGCCTGGACCCCGGCCGCCGTCGTCACCACCGTGCTGGCCGTCGCGGTCGTCGTCGGTGGCAGGCGGCTGCACCCGTTGTTCCCCGGAGCGCTGGTCGTCGCGGTGCTGGGCGTCGCGGTCTCGGCGCTGGGCTGGTACCCGGGCGCGACGGTCGAGTCGATCCCGGCGGGTTTCCCGCCCGTCACCCTGTTCGAGATCCCCTGGGACCGGCTGCCCGCGCTGCTGCTGCCCGGCGCGCTCATCGCGCTCATCGGGTTCACCGAGGCGGCGTCGATCTCGCGGCGGTTCGCCTCGGAGGAGCGGGCCCGCTGGAGCGCGAACCGCGAGTTCGCCAGCCAGGGCGTGGCCAACATCGCGGCGGCGCTGACCGGCGGGATGCCCTGCGGCGGCTCGTTCTCGCGCAGCTCGGTCAACCGCATGTCCGGGGCCACCACCCGGTTCTCCGGCGCCGTCACCGGCCTGACCGTGCTCGCGTTCCTGCCCTTCGCCGCCGTGCTGGAGCCGCTGCCGCTGGCCGTGCTCGGCGCGATCGTCATCGTCGCGGTGGCGAACCTGATGCGGCTGCGGCCGCTGATCCGGATCTGGCGGGTGTCGGCCCCACAAGCGGTCATCGCGTGGGGGACCTTCCTCGCGACCGTGCTGCTCGCGCCCCGGCTCGACGTCGCGGTACTGATCGGGATCGGCCTGTCGGTCGCGGTGTTCCTGTGGCGCTCGCTGCAGATGGACATCGACGTCGCCGTCGCCGACCGAACCCTCACACTGACCCCGCACGGCGTCCTGTGGTTCGGCACCGCGCAGCGACTCGACGACTGCCTGATCACCCAACTCGCCACCCACCCCGACGCCACCCACCTGCTCATCGACCTGTCCCGACTCGGCCGGATCGACACCACCGGCGCGCTGATGCTGCGCTCGGTCCTCGACCAGGCCCGCTCCGCCGGACTACACGCCGACCACCGGGGCATACCCCTGCAGTCACGCGAGCTCACCGCCCGCATCCTCACCCCCGAACGCGACCCGCTGCGCTGAGCGGCTCCGGTCGGCCCGCACCGGCGAGCGCGACGGGCCGGGTCCCGATCGATTGTCCGTACCAATACCGGTCGGCCGGTCGGCCGGGCTCCCCGGCCGGTAGGTGGGTCCCGACAGGCGCGAACGTCGGATTCGGCCAGGCTCGGACCGCTGTGGGTTCAAGATGGCGGATTGTCCGGACTATAGTGCAACTCACGTCACGGAGAAGGGACGCCGATGTGAGGTACGGCTTCGCGATCGACCAGCGCACCTGCATCGGGTGCCACGCCTGCACGGTCGCCTGCAAGACCGAGCACGACGTACCGGTGGGCCAGTTCCGCACCTGGGTGAAGTACGTCGACCAGGGCAGGTTCCCGAACTCCACCCGGGACTTCGGCGTGCTGCGCTGCAACCACTGCACCGACGCCCCGTGCGTCCGGATCTGCCCGACCAAGGCGCTCTGGAAGCGCGAGGACGGCATCGTCGACTTCGACCGGGACCGCTGCATCGGGTGCAAGAGCTGCATGCAGGGCTGCCCGTACGACGCGATCTACATCGACGAGGACACACACACCGCCGCGAAGTGCAACTTCTGCGCCCACCGCATCGACAACGACCTCGAACCGGCGTGCGTCGTCGTGTGCCCGACGCACTCGATCTGGGTGGGCGACCTCGACGACCCGACCAGCGGGATCTCCGAGCTGATCAGCTCGAACCCCGTCACGGTCCGGGCGCCCGAGCAGAACACCGGCCCGAACGTCTTCTATCTCGGTGCCGACCGGGCGGTCCTCGACCCGCTGGCCGCACCGGTCGACGGCTCGTACGTCTTCTCCACGCCCGACCCGCACCGGGCGGCCGTCGCGGCGGACCTGGCGGTGGACCCGGTCAGCGGTGCCCGCACCACCCTCAACACACCCCATCCCCGGCCGTGGGGCTGGCGGGTGACCACCTACCTGTGGGCGAAGGGGGTCGGCGGCGGCGCCCTGCTGGTGGCCGCGCTGATGCTGCTCTTCGGGATCGACGCCGGCGTGCTCACCACGATCGTCGCCCCGGCCCTCGGGGTCGCGGGCACCGCCGTCACCGGGGCCCTGCTGGTCTGGGACCTCAAGCGCCCCGAGCGGTTCCTCTACCTGCTCACCAGGAGCAACTTCCGCTCCTGGCTGGTGCTCGGCGCGTACGCGCTCGCGTTCCACGCCGTCGTCTCCGGGGTCTGGCTGCTCTACGGCATCGGCGTGGAGACCGGCGCGCTCACCGCGTCGGACACCGTGTGGACGGTGCTGGCCATCGGGGGCGTCCCGGCCGGGGTGATGGTCGCCGGCTACACCGCGTTCCTGTTCGGGCAGGCCGAGGGCCGCGACCTGTGGCAGTCGCCGCTGCTGTTCTGGCACCTGGTCGTGCAGGCCGTGATGGTCGGCTCCGGTGCGCTGGCGGTGGCCGCGGTCCTCGTCGGCGCACCGAGCGCCGCGACCGCCGTGGTCGCCCGCGTCCTCGTCGTGGCGACGGTCCTGCACGTGTTGATGCTGCTCCTGGAGTACCTCGGCCGGCACCCGAGCAGGTCGGCCGCGGCCGCGGCGCACATGGTCACCCACGGTCGCTACGCCCGCCTGTTCTGGACGGCGGGCGTCGCGCTCGCGGTCGTGGCCGCAGCGGCCGGGGTGCCCGGGTGGGACGGCGGCGCCCCGTTGCTGCTCGCCGCGGCCGGGCTCGCGGTGCAGGCCACCCTGCTGGCCTACGAGTCCGTGTTCGTCCGCGCGGGCCAGGACGTCCCGCTCTCCTGACACGCTCCGCCCCACCACACCCGGAGACCGCCATGACCGAGACCGTCCCCCGCCAGGCCCCGCCGTCCCCCGCCCCGCTTGCCGAACGGCAGCTGCCCGGGGCGCGGACCCACGAACACCTGCGGAACTTCCCGCCGGTCTCGGAGTGGGACCACCACGTCGAGCTCGACGCCAAGGCCCATCCGCGCAAGGTCCCCCGCAGCTACATGCTCGTCCCGACGACGTGCTTCAACTGCGAGTCCGCGTGCGGGCTGCTCGCCTACGTCGACCGGGAGGACCTGTCGATCAAGAAGGTCGAGGGCAACCCCGCCCATCCCGGCTCGCGCGGGCGCAACTGCGCCAAGGGCCCGGCGACCATCAACCAGACCAACGACCCCGAGCGGATCCTGCACCCGTTGCGCCGCACCGGGGAACGGGGCGGCGGCCGGTGGGAGCGGATCAGCTGGGACGAGGCCCTCGACGAGATCGCCGGGCGGATCCGCGCCGCGATCGTGGAGGAACGGCGCAACGAGGTCGTGTACCACGTCGGGCGGCCGGGCGAGGACGGCTTCGCCGAGCGGGTGCTGCAGGCCTGGGGCTGCGACGGGCACAACTCGCACACGCAGGTGTGCTCGTCGGGCGCGCGGCTCGGCCAGACGCTGTGGGGCGGCTACGACCGGCCCTCCCCCGACCACGCGAACGCCAAGGTCATCCTGCTGTTCTCCTCGCACCTGGAGACCGGGCACTACTTCAACCCGCACGCCCAGCGGATCCTCGAGGGCAAGCAGGCGGGCGCGAAGCTGATCGTGGTCGACCCGCGGATGTCGAACACCGCGAGCCACGCCGACGTGTGGCTCGCGCCCTGGCCGGGCAGCGAGGCCGCGATCCTGCTCGCGGTGGCGTCGTACCTGCTGCGCACCCGGCAGATCGACGAGCCGTACCTGCGGCGCTGGTTCAACTGGGACGTCTACCTCGCGGAGCTGCACCCCGACGCACCGCCGACGTTCGAGGCGTTCCTGGACCGGCTCGAGGCCGACTACGCGTCCTTCACCTTCGAGTTCGCCGCCGAGCAGGCCCAGGTCCCGGTGGGGCGGATCGAGGAGATCGCCCGCCTGGTGGCCGGGTGCGACGGCCGCCTCGCCGCGCACATCTGGCGCTCGGCCTCGGCGGGCAACCTCGGCGGCTGGCAGGTCAGCAGGGCGCTGTGGTTCGTCCTCGCCCTCACCGGCTCCGTCGGCGCGGTCGGCGGGACCAGCCCCAACGGCTGGAACAAGTTCATCCCGCACGGACCGGACGTGCCCGCCCACGCCGACTGGAACCCGTTGGCGTGGCCGCAGGAGTACCCGCTCGCGTGCAACGAGATGTCGATCCTGCTGCCGCACTTCCTGGAGGAGGGGCGGGGCCGCATCGACGTCTACTTCTCCCGGGTCTTCAACCCGATCTGGACCTATCCGGACGGCTTCACCTGGATGCGGGCACTCGGCGACCCGGAGAAGGTGGGCCTGCACGTCGCGCTCACCCCCACCTGGTCGGAGACCGCCGAGTTCGCCGACCTGATCCTGCCGATGGGGCACTCGACCGAACGCCACGACACCCACTCCTACGAGACGCACGCCGCGCGCTGGCTCGGCTTCCGCCAGCCGGTGCGCCGGGTGGCCATGGAGAAGCTCGGCCGCCCCGTCGCCGACACCCGCGACGCCAACCCGGGCGAGGTGTGGGAGGAGAACGAGTTGTGGTTCGAGCTGTCCTGGCGCATCGACCCGGACGGTTCGCTCGGCATCCGCCGCCACTTCGAGTCCCCGTACCGGCCCGGTGAGAAGGTCACCGTCGACGAGTACTACCGCTGGATCTTCGAGAACCGCGTTCCCGGGCTCAAGGAGAAGGCCGAGGCCGAGGGCCTGACCCCGCTGGCCTACATGCGCCGCTACGGCGTCGTCGAGGTCGCCGACGGCCTCTATCGGCAGGACGAGCGGCCGCTCACGGAGGCCGAGCTCGAAGGGGCCGTGCCGGACGGGAACGGCGTCCTGCGCAAGCCGACCGACCTCGACTCGGTGCCGCCGCTGATCGGCGAGGCGGGCGCGGTCGGCCTGCAGCACGCGGACGGCTCCGTCACGGCAGGATGGCTCACCCCCTCGCGCAAGCTGGAGGTCTACTCCACGTCGATGCGCGACTGGGGCTGGCCCGAGCACGCGACGCCCGGCTACATCCGCTCCCACGTCGCCCGCTCGGAGATCGACCTGGAGGCGGGCGATCTCGTGCTCGTTCCGACCTTCCGGCTGCCCACGCTGATCCACACCCGCTCGGGCAACGCGAAGTACCTCAACGAGATCGCCAACGCCCATCCCCTGTGGCTCAACACCGACGACGCCGCGCGCCACGGCGTCGCGACCGGCGAGCTCGTCCGGTTGTCCACCGCGATCGGCCACCTCGTGGCGCGGGTGTGGGCCACCGAGGGCATCCGGCCGGGGGTGTGCGCGCTGTCGCACCACATGGGCCGCTGGCGGCTGCACGGCAACGAGGGCAGCCGCTGGGTGCAGGGGCTGGTCGACATCACCCATCCCGACGGGCCCGACTCCTCGCTGCTGCGTTACCGCGGGGGCGTCGAGCCGTTCGAGAGCGACGATCCCGACTCGTCGCGGATCTGGTGGACCGACCCCGGCGTGCACCAGAACCTCGCGTTCGGCGTCCAGCCCGACCCGCACTCGGGGATGCACTGCTGGCTGCAGAAGGTCCGGCTGGAGAAGGCCCACCCGCAGGACCGCTACGGCGACGTCTACGTCGACGCCCGGCGCTCCCGCGCGGTGTACCGAGAGTGGCTCGCCAAGACCCGGTCCACCCTCGGGCCGGGCGGGCAGCGCCGCCCCGAGTTCCTGATGCGGCCGGTCAAGCCCCGCCGCCGCGCGTTCCGGGTGGAGGGGTCGTGAGCCTGCTGGCGCCGCGCCGGGCGGCCGTCGACCTCGACGCGGTGCGCGCGGCCGTCGGCGCGCTGCCCGAGCCCGAGCTGGGCATGACGCTCGCCGACGCCGGGCTCGTCGGCGCGGTCAGCGCCGGCCGGGGCGGCCGGGTGGGCGTGGAGCTGCGGCTCACCACGCAGCGGTGCCCCCTCGTCGCCGAGCTCACCGACGCCGTGCAGGCGGCGGCCCTCGGCGTCGCCGGGGTGAGCGCCGTCCAGGTCACCACCGCGGTGATGCCACCCCGCGAGCGCGCCGAGCTCGCCGACCGGCTCGCCGGGTCGGCGCGGCCGCTGACCGGAGGGCTCGGGTCCGCCGGGCCGCGCGTGTTCGCCGTCGCGAGCGGGAAGGGCGGGGTCGGCAAGAGCACCGTGACGGCGAACCTGGCCACGGCACTGGCCGCCACGGGCGAACGGGTCGGGATCATCGACGCCGACGTCTGGGGCTACTC
The DNA here is from genome assembly GCA_050248815.1 of Pseudonocardia sp. GTDB lineage: Bacteria > Actinomycetota > Actinomycetes > Mycobacteriales > Pseudonocardiaceae > Pseudonocardia. Next base: position 95,014 of record JBFWRR010000009.1, on the reverse strand, counting down.
GATGCCGCAGCTGTTCGGCGTGCGCCGCAGTCCCGTCGTGCTCGGCGAGCGGATGCTGCCCGTCCCCGCGCACGGCGTCGGGCTCATGTCGGTCGGCTTCTTCGTCACCGAGGAGCAGCCCGTGGTGTGGCGCGGCCCGATGCTGCACAAGGCGCTGGAACAGTTCGTCACCGACACCCACTGGGGCGCCCTCGACACCCTGTTCGTCGACCTGCCCCCGGGCACCGGCGACGCCACCCTGTCGCTGCTGCAGCTGCTGCCCGACACCCGGCTGCTCGCCGTCACCACCCCGCAGGACACCGCCCGCGTCGTCGCCACCCGGGTCGTGCGGATGGCCGCGGACACCGGCACCCCGATCGCCGGGGTGATCGAGAACATGTCGGCGGCCGTCTGCGCCTGCTGCGGCGCCGAGACGGCGGTCTTCGGCACCGGTGGCGGGGCGCGCCTCGCGGACGTGGCTGCGGCGCCGCTGCTCGGCCAGGTCCCCCTGGACGTCGCGGTGCGCGAGGCGGGCGACCGCGGCGTGCCCGTCGTCGTCGGCGCGAGCGGGGCCGCGTCAGCCCGTGAGCTCACCCGCATCGCCCGGGCGCTGCCCGCGGCGCCGCGGCGCTCGCTCGCCGGGCGGTCCCTGCCACTGACGGTCGTCGCCCGATGACCGGCGACGGGGTGGCCGGCGCGCCCGCCGGGTCCGCCGAACCGCCCGCGGCGACGAGCCCGGCGGAGGGCCGGCTCCCCGCCTGCATGGTGGGGTGACCGCGGGAGCCTCACCTCCTACCGGGCGGACTCCCCGATGGCGCGGATCAGCGCGGCGGGGCCGGGCGGGTCAGGTGGATCGCCGTAGGTGGCGGCGTAGATCCGGCGGGGGAAGCCGGGGATCTCGGTCGTGTGGACGTCGCGCAGGCGGTGGGCGCGCAGCGCGAGTCCGGGCAGGGTGGTGACCCCGATGCCGGCGGCCACGAGTGCCTGCACGACGACCATGTCGTCGCAGACCGACTCGATGCGCGGGGTGAAGCCGTACTCGCGGCAGACGGCGGTCAGCTCACCCTGGCACCGTTCGCAGCCGCCGATCCAGGCGGACCGGCGATGGTTCGCGACGCTGTCGCCCGCGCGCAGGCTCACCAGGTGGATCGAGTCGTCGGCCACGTGGACCATGCGGAATCCGTCGTCCTCCAGCGGAGCGTCGGCGTGCCGGAACACGAGTGCGACGTCGACGTCGCCGTGCCGCAGCATCTGCAGCGCCTCGACCGGATGACGGTCGATCACGCTCAGCGTGAGACCCGGGTGCGCCTCGGCGAGCTTCGCCGCCGCCCTCGGCACGATCGTGCTCAGCACCGACGCGTTGGCGGCGAGCCGCACCCGCCCCGTCCGCAGGCCGACCTGCGCGGCCAGCTCGCTGGCCGCCGCGTCGACCCGGCCCACGATCTCGGTGGCCCGGCTGGCCAGCAGCTCACCTTCAGGAGTCAGCCGGATCCCCCGACCCACCCGCTGGACGAGCTTGGCACCGGTGGCCGCCTCCAGGCGGGACAGGTGGTGACTCACCGACGGCTGCGAGTAGCGCAGTTCCCGCGCCGCTTCGGTCACGGACCCGTGGCGGGACACCGCGGCCAGCACCTTGAGATGGACCAGGTTCAGCATGCATCAAAGTTATCAATGTAAATCTTGAGAATCTGGCATTGGACGTCATCTATTTTCCGGTCCATGCTCCTCGTCGACGGCGCCGGAGGCCCGGTGCCGATCCGACCGAGGAGGCGCGATGAGCAAGCTCAGGTGTCACATCTCGATCTCGCTGGACGGCTACGTCGCCGGCCCGAACCAGAGCGAGGAGAACCCGCTCGGTGAGGGTGGCGAACGGCTGCACGACTGGGTCGTCCCGCTGGCCACCTTCCGTCGGGCCCACGGCGAGCCGGGCGGCGAGGTGAACGCGAGCACGCCGGTGTTCGAGGAGTCGATCGCGAACATCGGCGCCGCGGTGATGGGCCGCAACATGTTCGGCCCCATCGGCGGTGGCCCCTGGGGCGACGAGAAGTGGACGGGCTGGTGGGGTGACAACCCGCCCTACCACTACCCCGTCTTCGTCCTCACCCATCACCGACGGGAGCCGGTCGAGATGGCGGGCGGGACGACCTTCCACTTCGTCACCGACGGCATCGAGTCCGCGCTGGAGCGGGCCATGGCGGCCGCCGGCGGGAAGGACGTCATGCTGTGGGGCGGCGGCCAGGTCGCCGGCCAGTACCTGGCGGCGGGGCTGCTGGACGAGCTCGAACTGAACGTCGTCCCGGTGCTGCTCGGCGGCGGCTCCCGCCTCCTCGACGGCCTCGGCGACACGGACGTGCGACTCGAGCAGGTGCGGGCCGTCGAGGCTCCCGGTGTCACCCACCTCAAGTACCGCATCGCGCCGGGCGGTCCGTCCTGATCGAGTAGCACCTGACCCCCGCGGGGCGAGGATGCGGCGGTCGCGGGCCGGGTCCGCGATCTCGGGCACCGGCGGACCCCGCCGACTCCCCCGGTGCTCACACACATCGCCGGGTGCTCGCACACATCGCCGGGTGCTCGCACACACCGCCGACGGTGTGTGCCACGACACGGGGGTGTGTGCCACCGCCCGCACAGATGTGCGAGGGCCCCGAACGTGTGTGCCATCGCCCCGAACATGACGGCGGTGAGAGCGCACCTCGAGCAGGAGCGATACCTCACCCGGCCCCGACAGACTCACCCATCAGCGCACCCCCGGCAGCGGACCGACATGGCGCCGCCGCCGGACGTCCCCCATCCCTGCCCGGCCGCCACCGACCGGCCGAGCTCTTCTGCGCTCTGCGGCTATCACCCGGCAGCCAGCGGCTAGCCCGCGTGATCCGGGCGACACCAGACTGAGAACCGCCAACGATGGCCGGCGAGGCGACCTCGGTTCCCCGGCCGACGGGTCAAGGAGGACTCGGCATGGCAGGTCCGCTCTCCGGCATCCGGGTGATCGAGCTCGGTCAGGTGATCGCAGGACCGTTCTGTGGCCAGCTGCTCGGCGACTTCGGCGCCGAGGTGATCAAGGTGGAGCCGCCGGTCAAGGGTGACGTGCTCCGGCAGTGGGGCCGCACCGACATGACCGGCGACTCCCTGTGGTGGAGCGTCACGGGCCGCAACAAGCGCAGCGTCAGCATCGACCTGCGCACCGCCGACGGTCAGCAGCTCATCCGCGACCTCGTGACCAGGGCCGACATCCTCGTCGAGAACTTCCGGCCGGGGACGCTGGAGCGCTGGGGCCTGGGCTGGACGGACCTCTCGGCGATCCGCCCGGAGCTGATCATGGTGCGGATCAGTGGCTTCGGCCAGACAGGGCCCTATGCGAGCCGGGCCGGGTACGCCTCCATCGGCGAGGCGATGGGCGGTCTGCGGGCGCTGACCGGCTATCCGGATCGGCCGCCGATCCGCGTCGGCATCAGCATCGGCGACTCGCTCACCGGCATGTTCGGCGCGCTGGGTGCCCTGGCCGCGCTGGAGGCACGCCGGCGAACGGGCCGCGGCCAGGTCGTCGACGCCAGCATCTTCGAGTCCGTGCTGGCGGTGACCGAGTCGCTGGTCGTCGACTGGTGCACCCGCGGCAAGACCCGGGAGCGGACGGGACCGACCCTGCCCGGCATCGCGCCCAGCAACGTCTACCCGACGCGCGACGGGCAGATCCTGCTCGCCGCCAACCAGGACTCGGTGTTCCGCCGGCTGGTGGAGGTGATGGAGATGTCCGAGCTGGCCGACGATCCACGCTTCGTGGACCACCGGGCACGCGGCGAGAACATGGCCGAGATCGACGCGATCATCGCCGGCTGGACGCCGCAGTTCGCGTCCGCCGAGCTGCTCGAACGGCTGCACGAGGCGGGGGTGCCGGCGGGGCTGGTCTACGAACCGCGGGACATGGTGACCGATCCGCACTTCCGCGACCGCGGCTCGATCGCCACCGTGCCCGACGCACGGCACGGCGAGCTCGCGATGCAGGCGGTCGTCCCGCGGCTGTCCGACACCCCGGGCGAGATCCGGTGGGCCGGCCAGGCCCTCGGCGCCGACACCGACGCCGTGCTGACCGGCGTGCTCGGCTTGACCGCCGAGGACGTCGAGAAGCTGCGCAGCCACGGTGCCGTCGGACGGGAGGTGCCCTCGTGAGCAGCACCGGACGGGCCGCGCCCACCGACACCGCGATGGCGCTGGCCGACCAGCAGGTGTTCCGCGACGTGATCGGGCGGTTCGCCAGCGGCGTCACCGTCATCACCACCAGCGTCGACGCCGTCCCGTACGGCACGACGGCCAGCGCCGTGAGCTCGCTCTCGCTGGAACCGCCGATGATGCTGATCTGCCTGAACAAGTCCAGCGAGACGCAGGCGGCGATCCTCAAGGCCGGGGTGTTCTGCGTGAACATCCTCGCCGAGGGCCAGCAGGAGCTCGCCTACCGGTTCGCGAGCAAGGGCGACCGGTTCAGCGGCACGGGCCACGACGCCGGCCTGGACGGGGTGCCGATGCTGCACGGCGCGCTGGCTCACCTGGAGTGCCGGGTGGCCGAGACCGTCACCGGCGGAACGCACACGGTGTTCCTCGCCCACGTGGCCGCGGCCGCGGGCCACGAGGGTGCGCCGCTGACCTACTTCCGCGGCCGCTTCGGCCGGCTCGAGAGCGCCCGCGAGGAGGAGGCCTACCGGGCCGTCCGGACGTGGGTGCTGGGCCGGCACGTGCCGCTGGACCGGCCGCTGGAGCTCGGCGCGATCAGCGAGGCGCTCGACCTGGAACCGGGACACGTGGCCTACGCCATGATCCGGTTGGCCGGGGAGCACGTCGTGACCCGCACCGAGGACGGCGGCTACGTGGCGACGCCGCTGACCGTCGAGCTGGCCGACGAGCTGTTCGGCGCCCGCTGCATGATCGAGCTGGGCGTCGCGGACACCTGCGTCGGGCACATCGCGGAGCCGGACCTGGCGGTCCTCGACGGCTACGCCGCCCGGCTGGCCGCCATCGTCGCCCAGGAGTCGCCGAGCCTGGCCGAGTTCCTCGACGCGAGCCACGGCTACCACCGCCACTTCGTCGGGCTCGGCGGCAGCCCGCAGCTCACCGCCACCTACCTGGGGCTGGGCATCTCCACGCTGTGGCGGCGGGCCATCGCCGAGAAGGACTGGCGGACCCGCTTCGACATCACCCACCACGCCGACCTCACGGCCGCCTGCCGGGACGCGGACGTCGAGCGGGCGCGGCAGCTGATCCGCGAGCACGCCCATCAGGTCAGGCAGCTCGTCCGGGACGTGATCGACCAGGCCGGCGGAGCGCTCTAGCCGGTTTCCAGCACCAGGAGCAGGACAAAATGACGACAACCGAACGGCTCGAGCGGTTCCAGAACTACATCGGCGGGAAGTTCGTCGACGCGGGTGACGGGCGCACCTTCGGTTCCCTCGACCCGTACCGCGACACGCCGTGGGCCGAGATCCCCGAGGGCAGCGTCGCGGACATCGACCAGGCGGTGGCGGCCGCGCGCAGCGCCCTGGACGGTGAGTGGGGCGCCATGACCGGCTTCCAGCGCTCCGCGCTGATGCACGGGCTGGCCGACGCGATCAGCGCGAACGCCGAGCGGCTCGCGCGGGTGGAGGTGCGCGACAACGGCAAGCTCTACCGCGAGATGATCGGCCAGCTCCAGGGGCTGGGTGCGTGGTACCGCTACTTCGCCGGTCACGCGGACAAGATCGAGGGCCGGGTCATCCCGACCGACAAGAGCAACTACTTCCTCTACACCCGCCGCGAGCCGATCGGGGTGGTCGGCGCGATCACGCCGTGGAACTCCCCGCTGCTGCTGATGACCTTCAAGCTCGCCCCGGCGCTGGCCGCGGGCTGCACGTTCGTGGTCAAACCCTCCGAGCACTCCCCCGCGTCGACCCTGGCGTTCGCGCAGGTGCTGCACGAGGTGGGCTTCCCGGAGGGCGTGTTCAACGTGGTCGCGGGCTCCGGCCGGGAGCTGGGGGCCGCGCTCGCGGCCCACCCGGGCGTGGACAAGGTCGCGTTCACCGGCTCGACCGCCACGGGCCGCGCGGTGGCCCACGCCGCGGCGGACAACCTCAACCGCGTCACGCTCGAGCTGGGTGGGAAGTCGCCGCAGATCGTGTTCGACGACGCGGACCTGGCCGCCGCTGCCAACGGCATCGTGGCCGGCGTCTTCGCCGCCACCGGGCAGACCTGCATGGCGGGCTCGCGCGTGATCGTCCACGAGGACGTGCACGACGAGCTGGTCCGGCTCGTCGCCGAGCGGGCGAGCACGATCAAGCTCGGTGACCCGAACGACCCGGACACCGAGATGGGGCCGATCGCGAACAAGCCGCAGTACGAGAAGGTGCTCGGCTACCTCGACACGGCCAGGGCCGAGGGGGCGACGGCGGCCTGCGGCGGTACGGCCGCGGACGAACTCGGCGGCCTGTTCGTGCGACCGACGCTGTTCACCGGCGTCACCCCCGACGCCACCGTCGTCCGCGAGGAGGTCTTCGGGCCGGTCACCGCCGCGCTCACGTTCCGCACCGAGGAGGAGGCCCTCAAGCTCGCCAACGACACCCCGTACGGGCTGGCGGGCGCGGTGTGGACCCGGGACGGGCAGCGTGGGCACCGGGTCGCGGCGAAGCTGCACGCAGGCACGGTGTGGATCAACGCCTACCGCGTGCTCGGCCCGTACGCCCCCTTCGGCGGCTTCGGCGCCAGCGGCCTCGGCCGCGAGAACGGCGCCGACGCACTGCACGAGTACACCGAGGTCAAGTCCGTGTGGGTGGAGCTCACCGGCGCGACCCGCGACCCCTTCAAGCTCGGCTGACCGGGCCCCTCCAGGGAGGAGAAGACGATGCCACTCGACCTCAACCCGACCGCTGCGCGACCCGCGTCGGAGACCCGGCCGCTGCAGGACCGCACGCAGACCAACCCCATGTTCAACGACCAGAAGATGAAGCTGGGGTTGTTCGGCACCAACTGCTCGTACGGACTGATCATGTCCCACGCACCGAGCACCTACGAGGTGACGTGGGACCACACCCGGAAGATCGCCCGGCGGGCGGAGGCGCTCGGGTTCGAGGCGCTCGTCCCGATCGCGCGCTGGCGCGGCTTCGGCGGCAGCACGAACTTCAATGGCAACTGCTTCGAGACCTACACGTGGGCCGCCGGTCTCGCCGAGGCGACCGAGCGGATCGGCATCTTCGCCACCTCCCACCTGCCCACCGTGCACCCCATCGTGGCCGCCAAGGCGGCCACCACGATCGACCACATCTCGGGCGGTCGCTTCGGGCTCAACCTGGTCATGGGCTGGTTCTCCCCCGAGATGGACATGTTCCACGGCGCCCAGCGCGAGCACGACGAGCGCTACACGTTCGGCCAGGAGTGGATCGACGTCGTCAAGCGGCTGTGGAGCGAGGAGGGCTCCTTCGACGCCGAGGGGTCCTTCTTCGAGGGCGAGAACCTGGAGGCCTACCCGAAGCCGCACCAGGCCCCGCACCCGGTGCTGATCAACGCGGGCAACTCGCCGTCGGGCGTGGAGTTCTCGGCACGCAACGTGGACATCAACTTCGCCTCGCTGGACACGCTGGAGAACATGGCCACCTACACCAAGACCCTGCGGACCAAGGCCCGCGAGGAGTACGACCGCGACATCTCCACCATGACCTACGGGCTGGTCGTCGTCCGGGACACCGAGCAGGAGGCCAAGGACGCCTTCCAGTCGGTCATCGACCACGGGGACTGGGCGGCGGCCGGCAACGTCATGAAGGTCGCCGGCATGGAGAGCCAGTCCTTCAACGAGCAGATCAAGCAGTTCCAGGAGCGGTTCATCGCCGGCTGGGCGGGCTACCCGGTGGTCGGCACCCCCGAGCAGGTCGTCGAGGAGATGGGCCGGCTGAACGAGGCCGGCATGGACGGCATGATCATGGGCTTCGTCGACTACTTCGAGGAGATGGAGTACTTCGGCGAGCGGGTGCTGCCGCTGATGAAGGAAGCCGGGCTGCGGCACTGAGCCGTGCCGGCGGCGGCCGGCCGCCGGGTCCCGATCGTGCCGGGAGGCGATGTCGTGCAGGTGGTGGCTGTGGTCGGGTCCCCGAACCCGGGCGGGCGCACCCGGGTGGCGGTGGACGCGGTGCTGCGCGGCTCCGCCGCCGAGGGTGCCGACACCCGGGTGGTGGAGCTGGCGAGCGTGTCGACAGCGGACGCGCTCGCCGCGCTGGACCGGGCCGACGCCGCGGTGTTCGGCTCGCCCACCTACCGCGCCGACATCGCGGCCGGGCTCAAGGCGCTGTTCGATGCCATGCCGCGCGGCATGCCCTACGAGTCGGGCGATCCGCTGCGCGGCACCACCTGTGCCACGGTGCTCACCGGCGCCAGCGACCACCACTTCCTCGCGGTCGAGAAGGTGCGCGGGATCCTCGGCGGGTTCTTCGGGGCCCAGCTGCTCTCCCCCGGGCTCTACCTGCCGTCGGCGTCGTTCACCGAGGACGGCACCGCGCTCGTCGAGGACGCCGGGCGGCTGGCCGAGCTGCACGGGCGCGCGCTGGTCGAGCTCGCCGCCGCGGTCCGCTCGTCGAAGTGGCTGCGCGATCTGCGGCCGCTCATCTGAGAGAAGGGGCCGCCCGTGCCCGACATCACGATCGTCGAGGTCAGCCCCCGGGACGGGCTGCAGAACGAGAGCACCATCCTCTCGACCGACGCGAAGGTCGAGCTCATCACCCGGCTCGTCGACGCCGGGGCGCGGCGGATCGAGGCGGTGTCGTTCGCGCACCCCCGGCTGGTGCCGACGATGGCCGACGCCCAGGCCGTGATGGACCGCGTCCCGCGCCGCGACGGCGTCTCCTATGCCGGGCTGATCCTCAACCGCAAGGGCCTGGACCGGGCGGTGACCGCCGGCGTGGACGAGGTCAACGTCGTGGTGTGCGTGAGCGACACCTTCAGCGCGCGCAACCAGAACGTCACCGCCGACGATGCGATGCGGATGGCGGGCGACGTCGTCGACGCGGCCCGTTCGCGGGGGCTGTTCACCACGATCACCCTGGCCACCGCGTTCGGCTGCCCGTTCGAGGGCGAGGTCGACCCGGCCCGGGTCGCCGAGTTCGCCCGCCGCAGCGTCGACGCGGGCGCGCAGGAGCTGTGCCTGGCCGACACGGTCGGTGTCGGCGCACCGAACCAGGTGCACGACCTGACCGCCCGGACGCGGGACCTGGTCGGCGCCCCGGACGGTGGGGGCCCGGCGCTGCGCTTCCACTTCCACAACACCCGCAACACCGGCTTCGCCAACGCCGCCACAGCCGTGGCCGAGGGCGTCGACGTGCTCGACGCCAGCGCCGGCGGCATCGGCGGCTGCCCCTTCGCGCCGAAGGCGACCGGCAACATCGCCACCGACGACCTCGTCTACATGCTGGAACGGATGGGCCGCCGGACCGGCATCGACCTGCAGGCCCTGCTGCCCACGGCGGGCTTCCTCGGCGAGCAGCTGGGCCACCAGGTGCCCGCGCTGCTCCCCCGGGCCGGGGCGTTCCCCTGATGCGCGAGAACCTGACCCGCAAGCTGCTGCGGGCGCACCTGCACGCAGGCGAGCTGGCGCCCGGTGCCGATCTCACGGTCGCGGTGGACCAGGTCCTGATCGAGGACGCCACCGGGACCATGTGCGCGATGCAGTTCGAGATGCTCGGGATCGACGCGGTCGCGGTGCCGCTGGCCGTGATGTACGTCGACCACAACGTGCTGCAGATCGACGACCGCAACATGCAGGACCACCGCTACCTGCAGTCGTTCTCGCAGCGCTACGGCCTGCGGTTCTCCCCGCCCGGCCACGGCATCTCGCACTACGTGCACCTGGAGCGCTTCGCCCGCCCCGGCGAGCTGCTCCTCGGCGCGGACTCGCACACCACCAGCGCGGGCGCGGTGGGCATGTTCGCCACCGGCGCGGGCGGGCTGGAGGTGGCGGTGGCCATGGCGGGCCACGGCTTCGACCTGCCCTGCCCGCGGGTGATCGGCGTCGAGCTGGTCGGGCGGTTCGGGCCCGCGGTCGAGCCGAAGGACGTGATCCTGGAGCTGCTGCGCCGCCACGGCGTGCGCGGAGGCCGCGGGGCGGTGTTCGAGTTCTTCGGCGACGGCGTGGCGGCCGTCCCGACGAGCGGGCGGGCCACGATCTGCAACATGGTGGTCGAGACCGGCGCCACCGCAGGGGTGTTCCCCGCCGACGAGGAGACCCGCCGCTGGCTCGTCGGCCAGGGCCGGGAGGAGGACTTCCGCCCGCTCGCGCCCGACCCGGACGCAGCCTACGACGACACCGAACGCATCGACCTCGGGGCGCTGGAGCCGCTGGTCGCGCTGCCGCCGTCGCCGGGCAACGTGGTGGCGGTGTCCGAGGTGGCGGGCACCGAGGTCGTGCAGGTCTGCGTCGGGTCCTCGGTCAACAGCTCCTACGAGGACCTCGCCACCGTCGCGGCCGTGCTGCGCGACCGCACGGTGCATGCGGGCGCCGTGCTGACGGTGACGCCCGGGTCGCGGCAGATCCTGGACACGATCATCCGCTCCGGCGTCTACGGCGACCTGTTCGCGGCGGGCGCCCGGATGCTGGAGCCCGTCTGCGGGCCGTGCGTGGGAATCGGGCAGGCACCGATCGGGCACCGTCCGTCGCTGCGCACGTTCAACCGCAACTTCCCGGGGCGCAGCGGCACGGCCGACGACGCCGTGTACCTGTGCTCGCCGTCGACCGCCGCGGCCAGCGCCCTCACCGGCGTGATCACCGACCCGCGGGGCACACCCCGGCCCGGGCTGCGCCCGCCCGTCGACCCGGACACGACCATCCACGACCACCACATCCACCCGCCGCTGCCGGTGCAGCGGCGCTCCGCGGTGGTCGTCGAGCGCGGGCCCAACCTCGTCCCGCCCCCGCTACCGGTGCCGCCGCCCGAGGACCTCGACGGCCGCGTGCTGATCGTCGTACCGGACGACATCTCCACCGGCGACATGGCCCCGGACGGCGTCATCGCCATGTCGGTGTGGTCGAACATCGCCGAGTGCGCCCGGTTCATGTTCCGGCGCCTGGACCCCGGGTTCCACGACCGGGCGCTCGACTGGGGCGGCGGCGTGATCGTCGGCGGGCACAACTACGGGCAGGGCTCGTCGCGTGAGCACGCCGCGCTGGCCCCGGTCCACCTCGGGGTGCGGGCGATCGCGGCGGGCAGCTACGCCCGCATCCACCGGCGGAACCTGATCGCCGTCGGGGTCGTCCCGCTCGTCGTGTCCGACGAGGACCGGGCCGCCGCCGCGGTCGGCCAGCGCTGGCGGGTCGCCGGACTCGCCGCTGCCGTGCGCTCGGGCGCGGACAACGTCACCGCCGACGTCGACGGCTCCCGCGACGTCACCCTGCACCTGCCGCTGTCCCCAGGCGAGCGGGCGGTGCTCGCCGCCGGTGGGCTGCTCGCGCACGTCCGCGCCGGCGGCCGGCCCCGCGTCCCGGCGGCCGACCTCGTCGCCGCCCTCTGACCACTCCCGGCCCCGACCACGAGCCCGACCGAGCACGACCGAACCGAGAAGGAGTCCCCGTGTCCGACCACATCTACCGCCTCGCCGAGATCGTCGGTACCTCCCCGAACGGTGTGGACGACGCGATCCGCAACGCGGTGGCCCGCGCGAACCAGACCCTGCGCAACATCGACTGGTTCGAGATGACCGAGGTCCGCGGGCACCTCGCGGACGGTGCGGTCGCCGACTGGCAGGTCACCGTGAAGATCGGTTTCCGGCTCGAGGACTCGGAGTAGTGCCATGACGCTCGCCATGCACGAACAGGACGGCCTGCTCGGCGCGACCAAGGACCTCCGCCAGAACCCGGTGTTCAACGACCAGCAGCTCAAGCTGGGGGTCTTCTCGGCCAACTGCAGCGGCGGCGTGATCATGAGCGATGCGCCCACCGGGTTCCGGGTCACCTGGGACCAGCAGCTGGACATCGCCCGCACGGCGGACCGGCTGGGCATGGAGGCGATGGTCCCCGTGGGCCGCTGGACCGGCTTCCGCGGCAACACGAACTTCAACGGGGTCTGCTTCGAGACCTACACCTGGGCCGCGGGGCTGGCCCAGGCGACCGAGAACATCGGGATCTTCACCACCACGCACGTGCCGACCGTGCACCCGATCGTCGGCGCGAAGATGGCCACCACGATCGACCACATCTCCGACGGCCGGTACGGGATGAACCTGGTCATGGGCTGGTTCACCCCCGAGATGGAGCTGTTCGGGCGCCAACAGCTGCCCCACGACGAGCGCTACGAGTACGGGCAGGAGTGGATCGACTTCGTCGAGAAGCTCTGGACCCAGTACGGCGACTTCGACGTCGAGGGCAAGCACTTCGTCTCGAAGGGCGCGCACGCCTACCCCAAGCCGGTGCAGTCGCCGCGGGTGGCGCTGCTCAACGCCGGCGCGTCGCCTGCCGGACAGCGGTTCTCCGCGCGCAACGTGGACATCAACCTGATCGCCCTGCCGCTGGAGGAGACCCGCGACTACGTCACGAACATCAAGCGGCTGGCCCGGGACGAGTACGAGCGCGACATCGACGTCTGGACCTACTGCCTGGTGATCTGCCGCGAGACCGAGCAGGAGGCCAGGGCCGCCCACAAGGCGATCATCGACGCCGGCGACTGGCCCGGCGCGCAGATCATCATGGATGTGCTGGGCATCGAGAGCGCCTCGTTCGGCACCCAGATCAAACAGTTCCAGGAGCGGTTCATCGCGGGCTGGGGCGGCCCGAACCTGATCGGCACCCCGCAGCAGGTCGCCGAGCAGTTCGCCGAGTTCTCCGCGGCCGGGCTCGGCGGCGCGATCTTCGGCTTCCTCGACTACGCCAAGGAGCTGAAGGAGTTCGGCGCCGAGGTGATGCCGATCCTGCGCAAGGAGGGCCTGCGGCACTGACCCCACCGACCGGCACCCATCACGACCAGGGAGGTTTCGATGACCGCTGCCAAGTCCGCGCCGGACGCCGCGCGCGCGGCGGGTGCAGAGGCGGACGTCCGGATGGCCCGGCTGCAGCAAGCCCTGCGCGGGCTCGACGAGGGCGACCTTCACCGCGCTCATCGGGCCGGTGGCTGGACCGTCGCGCAGGTCATCTCGCACATGAACGTCGCGACGATCCTGTGGCTGGGCGATCTCGAACGCCTGCGCCACGACCCGCAGCTGCAGTTCTTCTTCCGGGAGGAGATCGGGCACGACGCACTGGGCTACCCGCCGCCGACCGTCGACATCGCGCTGCGGCAGCTCGACGCCACCCGTCGCACGCTCGCCACGTGCCTGCCGGCCGTCGGCCCCGACGTTCTCGGCCGCACGGTGGAGATCCCTGACCTGGGCACGATGACCGTCGCCGAGTGGACGCCGCTCATCGCCGGCCACCTCACCGGACACGTCGACCAGGCACTCGCCATCATGACCGACCGCGGGTTCCTGCCGACGGGATCTGACGACCCGTAGCCACCTGCGGCCGCTGATCGCATGCAATCAGCGGCCACGTCGGCAAAGTTGAGGACGTGACAACCAGGATTGCATGCGATACGCTGCCCCGGGCGACGAGGAGGTCGGGGTGGCAGCAGCGCGCGGGCAGAACGGCCATGGAGCGGCCGGTCGCGACAGCGCACGCGCAGCCCACACGCAGCTGGCCTACGAAGCGCTGAAGGAGCGGATCGCGTCGGGGGCCGTTCTGCCCGGGACCTGGCTGCGTGAGCACACCGAGGCGACATCGCTCGGCCTGAGCCGCACACCCGTGCGCGAGGCGCTGCGCCTGCTCGCTGCCGAGGGCGTGGTCGAGCTCGTGCACAACCGCGGCGCGCGGGTGATCAGCTGGAGCCCGGACGACATCGACGAGGCCTACCGGCTGCGGGCGTTGATCGAGGGCTACGGCGCCGGCCTCGCCGCCCGCCGGGCCGACGCCGCCACCGTGGCAGAGCTGCGCGCCCGCCAGGAGCGCTACGAGCGCGCCCTGGCCGAGGGCGGAGCGTCGGTGGCCAGCTCGGCGCAGTGCAACGACGACTTCCACGCCGCGGTCCTCGCCGCGTCCGGCAGCGCCCGGCTGCCGGCGCTCGTGGCCCTGGTGTCCAGCGCCCCGCTCGTCCGCCGGGTCCTGGGCGGATACGACGACGACGACCGGCGGCGCAGCGTCCTGCAGCACCGCGACATCATCACCGCCATCGAGAACGGCGACGAGGAGCTGGCCGAATCGGCGATGAGCAGCCACATCCTGGCCGCTCGGTACTCCGCCGTGCGCCGCTCGCTCTGACCGCGCCCACCCCGCGCCCACCCCGCGCCGACCCGGCTGCGTCCAACGGAGGACATGTACATGGGCCATCGTCGCCACACGCTGCGCCGCTTTCCCGTCGTCTCGACATCGAGCGCGGAGGAAGCCAGGGAGGCGGTCACCCACGTCTATCTGCCGCACGCCCTGCGCACGGACGACACCCCGCTGCGGATGAAGCTCAACGCGGCCCGCCAGAAACGCTTCACGCTGGGCTTCCTGGCCTACGGGGCGCGGGCCGAGCTGAACATGCCGGCCACCCAGGACACCTACCACATCAACCTCACGACGCGCGGGCGGACGTTCGCCGAACGCGGCGACGGCACGCGGGCCGTCACCGATGCACGGGCCAGCGGGGTCGTCCTCCTGCCGCACCAGTCCAACACGGTGCGCTGGACGCCGGACGCCGAGCAGCTGATCCTCAAGATCCCCCGCACCCGGCTCGAATCCCACCTCGCCGACCTGGTCGGCCACCAGGTCACCGAGGCCGTCGACTTCGACTTCGGCTTCCGCACCGACACCCCACGCGGCCGCAGCCTGCTGTCCGCCGTCGAGTTCCTGGCGCGCGAGCTCGACCAGCCCGGCGGGATCACCGAGACACCCCTGGCCCGCGAGCAGCTCGAGGCGTTCGTCATGACGCAACTGCTGCTCGCCGTGCGCAACTCCCACTCCGACCTGCTGGAGGGCTACGCGGGAAGGGTCCGGTCCACCCGGATCCGGCCGGTGCTGGCCTACCTGGAGTCGCACGCGGACGAGCCGCTCACGCCCGGCGACCTCGCCCGGGTCGGCTGCATGAGCGTGCGCGCGCTGCACTCCACCTTCCAGCACGAACTGGGAGTGTCACCGATGGCCTACCTGCGGCGCGTCCGGCTCGACCACGTCCACGCCGAGCTGCTGCGGCTCACCTCGTCGGACGTGCGCATCAGCGACATCGCCATGCGCTGGGGCTTCTACCACCCGAGCCGGTTCGCCCGGCAGTACCAGGAGCGGTTCGGCGAGCTCCCCTCCGACACCGCGCGGCGGAGCGCTCCGTGAGCCGGTGAGTCCGGCAACGGGCCGGCGTGCGCCCATGTGTGCCGGCAACCCCGGGTGGATCACCGCAGCATTTCAGACACAGAACTGCGAGCTTCGCCGGACCTGATCTCATGGTGAGACGGTGCTTGGCCGCGTAATTTGACGCATCTAACATCGCAGCTCATGTGTGGCTCACGCCGCGGAGGGCGCTCATGACCAGCCGCAGACGCTTCCTGACCGGGGCGGCGGGTGCGGCGCTCCTGAGCGCGCCGATGCCGGAAATCCTGCCCGGGCTGCTGCGGGCTCCCGAGCCGCCGCACGCAGGCCACGACGGCGGTATCGAACACGGCGGAACCGAACACGGCGGAACCGAACACGCCGGCACCGAACACGGCGGAACCGAACACGGCGGTCCGGCGCACGGCGGGATCAACGGCCCGACCTTCCGGGACGGCGCGACGGTCGATCACGAGGCGAACGGGTTCGACCCGGACGTCGTCCTTCGCGACTTCGACCTCGGCACGGTCACCACCGCCGCGGACGGGCGCACGGTGCGCGAGTGGGAGGTCGTCGCGCAGGACAAGGAGATAGAGGTCGCGCCGGGCGTGCGCTACCCGGCGTGGACCTTCAACGGTCGCGTCCCCGGTCCGACGCTGCGCTGCCGCCAGGGCGACGTCCTGCGGGTGCGCTTCGTGAACGGCTCCGCGCACCCGCACACGATGCACTTCCACGGCATCCACCCCGCCGAGATGGACGGCGTCCCGATGATCGGGCGCGGCGTCATCGCACCCGGTGAGTCCTACACCTACACCTTCGACGCCGAGCCGTTCGGCCTGCACCTCTACCACTGCCACGTCGGGCCGCTCGCCGAGCACATCGCCCGCGGCATGTACGGCACCTTCATCGTCGACCCCCCGCAGGACCGCCCCGCAGCGGACGAGCTCGTGATGGTCCAGCACGGCTGGAACACCACGTTCGACGGGCAGGGCAACCAGTTCTACGCGGTGAACGGGATACCGTTCCACCACATGAACTCCCCCGTGCGGGTGCGGGCGGGCGAGCTGGTGCGGATCTACCTCGTCAACGTCCTGGAGTACGACCCGATCAACAGCTTCCACCTGCACGGCAACTTCTTCGACTACTACCCGACCGGCACCCGGCTGCAGCCCGCGGAGTACACCGACACGGTCGTGCAGGCGCAGGGCCAGCGCGGGATCTGTGAGGTGCGCTTCCCGCGCCCGGGCCGGTTCATGTTCCACGCCCACAAGTCCGAGTTCGCCGACCTCGGCTGGATGGGGTTCTTCGAGGTCACGGAGTAGCTCGATGCTCGACAACCGCAGCAGCACCCGCGAGCCCGCCACGTCGCGGCGCCCGCCCCTGTGGCTTCTCGGCACGGCCCTCGCCGCGCTGATCGCCGCCGCCCTCGCCGCGCTCGCCGTGTTCGGCGGCGCGACGCTGCCCGAGCGCACCGGGCCGCCGATCGAGGAACTCACCGTCGAGCGGGCGGTGCTCACCCCCGGCACGATCGCGCTGACCGTGCGTGGCGCGGGTGCCGACCCGGTGCAGATCGCGCAGGTCACGGTGAACGACGTCTTCGTCGACTTCACCGGTGGTGAGCAACCGGTCGACCGGCTCACGACGGCCACCCTGGTGCTCGACGTGCCCTGGCAGGACGGCCAGCCCTACCTGATCGGGATCATCACCTCCACCGGGCTGGTGATCGAGCACGAGATCCCGGCCGCGGTCGCCACACCCGAGGCCGGCGGCGGCGTCGTCACGACGATGGTGCTGCTCGGCACCTACGTCGGGATCCTGCCCGTGCTGCTCGGCATGCTCGTGCTGCCGCTGCTGCGCCGCGCCGGCGCCACGGCGGTGCGGGTCCTGCTCGCGCTGACCGTCGGGCTGCTCGGCTTCCTCGCCGTCGACGCGACGCTGGACGGCCTGGAGCTGCTGGGCGGGGTGGGCGCCCCGTTCGGTGGGGCCGCGGTCGTGCTGCTCGGTGCGGCGCTGGCCTACCTCGCGCTGGCCGGGGTGGACGGCCTGCTCGACCGCGGGCGCTCCGCCGCGGCGGGCAGGCCGGGTGGCCTGCGGCTGGCCGTGCTGATCGCGGTCGGGATCGGCCTGCACAACCTCGGCGAGGGCCTCGCCATCGGCTCCGCCTTCGCCGTCGGGGAGCTGGCGCTGGGCACCGCCCTCGTCGTCGGGTTCGCGCTGCACAACACCACCGAGGGCCTCGCGATCGTCGCCCCGCTCACCGAGCGCAGGCCCGGTCTGCCCGTCCTTGCCGGGCTCGGGCTGCTCGCAGGCGCCCCGGCCGTCGCCGGTGCGCTGCTCGGTGCCGCCGTCGACAACCCGGTGCTCTCCGCGCTGCTGCTGGGCGTCGGGGTCGGCGCGATCATCGGCGTGATCGGCCAGATCCTGCCCGCCCTGCGCGGGCGCGGGGGCCGCCTGCTCGACCCACCCGTCGCAGGCGGGCTCGCCGCGGGGATCGTCGTCATGTACCTCACCGGCCTGCTCGTCGCGGCCTGATCACCCGGCGAGCGCGTAGCCCGCCTCCGCCACCGCGGCGCGCACGTCGGCCTCGTCGAGGGGCCGGTCGCTGGTCACGGTGACCGCCCCCGTCGGCAGGTCCACGACGACACCGGTGACGCCCGCGATGGCGCCGATCTCCTCGGTGACCGAGGCGACGCAGTGCCCGCAGGTCATGCCCGAGACGGTGTAGGTCTCCTCGCTCATCTCGTGATCCTCTCCTCGGTCGTCGTACCGGTGTCCTGGGCAGGGTCGTGGGCAGGGTCGCGGGCGGGGTCCTTCGCGGCGGCCGGGCCGGGGAGCCGCAGCCGCTTGAGCGTCAGCGCGTTCACCGCCACCAGCAGGCTCGACCCGGACATGGTGAGCGCCGCGATCTCGGGGCGGAGCACGAGCCCGAAGGCGGGTGCGAACACCCCCGCCGCGATGGGCAGCGCCACCGCGTTGTAGCCGATGGCCCACGCGAGGTTCTGGCGCATCTTGCGCAGCGTGCCGCGGCCGATCCGCAGGGCCGTGGGCACGTCGAGCGGGTCGGAGCGGACGAGGACGACGTCGGCGGTCTCGATCGCGACGTCCGTGCCCGCACCGATCGCGATGCCGACGTCCGCGCGGGCGAGCGCGGGCGCGTCGTTGACCCCGTCGCCGACCATCGCCACGCGCCGCCCCGCGGCCTGCAGCCGCTCGACGTGCGCGGCCTTGTCGCGCGGCAGCACCTCGGCGACGACGGTGTCGATGCCGAGCCCGTCCGCGACCCGGCGCGCGGTGGCCTCGTTGTCGCCGGTGAGCATGACGACCTCGATCCCGAGCGCGTGCATCGCCTCGACGGCCGCCGCCGCGGTCGGCCGCGGGGCGTCGGCGAGCGCGACCAGCCCGGCCGCGTGCCCGTCCACCGCGACGAGGACGGTGGTGCGCCCGCCCGCCGCCAGCTCGTCGTGGCGCCCGGCCAGCTCGCCCGGCTCGACGCCCTCGCGGGCGAGCAGGCGCCGGTTGCCGACCGCGACCCGGCGCCCGGCGACCGTCGCGACGGCGCCGTGGCCGGGGACGTTCTCGAACGCCGTCACGTCCAGGCGCTGCACCCCGCCGGCGTCGGCGTGCGCGACGACCGCCCGCGCGAGCGGGTGCTCGGACTCGCGCTCCACGGCGGCGGCCAGCGCGAGCAGCGTGGACTCGTCGATGTCCCGCGTCACGACCGCGGTCACCTCGGGCTCGCCGGTGGTCAGCGTGCCGGTCTTGTCCATGACGACGGTGTCGACCCGGGCCGCGGACTCCAGGGCCGCGGCGTTCTTGAACAGCACGCCCCGGCGGGCACCCAGGCCCGCCCCGACCATGATCGCGGTGGGGGTCGCGAGCCCGAGCGCGTCCGGGCAGGTGACGACGACCACCGTGATCGCGAACAGCAGCGCCACCGACAGTGGCTCGTCGGAGAACCACGCCCAGGCGGCGAACGTCAGGACCCCGCCCACGAGGGCGACGAGCACGAGCCAGAACGCCGCGCGGTCGGCCAGCCGCTGCCCGGGCGCGGTCGAGTTCTGCGCCTCCTGCACCAGCGTGACGATCTGCGCGAGCGCGCTGTCGGCCCCTACCTTCGTCGCGCGGACCCGAAGCGTGCCGTCCGCGTTGATCGTGCCGCCGACGACCTCCTCGCCGACCGACTTGCGCACCGGCAGGCTCTCGCCGGTCACCATCGACTCGTCGACGTCGGACTCGCCGTCCTCGACGACACCGTCGACGGGGATCCGCGCGCCCGGGCGCACGAGCAGCAGCTCACCCGACACCACCTCGGCGGTCGGCACCTCGACGGCGCGGCCCTCGCGGAGCACGACCGCGCGCGGCGGCGCGAGGTCGAGCAGCGCCCGTACGGCGTCGTTGGCCCCGCCCCGCGCGCGCATCTCGAACCAGTGCCCGAGCAGGACGAACGCCGTGAGCACCGTCGCGGCCTCGTAGAAGACCTCGCCGCCGCCGGTGAGCGTCACCGCGACCGAGTAGCCCCACCCGGCACCGACGGCGACCGCGACCAGCACCATCATGTCGAGCGTGCGGGCGCGCAGCGCGCGCACCGCGCCGACGAAGAAGATCCTGGCCGAGTAGAGGATCACCGGCAGGCTGAGGATCAGCGCGAAGACGTCGTCGCGCAGCCCGAACGGGGCGGGCACCTCGAAGCCGAGGACCTCCCGCCCGATCGGCGACCACAGCAGCACCGGCACCGACAGCACCGCCGCCACCAGGAACCGGTTGCGCATGTCGGCGGCCATCGCCGCCGTCGACATGCCCCCGTGGGCTCCGTGGGCTCCGTGCGCCCCGTGCACCCCGTGAGCACTGTGAGCACTGTGAGCACTGTGAGCACTGTGAGCACTGTG
>JBFWRR010000009.1:38371-74742 GCA_050248815.1 Pseudonocardia sp. | reverse complement strand
GTGAGCACTGTGAGCACTGTGAGCACTGTGAGCACTGTGAGCACTGTGTACTTCGTTGCCGGCCTCGGGCACCTGCTCGGCCCGGGGGGTGTCGGTGCCGGTCCTCATGGCGGCCTCCTCACGTTCGGACCCCGTGCACGGTACCCCTTAGGGGTATGGGGTACAAGATGCTGGACGTGACGGTGGCGACACGTATCGGGCCCCGCCCCCACGGCGGGGACGGGGCCCGGCTCCGGGTCCGGATCGATCAGCCGTTGGGACGCTCCTCGGCACCCACGACGCCCGGAACCGTCCGCGGCACGTCGGTCACCCACCTGTACCCGTCGTTCGGGTCGCCGCCACACCCGCCGACCGTGCATCCCTCGGGCGCGTGCTCACCCACGGCGAGGTAGGAACCGGGGACGGTGTCGGCCGGGTACAGGAACGTCTCCGGGTCCAGCGCGAGATCGGGGGCACCCTCCCACGGCCCGTCCGGATCGGCGATGGTCGCCCGGACGTCGTCGGGCATGTCGGTGACGGCGTCCATGAGCGTGGCGAAGAAGGTGAAGTAGCCCTCCTTGACCGGCGCCCCGGCGAGCGGGGCGGCGTCTCCGTCGGGGGTGTTCGACAGCGTGTCCGGCGGCACCTCGCCGCTGCGGGTCACCACCATGTCCAGGCTCGGGATCGCGAAGGTGTGCTGCCCGTGCAGGCCGAAGGTGAAGTACATGTCCGACGGCGCCGACCCGATCCACGCCTGCGCCGGGGCGATGACGCGCCGCGCGAACAGCCCCGCGTCGACCTGCATCCGGTCGCCGGAGCAGGAGTTGAGCCAGAACATGAAGCCGTAGCCGCAGTTGGCCGTCGTGCCGGTCGCGGCCTGCTGCAGGTAGGACTCGTCGATGATCCGCACACCGTCGTAGACGCCCTTGGTGCGCATCAGCTCGCCCAGGCGGCCGAACTCGAGCGGGCGCAGGAACAGCTTCGAGTAGCCGAGCGTGTTGCCGGAGCGGTCGCGCTGCCACCAGTAGGCCGACGTGGGGATGCCGAGCTTGGCGAAGAACTCGCGCTGCGCCCAGTCCTGGTAGTCGAGGCCGGGCTCGGCACGCCAGATCGCCTGCTGCACGACGTAGGTCAGCACGGACGGCGTCGTCTGGTCGTAGTCGAAGTACTCACCGGGCGGGTGCTCGATGTCGGCCGACATCGCCTCGCGGGCGCGGGAGATGTCGGTGAACAGGTTGAGCCCGCGCGCCCAGTTCATCGTGGTGCCGGTCGTCATCGTCAGGACTGCGCGCACCGGGATCGCGCGATGCGCCTCGTCCCCGAGCCCCTCGGGCAGGTAGTCCCCGATCGGGGCGTCCACGTCGATCAGGCCCTGCGTGGCGGCGACGCCCGCGATCAGCGCGTTCACCGACTTCGTCTGGCTCCAGTTGATCCGCGGGACGCGCTCCAACATGGCGTCCAGGCCGCTCTGGCCGACGAGGCAGCCGTGCCGGAAGACCTTGACCGTCTCCGAGCCCTGCGACGTCCAGTGGTCGATGGCGGCGGCGACCGTCGCCGCATCCAACCCGACGGCGGCGGGCGAGGTCGTCGGGTACTCGCCGGTGCGCGTCATCCCGCACGCCGTGGCGTCGCCGCTGAACATGGTGGCCCCGCCTGTCGCGAGCCCCGGGCCCGCGGCCGCGACCCCGGCCGTCAGCAACCCTGCGGTGATCACGACGGCGACCGTCATTGCGGCCAGGCGACCTGGTACGCGCACGCTTCCTCCCACGCTCCCCGAGCGCGCACCGAGGGGCGGTGCGCCACTGCTCCGAACGGAGCAGTGGCGCGGTGGTGACGTGGACCCTCCCCCTTCGAGGGCATCGCGGATCGGATCTCCGCCCCGCTCCCACCGGTCGCCCCGCAGCGGCTACGGCGCCGGTGTGGCGCGCCGCCGCGGCGGGGACGCCCGCCCGTCGCGTCCGGTGCGGGTGGCCACCATCAGCGCGGCCGCCAGCGGCAGCACCGCGATCAGGTACGCCGCGCGCAGGTCCAGGGCCGCACCGAGTGCCGCCAGCACCACCGGAGCGACGGTGATCGCGGTGCCGGACGCGACCGCACCGAGCGAGGTGCCGTGCGCGATCGACAGGCCCGGCAGCCCGACCAGGCGCGCCACCGTCACCGGGTAGAGCACGGCCGTACCGATGCCGGCCACGACGAGCCCCGCCACCACTGCCCCGGTTCCCGGGAGGGCGACCCCGACGGTGCCCGCGACCACCAGGGCGCACCCCACCGGAACGACGGGGACGCCGCGGCCGATCAGCGCGGGCGCCACGAACCGGGTGACCGCCATGCCGAGCAGGAAGGCGACGGCGACACTCGCCGCCGTCCCGGCGCCCAGCCCGGTCTGCTGCAGCCGCGCCGCCGCCCAGATGGCGAAGCAGAACTCGATCGAGACGCCGAGCACCACCGCGCCCCACGCCACGGCGACGCTGTGCGGCCGGGGTCCGCCGGACGCGGTGCGCACCGGGGGCGGGGCGGGCGGGGCGGCCGGCGCCAACACGGCGAGGACGAGCAGCGGGGGCACCACCAGCAGCAGGGCGAGGCGCCCGTGGCCGAACCCCAGGTCGAGCAGCCCGATGGCCAGCGGGCCGAGCATGCCGCAGATGCTCGCGATCGCGTTGACCACGCAGAGCTGCGCGGCGGCGGCCGGGCCCGCGAGCAGGGCGGGTGTCGCGAGGACGACGCCCGCGGAGCCGGTGCCGAGCAGGACGGCGCCGGTCGCGGCGACCGCCGCCGTCGAGCCGGTGGCGAGCACTGCCGCTCCCGCGGCCGTCACGAGTGCGGCGAGGCGGATCACCGACCCGGCGCCGCGGCGCAGCAGCACCGGCCCCACCGCGCCGACGATCAGCAGGCCGGCGCCGAACGACGCGGCGAGCCCGGCCAGGGCCTCGGGTTCCCGGCCGAGGTCGCGGGCGAGCAGGACGAGAGACGCACCGATGCTGTTGATCGCGAACCCGACGGCCGCCTGCCCGATCGCGACGCGGCGGACCGGGTCGTGCACGGTGGGCGCGACGCCCGGGACGGCGGGACGGATCAGCACGCGCGGGGTGACCTGGGCACCGGACCTCCGAATAAACTCGGAGCACGAGTATATGCACGAAGGGAGCGGTCATGGCCAGGCCGCGGTGGCACGGCGCCCTCGCCGTGCTCGACGAGGTGCGGCGCACCCCGGGGATCACCCGCGTCGCGCTGGCCCGGCGCCTGGGCCTGAGCAGCGGCGGCGCCACCGATCTCACGACGCGCCTACGCGGGTTGAACCTGCTCGTCGAGACCCCGGCACCCGCGGTCGGTCGTGGCCGTCCCACGACGGTGCTCGCACCGCACCCGGACGGCCCTGCCGTCCTCGCGGTCGACCTGCGCCACGGAGACTGGCGCTGCGCGGTCGCCGGCCTCGACGGCAGCCCGCGGGTGATCGCGAGCGCACGGCACGCCGATCGCTCGCCGGACCGGGTGCGCGCCGAGATCGGCCGGGCGGTCCGGCGGGTCGCCGACCGGCTCGGCGACCGGCTACGGGTGGTCGCGGTGTCCGTCGCGGGGACGGTGCGCGACGGGCGCGTGCTGCAGGCCTCGACGCTGGGCTGGGGCCCGGTCGACCTCGCTCCACTCGCGCCGCCGGGCCTGCCGCTGCTGGTCGAGAACGACGCCACGCTCGGCGGAGTCGCCGAGGCGCGCGGCGGCGCGGCAGCGGGCTCGTCGACCGCCCTGCACGTGACGGTGGAGGTCGGACTGGGGGGCTGTGTGACCGTGGACGGCCGGCCGGTCCGCGGGGCGACCGGCGCGGGCGGTGAGTTCGGCCACCTCCCGTTCGGCGACCGGGCGTTGCGCTGCCCCTGCGGCGCCGCCGGCTGCTGGGACCTCATGGTCGACGGGCGCGCGCTCGCACGCCACCTCGGAGAGCAGGCGCCGACCGATCCACGCACCTACGCCGCGGCCGTGCTCGCCCGCCCCGACCCGGCGGCCCGGGCTGCCGTCGCGGTCGTGGCGACGGCCCTCGGCGCGGGGGTGGCGGGACTGGTCAACGCCCTCGACCCGGAGGTCGTGACGCTCGGCGGGCTGGCCGTCCCGCTGCGGGCGGGCGCCCCGACGGCGTTCGCCACGGCGTTCACCCAAGGGCTCATGGCGTTCCGCCGACCCACCCCTCCCCCGGTGCGCGACGCCGCCCTGGGCGGTGACGGCGCCCTGCACGGGGCGGCGACGACGGCCCTCGACGCCCTGCTGACCGAGGAGATGCTCGACGCGTGGGTCCACCGTGGGGGTGGGTGACGAAGGCACCGGAGCAAGGTCCGCCGGGCGCATCACGCTCCCGGCCGTCGTCCTCGCAGACCCCGGGCACGCCTCGCAGGGGCTGCAGCACCTGCGAGGCGTGCGCGATCCCTGCGAAGTGCTCGCGGGCGGCGCTGGTGGACGCGTCCGGCGGGGCGGGGGCCGGGCTCGCGGCCGGCTCACCACGGTGGGGCGAAGCCTGGCTCAGCGCCAGCTCGCCACCACCCTGCGGGTCGGGCGGCCTTCGTCGGCGAACAGTTCCGGCGACGTCGCCCGGATGAGCTCGACGTCGGCGAACACGGCCCGCAGGTGGGCGCGCAGCGCGGCCTCGGCGGCACCGGCGTCACCCCCCTCCAGGGCATCCACGACGGCGGTGTGCTGCGCGACGAGGTCGGCGACCGGGCTCACGGTGCGCAGCCCCAGGCGCCGGGCGCGGTCGAGGTGGGCCTTGGCGGACTGGACGGAGCGCCACGCGCCCGCGTGCCCGCCGACCGCGAGCAGCGTCTGATGGAACTCCTCGTCGAGGGGGAAGAAGGCCTCGGCGTCGCCCTCGACCGCCCGCTGGCGGTCCAGGACGTCGCGCAGCGCGGCCAGGCCGGCCGGGTCGATCCCGGCGTCGATGCGTTCGGCCGCATCGCGCAGTGACGCGAGCTCGACGGCCTCCCGCACGAACTGGGCGTCCGCGACCTGCCCCAGGTCGACGCGGGAGACGAAGGTGCCCAGCTGCGGGAAGACCTGAACGAGCTCCTCCTCCCCCAGCAGGATCAGGCTCTCGCGGACCGGCGTGCGTGAGACCCCGAGCTCGGCGGCCAGCTCGTTCTCCGACAACGGGGCGCCGGGGGGCAGGTCGAGAGCGATGATCCGCCGCCGGAGCTCGGCGTGCACGGTCGCGCGCGCCGAGGGGCGCTTCTGGATCGAGGGAGGCACGAAGAGCACCATACCAGCGTTGACATACTTGTATGGCAGTGCTTGTATTCCAGCCGAGCGCCGAGGGAGCACCGGCGCCCGGCGAACGGGAGGGTCGATGTCGACCGGACTGGAACACGCGCCCGGCGGGAACACCGCCCAGGGCCAGGACCCGCGCACACTGCGGCGCACCGTGACGGCCTCGGTGATCGGCACCGTCGCGGAGTACTACGACTTCTTCATTTACGGCACCGCGTCCGCGCTGGTGTTCAGCAAGATCTTCTTCCCGCAGGTGGACCCGCTGGTGGGCACCCTCGCCGCGTTCTCCACCTACGCCGTCGGCTTCTTCGCCCGGCCACTGGGCGGGATCGTCTGGGGCCACGTCGGCGACCGCATCGGCCGCAAGAAGACGCTGGTCTACACGCTGTTGCTGACCGGGATCGGCACGTTCGTGGTGGGTCTCATGCCCACCTACGAGCAGATCGGCCTCTGGGCGGCGGTCATCCTCGTGCTCGTCCGGCTGATCCAGGGCTTCGGCGTCGGCGGCGAGCAGGGCGGCGCCGTCCTGCTGACCGCGGAGGCCGCACCACCGAAGCGGCGCGGCTACTACGCGAGCTTCGTGCAGATGGGCTCCCCCGCGGCCTACCTCATCCCGACGGCGCTGTTCGCACTCCTGACCGCGCAGATGCCCGAGGAGGCCTTCCTCGCCTGGGGCTGGCGGATCCCGTTCCTGCTGAGCGCCGTCGTCGTGGTCGTCGGCCTCTACATCCGGCTGCGCGTGCCCGAGTCGGAGACCTTCCGGGCGGTGAAACAGCGCCAGCCGCACAGCTCGCCCCTGCGCACGCTGGTGCGGGAGCACCGCCGCGAGGTCGTCGGCGGGATGCTGACCAAGTTCGTCGAGGCCGCGGTGTTCCCCTTCTACACGATCTTCCTGGTGTCCTATGCCCGCAGCCTGGGCGTCGACCCGACGATCGTGCTCGACGCGGTGATCATCGCGATCCTCGCCGAGCTTCTCCTGATCCCCGTCTGGGGACGGCTCTCCGACCGGTTCGGCCGCCGCACCGTCTATCTCACCGCGGCCGTGGCCAACCTCCTCCTCGTCGTGCCCGCGTTCCTCGCGGTGCAGAGCGGCAGCATGCTGCTGATCACCCTGCTGCTCGTGGCCGGCCTCGCCCTGGGCCACGCCGGAACGTACGCGCCGCAGGCGTCCTACTTCCCCGAGCTCTTCCCGTCCGCGACGCGCTACAGCGGCGTGTCGGTCGTCTGGCAGTTCGGTGCGATGCTCGCGAGCGGCCCGTTCACCGTCGTCGCCGCGGCGCTGCTGGTGGCAGGCGACGGCGCCTACACCTGGGTGGCGGTCTACGTCGCTGCCCTGATCGTGATCAGCATCCTGGCCCTGCTGCGGATGCCGGAGACCGCGCCGCGGCTGCGTGGCGGGCGTGAGTACGCGGACTGGCCGCACGTGGAGGCACACCGATGAGCAAGATCGTCGACGCGACGGTGCTGGTCACCTCGCCGGGCCGCAACTACGTCACGCTGAAGATCACCACCGCCGACGGGGTGGTCGGCTGGGGCGACGCCACCCTGAACGGCCGCGAGCTGGCGGTCGCCGCCTACCTGACCGAGCACGTCTGCCCCCTGCTGATCGGGCGCGACCCCGCCCGCATCGAGGACACCTGGCAGCTGCTCTACAAGGGCGCCTACTGGCGGCGCGGCCCGGTCACGATGACGGCCATCGCGGCGGTGGACGTCGCGCTGTGGGACATCCTCGGCAAGGTCGCCGGGCTGCCGGTCCACCGGCTGCTCGGTGGCGCGGCCCGCGAGGGCGTCCTGGTCTACGGGCACGCGAGCGGCGCGGACGTCCCCGCGCTGCTCGACGACGTGGCGTCCTACCTGGAGCGCGGCTACCGCGCCGTCCGGGCGCAGGCCGCCGTCCCGGGGGTGCCGAAGAGCTACGGCGTCCCGACCCCGGACGGGCTGCTCTACGAGCCCGCCTCGTCGGCGCTGCCCCACCAGGACGTGTGGGCGAGCGAGCCCTACCTGCGCTTCGCGCCGGAGATGCTCGGCGCGGTCCGCGAGCGGTTCGGGTTCGACTTCCACCTGCTCCACGACGTCCACCACCGCCTCACCCCGCTGGAGGCCGGGCGCCTGGGCCGCGACCTCGAGCCGCACCGCCTGTTCTGGATGGAGGACCCGACCCCCGCGGAGGACCAGTCCGCGTTCCGGGTGATCCGCGAGCACACGACGACGCCGGTCGCGGTCGGCGAGGTGTTCAACTCCATCTGGGACTGCCAGCAGCTGATCACCGAACGGCTGATCGACTACATCCGCACCTCGGTGTCGCACGCCGGCGGCATCACGCACCTGCGCCGGATCTTCTCGCTGGCCGAGCTGTACGGGGTGCGCACCGGGTCGCACGGTGCGGGCGACCTGTCGCCGGTGTCGCTGGCCGCGGCCCTGCACGTCGACCTCACGGTGCCCAACTTCGGCATCCAGGAGTACATGGGCCACCGCGACCCGGCGGGCGAGGTCTTCCGCACCTCCTACACCTTCGCCGACGGCTACCTGCACCCCGGCACCGAGCCGGGCCTGGGTGTCGAGGTCGACGAGGTCGCCGCCGCCCGGTTCCCCTACGACCCGCGGCAGCTGCCGACGGCCCGCCGGGTCGACGGCTCCGTCCACGACTGGTGACGGCCATGTCCTACGACGTGATCGTGCTCGGCGAACCGCTCGTCGAGGTCGCGACCACCGCCCCGTTCGGGCACGGCGTGCCCGCCACCCTGGGCGTCTCCGGTGACGTGGTGAACGCCGCCGCCGCGGCGGCCGCCGCCGGGGCGGCGACCGCCGTCGTCGCCCGGGTGCCGGTCGGCGAGCTGGGCGACGCCGTGCTCGCCCGCATCCGCGACCTGGGGATCGACGACGCGCTGGTCCGCCGCGTGCCCGGCCAGCAGGGCGTCTACCTCGTGCACGCCGACCCGGCCGGGCAGCGCGGGTTCAGCTACGCCCGCGCCGGTTCGGCCGGGTCCGGGCTCTGCCCGGCGGACCTCGACCTCGACGTCCTCGCGGGCGCGGGCGCCGTGCTGGCCGGCGGGATCACCGCGGCGCTGTCGGCGTCGGCGCGGGCCGCGGTGCTCGCCGCCGCGGGAGTGGCGACGCGGTTCGTCTACGACCCGAACCTGCGCACGCGCCTCACCACCGCTGCCGAGGCCGCCCGGGTCCTCGCCGAGGTGGCCCCGCACGCCTTCCTGGTCAGCCCGTCCGCCCCCGGGGAGATCTCGGCGCTGCTCGGCACCGAGGACCCTGCGACTGCGGCCGCGACGCTGCACGCGCTCGGCGCCCGCGCCGTCGCCGTGACGTGCGGGCCCGAGGGGGTCCTGCTGTCCTGCGATGGGTCGGTCGAGCGGGTCCCCGCGGTGCCGGCCCCGTCCGTCGTCGACCAGACCGGTGCGGGCGACGTCTTCATCGGAACGGTGACGGCGCGGGTCGTGCTCGGCGACGACCTCACCGAGGCCGTCCGGCTCGCGACGGCCGCGGCCTCGCTCGCCGTCGGCGGCCGCGGCGGGACCGGCCTGATCGCCGATCTCGGTCGCGTCCGCGCCCACGCGGCGGGGGTGGCGGCATGCGGCTGAGCGCTGCGACGGCGCCCGGCCGGGGACCGGGATCCGTCGGGATCGTGCACCTCGGGATCGGCGCCTTCCACCGCGCCCACCAGGCCGTCTACACCGAGGACGCGGCACTCGCGTCCGGCGAGGACCACTGGGGCATCTGCGGCGTGACGCTGCGCAGCGCGGACGTCGCGGACCGGCTGCGGCCCCAGGACGGGCTCTACACCGTGGTCGAGCGCGGGCCGGGCGCCGCGCCCCCGCGCGTCGTGCGCGCCGTGCGGGAGGTGCTCGACGGCTCCTCCGCGGGCTGGGCGGTGCCGGACCGGATCGCCGATCCCCGGGTGCACGTCGTGACGCTCACCGTCACCGAGAAGGGCTACCGGCACGGTCCGGACGGGCGGCTGCGCCTGGACGACCCGGAGGTCGCGGCCGACCTGCGCGGGCGGGCGGCCCCGACCACCGTCGTGGGCAGGCTCGCCGCGGGCCTCGTCCGCCGGGCCGCCGCCGACGCGGGCCCGCTGAGCGTGCTGAGCTGCGACAACCTGCCCTCGAACGGTGAGCTCCTGCGGGATCTGGTCGCGCAGTACCTCGACGCCGCGCGCGCCCCGGACGGCCTGCTCGCCCGGGTGCGCTTCCCGTCCACGATGGTCGACCGGATCGTCCCCGCGACGACCGCGGCGGATGTCGCGGCCGAGGAGGAGCGCACCGGCCTGCGCGACGAGGCGCTCGTCGTCGCCGAGCCGTTCCGGCAGTGGGTGATCGAGGACGGCCTCGCCGCCGAGCACCCCGACTGGGCCGCCGCGGGCGCCGTGCTCGTGCGCGACGTCCGCCCGTGGGAGCTGCTCAAGCTGCGGATCCTCAACGCCTCGCACACCCTGCTGGCCCTGCTGGGGCTGCGCTGCGGGTACGCCACGATCGCGGAGGCGGCCACGGACCCGATGCTGCACGCCGCGGCCCGGCGCCTCGTCCTCGACGACGCCGTCCCGGTGCTCGCCGGGCCCGAGGGCGTCGATCCGGTCGCGTACGCCGACACGGTGCTCGCCCGGTTCACCAACCCGGCGCTGCGGCACACGACGATGCAGGTCGCCCAGGACACGTCCCAGAAGCTCGGGCCCCGCCTGCTCGACGGGGCACCGCGCGCGGGCCTTCCCGCACGGTGGAGCGCGCTGGTCGTCGCGGCCTGGCTCGGGCACGCGCTCGATCCCCGCGACGCCGCGGGGGTGCCGATCGCGCTCGACGACCCGCTGGCCGCGGACCTCGCGGGCGCCCGGTCCCCGGAGGAGGCCCTCGCGGTGCTCCCGGACCTGCCACCGGCGTTCCGCAGCGAGGTCCTCACCGCCCATCGCCGGCTGGCCGGTTCCCCGGTCGCCGGTGTCGTCAAGGAGATGCTCGATGGCTGACGGTCTTCTGTCCCTGAGTCCGGTGATCCCGGTGGTCGTCCTCGACGACGCCGCGGACGCGGTCCCGCTCGCCGGGGCCCTGCTCGACGGCGGGGTCCCGGTCATGGAGATCACGCTGCGCACGCCCGCCGCACTCGCCTCGATCGCGGCGGTCGCCGACGCCGTCCCGGCGATGACGGTCGGCGCGGGCACGCTCACGACGCCGTCCGAGGTGGGGGACGCCGTCGCGGCGGGCGCCCGGTTCCTCGTCTCCCCCGGCTCACCGGCCCGGCTCGTCGACGCGATGCTCGCCACCGGCCTCCCCGCGCTGCCCGGCGTCGCCACCGCGACGGAGGCCCTCGCCCTGCTGGACCGCGGCGTCACGGCCATGAAGTTCTTCCCGGCCGGGCCGGCGGGCGGGCCCCGCTACCTCGCGGCGCTCGCCGGTCCGCTCCCCCAGGTCCGGTTCTGCCCGACGGGTGGCATCGGACCCGGCGACGTCGAGGTGTACCTGAGCCTGCCGAACGTCGCCTGCGTCGGGGGCAGCTGGCTCGCGCCGCGCGACGTCGTCCGCCGCCGGGACTGGGCGGAGGTGTCGGCCCGGTGCGCCGCCCTCCGCGGTCGCGGCGGCGTGTCGGGGGACACGCCCCCGGCAGGGCGCCCCCGCAGACCGCGGACCCATCTCGCAGATGCTGCGGCGCCTGCGAGGCGGGTCTGATCCCTGCGAGGAGGCACGGGTGGCCCGCCGCGCGGTGCGGCCGTACGGTCGGAGGTGACGGGCCGCGGGCCGGGAGGGACGCCATGGACGACGTGTGGCAGGCACAGCGCGACGCAGCAGTGAAGCTGGCCGGGCTCTGGCAGGAGATGGTCGCGCAGGGCATGCGCGGAGCGACCGACACGCTCGACGCGGGCAACCGGTCGGTCGACGCGCTCACCAGGCAGGCCCAGGAGTACGCCGCACTGCTCGCGCAGCCGATGCGCGACCTCGTCGAGGGGCAGCGCGACTTCGCCGAGCAGGTCGGCCGCTGGGCAGAGATGCAGCGCGAGCTGGCCGAGGAGCTGGCCGCCTGGTCGGCCCGCCAGCGCGAGTACCTGGACGCGCTCGACGGGCTGCTCCCGCGCCGCCCCGGGGCGTGACCGGGACGCCCTGGCCCGGTCCGCCCGTCCTGCCGACGCCCCTTGGCGCGGGGCCGCCCACCCCGCCGGCGGAGGGTCGACGCGCTGCTCCTGGTCACCGCGCGAGATCGACGGGAGTGCGGTTCTGCGGACGTCGAGCGCCCTGGTGTCGCTCTCGGTCGCGTGCGGAGTCGCGTGCCGGGGTACGCCTCACCGAGGCCCGGGTGGACGCACCCCACGGACGGTCGGCCGACCGGCGTAACGGCCGACCCCCTCCGACCGACCCATGAGGAACACGTCTCACCGATCCCAGGGAACCGACATGGCCGACTCGTACCCGCCGTACCCCGGCGCGCCGGACCCGCACCGGACCGGCCGGCCCTCCGGCGGCTTCCCGCCACCGTCCTCCCCGCCGGGATACGGGCAGGCGGGATACGGGCAGGCCGGGTACGAGCAGGTCGGCTACGGACCGGCAGGATACGGGCAGCCGGGGTACGGGCAGCCGGGGTACGAGCAGGCGGGATACGGGCAGCCGGCGTACGGGCAGCCGGGGTACACCGTCCCGACGTCCGGGATGGCGGTCGCGTCACTCATCTGCAGCCTGGTCGGCCTGTTCACGTTCGGGCTCGGCTCGATCCCCGGGGTCGTCCTCGGGCACATGGCACTGCCCGAGACCCGCAGCGGGGAGCGTGGCGGGCACGGCCTCGCCATCGCCGGACTGATCATCGGATATGTGCAGATCGCGGGCTGGCTGATCTTCTGGGTGGTCGTCTTCCTCGCGGGGGCCGCGGGCGCGGCGGGCAGCTGACGGCGGCCGCGCCCGACGGGCTGGACAGCCCCACCGGCTCGCGTGCTGCTGGGCGGCGTGCAGGCCGTCCTGCAGATCCTCGGGCCGCTGGAGCTCCGGGCGGGCGCGACCGCGGTGCGGCTCGGTGGCCCCAAGGAACGGTGTCTGCTCGCCCTGCACGGGGGCCGGGTCGTGGCCGAGGGACGGCTGGTCGAGGCGCTGTGGGCGCAGGACCCCCCGCGCACGGCGCCCAAGACGCTGCAGAACTACGTGCTGCGGCTGCGGCGGCACCTGGCCGGATGCGGTGGCGCGGTGATCCGCACCCGTGCGCCCCGGTTACGTCCTCGAAGGCCTCGCCACCGATGCCGGGGCCGCGGAGGACCTGGTCGGGCGGGCCCGGGTGGCGACGGCCGCGGGCGACCACGACGCCGCCGTCGACCGCTACGGGGAGGCGCTCGCGCTGTGGCGCGGGCCCTCGATCGCGCAGTTCGCACCGGGACTTCGCGCGGGCGGCCGCCGCGGGGCTCGACGAGCTGCGGATGACGGCCGCCGAGGAGCGGGTGGCGGCACTGATCGCCGCGGGCCGCCACCGCGACGCCGTCGCGGCCGGGGAGGAACTCGTCGCCGAAGAGCCCCTGCGCGAGCAGGGCTGGACCCACCTGATGCTCGCGCGCCACCGCGACGGTCGCCAGGCCGATGCGCTGGAGGCCTACCGCAGGCTGCGGTCCGTGCTCGCGGCCGCGCTCGGGGTGGAACCGGGCCCGCGGACGCGGGAGCTGCACGCCGCGGTCCTGCACCAGGACCCCGCGCTGGACCTCGCGGCGCGGCCGTCCCTCGGCGGCACCCACGACGACCTGCGCGAGCTGATCGCGCTCACCGCCGCGGGCGCTGTGCGGCTGCACACCCGCAGCCACCCGCTGGACGCCTTCGCCGACGCCATCGCCGACCTGGAGAACGGCCGCATGCACGGACGTGGGGTGCTCGTGCCCTGATCGCGGCATCATGGCCGGGTGCGACGGGTGCTGTGCGAGGAGTTCGGGCCGGTCGAGGGGCTGCGGGTGGTCGAGCAACCCGACCCGGTGCCGGGCGCGGGCGAGGTGCTCGTCGCGGTCGACGCCGCGGGCGTGAGCTTCGTGGACGGGCTGATCGCGCGCGGGCTCTACCAGGTGCGCCCGGCGTTGCCGTACACGCCGGGGATGGCGCTCGCCGGGCGGGTGACGGGGCTCGGGCCGGGGGTCGCCGAGCCGGCTCCCGGCACCCGCGTGGCCGGGCTGATGACCGGGTACGGCGCGTACGCCTCGGACGTCACGCTGCCCGTGACGGCCACGGTCCCGCTGCCGGACGGGGTCGAGCCCGCGGTCGCCGCCACGGCGCTGGAGAACTACGGGACGCTGCTCTACGCCGTGGAGCACCGCGTGCGGATCGCCCCCGGCGAGCAGGTGGTGGTGCTCGGTGCCGGCGGCGGGATCGGGCTCGCGGCGGTGGACGTGGCCCGCGCGGCCGGGGCCCGCGTCGTCGCCGTCGCGTCGTCGGCGGAGAAGCGGGCCGCCGCTCTCGCCGCCGGGGCCGAGCATGCGATCGGCTACGGGGAGGACCCGGGCGCCCTCAAGGAGGCGATCCGCGAGGCGACCGGGGGCGGCGCGGACGTCGTGGTGGACCCGGTCGGCGGGCCGTCCGCGGAGGCCGCGCTGCGGGCGTTGGGCGGCGGTGGCCGCTACTGCGTGCTCGGCTTCGCGGGCGGGGAGATCCCGCGGCTGCCCGCGAACATCGTGCTGCTGCGCAACCGCACCGTCGTCGGCGTGGACTGGGGCGACTGGTCGCGCGCCAGCCCCGCCGAGGCGGCCGCGCTCGCCTCGACGCTGCTGGAGCGCGTCGCCGCGGGCGGGCTGCATCCGCCCGTCCCCGCCCGCCATCCCCTGGAGGAGGCCGGGCGGGTGCTCGCGATGATCGGCGCCCGGGCCGTCACGGGGAAGATCGCGCTGGTCCCCTGATCGGCGCCGGTCGCGAGCTCGGCGGTGCGCTCGGGCCGCGAGCGGCCGTGCTCTCGGGCCGCGAGCGGCGGTGCGCTCAGGCCGCGAGCCGGGCCGAGACCGTGTCGAGCCGCTCCCGGTACTCGGGATCGGCCGACATCGCCGCCGCCACCCGGTAGTGCGGGAGGGCCTCTCCCGCCCGGTGGGCGCGCTCCAGGGTGCGTCCGAGCAGGAAGCGGGCGTAGTGGTCGGCGGGCTCGCGCTCGACCAGCTCACGCAGCGTCGTCTCGGCCCGCCCGAGCTGGGCGGTGTGGTAGTACACCCGCGCCATCAGCATCAGGCCCGCCGAGGTCCCGGCCAGCTCGTCGCGGTGCTCGACGAGCATGTCATGGGCGTGCAGGGCCTCGCCGGCGTCGAGGTAGGCCTCCGCCAGACGGATGCGCTCCGGGGTCACGATCATGTCTCTCCTCTCGGTGCGTCCCCTGAACGGCTGAGCGACCCGGGGCATTCCCGGGTACATTCGGTCACCGCTGATCGAGTCCAGTAGCGCGAGAGAGGGGCCTTCGTGACCCGCCCGGACGCCGCATCACACCGTCGCGCCGCGACTTCACCGGCCGGGGGCCTGCTCACCGCCCTGCGCGTGCTGGCCGGACTGTCGATGCTGACCTTCCTCTACATGGGCGCGACGGCCGGGGAGATCTTCAGCCAGGCGCAACCGTGGCTCTTCCTGCACGGGGTGGGGGCGATCGTGCTGCACGTGCTCACCGGGCTGACCGCGGCGGCCGCGTTGCTGGTGCAGCGCTCGACCGGCGGGTCCATGGTCCCGGTCGTCGTGGCCGGCACGGTGTTCGTGCTGACGTTCGTGCAGGCCCTGCTCGGCACCCTCGCCACGCTGTGGATGCACATCCCGCTGGCGTTGCTGTTGCTGCTCAGCCTGGCCTGGGTCCTGTCCTGGTCGTTCTCGCCGGCGCGCCGCTAGGGTCCGGCACATGATCGGACCGGTGGTCGACGCGGACCGGTGGCGGGCGCGCCCGCCCGTGGGGACGGTCCTCGCGGACGTGCGTTGGTACCTCGACGGGCGCTCCGGGCGGGAGGCCTACGAGCGGGGTCACCTGCCGGGTGCGGTGTTCGTCGACGTGGACCGCTACCTCGCCGCCCCCGGGTCGCCCGAGGGTGGGCGTCATCCGCTCCCGCCGCCCGAGGTGTTCGCCGAGGGCATGGCTGCTGCCGGGATCGGCGACGCCGACGCCGTGATCGCCTACGACGACCTCGGCGGGGTCGTGGCGGCCCGGCTGGTGTGGATGCTGCGGGTCACCGGGCACGAGGCGGCGCTGCTCGACGGCGGGCTCGCCGTCCACGACCCGCGGCACGACGGCCCCCTGTCCACCGGGGTGGTTGCGCGGCCGCGCGCGACGTTCACCCCGCGCCCCTGGCCCGCCGAGGCGATCGTCGACCTCGGTGAGGTGCTCGCGGGCGGGCTCGTCCTGCTCGACGCCCGCGACGGGGCGCGCTACCGCGGCGAGACCGAGCCCGTCGATCCGCGGGCCGGGCACGTCCCCGGGGCACTGAGCGTGCCGTGCCGGGAGAACCTCGACCCGGACGGGCGGCTGCTACCCGTGGACCGGCTGCGGGCACGGTTCGCCGCGGCCGGGGTGGCGGACGCGGCCGGCACCGTCTCCTACTGCGGCTCCGGGATCAACGCCTGCCACAACCTGCTGGCGATGGAGCACGCCGGCCTGGGCCGGGGGCGGCTCTGGCCGGGCTCGTGGTCGCAGTACAGCAACCGCGCCGACCTGCCCGTCGCGACGGGCTGACCCGCGGTCGCGGTGGGCCGCGAACCGGCCGCGGAGGACGACGTCGACGTCGCTCTGCGCGGCGAGCGCGCGCCGGTCTCGTCGGTCGCCGCCGCGGCGCCGTACCGGGCGTAGGCTCGGACGGGTACACCCGCGAACTCGGCAGTCCCGTATGGATCTGATCCCACCTGCGTCGATGCGACGTCCCGGCCCCGTGCGCTGGGCTTGGTACGCCGTCGGCGGCCGCCTGCCCGCCGGATACCGCGACTGGGTCCTGTTCGACCTCACCTGCCGCACCTGGCCGCTGCGCCACGTGCTGCGCCTGGTCGCGCAGATCGTGCCGGTCGCCGCCGTCCTGCTGCTGGTGCTGCCCGGCCCGCTGTGGGTGCGCGTCGCGGCGGTCGTCTGCGGCGGGCTGATCGGGCTGGCCTACTCGGCCGTCTTCCTCTACGAGGCCACGGAGACCCGCGCCCTGAAGGCGGGCTTCCCCCGCGGCACGCTGCAGCGGGTCCGCGAGGAGCGGCGGGCGACCCGCGACCTCGCCCGGGCCGCCGCCCGCCACGAGCGGACGTTCCGGCACCTGCCCTGGTCGCGCTCCTGACCGGACGGCAAGCAGAAGCTTGCCCTGCAGCCAGCGCAACATCGCCGCCACGGTGATTACCCCGCGTCCGCCGTCGCGCGATGCTCGTCACACCAGCCGATCGGCGGACCGGGTGAGGGAGAGTGGCGACGATGGCGACCGACACGCTGACCAGGCGGGACCGGGCGATCCTGCGGGCGGTGGCCGCGGGCGGCGCGGAGCTGCTCTGCGGGTCCGGCCCGGATCTCCTGATCGACGGGCGCTGCTGCTGCGACCAGCTCGCCGCACGCAGGCTGGCCCGGGCGGGACTCATCGCGGCCGCCGGTCCGGCGGGCGTGCGGGTGCCGGCCCGGCTCACGCCTGCAGGGATGGCTCAGCTCGCCGCCTGACACCCGGTGGGGCGGGCGCGGGCCGGGGACGGCCGACGGCCGCGCATCACGCCGACAGAACCCGCAACTCACCCCGGCGAGACCCGCAACTCGCGGCGGCGAGACCCGCAACTCGCGGCGGCGAGACCCGCAACTCGCGGCGGCAGGATGCGGAACTCACCCCGGCGAGACCCGCAACTCGCGGCGGCCGGATGCGGAACTCGCGCGCACGGAGTCTCGGCCACCGGCGCCGGACGGGTCGGGGCGAGGGGGCCGGGACCGGCCGCCGGATACGGTGGGCGGCGTGGAGCCGACCCCGACGCGCCGCGTCTGGCCGTTCGCCGTCGCGTTCGCGGTGAGCCTCGCCCTGCTCCTCAGCCCCGGATCGGGCACGCCGACGCCGTTCCCCGACGCGGACAAGGTCGTCCATGTCGGGCTCTTCGCCGTGCTCGCCGTCACCGGGCTGCTCGCCTGGCGCGCGCCCGTCCGGCTCGCGGCCGCGCTGGTGGTCTACGGGGCGGCGATCGAGGTGGCGCAGGGGATCCTCCCGATCGCGCGCAGCGCCGACCCGCTCGACCTGCTCGCGGACGCCGCCGGCGTGGCCCTGGGCGTGCTGCTGGGATGGCTCATGCTGCGCCGCCTCGCAGCCCGGGACGCACCACGGGTGGCCGGGCGGAAGCAGTCCGTACCCGACGATCACGGTTGCATCCCAGGTGGCCGCACGCGTTGACACGGACGAGTGACGATCGACAAGCTTCCCGGCAATTCGATTGCCGTCTGTAGAACGTCACCAGCAGAAGGTCGCCAGCAGAACGTCACCCGCAGAACGTCATCAGCAGAACGTCTCAGCTGCCTCGCCACCACGTCTCAACGAGGAGATCGATCGATGTCGGAGCACACCCTCACCCGCCGCCGTCTGCTGGGTCTCTTCGGGGCCGCGGCGGCGATCCCCGTGGCCTCACCGATCCTGGCGGCCTGCGGCAGCAGCGTCGGCGGCGGCGGGGGTGGCGGGGGCGCGGGCGGCACGGTCAAGGTGGGGCTCGTCGTTCCCCAGTCCGGCGTGTACGCCGCCCTCGGCACGGACATGAAGCAGGGCTGGGACCTCTGGCTGGAGCGCAACGGCAACAAGTTCGGCGACTACACCGTCGAGACGGTCGTCGCGGACGAGGGCGAGACACCCCAGACCGGCGGCGCCGCGGTCCAGAAGGTGCTGCAGCAGGACAACGTCGACGTCGTCGTCGGCATCGTCAACTCCGCCACGGCGCTGGGTGCAGCACCCCAGTTCGCGCAGGCCAAGAAGATCCTCGTCGTCGCCAACGCCGGCGCCGCCGACATCACCGGGAAGTCCCGCAACCCCTACGTCTGGCGCTCGTCGTTCCAGAACGCCCAGATCGCCGCGGCGATGGGCACGCACCTCGCCGGCCAGAACGTCGCGAACGGCGTGTTCGCGATCGCCCCGGACTACGCGGCGGGCGCCGAGGTGATCAGCGGGTTCACCAGCGCGTTCGAGTCCGGCGGCGGGCGGGTCGTCGGCTCGGCCAAGCCGGCGTTCGCGAAGACAACGGACTACCAGCCCTTCCTCGCCCAGATCCAGCAGTCCGGCGCGGGCGCCACGTTCTGCTTCTTCTCGGGGGCCGAGGCCGTCACGTTCGTGAACCAGTACGCGCAGTTCGGCCTCGCGCGCACGGTCCCGCTGTACGCGTCGGGCTTCCTCACCGAGGGCGGCGTGCTCAAGGCGCAGGGCGACAACGCCCTGGGCGTGCAGACCTCGCTGCACTACTCCGACCAGCTCGACAACCCCGCGAACAAGGAGTTCGTCGCGGCCTACACCGAGAAGTACCAGGCCTCGCCCACCTGCTTCTCCGTCCAGACCTGGGACGCCGCGGAGGTGCTGCACCGCGCGCTGGGCAACGCCGCCGCCCTGGACGGCGACACGATCTCGGGCGCGCTCGGCGGCGTGGGCGCGATCGAGACCAGCCCGCGGGGCCCGTGGAGCTTCGACGGGCAGTCGCCGAAGCAGCAGATCTACCTGCGCAAGGTCGAGCAGGGCTCGGGCGGGCTGGTCAACGCGGTCACCGGCGACCTGGGCGTGCAGAGCCAAGTGGCCTGACCGTGCTGGCGACCTACCTGGTCAGCATCCTCAACGGGCTCGCCATCGGGTTCGTGCTGTTCATCCTCGCCGTGGGTCTCTCGCTCGTCTTCGGGATGATGGACGTGCTCAACCTGGCCCACGGGTCGCTGTTCCTGGTCGGCGCCTACCTCGCCGCCTCGCTGTCCGGCGACGTGCCCACCTGGGCGGGCTTCCTCGGCGCGCTCGGGCTGGCGGGCGCCGTCGGGCTGCTCGCGGGGGTGGGGCTCTCGGCGATGACGGAGCCGCTGCGCCGACGATCCCACCTGGACCAGGCGTTGCTCACGCTCGGCGTCGCGCTCGTGGTCGCCGAGCTCCTCGTGATCGTCTACGGGGACGACCCGCTGCGGGTCGTCCCCCCGCCCGGCCTGGACGGCTCGACGCAGCTGTTCGGCTCGACCTACCCGACGTACCGGCTCGCGCTCATCGGGGTCGGGGCGGTGCTCGCGCTGGCCGTCCACCTCGTGGTGGAGCGCACCCGGGTCGGCGCGCTCGTGCGCGCGACGGTGGCGGACCGGGAGATGGTCGCCGCGCTCGGCGTCGACAACCGGCTGGTGAAGGCCGCCGTGTTCGCGATCGGGTCGATGCTCGCCACCACGGCGGGCGTGCTCGGCGGGCCGATCTACGGCGCGAGCGTCGGGCTGGACTCCACGGTGCTCATCCTCGCGCTCGTCGTCGTCGTGATCGGCGGGCTCGGCTCGGTGCGCGGCGCCCTGCTGGGGGCGCTGCTGATCGGCCAGATCGAGTCCCTCGGCCGGGCGCTGCTGCCCGATCTCGCCTCGTTCATCCTCTTCGGCGCGCTCGCGCTCGTCCTGGTGCTGCGCCCGCAGGGCCTGCTCGGGAACCGGACGGGGGTGGCGGTGTGACACAGGTGGCCGGGCCGCCGGTGGAGCCGTCGATCGTGCCGTCCGGGCCGGTGTCGCCGCGCTCGACGCTCGTGCCCCGGATCGTCGCCGCAGTCGTGGTGGCGGTGCTGCTCGCCGCGCCGCTGTTCCTCGCCCCGTTCGCGACCTCCACGCTCACCCGCGTCGTCGTGTTCGCGCTGCTCGCGGTGAGCCTGGACCTCCTCGTGGGCGTCACCGGTCTGCCGTCGCTCGGCCATGCCGCGTACTTCGGCGTCGGCGCGTACGCCGCCGGCCTCACCGCCATCCACGTCACGCCGGAGATCCCGGTTCCGCTCCTGGTCGGCGCGGCGGTCGCAGCGCTCGCGGCCGCGCTCACCGGCTGGGTGGCGGTGCGCGCCCACGGCGTCTTCTTCCTCATGCTGACGCTCGCGATCGGCGAGATCCTCGTGCAGGTCGCACAGAGCTGGGAGTCGGTCACCGGTGGCTTCAACGGGCTCTTCGGTATCCCGACGGCGCAGCTCGCGGGCATCTCGCTGTTCAACGTCGGGCTGACCTACTGGTACGCGCTCGCGGTGGCGCTGCTCGGGTTCACGATCGTGTGGCTGGTCGCCCGCTCCCCGTTCGGCGCGGCGCTGCGCGGGATCCGCGACAACGAGCCCCGGATGCGCGCGCTGGGCTACCCCTCCGCGCTCTACAAGTACGGCGTGTTCGTGCTGGCCG
The DNA here is from genome assembly GCA_050248815.1 of Pseudonocardia sp. Taxonomy (GTDB): domain Bacteria; phylum Actinomycetota; class Actinomycetes; order Mycobacteriales; family Pseudonocardiaceae; genus Pseudonocardia. The sequence goes on along the minus strand of JBFWRR010000009.1, from coordinate 54,264 downwards.
GGTCGGTCGCGGGAATGGCGGGCGCCGTGTTCGCCCAGCAGGGCACCCGCCTGGTCACCCCGGAGGACCTGGGCTTCACGACGTCCGCGCTGATGCTGCTCGCCGTGATCATCGGTGGCGCGGGGTCGCTGTGGGGGGCCGCCCTCGGCGCCGCGCTCGTCATCGTCGTCCGGGATGCGCTGGGCCCCGCGCTCGACGGGCACGGCGAGTTGCTGCTCGGGCTGGTGTTCGTCGCGGTCGTCTACCTGCTGCCGCAGGGTGCGGCGGGGCTCACGCGGCTGCACCGGAGGCGGCCGTGACCGGTCCGGTGCTGGTGTGCGAGGGCGTCTCGCGGGCGTTCGGGGCGCTCAAGGCCGTGGACGGGGTGTCGCTGTCGGTCGCTCCGGGGGCCAGGCACGCCCTGATCGGCCCCAACGGAGCGGGCAAGTCGACGCTGTTCAAGCTGATCACCGGCGTGATGCGGGCGGACGGCGGCATCGTCTCGCTCGCCGGGCAGGACGTCACGGGGCTTTCCGAGGTGCGCCGCTGCCGGCTCGGGATGAGCCAGACGATGCAGCACGCGAGCCTGTTCGCCTCCATGACGGCGCGCGAGACCGTCGCGCTGGCCGTCCAGCGCCATTCCGGTCGGGTGCCGATCCTGCCTCGACGCCGCCCGGACGTGTGGGACCGCGCGGACGCCCTGCTCGCCGACGCCGGGCTGGACGGGCGGGGCGGCGTCCTCGTGCCGTCACTGTCGCACGGGGAGCGCAAGCAGCTGGAGGTGGCGCTCGCGTTGGCGTGCAACCCGACGCTGCTGCTGCTCGACGAGCCGGCCGCCGGGATGTCGACCGCCGAGCGCGCGCGGCTCGTGGCGCTGCTGGCCGCGCTGCCGGACCGGATCACCGTGCTGTTCGTGGAGCACGACCTCGACCTCGTGTTCGAGGTGGCCGACGCCGTCACCGTCCTGCACCTGGGCCGCGTGCTGGCCTCCGGCAGCCCGGACGAGATCCGCGCCAGCGACGAGGTGCGCGCCGCCTACCTCGGGTCGGGCAGGCGAGAGGAGCTGTTCGTCCGGGACGACGGGGAGCCGTCATGACGTTCCTGCAGGTCCGTGGGCTGGTCTCGGGCTACGACCGGAGCACCGTGCTCGACGGCGTCGACCTGGACCTGGACGCGGGCGCCGCGCTCGGCCTGCTCGGCCGCAACGGCGTCGGCAAGTCCACCCTGGTCATGACGTTGATGGGGCTGGTCACACCGTCCGCGGGCTCGGTGCGCCTCGACGGGCGCGAGCTCGCCGGGCGCCGTCCGGACGTCGTCGCGAGGGCCGGGGTGGCACTGGTCCCCCAGGGCCGCCGGGTGTGGGCGCCGCTGACCGTCGGCGAGCACCTCACCCTCGCGGCCCGGCCCGGCTCGTGGACCGTCCCGAAGATCCTCGACCTGCTCCCCCGCCTCGCCGAACGCCGCGGCCAGCTCGCCGGGCAACTCTCCGGCGGCGAGCAGCAGATGCTCGCCGTCGCCAGGGCACTGCTCACCAACCCCCGCGTGGTGCTGCTGGACGAGCCGTCGGACGGGCTCGCTCCGGGGATCGTGGACCAGATCGGCGAGGTGATCGCCACCATGCGCGGCGAGGGCGTGGCCGTGCTGCTGGTGGAGCAGGACCTGCACCTGGCGTTCGCCGTGTGCGACGAGATCGCGTGCATGGAGAAGGGGCGGATCGTGCACCGGGTGCCGACGACGGAGTTCCGCCGGGATCCGGAGACGGCGCACCGGCTGCTCGGGGTCGCGTGACCTGGTCGGGCGGGCGGGCATCACGACCGACCGGGCGTCTCCTCGACGCCGGGCTGCCCTGGGCTACCGGCACGGCGTCCACCGAGCCGGCCCGGGCTCCACCCCGCCCGGGCCGGCGAGCCCGGGGCGTCAGGCCTTGAGCAGCGCCTCGGCCAGCCCGTCCGGCGCGGTGAAGCAGGCCTCGTGGCTGCCCGGCGCGTCGATCGCGTCGACGCCGAGCCGGTCGGCGAACCGGGCCCAGCCGTACTCCCCCGGCGGCAGCGCGACGTCGTCGACGGACAGCACGTACGCGCGGGCGATCGCGCCGTCGAGCGGCTCGACGGCCGCAGTGAAGTACTGCAGCGGCTGCGGGACGAGCAGGTCGAACACCAGGCGCTGGACGACCTCGGGCGCGTCCTGCATGAACGCCCCCTGCCACACCTCGAACGGCAGGACGATCGAGTCGTCGCCGGACGCGGCGGCAGCGCCGCGGAAGAGCTCGGCGTACGCGGGCGGGACCTCGTCGATCAGGGCCGCACCCGCGTCGGGCACGAAGGCGCTCCAGTAGACGACCTTCGTGACGCGGGAGCCGAGCCGGTTCGCCGCCGCCGTCATCGGATAGCCGCCCCAGCTGTGCCCGACCAGGGTGACCTCGTCGGCGGTGGACCCCACGAGGTCGACGAGGAAGTCCGCGACGTCGGTGAGCTGGTAGCGGGTGGGATCGTCGCCGTCGGCGAGGGCGGGCAGGGTGGGAGTGAGGACCCGGTGGCCCGCGGCGCGCAGCCGCTGCGCGACGGGGCGCCAGGCCCAGCCGCCGTGCCAGGCACCGGTGACGAGGACGTAGGTCTGCGACATGGGAAGCTCCGTGATCAGGGGCCGACGGAATCGCAGAGCATCATGAGACAATGGCGCGACGGCCGTCAACAAGATGACATATGAATCGGGAGGCGCGGTGAAGGCCCGGTCACTGGTGTTCGACCTGTTCGGCGACTACCTGCGCTACCGCGGCGGCGCCGTGCGACTGCGAGCGCTCGTGACCCTGATGGAGTGCTTCGACGTCCCCGAACCGACGGTGCGGGTGGTCGCAGCCCGGCTGCGCAAGGAGGGCTGGCTGGAGAGCCGCCGCGACGGCCGCGAGACCACGTACGCGCTCACGGACGCCTCGTGGCGCCTGCTGGACGAGGGCCGGGAACGGATCTTCGCGCGCGCGACGGGCCCGTGGGACGGGCACTGGCACATGGCGATCTACCAGGTTCCCGAGTCGGAGCGGGCGCTGCGCGAGCAGCTGCGCAAGCGGCTGTCGTGGCTCGGGTTCGGAGCCCTGGCACCGTCGGTGTGGGTGAGCCCGCACGACCGGACCGCCGAGGTCCGGCAGGGCCTGGACGAGGCGGTGCGGTTGGACGTCTTCCACGCCCGCTCGGAGGGCCCCGAGGCGGACCGCGACATGGCGAACCGGGCGTGGGACCTCACCGCGCTGGATCGCGACTACGCCCAGCTGCTGGAGGCCTATCGACCGCGGCTCGCCGCCTACCGGGACCACCTCCCGACCGGGCGGGAGGCCCTGGTCGAGCGGATGCGGCTGATCTCGGGCTACCGGCTGTTCCCGTTCCGCGACCCCGATCTGCCCCCCGAGCTCCTTCCGGCGGGCTGGTCGGGCCGGGCGGCACACGAGGCGTTCCTCCAGGCCCACGGGCTGCTGCGGATCCCGGCGGAGGCGTTCGTGGACGACGTGCTGGGAGTGCCGGAACCCACGCCGCGGGAAAGCGTGTCATTTTCTAGACGTCCGTCCTAGATATGTCGTAACATGTGCGGCGCCGGCACAGCAGCCGGTACGCCCCGTGGACCGGAGGCGCCGTGACCGTGCCACCGCCCCACCGACCGGCACCGCACCGGCGCCGGTGGGCCTGCTGCTGCGGCGCGCGGCGTTCCTACGGGTACTCGTCTCGGGGCCGGGATTCGCCGGGAACGTCCACGGGTTCGCCGTGCCGGCCCTGCCGGGGCGCTGTTCATCGGCCCCGGCCCGGCTGCCCGCGATCGGAGAGGGGACATCGTGACCACCACCGACCCACACACCGCATCGGACGTCGCATCGGACGTCGCATCGGACGTCGCATCGGACGTCGCATCGAACACTGCCTCGAACACTGCCTCGAACACTGCCGAGCCCACGGCCGAGGAGCTGCGCGCCCTCGACGAGCTATACGCCGCGTTCGACGCGAACCACATGACGCCGCTGTGGACCCAGATCGGCGGGCTCATGCCGGTGACGCCGCAGCCGGACTCCGTGCCGGCGCTCTGGCGCTGGTCCACGCTGCTGCCGCTGGCGCGGCGGGCGGGCGAGCTGGTGCCCGTCGGGCGCGGGGGCGAGCGGCGCGCGATCGCGCTGGCCAACCCGGGCCTGCCCGGAACCGCCTACGCCACGCCGACGCTGTGGGCCGCGATCCAGTACCTCGGCCCGCGCGAGGAGGCACCGTCGCACCGGCACGTGCAGACGGCGTTCCGGTTCGTCGTCGAGGGCGAGGGCGTCTGGACCAACGTCAGCGGCGGGGACGGGCGGGTCGACGCGATTGCGATGCGCCGCGGCGACCTGCTGCTCACCCCCGGCATGCACTGGCACGAGCACCAGAACACCTCCGACCACCCGATGGCCTGGATCGACGGCCTGGACATCCCGCTCGTGCGCACCCTCGACGCCGGCTTCTTCGAGCTCGGCCCCGATGAGCTCGCCACCCGCGACACGCCCGTGCTGTCCCGCAACGAGCGGCTCTGGGCGCATCCCGGGCTCACCCCCGTCGGGGCGCCGCCGCCGGTGTCGCGCCTCGCCTCGCCGCTCATGGCGTACCGCTGGGAGCACACCGACGCAGCCCTCGCCGCCCAGCTGGAGCTCGAGGACGAGGGCCACCCGGGCGTCGTCGAGCCGGGGCACGCCGTCGTCCGCTTCACCAACCCGGCCACCGCCGGGGACTGCCTGTCCACGATGCGCTGCGAGATGCACCGGCTGCGTCCCGGCACGGCCACCGCACCCGTCCGGGTGGCGGGATCGGCGGTGTGGCAGGTGTTCTCCGGCTCGGGGCGGGTGTCGGTGGGGTCCGAGTCCTGGGACGTGGGCACCGGCGACCTGTTCTGCGTGCCGTCGTGGGCGGCGCTGCGGTTCGAGACCGACGGCGGGCTCGACGCGTTCCGGTTCTCCGACGACCCCGTCTTCGAGGCACTGGGCCTGGCCCGCAAGGAGATCTCGTGAAGCTCGCCACCATCCGCACCGGCGGCGGCACACAGGCCGTCCGGATCGACTCCGACGCCGCCGTCGAGCTGGGGGCGCCCGACCTCGGCGCGTTCCTCGCACAGCCGTCCTGGCGCTCCCTGACGCAGACCGCGGACGGCCCGCGCCACCTGCTGGACGAACTGGACTACGCCCCGGTCGTCCCCCGTCCCGAGAAGATCATCTGCGTCGGGCTGAACTACGCCACCCACATCCGCGAGATGGGCCGTGAGCTGCCCGAGCATCCGACGCTGTTCGCCAAGTTCCACCGGGCCCTCGTCGGCGCGTACGACGAGGTGGAGCTGCCCGCGGGATCGACGGCCGTCGACTGGGAGGCCGAGCTGGGCGTCGTCGTCGGCACCGAGGTGCGGGACGCCTCGGTGGCCGAGGCGGCGGCGGCGATCGCCGGGTACACCGTCGTCAACGACGTCACGGCGCGCGACTTCCAGTTCCGCTCCGTGCAGTGGCTGCAGGGCAAGACGTTCGAACGGTCGACGCCCGTCGGGCCGTGGCTGGTCACCGACGTCGAGCCGGGCGAGATCACCTGCACCGTCGACGGCGACGTGGTGCAGAAGGCCGACACCGCCGACCTCGTCTTCTCCCCCGCCGACCTGGTCGCCTACGTGTCGCGGATCGTCACGCTCATGCCGGGCGACCTCATCGCCACCGGCACGCCCGGCGGGGTCGGGCACGCGCGGAAGCCGCCGCGCTACCTCAGCGCGGGCTGCGAGATCGTCACCCGCGTCGAGGGTGTCGGCGAGTGCCGGAACGTGTGCCGCTGATGAGGGTCGCGGTCGTCGGGGCGGGCCCGGGTGGGCTGTTCCTCGCCACGCTGCTGCGCCGGGCGCTGCCGTCGTGGCAGGTCACGGTGTTCGAGCGCAACCGCGCGGACGACACGTTCGGCTTCGGCGTCGTGTTCTCCGACCGGACGCTCGCGCGCATCCACGAGGCGGACCCGGTGCTGCGCGAGGCGCTCGACACCCACGGCGTGCACTGGGACGTGATCGAGGTGCGACTCAAGGGCGAGCGGATCTCGTGCGGCGGCAACGGCATGGCCGCCGTCCGGCGACAGACGCTGCTGCGGCTCATGCAGGCCCGCGCGGCCGAGGCCGGGGCGCAGCTGCGGTTCTCGTGTCCGGTCGAGCTGGCGGACCTGTCCGAGTTCGACCTCGTCGTCGGCGCGGACGGCACCGGGTCCCGGCTGCGGGACGCCCTCGCGTCCGAGCTGGAGCCGTCGGTCGAGACGGCCACGGCCAAGTTCATCTGGTTCGGCACGGACTACGCCTTCGACGGGCTCACCTTCGTCCACGAACGCGGCCCGCACGGCGTGTTCGCCGTGCACGGCTACCCGATCGGGGACGGTGTCTCGACGTTCATCGTCGAGACGGACGAGGCGTCCTGGCGCGCGGCCGGGCTCGACGAGTTCGACGTGACCCAGCCGCCGGGGGCGAGCGACGAGCGCTCGCGCGCCTACCTGGAGGCGCTCTACGCCGACCGGATCGACGGGGCGAAGCTGCTGGTCAACAACTCGCGGTGGGCCAACTTCCGCACCCGGCGGACGGCGCGGTGGAACCTGCTGTCCCCCCTGGGGCGGGTGGGTCAGGCGCTCGCGTTCCTCGGCGACGCCGTGCACACGGCGCACTTCTCCGTCGGCTCCGGGACGAAGATGGCGATGGAGGACGCGATCGCGCTCTCCGCCGCGCTGGCGTCGCATCCCGCGGACCTGGGCGCGGCGCTGGCCGCGTACGAGGCCGCCGCCCGGCCGTCGGTCGAGGCGATCCAGGGCTCGGCGCGGCCGTCGCTGTCCTGGTGGGAGCACTTCGGGCGCTACCACGACGCGTTCGAGCCGTGGCAGTTCGCGTACCACTTCCTGTCGCGGTCGATCTCGGACGCGCAGCTGGCCCGGCGCGACGCGGGGTTCGTGGGGGCGGCACACGCGGCGTGGGAGGCGCGGCACGGGGCGGAGGTGCTGGCGTCGCCGCTGGAGGTCGGGTCGGCGCGGTTCGGGTCGCGGGTGGCCGAGCGGGCGCCGTTCCCGTTGCATGATCACCGTTCGGAGGCAGACAGCGACGTTGGCGGTCGCAGTTCGCACCAGAACGGTGATCATGGAGTCTGGATCCAGGCTCCGGACGACGAGGCGGGCCTGCCGGGGGCGTTCGCGGCCCTGGCGGACGCGGTCGCGGGCGGTGCCGCGCTCGTCGCGGTCCGGGGCGGCACGCCGCTCACCCGCACGCTGGTCTGCGAGCAGGCGCGGCTGCACCACGGGGTCGCGGCGCTGCTCGTCGACCCCGAGCTGGACCGGGACCGGGCGGTAACGGCCATCCTGTCGGGGCGGGCGGACCTGGTCGCGCCGGATCTCGACGCGTGGGGTGGTCCGTGACCGGGCCCGCCGCAGCCACCGGGACCAGCAGGGCGGCCGGAACCACCCCCGCCGCAGCCACCGGGACCACCCCGAGTCCCGGGTCCCCGGGCTCGCCCCCGCAGCAGCCGGGACCGCTGAAGCCCGCCGCTACAGACGCCGGGCACGCCGCCCTCGCGCTCGCCCCCGCCGCTGCCGCCGAGGCCGGTGGGATCCCCTGCCGCCTCCCGCACCCGCCCGACCCCGCCCAGGAGGCCCCGTGACGAGCGTCGACGTCCCCGTCATCCCCGCCGCGCGACGTTGCGGCGCGGACGGGCCACTCGCGGCGCTGTTCGCCCCGCGCGGGATCGCCGTCGTCGGTGCGTCGCGCAGCCCCGCGAAGCTGGGCGCCGTGATGGCGCGCTCGCTGCGCGGGTTTCCCGGTCACGTCGAGCTGGTGAACCCGCGCGACGACACGATGCTGCCGTCGGTGGGGGCGTCGGGCGGGCCGTTGGACCTCGCGATCCTGTGCGTCCCCGCCGCTGCGAGCGCCGCCGCCCTTGCGGACGCCGCCGCGGGTGGGGCGCGCGCCGCCGTCGTCTGCGGGGGCGGGTTCGCCGAGGCGGGCGGGCCCGGTGTCGGGTACCAGGACGCGCTCGTCGCCGTCGCCGCCGAGACCGGGATCCGCGTGCTCGGCCCGAACACCTCCGGCTTCCTGGTGCCGCGGCGGCGGCTCACCGCGAGCTTCGTCCCGGGGGTGGCGGACGTCCCGGCGGGTCGGGTCGCCGTGGTCGCGGCGAGCGGCGGGGTGAATCACGCGCTCGCGTTCGCGCTCGCCGAGGCCGGGCACGGCGTGAGCGTCGCCGTCGGGCTGGGCAACGCGTTCGACGTGGACGCCGCGGCGGTGCTGGAGTACATCGCCGACAGCGCCGACCAGGTCGCCGACGGCAACATGGATTGCGCGCACGGCACCACCGCGATCGCGCTGCACGTCGAGTCGGTCGCGGACGGGCCCAGGCTGCTCGCCGCGGTGGCCAGGGCCTCGGTGCGCAGCCCCGTGGTGGCGCTGGTCGTCGGGCGCCATGACGACGACGCACTCGCCGCGTTCGCGCGGTCCCACACCGGCGCACTCGCGACGTCGTGGCGCACCACGCGGGCGGCGCTGCGCCAGGCGGGCGCGGTGCTCGTCGACTCCGAGCGGGAGCTCGTGGATGCGGTCGGGGCGCTCTCGCTGCGCAGGCTGCCGCCGTCGGCCGACCCGGGGGTCGGGGTGCTCACCGGGCAGGCCGGGCCCGGCCTGCTGCTGCTCGACGACCTGCGCGGGCGCCGTGCGTCGGTCCCCGAGCTGACGAGCGCCACCCGGGAGCGGCTCGCCGGGCTGCTGGCGCCGCTGACCTACCAGGCCAACCCCGTCGACACGGGACGTCCGGACCCCGGGTTCGCCTCCGTGCTGGCGAGCGTGGCCGCCGACCCGGGGGTGGACGTCGTCGCGGCGTACGCCCTGTACGAGCCGGACGCGCTGGACCTCGTCGCCGCCGTCGCCGCGGTCGGCGTGGAGACGGCCATCGCCGACGCCACGGCGGAGACGACCGCCACCGGCGGGCCGGCCGGTGCCCCGGTCGCCGCGGGCGTGCCGCTCGTCGTGGGCGTCGGTGGCGCCGGACCCGGCCCCGCGGCGGTGCGCCGGGAGCTGATCACCCGGGGCGTCCCCGCGGTGACAGACCCCAGCGGGGTGGCTGCCGCCGTCGGCGCCCTGCTGGCCGACGCCCGCGCCCGCGCCGCCCGCCCGTCTCCGTACCGGGAGAGCCGCTGTCGCGACGCCGCACGCCGTGACTTTGCCGGCACGACCGCACCCGGAGCCGAGCCCGCGACCGCAGCCGAGCCGGGGTCCTACGACGAGCACCGCGCCAAGGCGCTCGTCGAGACCCTCGGCGTCGCCACCCCCCGGCGCCGGGCCTGCGCCGACGCCGCCGCCGCCCACGCCGCGCTCGCCGAACTCGGCGGCCCCGTCGCGGTGAAGGTGCTGGACGCGGCGATCCTGCACAAGTCGGAGCTCGGGGGCGTCCACCTCGGGATCCGCACCCCGACCGACCTGGACGCGGCACTGGACGCGATCGGCCACTCCACCGGCGCGGAGCGGGTCCTCGTCGAGGAGATGGCCCCGCCCGGCGTGGATCTCATCGTCGGCGCCCGCCGCGACCCCGTCTTCGGGGTCGTGGTGCTCGTCGGGCTCGGCGGGACGGTCGCAGAGGTGCTCGCGGACGTCGCCGTCCGGGTCGCCCCGCTCGCCCCACCGGAGGCGGCCGCGATGGTGGACGACCTCGCCGCCGCCGTCCTGCTCGACGGCTTCCGCGCCGGCCCGGTGCTGGACCGCGCGGAGCTGGGCGGTCTCGTCGCCCGGCTCGGCGCGCTGCTCGCCGCCCGCCCGGACCTCGCCGACGTCGAGATCAACCCCCTGCGGCTCACCCGCGACGGGCTCGTCGCGCTGGACGCCGCCGTCACCCGCACCGTCACCCCGACGGAGGAGGCACCCGATGGCCGCACCGATCGCTGAGGGCACCGTCGGCTGGCCCGACGAGTTCGTCGACCGCTACGTCGCGGCCGGGTACTGGCGCGGCATCCCGCTCGGCACGCTGCTGCGCGCCGTCGCGGACCGCACACCGGACGCCGTCGCGCTGGTGGACGGCGACACCCGCCGCACCCACGCCGAACTGGCCGACCGCGCCGACGCCGCCGCCACCCGCCTGACGGCGCTCGGCATCCGACGCGGCGACCGGGTCGTCGTACAGCTCGCGAACGGCGCCGAGTTCGTGGTCCTGCTGATGGCCTGCCTACGTGCGGGGATCGTCCCGGTGATGGCGCTGCCCGCGCACCGTCGCGCCGAGCTGTCCTACCTGGCCGAGCATGCGCAGGCCGTCGCGATCGCGGTGCCGGACCGGATACGGGACTTCGACCACCAGGAGATGGCCCACGAGCTGGGCCTGCCGCACGTCCTGGTCGCCGGGACGCCGACCGGGTCGGGCGTCGACCTGCGTGAACTGTGCGGGCCCCCCGAGCGCGACGACGCCGCGGCCGCCGACCGTGCCCGATGGGACGCCGACCCGCCCGACCCGCGCACCGTCGCCGTGTTCCTGCTCTCCGGCGGCACCACCGGCCTGCCCAAGCTCATCGCCCGCACCCACGACGACTACGCCTACAACGCCGTCGCCAGCGCCGAGGTCAGCGGTATCGACGCGGACACCGCCTACCTCGTGGCGCTGCCCGCCGGGCACAACTTCCCGCTGGCCTGCCCCGGGATCCTGGGCACCCTGCTGGCCGGCGGGCGGGTCGTGATGCTCGCCTCGCCCGAGCCGGTGCGGGCGTTCACGACGATCGCGGCCGAGGGCGTCACGCACACCGCGGTGGTGCCGGCGGTGGCAGGGCGCTGGCTGGAGCACGCGGCCGCGCACGGCCCGCCCGGGATGGGTGGGGAGGCGACACTGCGGGTGCTGCAGGTCGGTGGCGCCCGACTGGCCGACGAGCTGGCCCGCAGGGTGCGCCCGGTGCTCGGCGCTCAGCTGCAGCAGGTGTTCGGCATGGCCGAGGGCCTGCTCAACTACACCCGCCTCGACGACCCGGACGAGATCGTCTGCGCCACCCAGGGCCGCCCGCTCTCGCCCGACGACGAGGTGCGGATCGTCGACGAGCTGGGCGAGGACGTCCCCGACGGGGAGCCGGGCGCCCTGCTCACCCGGGGCCCGTACACCCCGCGCGGCTACTACCGGGCCCCGGAGCAGAACGCGCGCGCCTTCACCCCCGACGGCTGGTACCGCTCGGGCGACATCTGCCGGCGCACCCCGCAGGGCAACCTCGTCGTCGCAGGCCGCGACAAGGACATGATCAACCGCGGCGGGGAGAAGATCTCCGCCGAGGAGGTCGAGAACCTCGTCTACCAGCTGCCCGCGGTCTCGCAGGTGGCGGCGGTGGCGATGCCGGACCGCGAGCTGGGCGAGCGGGTCGCCGTCTGCGTCGTCACCCGTCCCGGAACCGAGGTGTCGCTCGAGGAGATCCGCGATGCGATGCACGACGCGGGCGTGGCCCGCTTCAAGCTGCCCGAGCACCTGGAGCTGGTGGCCGAGCTGCCCGTGACGAAGGTCGGCAAGATCGACAAGAAGGCGTTGCGGGAACGGCTCGCCGCACGCTGACCCTCCCCCGCGAGTTGCGCATCCCACCAGGGCGAGTTGTGGTCCGCGATCGCCCGCGCCACCGCGAACGCATCCGCGCGCGTCCGCGACGCGTGCCGCGCTCGGCGCTGATCTCCGCGGGACCAGGGTGTCAGCTCACGCGGCCACCAGCCCCCAGCGCGTCGCCCATCGCGCCGCCACGACCCGGTTGCGGCTCGCGGTCTTCGCCAACACGTGCTCGACGTGCGTCGCCACCGTCCGCGGCGAGATCCCCAGCTCGGCGGCGATCTCCGGGTTGCGCAACCCTCGCCCGAGCCCCTCCAGGACCTCCAGCTCGCGCACGGTGAGCCCGGCGGGCGCGGCCACCTCCCGGTGCAGCACCACCACACCGGGCGCGGCGGGGTGAAGCTGCACCTCGTGCACCGTCCCGGACCGGACGACGTGCGCCACGGCGGGCCCGCGGGCGCCGGCGGACAGGTCCGCGAGGGCGGGGCCCAGCACGTCGAGCAGTTCCGGGCGGGGCGCCGCGGACAGCGGCACCACCCTCGCGTCCGGACCGACGTACATTCCCTCACCACCGTCGAGCTCCCAGGCCGGGCGCACCGGGACGGGGTCCAGCAGGGCGGCCAGGTCGGGACCGAGCAGCTCCAGCAGCGCGACGGTGTCGTCGTCGGGGTGGCGGCCGTCCAGCGAGCTGGCGTTGAGCATCCCGACGTAGCGGCCGTCCGCGGCGAACAGGCACTGGGTGACGCCGTCGCGGAACCCGCAGGGCGTGATGATCCGCTCGAAGATCTCGCCGCGCCGCCGCCGGGGCTCCAGGTCCCGTACCCGGGTGGGCACCCGGCTCGCCCGGACCTCCGCGAACAGCGGGTCCGCGTGCATCCGCCCGTCGATCAGGGCGGTGACCTCCGCCGGGTACGACGACGCCAGCGTGCGGTGCACCCCGACCGCCGGATCCCAGTGGGAGAGCGCGAGGCAGTCTGCGGGGACGACGTCGCGCAGTCCCGCGAGCACGGCCTGCGGCGGGGTGGGTCGCCCGCGGCGCAGCACGGACCGCAGCTCGCGGGCCGCGGCGAGAGCCGACACCCTCCGCACGCTACGCGGACGCCGTCCACCTGCACAGACACCGTACGTACGCATCCGTCAACCGCCCGATGCGGCCGACGCCACCGCTCCCTACGGTCGTCGCGACCCACGGGAGGACCCATGAAGCCCGCCGAGTACACCGATCTCGACGCCACCGCGCTCGCCGCGCTGATCCGGTCCGGCGAGGTGTCGGCCCAGGAGGTGCAGGACGCCGCCGCCACCGCCCTCGACGCCGTCTCACCGGAGCTGAACGCGCTGGTCGGAGAGCGGTTCGCCGCTCCGCTCACGTACGCGCCGGACGGGCCGTTCACGGGTGTCCCGTTCGCGATCAAGGACCTCGTCCTGCACGCCGAGGGCGTCTCCCAACGGGCAGGCACCCGGCTGCTGGGGCCGGGCCTGCCGATGCCGTCGGACACCCACCTCATGGCCCGCTTCCGCCGCGCCGGCCTGGCCACGATGGGTGTCACCGCCACGCCCGAGCTGGGCTTCAATGCCAACACCGAGGCCGTCGCCACCGGCTCCGTCCACAACCCGTGGGACGTCACCCGAAGCCCGGGCGGCTCCAGCGGCGGCTCGGCCGCGCTCGTCGCCGCCCGCGCGCTGCCCGTCGCGCACGCCAACGACGGCGGTGGCTCGATCCGCATCCCCGCCGCGGCGTGCGGGCTCGTCGGGCTGAAGGTCTCGCGCGGGCGCACGTCCCCCGGCCCGGACTACTCCGACCCGCTGCTCGGGCTGGGCGTCGAGTTCGCCCTCACCCGGACGGTGCGCGACTGCGCCGGGCTCCTCGACGCCGTCCACGGCCACGAGCCCGGCGACCGCTACCTGCTGCCCGACCCGCTCCGCCCGTACACGCAGGAGACGTCCAGCCGCCGGCTGCGGGTCGCCCTGCACACCACACCGTTCTCCGGCACCGGCGCCGTGGATCCGCGCTGCGTCGAGGCGACCGAGGCCACCGCCCGGTTGCTGGAGGAGCTGGGGCACACCGTCGAGCCCGCCGTCCCGGCGTTGGACGCCGCCGCGTTCGACGACGCGAACCTCGTGGCCTGGTGCAGCTTCCTCGCCGACGGCGTGGACGTCGTCGCCGGGATGCTCGGCATCGAGCCCGGCCCCGAGCACCTGGAGGCGACGACCCTGGCGTGCGCGGCGCACGGCCGGACGCTCAGCGCGTCGGACCTCTACGCCGCCGACCGCGTCTTCAACGCCGTGACCAGGGCCGTCGCCGTGTTCCACCAGACCTACGACGTGATCCTCACGCCCACCATGAACGTGCCGAACACAGCGCTGGGCCACCTGAACGCGAACGACCCGACGCACGACGCGCGCGGCTGGTACGACCACATCTTCGCGAGCGCTGGCTTCACCGCGCTCTCCAACGTCACGGGCAACCCGGCGATCTCGTTGCCGATGGGCCGCACCGAGGAGGGCTGGCCGATCGGGGTGCAGCTGATCGCGCCCTACGCGGACGAGGCGACGCTGCTGGGGATCGCGGCCGACCTGGAGCGGGCCCGGCCGTGGATCGGGCACCGGCCGGCGGTGCTGGCGGGCTGAGCGGTCGCCCGGGCGCGGGCCGGGATCACCGGATCAGGTCAACCGGTCGACCGCTCGGGCGAGCGCCTCGCACGCCTTGCCTGCCCGGGCGACCGCCTGCTGCGCGGCGTCGACCGCGGTGAGCAGCTCACGCAGGTGCGATGCGGTCTCCCGGCGGTTCCGCAGCTGGTGGGACAGCGACGTGACGGCGAGTACGCGCGCCGACGGCGCGAACGCCTTCTCCCGTTCCCCCACCCGCAACGCGGACCTGTCGCCCGTCGCGGCGGCTGCCTACCGTCCGCAGCATGCTGAGCGTCGAGAAGAACGAGCGGCTGACCCGGGTCGGGCGCGGCACGCCGATGGGCGAGCTGCTACGCCGCTACTGGTGGCCGATCGCCACGCACGACATGGCCACCCGCATCCCGGTGAAGCGCCGCCTCCTCGGTGAGGACCTCGTCCTCTACCGCGACGGCAGCGGCACCGTGGGGCTGCTCGCGGAGCAGTGCCCGCACCGGCGGGCGGCGCTGTGGCTGGGCTGCACCGAGGAGCAGGGGCTGCGGTGCGGCTATCACGGCTGGCTCTTCGACGCCGACGGTACGTGCCTGGAGCAGCCCGGCGAGCCTGCCGAGTCGACGTTCAAGAACCGGATCAAGGCCACCGCGTACCCGGTGCAGGAGCTGGGCGGGTTGATCTTCGCCTACCTCGGCCCGCAGCCCGCGCCGGAGCTGCCGCGCTACGACCTCTACGTCATGGACGGCGCGTGGCGCGACATCGGGCACGCCGAGCTGCCGTGCAACTTCCTGCAGATCATGGAGAACTCGGTCGACCCGTACCACGTGGAGTGGCTGCACGGGCGCTACGGCTCGTTCCTCAAGGAGCTGGGTGGCTCCGGGCCGCTGCCGGTGGTGACGAAGCGCCACGTCAAGGTGGCGTTCGAGGTGTTCGAGCACGGCATCCTCAAGCGCCGGGTGCTGGAGGGGCACACCGAGGAGGACGACGACTGGAAGGTCGGGCACCCGCTGGTGTTCCCGCACATGCTGCGGGTGGGCGCCGCCGGGCTCGCGACGTTCCAGATCCGGGTGCCGATCGACGACGAGAACACCTGGCACGTCTGGTACCAGACCTACGCGCCGGACGGCGGGGCGCCGCCCCAGGAGGCGATCCCGACCTACGAGGTGCCGCTGTTCGACGCGGACGGGAGCTGGCTGCGCGACTACGTCGACGGCCAGGACATCGTCGCCTGGGTGACGCAGGGCCGGATCGCGGACCGCTCCAAGGAGCACCTGGGCCGCTCGGATCTCGGCGTCATCATGCTGCGCAAGCTCTACACCGAGCAGATCGAGCGGGTGGAGCAGGGGCTCGACCCCCTCTGCACGTTCCGGGAGCCGCACGAACGGATCGACCTGCCGATGGAGCGGGACAAGTTCGGCTCGGCGGTGGAGTTCCGGCAGCTGTGGACGCGGGAGAGCTCGATCCGCTTCTCCCCGATCCGGGACGAGATCTTCGACCTCTTCGGGGATCCGGTTCCTGCATGGTCATGAACACCGACGCGAAGTCCGGCGTGAAGTCGGGCGTGAAGTCCGAGGTGAAGTACTGCCCGGCCTGCGCCGCCGAGGCCACGTTCGTCCAGGAGTACTGGGTCGCGTCGGACCGTCACGTCGTCCTGTGGTGCGCGGGGTGCGGTCTCACCTGCACCGTCGTGCTCGGTGCCCTGGTGGGCACGGAGCCCGAGCACTGACCTCGGCAAGCACTGACCTCGGCAAGCACTGACCTC
>JBFWRR010000009.1:24858-38271 GCA_050248815.1 Pseudonocardia sp. | reverse complement strand
AGCACTGACCTCGGCAAGCACTGACCTCGGCAAGCACTGACCTCACACGGGCGCGGCGACCATGAGGCGGTGGCCGTCCGGCCGTGCTCACGTCGAGGTAGGCGACGTAGCCGTGGTCGCCGATCTCGGCGACCGGCGGCGCATCCGGGCAGCGCCCGAGCATGAACCGGACGTCCCCGGCGCACCCACTGCCACACCCACTGCCCCGGCGCGACGTCGTGGCTGGTGGCGTCCAGGACGGCCGCGAACCAGCGCGCGGTGCGGTCGAGGTCGGGCACGGCCAGGACCGGGTGGGCACGCAGGACGGTCACCGCGGCAGCATGGCAGGCGCCCCGCCGGGAACGACGCCGCGCCGCTCGTGCGCGCCCGCGACGCCGCTCCCGACGGCGGGGTGCGGACGCTCACCAGATGACGTCGAGGCTCTCCAGGCCGCGGAAGAAGTAGCTCGCGATGTAGGTCGGCGCGTAGCCGTCGGCCAGCCGCATCCCGGGCAGGCGCCGGATCAGCGTCTCCAGCGCCACCCGGATCTCCGCTCGGGCCATCGGCGCGCCCGGGCAGACGTGCAGGCCACGACCGAACGCGAGGTGGTCGCGCACGTTGGTGCGGTCGAGGTCGACCTCGTCCGGGTCGGGGAACACGGTCTCGTCCCGGTTGCCGGAGCCGAACAGCAGCAGCAGCGGGGTGCCCGCGGGCAGGTCGGTACCGCCGAGGTTCGTGTCGCGGGTGGTGATCCGGAACAGACCCCGGTGCGGGGCGTCGCGGCGCAGCGCCTCCTCGGTGACCTTCGGGATCGTCCGGGCCGGGTCGGCGAGCACGCGCTCGCGGACGTCGCCGTTCTGCAGGATGACGAGCATCGTCGCCGTGATGGCGTCGCGCGTCGTGTCGAACCCGGCGACCCGGGCCGCCCCGCGCACGACGTTCTGCACGTACTCGTCGGACAGTCCGGGAAACCCGTGGGCACCGTGCACGAGATCGGAGATCAGGTCCTCGCGCGGGCTCTCCCGCCGCTCGTCGATGAGGGCCTGCAGGTAGCGCGTGTAGTCGGCCATCCGGTGGGCGGACGCGACCCGGTCCTGCAGCGGTGCGAGCAGGTTCCACAGCATGTTGACGTCGTCGGTCCAGACCTGGATCTGCTCGCCGTCCTCGGCCGGGAAGCCGATGATCGCGTTGATCACGGTCTGCACGAACGGGATCGCGAACTCACCGACGAGGTCGGCGCGGCCGTCCCCGAAGCGGTCGACGAGCTCGTTCGCGCGGGCCCGCATCGTCGGGAGCATGGCGCGCACGCGGGCGCCGGTGAACCCGGCGTCGAACACCCGCCGGATGGGGTGGTGCGCGGGCTCGTCCTCGTTGACGACGGCGTTGGTCTCCGGGACGCCACCGGCCTTCAACACCTCCACGACCTCGGGCGGGTTGGTGTAGATCTTGGGGATGGCCGCGGCGGACGAGTAGGTCTGCGGGTCGTCGATGACGGTCGTGAGGTCCTCGTAGCGGGTCACCATGTACGCGCCGAGCGTGGGGCTCGGCCGCGGCGGGCCCTGGCGGGCCTCCCGGTAGAACAGGTGCGGGTCCTCCCGGTGCGGGCTGACCATCGGGTTGAAGTCGAACGTGGTGGTCACGGCGTCTCCTCGGGGTCGGCCGCCGACGCTAGAGGCGACCGCGGTCACGTTCGATCCGCGAGGCGCAGACGGGCCGGCCGATTCCCGTGGTCCCGTCGAGGACGGCGTCGGGGCCGTCCGTCCCGACGCCTCAGGAGCGCAGGGTCTGCGACGGCGCCTGCCCGTAGCGGCGCCGGTAGGCCGCGGCGAACCGGCCGAGGTGGGCGAACCCCCACCGCAGCGCGATCTCGGCCACGGTGTGCCGCCCCGGGTCCGCGGCGAGCAGGTCCGCGTGGGCACGGCGCAACCGCACCTCGCGCAGGTACCCCGTCGGGCTCGTGCCGACGTGGCGGGCGAACCCGTCCTGCAGGCCCCGGCTGCCCACCCCGACCCGCCCGGCCAGCTCCGTGACCGTCCACGGCCGCTCCGGCTCGGCCTCCAGCAGCTCGACGGCCTCCCGCACCGAGGCCGGCCGGGGCTGCGCGGGCCGCCGGTCCAGGGCGTCGCGCAGCGGGTGGTCCACCGCGTGCAGCAGCGCCGCGAGCACCGCGTGCGCGAGCGGGCGGGCCACCATCGGATGGGCGAGCGGCCCGTCCGGATCCTCCACGACGGCGATCAGTGCCCTCGCGAGCGACCACCACTGCGCACCCGCACCCGACCGCAGGTCGATCGCCGCACCGAGCGCGACGACGCCGGGCACGGGACGGTCGGTGAACTCGGCGAGCGTCGCCTCCAGCGCGGCACGCTCCACCTTCACCCCGAGCAGGCGCCCGCCACCGCGCCACCCGTGCAGGCGGGTGCGCCCGTCGGGGCGGTACACGGCCGCCGTCGTCGGTGACGCGCAGACCTGCGCGTGCCCCGTCCAGGTGGCGAGCAGGCCGTCGAGGGGGACGTTCACCTCGTAGCCGGTCTCCAGCTCCCCCGTCTCGACGCACACCTCGCCGGCGTAGCCGAGCAGGCCCGCCGACAGCGGGCCGAGGGTCGCCGCCGACAACGTCATCCGGAACGCCGACGGCTCGTGCAGCACCGCCAGCCGGTGCGGGAAGTAGACGCGGCCGCACTCCGCGCGGGCCACGTCCGGCTCGGCGGTGGTGATCGAGACACCCGGCATCGTCGCCCTCCCGCCGACCACGATGACGGCCGGGCCCGGCGCGTCAACCCCGGCGTTCCCGGGCGGCGAACCGCCCTACTTCAGGAGCTTCTGCACCTCGCGGAAGCGCGGATGGCGCGCGTCGCGAAGCCACTCGAACAGCACCATCTCCGAGGTCACCAGCTCGGCGCCGTGGCGCGCCATGCGCTCCAGCGCGGCGGCCTTGTCGGCGGGGTCGCGCGAGCCGACCGCGTCTGTGGCGACGACGGTCCGCTGCCCGGCAGCGACCAGGCCCAGCACGGTCTGCTGCACGCACACGTGCGCCTCGGCGCCCGTCACCACGACCTCCTTCGTGCCGGGTGGCAGCAGCGTCGCGAACCCGGGATCGGCGGTGGCGTCGAACGACGTCTTGGACATGACGAGCCCCGGGTAGGCCGCGAGCTCCCCCACGGTGGGCCCGAGCCCGTCCGGGTACTGCTCCGTGGCGCACACCGGCACCGAGAGCAGCTGCGCGGCCTCCGCGAGCCGGACGGTGCGGGCGACCATCGTCGGGCCGTCGTGGATGGCCGGGACGAGCCGTTGCTGGACGTCGACGATCAACAGGGCGGCGCCGGCGGCGGTGAGCAGCACACCGGCCACGCTAGTGCACGGCCGGCCTCGGGTCGTCCCCACGACGGGCCGCCGGGAACGGGCGGCCACCGTCGTGGATCCCGATCCGCCGTAGGCTCCGCCCACCGCCCACCGCCCACCGCCCACCGCCCACCGCCCACCGCCCAGCACCGGGAGTGCCCTGTGGAGACGCGCACCGTCCGCGCGGCCCTGTGGCTGCTGCCGCTGCACGCCGTGCTGCTCGTGCTCGGGACACTCACCCACCAGCCCGACCCGAAGGCGGCGTTCGACGCCTACGCCCGCTACGTCACGACCGGCCCGTTCCTGGCCTCCCACCTCGGCGCGAGCATCCTGGGGGCCGCGCTCGGCGTGCTCGGCGTCGTCGCGGCGGCGGCGTACCTGCGGCCCGCACCGGCGACCTACCTGGCGGTCGCGGGAACGGTGATCGGCAATGTCGTCACGAGCGCGGTGTTCGGCGCGGCCGCGTTCGCCCAGCCCGCCGTCGGCCGTGCACAGCTGCGCGGTTCCCCCGACGCCGCCGCGATCGACGCCGACGTCTACGGGCTGCCGCTGGTCGCGACGGCGCTCGTCGGGGTGCTGCTGCTGATCGTGGGCGCGGTCGGCCTCGGGACGGCGGTGGCGCGGCGCGGGCTGCGCGCGGCCGGGGTCGCGTACGCCGTGCTGCTGCCGGTGTTCGTGGTCGCGGGGTTCACGGTGCAGGCCGCGCAGCCGGTCGCGGCGGCGGGGCTGGCGGTCGCCGCCGGTGTGATCGCCGCCCGGCTGCCGGCGGACCCGCCGTCGAGCTGACGGGCCGCGCTCCGGGCCCTCCGGTGCACCGGATCAGGGCCGTTCGCCCTCGGTGTCCGACCGCGGCACCGGAGCATCGTGAGCAGCAGGGAGGTGGTCACGATGATGTGGTGGTACGGACCCGCGGCCGGTGGTTGGGGCATGGCCATGGCGGCGGTGACCTCGGTGCTCATCTGGCTGCTCGTCGCCGCCGCGGTCGCCGTCCTGGTGCACCACCTGGCCCGCCAGGGCACTCGCGCCGCGCCGCCGCGGACGGCCGAGGCGCTGCTCGCGGAGCGGTTCGCCCGCGGCGAGCTGGACGAGCCGGAGTACCGGGCCCGGCTGGACGTGCTGCGCGAACGGCACCCCGACCGGGCCGGGTGAGCCCCGCTCACCACAACGTCCGCAGCCGCGGCAGCGCAGCCTCGGCCGCCGCCCGGCCGCGGTCGACGAACTCGTCGAGGCGGGCGAAGTCGAAGAGCCCGAGATCGCCGAGGTCCGGCGCGAGCATCGTGTGCGCCGCGGAGTCCGCCCGCGACCCGCGGCGCGCCCCGGCGAGCATCATCGAACGCCCGACCGTGTCGATGATGCCCGGCAGCCTGCTCCCGTCGCCGAAGGTCGCGTCGAACCGGGGCGCCACGTCGGAGGCCACGACCGGGCCCTCGCCGTCGGCCGCCATCGTCTCGACGGGCAGGTTGTCGAGGATCCCGCCGTCGACGTGCAGGCGCCCGCCGACCCAGCGCGGCGGCGCGATCCCCGGTAGCCGCACCGACAGCGCGACGGCGTCCGCGATCCGGCCGTGGCGGTGCACCACCGGCTCCGCCGCGACGAGATCCGCGCTCACCGCGAACATCGCGCTGCGCTGGTCCTCGATCCGGGCGTCGCCGAAGACCCGGTCGAGCAGCCGCTCGGCCCGCGCCCCCCGGATCAGGGAGTGGCGCGGCCACACGACGTCGCCGAAGGGGCGCCCGCGGGCCAGCTCGCGGCGGGCGAGATCGAGCATCTCGGCGGTGTCGCGGCCCATCGCGACCATGCCCGCGACCACCGCGCCCATGCTCGTCCCGCCCACGCGGTCGATCGGCGCGCCGGCGCGGCGCAGCACGTCGACGACGCCGATGTGCGCGAGCCCCCGCGCCCCGCCGCCGGAGAGCACCAGCCCCACCGCCCGGCCCGTGACGCGGCGGGCGAGGCGTGCGACGTCGGTGTCCGGAGAGCTCGGGTCGACCAGGTGGTGCGCCGAGGGCCGGACGGCGTCCAGCCAGCGCCCCAGCCCCGGCCCGCCACCGAGGACCACCAGCTGCGCCGATCGCGGGAACCGGCGCCCCGCCGTCGGTGCCTGGGCGGGATCGGCGACCACGAGCGGGCGGTCCGCGACCCGCAGGCAGAACCGCGCCCACGCGTCGGCCGGGTGCGCGGCGACGAGCAGCACGCGGTCGTGGCGGGCCTCCGCCTCGGCCAGCCGGGCGGCCCACCGGGTCGGGTCGCCGTCGGCGTCGAGGCGCGCGACCCGTCCGCCCCGGCGCAGGTGGAAGGCCAGGTAGGTGGCGAGCTCGCGGACGCCTGCCGTCGCGACGCCCTCGGCCGCCGGAACGAGCGCCACCACGGGTGGGGTCTGCGGGGCCGCCGCCGGGTCCGGGCCGGGGACGCGCGTCGCGAGCCGCTCCACCATCGCGCGGGCGAACGCGGGCTCCGTCGCCAGCAGGCGGTCGAAGTCCGCGCGGTGCAGGCCGAGGAGCTCGCTGTCGCGGCGCGCCACGGCAGTCGCGGTGCGGACGCCGTCGCCGAGCAGCGCCAGCTCGCCGAACACGTCCCCGGCGGTGAAGGCGCGCACCAGCGCCCCGTCGGCGAACACCTCGATGCGCCCGGAGCGCACGAGGTAGGCGGTGTCGCCGCCCTCGCCCTGGCGGAACAGCGTCATCCCCGCGTGGACGAAGCCGGGCCGGGCGGCGCGCAGCAGCAGGCGCCGGACGGAGGACGGCAGCTCGGCGAGCAGGCCACCCGAGGTGGTGGGGACGGCGGGGCCGGGGGACGAGGCGCCGGGACCGGACGGCGGCGCGGTGGAACCCGGCCCCGGCACGGCAGGGCCAGACGCCGGCACGACGGCACCCGGCCCGCGAGTCGCCCCCGGCCCCGGCCCCGGCCCGGCGGCACCCGGTGCTGGCCCGGCAGGGCCGGACGCCGGCACGACGGCACCCGGTGACAGGACAGCGGCGCGGGGCGGCTGGACCACCTGCTCCGGGGGGAGGGTGGCCCCTGACGGCCCGGGGCCCGCCCCCGGTGCCGCAGCGGCCCCGTCCGGAGGTGCGGCAGCAGCCGACCCGACCTCCTCGACGACGGACCCGAGCGGCGCGGCCGCGCGCCCGACGCCGTCAGCGGGGTTTTCAGCGGGGTTTCCGGCGGCCTGAACCCCGCAGAGTGCGATCTCGGGCGGGCCGGGGGCCGGCCGGTGGGCGGGCCGTGGCGCTTCGCGCTCGCCGGGAGGTGGCTCGGATCCCGCGCCCGCGGGCTCCGGTCGCACGGCGGGCGCCACAGTCTCCGGCGGCACGCGACCCACCGGGGGCTCCACCTGCTCCGGCAGCAGCCGGACCCGCGCGGTCGGCCGCGAGCGCCCCTCGGCCGCGACTCGAGCACCCGCGCCGTCGGCCGGGGACGGCTGCGGACCCGGCGACCCGACGCCACCGGAGTGCACGCGAGCAGCCTCGTCCCGGGCGCCCGCCCCCGCCCGGGCGGGCACCGTCGGCCCCACCGGGCGCGACGGCTGGGCGCCCCGGCCGCCCGCCCCTGCGGTCGGTCCCACTGATCCGACCGGCGCAGCGGTCAGCGCCGGCCCGGCCGCCATCGGCCCGGCCCCCTCGTCGACGGACCCGAGCGGCGCGGCCGCGCGCCCGAGATCGCCGTCAGCGGGGTATCCGGCGGCCAGAAGCCCGCTGACGGCCATCTCGCGCGGGCTGGGTGCCGACGACCCCACCGGCAGAGCCGACCCCCCGCGCCCGACCCCGACGAGCGTGCCGACCCGCCCGACACCGCCACCCTCCGGCTCCGCCCCGCGCCCGGCGGGCACGAGCGCATCCTCCATCGCGAGCGCCGCCGCCAGTGCGGCGACGAGCACGACGCCCCCCGCGAGGAACACGACGCCGGTGGCGTCGGCGAACCCGCGCAGGAACGGCTCGGCGAGCACCGGGTTCAGCTTGCCGAGGAAGCTCGAATCCTCCAGCAGCGCCGTTCCGACCTCGCCGCCGCGCAGCCCCTCGACGACCGAACGGTTCACCGGATCCGCGAGTACGGCCGGGTCCCGCAGGACGGCCTGGAACTGCGGCGTCGCGGCGGCCTCGCGGAACGCCGACGCGATCCGGTCGCCCACGGTGCTGAACAGGATCGTGAGGAACACCGCCGCCCCCGCGCTGCCGCCCAGCGAGCGGAAGAACGTGGCCGCCGCGGTGGCGACACCGGAGTCGCGGGCCGCGACGGCGTTCTGCATCGCGAGGGTGAGCGGCTGCAGGTTGCCGCCGAGGCCGACACCGAAGGCGAACATGAACACGGCGGTCGTCACGAACGACGTCTCGTCGGTGATCACGGACAGCCACAGCAGCCCGACGATCATCAGCACCGATCCGAAGATCGGCCACGCCCGGTAGCGGCCCGTCCGCTCGATGACCTTCCCCGAGACCAGCGAGGTCGCGAGGATCCCGACGACCAGTGGCATCATCAGCACGCCCGCCTCCGCGGGCGAGGCGCCCCCGACGACCTGCAGATACAGGGGCAGCGCTGTGATGACCCCGAACATCCCGAAGCCGACGGCGACACTCGCGATCGCGCCGAGCCGGAAGTCGGGCACGCGGAAGTGCTTCAGCGGCAGCAGGGCGTCGTCCTGCCTCACGCGCTCGACCAGCACGAACCCGGCGATCCCGGCGACCCCGACGAGGTAGCACAGCCACGCCTCGTAGGAGTTCCAACCCCACTTGCGGCCCTCGTCGGCGACGACGAGCAGCGGCACGAGCCCGAGGGAGAGCAGCGCGGCACCGGACCAGTCGACGCGGGCCTGCGCCCGTCGGCGCGGCACCCGCAGCCCCACGGCGACGACGGCGAGCGCGACGAGTCCGACCGGCACGTTGATGAGGAAGACCCAGCGCCAACCGGTGATCCCGAGGATCTCGTCGGTCCCCGCGAGCAGGCCCCCGACCAGCGGGCCGAGCACGCCGAACGCCCCGTACACGGTGATGAGGTGGCCGACGTAGCGGGCGCGCTCACGGGCCGGGACGAGGTCGGCGATGATCGTCAGCGACAGCGAGAACAGCCCACCCGCACCGACGCCCTGGATCGCGCGGTAGGCCGCGAGCTGGTACATCGACGTGGCGAGCGTGCACAGCAGCGAGCCCACGACGAACACCGAGATCGCCACGAGGAACAGCGGTTTGCGCCCGTAGAGGTCGGAGAGCTTGCCGTACAGCGGCGTGGTGATGGCGCTCGCGATGAGATAGCTGGTGGTCGCGAAGGCCTGCAGGTCCGCGCCGCCGAGGTCGTCGGCGATGGTGCGGACGGCGGTGGCGACCACGGTGAGGTCGAGGGCGGCGAGCGACACGCCGAGCATCAGCCCGACGAGGACGACGCGGACGCGCCGCTTGTCGGTCATCGCGACGCACCCCCCTCGGCGACGGCGGTGAACGGCCGGGCACGGCCGTCGCCGGTCCGGACGGTGCCGCGCAGGCGGTCGCCGTCCACGGTGGCCTCGACGTGCACGCCGTCGGCACCCAGGGCGATCCGGCCGTCCACCGCCGGGCCGTCCAGGAACGCGGCGAGCGGGGCGCCCGACCGGCCTGCGCGGCCCGCGACACGACCCTCGGCCCGGTCGCCGGTCACGGTGACGGACACGGCGACCCGGCCGTCCTCCGTCGCGCCCTCGTAGGACACGGGGGCCGGGGCGGCAACGGCGGCGGTGGGAGGCACGGGGGCGAGCGGCTCCCCGGCCCGGTTCACCAGGAACAGCACCATCGCCAGCGCGACGGCCGCGACCACGGTCATCATCGGCGAGCGCCTGGTGGGCGTCGATGCGGTCATCGCGGGGCTCCTCAGCACGCCAGGAGATCGGCGAGCAGGTCCTCGTGGGTGATCTCGACGGAGTCGACCAGTGGGCACCGCACGTGCACGACGTCGCCGTCGCGGGTGTGCCGCGTCCCCGGGAACACCGACCGCAGCAGCGCGACGACGCCGGCGTTCTCGGCCAGCACGCGGCCGTGCAGCTTACCGTGGCCGAGATCGCGGGCGAGCGCGCCGAGATCGGTGAGCAGCGCGCGGCCGACGCCGCGACCGTGCCAGGCGTCGACGACGGCGACGGCGAGCTCGACCGGCTCCCCCGCGGCGCCGACGATCCGGCCGATCCCGACCGGGCGGGCGCCCAGCACGCCGCGCACCTCGGCGACCACCCCGGCGTGGCGGCGGCCGTCCACGTCGTGGAGGTGGCGGCGGACGGCGGCGGTGAGCCGCGGCACCGGCACGTGGAAACGCAGGTAGCGGCTGCGCTCCGAGAGACCCGCGAAGACCGCGTCGACCGCGGGATCGTCGCGGCGCAGCGGCCGTGTCCGCACCACGGCCGCCCTGCGCCGCCGCGGCGCCACCGTCGTCCCCATGTCCTCCCCCTGAAGGTCCGGCCTGCCGGGCGGCAGATCCGTCCACTGCACGGAGCGGGACGGCGATTCGTTCAGGCGAGCACGTGGAATCCGTCGTCGCGGCGGAGCACGAAGAAGTACGGCTCTGCGCCCCGCAGGTCCATGGCGCCGAGCACGGTGGTGTCGTCGACCCGGCGGAAGACGTCGAGGATCGGCTTGGCGTCGTAGATCATCGTCGCGCTGACCACTCCGCGGTACTCCGTCATCCGCAGCCGGGCCGTCGGCCTGCGCGTCCCGATGACCGGACGCATCGCGGTGATCAGCCGGTGGTAGGAGCGGTTCGCGGGCAGCGGCAGCCCGACGGGGGCGAACGCGGGGTCGACCGGGAACGCCGCGCGCCGGTCCGCGGTGTGGAACAGCAACGGGTGGACGGTCTCGGCGTCGGTGAAGCGCTTGCCGTACCAGCCGGTGGCCGTCAGCATGCCGTCCATCCGGTGGCCGGTGGGGAACTCCGCACCCGCCCAGGTGCCGATCATGAACCCGGTGGGGACGGCGCCGAGGTCGTCGTAGAGGGCGAGGGCCTCGTCGGTGGTGACGCGGCCTGCGGCGAGAGCCTGCGCGAACGTCGTCATGGCCGCGATGGTGTCAGGTCCGGCGATGGAAGGATCGCCACGTGACCACCGACGACGAGCGCATCGCGCTGTTCCTCGACTACGAGAACCTCGCCATCGGCGCCCGCGAGGGCCTGGGTGTCTCACCGTTCGACTTCACCCCCGTGGCGGACGCGCTGGCCGAGCGCGGGCGGGTGGTCGCCCGCCGCGCGTACGCCGACTGGTCCGCCTTCGACGAGGACCGCCGGGCACTCGCCCGCGCGCAGGTGGAGCTGATCGAGATCCCGCAGCGCATCGGTGGTTCCCGCAAGAACGCCGCGGACATCAAGATGGCCGTGGACGCCGTCGAGCTCGCGTTCGCGCGCGGCTTCATCACCACGTTCGCGATCGGCACGGGCGACTCGGACTTCACCCCGCTGGTCCACAAGCTGCGCGAGCTGGACAAGCGGGTGATCGGGATCGGCGTCCAGTCCTCGACCTCGGCGCTCCTGCCGCCCGCGTGCGACGAGTTCCTCTTCTACGACCGGCTGCCCGGGGTGGAGCCGCGGCCGAAGCGCTCCCCCGCTGCGCCCGCACCCGCTCCCACTCCCGAACCGGAGGCCGAGACCGATCCCGGTCGTCTCGTCACCCGCACCCTCTCCGGGCTGCAACGCCACGCGGACGGCCCTGTCCTCGCCTCCCGGCTCAAGCGCGCGATCCTGCGCAAGGACCCCACCTTCGACGAGGCCGAGCTCGGCTTCCGGGGCTTCGGGGAGCTCCTGCGCAACCTCGCGGACCAGCGCGTCATCGACCTGCGGCAGGGTTCGGCGCAGGGCGACCCGGAGGTGGGCTTCCCCGAGCACGGCTCGGCGGACGACGAGGCGTTCCGCGAGTTCGCCCGGCTCGTCGCGGACGCCCCGCGACCCCTCAACGGCATGAAGGACCTGCTGCGGCGGCGGATCCCCGGGTTCAGCGAGAAGCGGTTCGGGTTCTCGAGCTTCCTCGCGTTCGCGAAGGCGGCGCGGGCCCGCGGCCTTGTCGAGATGGAGTGGGACGAGGCGGCGGGCGACTACGTCCTGCGGGGCGTCCGGTGACCTGCCACCTCAGCCGGGCCGGGTAGGACACGCGCAGCCGGGCGGCGCGACGGTGCAGCCGCGCGAACGCGATCGCCACCCACAGCAGGCACGCCTCGACGAACGCGAACCCGGAGAGCCCCACGGCGCACCGGCGGGCGGACGCGGGCGGAGCCCGCGACAGGGCGCCGAACCTGCGTCGCCGGTACGGCGTTCGCCGGACGAAACGGTCGGTGGGTCGTGCGAACATCTGTTCGTGTCCGGCGAACCCGCGATCCTGCACGCCGACCTCGACTCGTTCTACGCGTCGGTCGAGCAGCGCGACGCGCCCGAGCTGCGGGGCCGCCCGGTGATCGTCGGTGCCGGCGTGGTGCTCGCCGCGTCGTACGAGGCGAAGGCCTTCGGCGTGCGCACTCCGATGCCCGGCGCGCAGGCGCGGGCGCTGTGCCCGCAGGCCGTCGTCGTGGCGCCGCGCTTCGCGGCCTACACCGAAGCGAGCCGGGCCGTGTTCGCCGTCTTCCGGGACACGACGCCGCTGGTCGAAGGCCTGTCCATCGACGAGGCGTTCCTCGACGTCGGCGGGTTGCGCCGGCTCGCGGGCTCACCCGCCACCATCGCCGCACGCCTGCGGGCCCGCGTCCTGGCCGAGGTCGGGCTGGCGATCACCGTCGGCGTGGCGCGCACCAAGTTCCTCGCGAAGGTGGCGAGCCGGGTCGCGAAACCGGACGGCCTGCTCGTCGTCCCGGGGGACGGGGAGCTCGAGTTCCTGCACCCGCTGCCCGTCGAGATGCTGTGGGGCGTCGGGGAGGTCACCGCGGCGAAGCTGCACGGCTGGGGCATCCGCACGGTCGGCGAGGTGGCGCAGCTCGGGGAGTCCACGCTCGTGTCGCTGCTCGGCCGCGCCGCCGGCCGGCACCTGTTCGCGCTGGCACACAACCACGACGCGCGGCGCGTGCAGGTCGGGCGCAGGCGCGGCTCGATCGGTTCGCAGCGCGCGCTCGGGCGCCGGCCGAAGTCGCCGGAGGCGATCGACGCCGTGCTGACCGGCCTGGTGGACCGGGTCACCCGCCGCATGCGCGCCGCGCACCGAGTCGGCCGCACCGTCGTGCTGCGGTTGCGGTTCGACGACTTCTCCCGCATCACCCGCTCCCACACCCTCGGGGCCGCCACCGCCCACACCGGCACGGTGCTCGGCGCGGCCCGCACCCTGCTCGCGACCGTCCGGCCCGAGATCGAGCGCCGCGGCCTGACCCTGCTGGGCGTCGCCGTCGGCAACCTGGACGACGACGCGTCCGTCCAGCTCACGCTGTTCGACGAGTTGCATCCCGAGAGCGTCGACACCGCGATCGATCGCGTTCGTGAACGCTTCGGATCGAGCGCCGTCACCCGGGCCGCGCTCCTGGGCCGCGACCAGGGATTCGAGGTTCCGCTCCTGCCGGACTGAGCGCCACCACGCGGCGAAGTTGAGTAGTTTTGCGCTCTGCCCGGATCGCCCGACCGATCCGAGACTTCCTCTCGAAGCGATCACCGCACCCGAGGGGGACGACGACATGACCGAGACCTGGAACTGGCGCATCGCCGCCCGCTGCCGCGTCGCCGACGCCGACACGCTGTTCACCCGCGGCCGCCTCCAGCGCGAGGCCAGGCAGTTCTGCGCCACCTGCCCCGTCCGAACCGAGTGCCTCGCCCACGCGCTGGACCACCAGATCGAGATCGGGGTCTGGGGCGGCATGACGGAGCGGCAGCGCCGGGCGCTGCTCAAGCAACGACCCCGGGTGGCGTCGTGGACCGATCTGCTCGAGTCCGCGCGGCGCGCGTACTACACCGCGCTGGCGGACGCGGCCACCTCGGAGGAGCGGTCCGGGCCCACCGCCGGCACCACACCGGGCGGCGACGCAGCGACCGCCGCCGACGCAGTGACCGTCGCCGACGCAGTGACCGTCGCCAACGCGACAACCGCCAACGGGACAACCGCCGGCGACGCAGCGACCGTCGCCAACGCGACAACCGCCAACGGGACAACCGGCGACGCAGCGACCGTCGGCGACGCGACAACCGCCAACG
>JBFWRR010000009.1:23338-24758 GCA_050248815.1 Pseudonocardia sp. | reverse complement strand
ACGCGACAACCGCCAACGGGACAACCGGCGACGCAGCGACCGTCGGCGACGCGACAACCGCCAACGCAGCGACCGCCGCCAACACAGTGGCGCGCGACCAGGTTGTGGAGGACCTCGCCGCAGCCGCCGGCGACCCCGCGGCGGCCTGCGACCGCGCCGTCACGGCCGACCCGGCGGCGGCCGGCTACCAGGCCACGCCCGCCGCATGGATCGGCCGAGCGGCCGTGTGAGGCCGCCCGGATCCGGGAGCCGCATCCGGACGCGGCGCGGAGGGGTCGCCGCGTCCCGTGCCCCGCTCCCGTGGAACGAACGGCACCCTCGTGCGCATGGTGCCTACGAGGGTGCCGTTCGTTGCGTGGGGTCACCCGCCCGGCGGCGGCACCGGTCCGGCCGTGCCAGGCTGGGCCGATGAGCCGCCGCGACGACACCGCCGAGGAGCGGGACGGCGTCCGCCTGACGAGCCTTGACCAGCCCCTGTTCGACGGGGCGGACGCCAGGAAACGCGACCTCGTGGACTACCTCGACATGCTCGCCGACCGGATCGTCCCCGAGCTCGCCGATCGGCCACTGTCGGTGATCCGGGTCCGGCCCGGCCAGGAGCCGTTCATGCAGAAGAACGTGCCGAAGTACACCCCGGACTGGATCCGCACGGTGACGGTCTGGGCCGAGGCGTCGCACCGCGAGATCCGCTACGCGCTGTGCGACGACCGGCGCACCCTGTTGTGGTTCGCGAACCAGCGCGCGGTCGAGTACCACCCCGCGCTGCTGCGCGGGGAGCACCACCACGTCACCCACCTGGTACTCGACCTCGACCCGCCGGCAGGCGATGCGTTCGGGCACGTCGTCGCGGCGGCGCGGCTCGTCCGGGCGGCGCTCGGGGACTGCGGGCTCGCCGGTGCGGTGAAGACCAGCGGAGCCAAGGGGCTGCACGTCGTCGTGCCGGTGGTGGGGTCCACGGCGATCGAGGACGCGGCCGCGGCGACCAGGGCGCTGGCAGCCCGCGCCGAGCGGATCGACCCGGCGCTCGCGACGACGGCGTTCATCCGGGAGGACCGCGAGGGCAAGGTGTTCCTCGACTCGACCCGTGCCGGCGGCGCCACCGTCGTCGCCGTCTACAGCCCCCGAGTCCGCCCGGGAGCACCCGTGTCGTTCCCGGTCGGGTGGGAGGACCTCGACGACGTCTCACCCGCCGACTTCACCATCCGCACCGCGCCGTCCCTGCTCGGCGACGCCGACCCGTGGCGGTCCCGGCTCCCCGACCCGCAGGAGCTGCCCGCGGACCTCGTCGCCGAGGGGCACACCATCCCGATCGCGCGGGTGCAGGCGATGCACGAAGGCAAGCGCCGCGCACGCGCCCGGCGGCAGTGAGGCGGCACGACTCCGCGCCCGGCGCCCAGGCGGCACGACCCCGCGCCCGGCG
>JBFWRR010000009.1:0-23238 GCA_050248815.1 Pseudonocardia sp. | reverse complement strand
CCCCGGCCCGGCGCGTGCGACCCCGGCCCGGCGCGTGCGACCGTCCGCCGCTGTGTGCGACCCCGGCCCGGCGCGTGCGACCCTGGCCCGGCGCGTGCGACCGCCCGGGCGAGCCGCGGCACACCGGGCGTCGACCCGCGGCTCCTGCTCGTGACGGACCGTGACGCGATCGCCGGCGGAACGCGCCACCGATCGCCGCTCGCGCGCGGGAGCACGGCCTGCGGTCACCGGAACGCCAGCTCCACCATGTCCTCGACGGCCCGGTACCCGATCCGGGGGTAGATCGCGTTGCTCACGGGGTTCGACAGGTCGGTGAACAGGACGACGTCGCGGGCACCGGCGTCGAGCGCCCAGGCCGTCGCGGCCGCCGTCACGGCGGTGCCGTACCCGTGCCCGCGGTGCTCGGGCGGGGTGTAGACGGGCCCGACCCGCGACATCGCCGCGATCGGAGGCCGCGCCGCGGCGTAGGCGACCGGTTCCCCGCCGACCTCCCACAGCTGGATCCCGCCACCCACGAGCGCGTCCCGCAGACCGGGGCGAGGGTCGTCCGGCGCGGGCAGGGTCGGCAGCGCCTCCCGCCTGAACTCCTCCAGCCATCCGGCGAGCAGCTCGATGTCGTCCGGGACCGCCCGCCGCGCCGATCCCGGCACGCCGGCCGGGCACCGCAGCACCAGCAGCCGGAACAGCCGCTGGCGCATCGCCACCTCGAAGCGCCCGCCGGTACGGGCCGCCACCGCCGCCGCGTACGCGTGGGCCTGCTCGACCGGCCCCGTCACGCCCCACGGGGCCGGATCGACCGCGGCGGCGACGGCGTCGACCTCCGCCGCACACACCGCGGGCAGCCCCGACACCAGCACTCCGCGGCCCTCGACCCGCAGCGCGGCCCCGATCACCGTGCCACTGCCCGCGCCAACACCCCTGCCACTGCCGCTGCATGTGCCTGCGCGGTGCGCGGTGACCATCAGCGCCGGGTCCTCCCGGCCGTCCCGCACGCGGTCCAGCACGGTGATCGCCAGGGTGTGGCGCACCGGGTCCGCGTCGTAGAGCGGGCTCGCGAGCCGGGCGAAGGCCGCGACGTCGTCGTGGAGCTGGATCCTCACGGCGCCCAGGGTGAGCGCCGGGCCGCGGCCCGGCCAGCCGATTTCCCTACCCTGACGAGGTGAGCGACGATCTCCTCTACCGGCTGCTGACCGACCCCGTCTTCCTGGGCGCCGTCGGCGTGGCGCTGCTGGTGGTGCTCGCCCTGGCGATCGTGCTGGTCGTCACGGTCACGCGCGCGGTGAAGCGGGTGGCGGCGCGCAACGCGCACCTGCTGGACCGTGCGCGCAGCGCGGTCGCCACCGGCCCGGCGCGCGAGGCCGGCGAGCTGCGCCGCACCCTGCGGACGTCCGTCGCCGAGACCGACCGGGTCATGGCCGGTACCGACCACGCGCTCGTCTCCGCCGTCCTGCGCGACCAGCACCGCGAGCTGGACCGGCTCGCCGCCGCCCTCGACGCCCACCTCGACGCGCTCGCCCGCGACCCGGACGTCCCCCGCGTCACCGAGGCGTTGCCCGAAGCCCGCGAATGGACGCGGCAGCTGTGCGACACCGCCGCCACGATCCGCGAGGGCGTGCGCCGCACGGCGATCCACGGCGAGGAGTTCCGCGCGCTGGACCGGTCGACGACGGACGCCGCGGCCGCGCTGCGCGCCGGGGTCGACTTCCTGGCCGAGCGGGTGCGCGAGGGCCGCTGAGTGCCGTCGCCGCCTACAGGACCGGCAGGTACGTCGCCAGCTCGTACGGCGTCACGTTGCGGCGGTAGGCGTCCCACTCGGCGCGCTTGTTGCGCAGGAAGAAGTCGAACACGTGCTCGCCGAGAATCTCGGCCACGAGTTCCGAGTGCTCCATCGCCGCGAGCGCCTCGGTGAGGTTCTGCGGCAGCGACTCGTAGCCCATCGCGCGGCGCTCGGTCTCGGTGAGCGACCAGACGTCGTCCTCGGTGGGCGCGCTCAGCTCGTAGCCCTTCGCGATGCCCGTGAGACCCGCGCCCAGGATCACGGCGTACGCGAGGTACGGGTTGCAGGCGGTGTCGAGCGTGCGGATCTCGACGCGACGAGTGGAGGACTTGCCGGGGGAGTACATGGGCACCCGCACGAGCGCGGAGCGGTTGGCGTGCCCCCAGCAGACCGCGGTGGGCGCCTCGCCGCCGGTGATCAGCCGCTTGTAGGAGTTGACCCACTGGTTGGTGACCGCGGTGATCTCGCGGGCGTGCCGAAGGACGCCCGCGACGAACGCCTTGCCGGTCTCGGAGAGCTCGTAGGGGTCGTCCGGGTCGTGGAAGGCGTTGCGGTCGCCCTCGAACAGCGAGAAGTGGGTGTGCATCGCTGAGCCGGGGTGCGCCGAGAACGGCTTGGGCATGAACGAGGCCCGCACGCCCTGCGTGATCGCGACCTCCTTCACGACGTAGCGGAACGTCATGATGTTGTCAGCCATCGTGAGCGCGTCCGCGTAGCGCAGGTCGATCTCCTGCTGGCCGGGGCCGCCCTCGTGGTGGGAGAACTCGACCGAGATGCCCATCGACTCGAGCGTCTCGATGGCGTTGCGTCGGAAGTGCGGGGCGGCGTCGTGGCTGGACTGGTCGAAGTAGCCGCCGGAGTCCGCGGCCTCGGGCGGGCTGCCGTCCCCGGGCAGGTTCTTGAGCAGGTAGAACTCGATCTCGGGATGGACGTAGCAGGTGAAGCCGCTCTCGGCCGCCCGCGAGAGCATCCGGCGCAGCACGTGGCGGGGATCGGCCCAGGACGGCGAGCCGTCCGGCATGGCGATGTCGCAGAACATCCGGGCCGAGTAGTGCTCCCCGGCGCCGTTCTCCCAGGGCAGCACCTGGAACGTCGACGGATCGGGGCGGGCCACCATGTCCGACTCGTAGACGCGCGCGAAGCCCTCGATCGCCGAGCCGTCGAACCCGATGCCTTCCGCGAAGGCGCCTTCGAGCTCCGCCGGTGCGACGGCGACGGACTTCAGGTAGCCGAGGACGTCGGTGAACCAGAGCCGCACGAAGCGGATGTCGCGTTCCTCGAGGGTGCGGAGCACGAACTCCTGCTGGCGGTCCATGGTGCCGAGCCTAGGAACGTCGGGTTACGGGCATGTTTCCGGGGTGATCTCGCCTAGAGCCGGCACGCGGCGTCGCCCGACGGGAGGGTCAGATCGACCAGGTACGAGGTGACGATCCCGTCGACACAGTCGTTGCCGCGCAAGGCCGCGGTGTGCTGGTTGCCGGTGACCGAGAGCAGCGTGCCGCCGATGGCCTTGGCCAGGTCGACCCCCGCCTGGTAGGGCGTGGCGGGGTCGCCGGTGACCGAGATCACCAGCGTGCGCGGCAGACCCGTCACGTTCGGGATGTGCGGCTGCATCGTCGGCGGCACCGGCCAGAACGCGCACGGGTCCAGCGCCGGGACCACCGGCTCGCCGTCGTCGCGGAAGGGGGCCACCTCGACGACGCGGCGCACGATCTCCGCAACCTCGGCCCGGTCGGTGATCCGCTCGTCGTCCATGCAGTTGATGACCTGGAACGCCTCCAGCTTGTTCTGGTAGGTGCCGTCCGGGCTGCGGTCGTAGTAGGCGTCGGCCAGGCGCATGAGCAGGGCGCCGTCGCCGCGGGCGACGCCGGACAGCCCGAGGCTGAGGATCGGCCAGGCGTCGGAGAGGTACAGCGCCTGCGTCACCCCCGTCATCGCGTCCGGGTAGCTGAGCTCGCGGCCGTTCCCCGCGGGGATGGGCTGGTGGATCAGCGGCCGGACGAGCTGCTGGAACCGTTGCGTGGCCTGCGCGGGGTCCGTCCCGAGCGGGCAGGACGGGCGGCGGGCGCAGTCCGCGGCGTAGGCGTCGAAGGCCTGCTGGAAGCCCTTGTTCTGGGCGACGAGCTGGTCCGCGGACTTCATCGTCGGGTCCAGGGCGCCGTCCAGGACGAGTGCGCGGACCCGGTCGGGGAACTGCTCGGCGTAGGTCGAGCCGAGCGAGGTGCCGTAGGAGTAGCCGAGGTAGGTGAGCTTGTCGTCGCCGAGGGCCGCCCGCAGGATGTCCATGTCGCGCGCGGCGTCGCGGGTGCCCACGTTGGCGAGGACGTCCACGCCGCCGGAGCGGTCGATGCACCGCTGCACGAACTGCTTGCTCTCGGCCTCGGCGGCGTCGATCCCGGCGGGGGACGGGTCGAGGTCGAGGTCCGCGCGCTCGACCTCCCACTCGGCGTCGGTGAGGCAGTCGATCGTCGGCGTGCTCGCGCCGACCCCGCGCGGGTCGAACCCGACGATGTCGAAGCGCTGCGCGAGCGGGCCGTTGCCCGCCCCGGGGCTCACGATGTTCACCACCGCACTGGTCCCCGACGCCCCCGGACCGCCCGGGTTGATCACGAGCGAGCCGATCTTGCTGCCGGTCGCCTTCTGGCGCAGCACGGCGAGCTGCGCACGGCGGCCGTCCGGCTCGGCGTAGTTCAGCGGGACGTCCAGCCGGGCGCAGTCGTAGCGCGGATCGGCGAACGAGAACGCGTCCGCGGGGTCGGTGGCGAACCCGTCGCACGGCCCCCAGGCGAGCTTCTGCGTGTAGTACGGCGCGAGCTCGGCCGCCTCGTCAGGCGGGGTGGGCGCCACCGGCAGGCCCGGGAGCAGCGACGAGCAGCCGGTGAGCAGGAACGCCACCACGGCCGTGACGGCGGTGGCGGCCTGCGAGGACCTGCGGCGGGGAGGCACGCGGGCCAGCATGCCAGCGGCACCTGTGACGGCGGTGAGGGCGGTCACCCGGCGAGGTGACCGCCCTGCCGCACGTCACGGGTACGAGTGCTCCGCGTCCGGGTAGACGCCGCCGCGCACCTCGTCGCCGAACCGGCGGGCGGCGTCGAGGAGCTGGTCGCCGAGGTCGGCGTAGGGCTTGACGAACCGCGGCTTGCGGCCCCGGTTCATGCCCGCCATGTCCGACCACACCAGCACCTGCGCGTCGGTGTCCGGGCCCGCGCCGATCCCGATCGTCGGGATCACGAGCTCGGCCGTCACCCGCTTCGCGACGTGCGCCGGCACCATCTCCAGGACCACGGAGAACGCGCCGGCCTCCTGCAGCGCCAGGGCGTCCTCGACGAGCCTGCGCTCCGCGCTGTGGCCCCGGCCCTGGATGCGGAACCCGCCGAGGGCGTGCTCGCTCTGCGGGGTGAACCCGAGGTGCGCCATGACGGGGATGCCGGAGGCGGACAGCGCCTCCACCTGCGGCGCGAACCGCGCCCCGCCCTCCAGCTTCACGGCGTGCGCGCCCGCCTCCTTCATGAACCGGAAGGCCGTGGCGAGCGCCTGCTCGGGGCTCAGCTGGTAGCTGCCGAAGGGCAGGTCCGCGACGACCATCGCGCGGCGCGTCCCCCGCGTCACGGCCTTGACCAGCGGCAGCAGCTCGTCGACCGTCACCGGAAGGGTGTTCTCGTAGCCGTAGACGTTGTTCGCCGCGGAGTCGCCGACCAGCAGGACCGGAATGCCGGCCTCGTCGAAGATCTCCGCGGAGTACACGTCGTAGGCCGTGAGCATCGGCCACCGCTCGCCGCGTTCCTTCATCTCACGCAGGTGGTGGACGCGGGTGCGCTTCGGCTTGCCCGCACCCGTCGCAGGCGCCGCCGGGCCGGTGCGGTAAGGGCCCTGGACCTCGCCTGCGGGCACGCCGGAATCGGGCTGAGACATCGTTGTCCGTCCTCCCTCGAGGCCCGTGCGCCGGGTCCCCGGGTCGTCAGGTTGTGACGGGGACAAGCCTGGCACCCGGGCCGGGGTGCGGCGCTGCGGAGCGACGGACTTCACACCACGTCCGGACCGGTCACGGCGCCGTCCACCGTCGAGCCTTTCCGCACGAACGGCACGTATGGGAGGACCTAGCTCCCGTACGGGCCGTTCGCGCGCGGGAGAAGGGCACCCGGGGCCGCGGGAGAGCCCACGCCAGGCCGTGGCAGGCCCACAGCAAGCCCGCGAGCAGGGCCCCACTCAAACCCCCCCGCCGGGGCCGCCCACGGCTCAGCCTGCGAGCAGGGCCCCACATCAAACCCCCCGCCGGGGCCGCCCACGGCTCAGCCTGCGAGCAGGGCAGGCAGCACCCCACCCGCGGCGTGCCGGCGCAGGAGCTCCGTCGCCGGGCACTCGCGGCGCGCCCACCGCCGGCGCAAGGACGCCAGCCGCGCGAGGTGGGCCTGCTCCCCCGCGAGCGCCCGTTCCGCGGCATCGAGGAGTTCCCCGGTGCCGCCGTGGACCTCGTCGTCGGCGAGTCCCGGTCCGGCGACATGCCGGTGTGCCGCGGCGTCCGGGACGGTGGCGCGGCCGGGCAACGTCTCGTCGCGCACGAGCCCGGTGAGCAGGCTCAGCAGCTCGCCGTAGAGATCCGTGCCGGGGCAGGCGTCGAACGCCTTGAACTCGATCCGTCCGATCTCGGCGGGCAGCCGGGCGGGCTGGGTGAGCGACGGGTCCGACGGGAGCTGCTCGTCGTCCGGACCGAGGAAGACGAGCGCCGCGGGCCGCGCGCCGGTCCGCAGCGCGGTGCGGGCGGACAGGCCGCCCCACGGCGCCCCGTCGCGGAACGGCGAGGAGAACGACAGCGGCACGAGCCAGGGGCTGTAGTAGGTCAGCTTGCGGCCCACGTCGACCAGCGCGGCGCCGCGCAGGCCCGCGCGCGAGAGGTTGAGGTCCGGGCCGTAGGTGACCATGTGCAGGTCGGCCGTCCGCTCCTCCGGCGAACCCTGCCGGTGCCGGCGCTCCCACTCGTTGAGCGGCGGATCGACGGTGTAGACGGAGCGCAGCGGGTTGAAGCCGACCGTCACCGGCACCAGCCCGCGCGCCCGGGCGGCCGCGTCGAGCAGCGCGGCGTCCGCGGCGAGCGCGCCGGCGGCCTGCTCCACCGAGCCGTGGATCGCCGTGCGGATCTCCAGCCCCTTGGGGTCGCAGCGCACCAGCTCCCCGTCGACGTCGAAGCGCTCATATCCCTCGACGTACCAACGCTTGCGCTTGATGCCCTGGTCGCCGGTGCGCAGCTCGGGGTCCTCCGTCTCCGGAAGGGCGTCGACGACGGCCTGCAGCTCCTCGAACGTCGCACTCGCGAAGTCCGCGAGGGACCCGTCGGTGCGCAGCAGAGCGCTCTCGTGCTCGATGCCGTAGCGGAATCCCTCGGACACCGGGCGAGCATAGCCTCACTTGATCATCTTCCCGACTAGGCTGGGCCCTGCTGCGACGGCGAGGAGGCCCGATGCCCGACGAGGTGCTGTTCGAGCGGTCCGGTGACGTCGCGGTCGTGACGCTGAACCGCCCGCGGGCACGCAACGCGATCGACGAGGCGATGGCGAACGCGCTGGCCGAGGCGATGGACGCCCTGGACGGCGACGACACGCTCGCGGTCGGCATCCTCACCGGGGCGGGCGGATCGTTCTGCTCGGGCATGGACCTCAAGGCGTTCCTCGCGGGCGAGCGCCCGTTCGTGCCGGGCCGCGGGTTCGGCGGGATCAGCGAGCGTGGGCCGGAGAAACCGCTGATCGCCGCGGTGGAGGGGTACGCCCTGGCGGGCGGGTGCGAGCTGGCGTTGGCCTGCGACCTCGTCGTGGCCTCGCGGGAGGCCACGTTCGGGATCCCCGAGGTGAAGCGCGGCCTGGTGGCGGCGGCGGGCGGGCTGCTCCGGCTGCCGCGCCGGGTCCCCCCGGCCGTCGCGATGGAGATGGCGCTCACCGGCGACCCCCTCACCGCCGAGCGCGCCCATCACCACGGGCTGGTGAACCTCCTCACCGAGGCGGGCGGCGCGCTGGAGGGGGCCCGCGCGCTCGCGGCCCGGATCGCCCGCAACGGCCCGCTCGCGGTGCGGGTGTCGAAGCAGGTGGTCGCAACGTCGCCGGGCTGGCCGGCGGACGAGGTGTGGACCCGCCAGGCCGAGGCGGTGGCGCCGATCCTCACCAGCGCGGACGCGCGGGAGGGCGCCTCGGCGTTCGCCGAGAAACGCGAGCCGCGCTGGACGGGCCGCTGACCCGCGAGTTCCGCATCCCACCAGCGCGAGTTGCGGATCCCACCAGCGCGAGTTGCGCGTCTGGCCGCGGCGAGTTGCGGATCCCACCAGCGCGAGTTGCGCGTCT
Source organism: Pseudonocardia sp. (assembly GCA_050248815.1). Classification (GTDB taxonomy): domain Bacteria; phylum Actinomycetota; class Actinomycetes; order Mycobacteriales; family Pseudonocardiaceae; genus Pseudonocardia. The sequence goes on along the minus strand of JBFWRR010000009.1, from coordinate 15,135 downwards.
GGCCGCGGCGAGTTGCGCATCGCGCCAGGCGGTACGGCGTTATCCGGCCGGCGGACGCGCGCACACGACCTGATGAAACGCGGAACTCGCCGACGGCCCGCCCGCACACGACCTGATGAAACGCGCAACTCGCCGACGGGCCGCCCGCACACGACCTGATGAAATGCGGAACTCGCGGCGGCGAGATGCGGAACTCGCGGGACGATCAGGCGAGCGCCCACATCCCGAGAAGCACCGAGCAGGTCAGCGCCGCGAGCCCGAGCACGCCCAGGTAGATCCGCCGCCACAGCCGCCAGCCGCCGCGCAACCCGAGGATCACCCCGAGCGCGACGAGCACGCCGAGCACCATCGCCAGGCCCGCGAACGCGAGCACCCACGCCCAGCCCGACGGCAGCCCGAGCAGCAGCAGCGCCTGGTCGGTGTCGAACGCGGAGTACACCGCCACCCCGAGGCCGACGGTGAACGTCAGGATCACCAGGCCGTCCGCCAGCACCAGCCACGGGACGGCCCGCGCGAGCCACGCGCGAGGGCCCGGCCGCGGTCGGCCGCGCAGCTGGCCCAGCAGCCAGGCGAGCGGGAGCAGGAACCAGGCCGAGAGCAGCGCCAGCAGCGCGCCCCCGAACACCGCCACCTGCACGAGCGTCGTCCCGCTCGCCGCGAGCACCTTCGGCAGCGCGGGCAGTTCCACGACGTCCTCGGCGGTGTAGAAGTCCGGGCCGCCGAGGGCCTCGAGGCAGCCGTCGCGGGGCTGCCCGGCCGGGTCCTCCAGGAACGACGCGACGATCTCCTCGGCGCAGGGGTCGCTGCCGAACGCGCCGTGCCCGGTGGTCGGGAACGTGTAAGAACGCGCGCCCCGAAGCGTGCGTGCCGCGAGGGCGGCATTGGCCGCCGGGGTGACGGGGTCGAACCGGCCGGAGAGCAGCAACGTCGGGACGTCGCTGGTCACGGCGTCGTCCGCGCCGGGCACGGCCGGGACGTCCCACGCGGCGCAGCCGGCGGCCTGGTCGGCCACCCCCTCGCGACCGAAGGCGGCGACCTCGGGGCGCAGCCCGGCCGAGGGCACGGCGGCGGGATCGAGGTCGCCGTCCTCGGCGCAGAGCACCGACAGGTACATGCCCTGGGCGGTGGACCGGTCGAACAGGAACAGGCTCGCGACCTCACCGAGCGCCGTGTAGTCCTCGCGCTGCACCGCGTCCAGCAGCAGCGGCAGCACCCGGACCAGCGAGGCCGGGTACAGCGCCTGGAACACCACCCCGAGCAGGTCCTCGCCGCGCATCGGGGCGAGGTAGGTGATGCCCGAGTCGGGGTCGGTGAGCGGGACGCGAGCCGGTGCGGCGTCCAGCCGTGCCATCTCGGCCGCGAGGGTGGCGCCGAGGTCGGGGTACGCGGCGGCGCAGTGCGGATCGGCGGCACACGCCGCGTCGAGCGCGTCGAGGGCGCCGTCGAGGCTCGGGCCGACCGTCTCGACGAAGTTCACCTGCGGTGGCACGACGCCGTCCAGCACCGCGCTGCGCACACCCGAGGGGAAGCTGCGCAGGACCTCCAGTACCAGCTCCGAGCCGTACGAGACGCCGTAGAGGTTGATCCGGTCGTAGCCGAGTGCCTGGCGCAGCGCGTCCACGTCCGCGGCGTTCTCGGCGGTCGTGTAGCCGGTGAGGTCCACGCCCTCGGCGACGAGCCGGGCCCGGCACGCCGCCGTCGCCTCGACTCCCTGGCGGGTCGCCTCCTCGTCGGGGAGATCCTGCTCGATCGTGCGCAGCATCAGCTGGTCGAACTCCGGGCAGGACAGCTTCGGCTGGGAGGTGCCCGTGCCGCGCTGGTCGAAAAGGACGACGTCGCGGCCCTGGGCGAGCGGGACGCGGGCGAGCTGGCCCGGGTCGGCCAGGAAGGTGGAGATCGTCGCCCCGCCGGGACCGCCCTGGGCGTAGAACAGCGGGTCCGGCTGTCGCTGCGGGCCGTTGGCGCGGGCGACGAGGACACCGAGGGTGATCGCCCGGGTGCCGGGCACGCCGCGGTGCTCGGGCACGGTGAGCCGCCCGCACTCGACCTGCGCGGGCAGGTCCGGGACGGCGACGTCCAGCTCGCTGCACGCGACGGTGCGGTACGCGCCCGCCACGGAGGACGCGGGCGCAGCGGCGCCCGGGCCCGCAGCCGCAACGGCCTGCCCCGCAGGCAGCGCTGCGAGACCCGCGACCACCAGCGCCGCGATGCGCCGTCCGAACCCGCCTGCCATCGCCCACCCCTCCCGGACTGCGGGCGACCCTAGAGGTCAGGCCGCCGCGGCCGTGGCCCGGATGACCGAGGCGACGGCGTCGGGTGCGTCGTAGAACGGCAGGTGCCCGGCGTCGAGGGTGACGTGGCGGGCGTGCGGGAGCACCTGGCGGGCCCGCAGGGCCTGGCGGCCGTAGGGCAGGAGGCGGTCGGCGTCACCCCAGGCGACCGTGACGCGGGCGCCGTCCAGCTCACCACCGCCGGTGAACGTGTACTGCTCGAACGCCGCCAGCGTCTCCGCGAAGGCGGGGGCGGCGAAGGCGTCGGCGAGCGTGGCGTCCACCACGTCGAACGGCACCGCCGACGGACGCTTCACCAGCTGTGCGAGCAGGGCCGCGCGCCCCGCCGGCGTCCGGGCCGCCCGACGCACCCCGGGCTGGAGCGACTGCGGCATCCGGGCCAGCGCCGCCAGCGACAGCTGCGCGTAGCGGCGCTCGGCCGCCGTCCAGAACCCGGCGGGCGAGATCGCCGTCACCGACGCGACGGCGCCGCGGCGGGCCAGCTCCAGCGCGATCGCCCCGCCCATCGAGTTGCCGGCCACGTGGGGGGTGTCGAGGCCCTGCTCGGAGAAGAACTTCTCGAAGGCGTCGACGTGGGCCCACACCGTCGGCTCCGTGCCGGCCGGCAGGGGCGCCGACCGCCCGAAGCCCGGGGAGTCGCAGGCGAGGACGTCGAACCCGTCCAGCCGGTCCATCACCGGCTCCCACGCCTGCCAGTGGTGCCCGACGCCGTGGATGAGCACGAGGGGCGCCCCGCTGCCGCTGCGGTGGTGGTGCATGGGCGCACCCTAGCCACCTCGTCGCCGCCGGGCGGCGGTGATCCGGACGCGGGGATCCTCACGCGGGCGGAGGGACCGCCCCGACCTGGACGAGCACGCCCAGCATGTCCGCCTGCGACCAGCGCTCGGTGCAGCGGCCGTCGCGGAAGTGCAGGATCGTGATCCCCGGCAGCGCGATCTCCGTACCCGTGCCCGGCACGCCGAGGAACGTGCCCTCGTGGCGGCCGGTGAGGGTGAACCGGCAGACGAGGCGGTCGCCGTCGGAGAACGACTCGTGGACGCCGATGCGGCAGCCGGGGAACGCCGCCATCACACCGGTGTAGAACTCCCGGACGGCGGGCTTGGTCATCGGCTCGGGGGTGTAGCCGTGCAGGAGGACGCCGTCGTCGTAGAGCCCGAGGTAGCCGTCGAGGTCGCCCGCGTTCCACCGCTCGATCGCGGCGTTCAGTGCCGCCTCGTTGCGGGAGAGGGTGGTTGCGCTGGTCATGACGGCCTCCGGTGCAGGTGTACGGGGTCCCCGAGTGTCGGCGCGACGGCGGGGCGGGACATCGGTCGTTCGGCCGATGGATGTGACCCCGGTCCCAGCATCTGGACCGTCTTGGCCGGAAGGCGGGACGGGTGGCACCCTGTGCGGGTGACGACGACGCGCGCCTTCGGACGCCCAGCCGCCTGTGCGGCGCTGCGTCCGGTCTTCGTGGCGCGCCGCTGGGTCGATTTCCAGCGCGTCGACAGCGCGCTCTGTCGCTGACGCCCGTCCTCGCCCCCTTCACTCCCACCACCCCGGCCGGGCCATGCCCTGCCGCGATCCGGAGGCTTCGACGTGCCCCCATCGACCCCTGTCAGGCGCAAGCGCGGCGAAGGCCAGTGGAAGCTCGGCCACCGCGAGCCCCTCAACCCGAACGAGCGCACGAAGAAGGACGACAACGGCCTCAACGTGCGGGCCCGGATCGAGAACGTCTACGCCAAGCACGGCTTCGACTCGATCGACCCGGCGGACCTGCGCGGCCGGTTCCGCTGGTGGGGCCTCTACACGCAGCGCAAGCCCGGCATCGACGGCGGGCGCACAGCGGCGCTGGAGCCCGAGGAGCTCGACGACAGCTACTTCATGCTGCGGGTGCGCCTCGACGGCGGAGCGCTGACCACCGAGCAGCTGCTCGCCCTGGGTGAGATCTCGCAGAGCTACGCCCGCGACACCGCGGACGTCACCGACCGCCAGAACATCCAGTACCACTGGATCCGGGTCGAGGACATGCCCGCGATCTGGAAGCGGCTGGAGAGCCTGGGCATGCAGACCACCGAGGCGTGCGGCGACACCCCGCGCGTGGTGCTCGGCTCGCCCGTCGCCGGGATCTCCCGCGACGAGGTGCTCGTCGCCACGCCCGCGATCGACGAGATCGTGCGCCGCTACGTCGGCGATCCGGCGTACTCCAACCTGCCGCGCAAGTTCAAGACGGCGATCTCGTGGCAGCAGGACGTCGCGCACGAGGTCAACGACGTGTCGTTCGTCGGCGTGGTGCATCCCGAGCACGGGCCGGGCTTCGACGTCTGGGTCGGCGGCGGCCTGTCGACGAACCCGAAGATCGCCCAGCGGCTGGGCGCGTGGGTGCCGCTCGCCGACGTCCCGGACGTGTGGTGCGGGATCATCTCGGTGTTCCGCGACTACGGCTACCGCCGCCTGCGCCACCGCGCCCGGATCAAGTTCCTCGTGGCGGACTGGGGCGCGGCGGAGTTCCGCCGGGTCCTGGAGGACGAGTACCTGGGCCGCAAGCTCGCCGACGGGCCGGCACCGGAGATCCCCGAGCGGCCGATCGACCACGTCGGCGTGCACACGCAGACGGACGGCCTGCGCTACGTCGGGGTCGCGCCCGCGTCCGGACGGGTCTCGGGCACCACGCTGATCGCGCTGGCCAAGGCCGCGGAGACGGCCGGGTCGCGGCGGGTGCGGCTCACCGCGCAGCAGAAGATCGTGGTGCTGGACGTGCCCGAGGAGAACGTCACGGCGCTCGTGGACGAGCTGGCCGAGCTGGGCCTGCACGCGAACCCGTCGCCGTGGCGGCGCGCGACGATGGCGTGCACGGGCATCGAGTACTGCAAGCTCGCGATCGTCGAGACCAAGGAGCGCGCGATCCGGCTGGTGGACGAGCTGGAGCAGCGGCTGGCCGACGTCGTGCCGGAGGTCCCGATCTCCATCCACCTCAACGGGTGCCCCAACTCGTGCGCCCGCACCCAGGTGGCCGACATCGGGCTCAAGGGCCAGATCGTCACCGACGCCGACGGCAACCAGGTCGAGGGCTTCCAGGTCCACCTCGGCGGTGGGCTGGGCCTGGACGCCGGGTTCGGGCGCAAGCTGCGCGGGCTGAAGGTCACGAGCGCGGAGCTGGGCGACTACGTGGACCGGGTGGTGCGACGCTTCGACGCGCAGCGCGAGCCGGGCGAGCGGTTCGCGCAGTGGGTCCTCCGCGCGGCCGACGAGGACCTCACATGACCGCCCCACGCCGCGGGTCCCGCGATGTCTGAGCGCGCGGTTCCCTTCTACTGCCCCTACTGCGGCGAGGAGGACCTGCGCCCGGCCGAGCAGACCGACCGGGTCCCACGGGGCGCCTGGTACTGCGCGTCCTGCCTGCGCACCTTCGCCCTGACGATGATCGGAATCGGAGTACCCGAGGTGAGATCGTGACCACCACCACGACCGACGGCCCCGAGCTGGCCCGTCGCGGCGCCGACGAGCTGGGGCCCGACGCCACCGCCGAGCAGGTGCTCGCCTGGACGGCGCGGACGTTCGGCGACCGCGTCGTCGTCGCGTCGAACATGCAGGACGCCGTGCTGGTCGACCTGGCGGCGAAGGCCCACCCCGGCGTGGACGTGCTGTTCCTGGAGACCGGCTACCACTTCCCGGAGACGATCGGCACCCGCGACGCCGTCGCCACGGTCTACGACGTGAACATCGTGGACGCACTGCCCGAGCACACGGTCGCCGAGCAGGACGAGCTGCTGGGCCGCGACCTGTTCGCGCGCGAGCCGGACCGCTGCTGCCATCTGCGCAAGGTGGTACCGCTGCAGCGCACGCTCGCCCGCTACGACGCGTGGGTCACCGGCGTGCGCAGGGTCGAGGCACCGACGCGGGCCGGCACCCCGCTCGTCACGTGGGACGAGAGGTTCGGCCTGGTGAAGGTGAACCCGCTCGCCGCCTGGAGCGACGAGGACATGGACGCCTACGTCGAGGAGCACGGGATCCTCGTGAACCCGCTGGTGTCGGCGGGCTACCCGTCGATCGGCTGCGCGCCGTGCACCCGCAGGCCGCTGCCGGGCGAGGACAAGCGCTCGGGCCGCTGGGCGGGCCGGGAGAAGACCGAGTGCGGGCTGCACGCATGACCGCGCCCGCACTGGACACCCCGGACACCCCGGACACTCAGGACACCCCGGACACTCAGGACACTCTCGACGCCCTCGACGCGCTGGAGTCCGAGGCGATCCACATCTTCCGCGAGGTCGCGGGCGAGTTCGACCGCCCCGTGATCCTGTTCTCCGGCGGCAAGGACTCCACGCTGCTGGTGCACCTCGCCGCCAAGGCGTTCGCGCCCGCGCGGGTGCCGTTCCCCCTGCTGCACGTCGACACCGGGCACAACTACCCGGAGGTCATCGACTTCCGCGACGCCCTGGTGGAACGCCTCGGCCTGCGGCTGCACGTCGCCCACGTGCAGGAGTGGATCGACGACGGGCGGCTCACCGAGCGCCCGGACGGCACCCGCAACCCGCTGCAGACCGTCCCGCTGCTGGACACGATCAACGCCCACCGGTTCGACGCGGTGTTCGGTGGGGGTCGCCGCGACGAGGAGCGCGCCCGGGCCAAGGAGCGGATCCTGTCCCTGCGCGACGGGTTCGGCCGCTGGGACCCGCGCACGCAGCGCCCCGAGCTGTGGAACCTCTACAACGGCCGGCACGCCGCGGGCGAGCACGTCCGGGTGTTCCCGATCTCGAACTGGACCGAGCTCGACGTCTGGCGCTACATCCAGCGCGAGCGGATCGAGCTGCCGACCATCTACTACGCCCACGAGCGGGAGGTGTTCCGCCGCGACGGGATGTGGCTGGCCGAGGGCCCGTGGGGCGGCCCCCGCGGCGACGAGGCGCTGCAGCGGCGGACGGTGCGCTACCGCACCGTGGGCGACGGCTCGTGCACCGGGGCCGTGGAGTCCACGGCCCGCACCCTGGACGAGGTGATCGCCGAGGTCACCGCCTCGCGGCTCACCGAGCGTGGCGCGACCCGCGCCGACGACCGCCTCTCGGAGGCGGCGATGGAGGACCGCAAGCGTGAGGGGTACTTCTGAGATGGGCCGCGATCTCCTGCGCTTCGCGACGGCGGGCTCGGTCGACGACGGCAAGTCCACCCTGGTGGGCAGGCTGCTCTTCGACACGAAGTCCGTGCTCGCCGACCAGATCGAGGCCGTCACCCGCGCCTCGGTGGACCGGGGCCTGACGACCCCGGACCTGTCCCTGCTGGTCGACGGCCTGCGCGCCGAGCGCGAGCAGGGCATCACGATCGACGTCGCGTACCGCTACTTCGGCACGCCGACGCGCGAGTTCGTGCTCGCCGACACCCCCGGCCACGTGCAGTACACCCGCAACACGGTCACCGGCGCCTCCACGGCGGAGCTCGCGGTGCTGCTCGTGGACGCCCGCAACGGGGTGGTCGAGCAGACGCGCCGCCACGCGGCCGTCCTCGCCCTGCTGCGGGTGCCGCGGCTGGTGCTCGCCATCAACAAGATCGACCTCGTCGACTACGACGAGGGCGTGTTGCGGGCCATCGCGAAGGAGTTCTCGGGGCTCGCCCGCTCGCTGGGCTACCCGGAGGACTCCGTCGTCACGATCCCGGTGTCGGCGCTGGTCGGCGACAACGTCGTCGAGCGCTCGGAGCGCACCCCCTGGTACGAGGGGCCGACGCTGCTCGGCCACCTGGAGTCGGTGCCCGTCACGGGCCCCGAGGTGGACGCGCCCTTCCGGATGGCGGTGCAGTACGTGATCCGCCCCCAGGCCGCGGAGAGCCCGGGCCTGCACGACTACCGCGGCTACGCGGGCCAGGTCGCCGCGGGCACGGTCGCCCCCGGCGACGAGGTGGTGGTGCTGCCCGCGGGCAGGCGCACCCGGGTCTTGGCGGTCGAGACGGCGGACGGCCCGCTGGCGTCGGCGGGCGCGGGTCGAAGCGTCACGATCCTGCTCGACGACGACATCGACATCTCCCGTGGCGACGTCCTCGCCGCGGCCGACGCTCCCCCGCGGGTCACCGACGAGCTGGACGCGACGCTGTGCTGGCTCGCGGAGAAGCCGTTGCGGCCGGGGGCGCGGCTCCTGCTCAAGCACGGCACCCGCACGACGCAGGTGATCGTGGGCGCGGTGACGGAGCGGCTGGACACCGACACCTACACGTTCACCGAGCCGCCCGCGCAGCTGCAGGTCAACGACATCGCCCACGTGTCGCTGCGCACGGCCGACCCGCTGCCCGTCGACGAGTACGAGCGGGTGCGCGCCACGGGCTGCTTCCTGCTCATCGACCCGCCCACGGGCAACACGTTGGCGGCGGGGCTGGTGGGCCTGCCGCTGGCCGCGGTGGGTCTGCCGCCGAGCCTGTCCGTCCGGTAAGGCAGGTCTCACCGAACGTTCCGGAATCCTCGCCCGGCGGGGGATCCCCGCCGGGTGCCCGGTGCGAGCAGCCTTGTCCGAGGGCCGCCGCGCCGGGCGGGTCGCCGAGGAGGCTGGGACCATGTGGACGTTCGTCTGGTTCGTGGGCACGCCCGTGCTCGTCCTGCTGGTCGCGCTCGCGCTGGAGCGGCTGCAACAGACCGTCGTCGACGCCGGGCAGCCGGCAGCGGCGCCGCGCACGTCGCGGGCCCGGCAGCTCGCGCGCAGCGCGCCACGCTGACGCGCGGATCACCCGGCAGGGTGCGCCGTCACCGTCTACGCTCGTCCCATCCCCGGGAACCAGAGCCGCTCCCCCGGCGTTGCATCGGCAGCAGTCTGCCCCCGCGAGAGGATCATGGACCCGTCCTGTGATACCGGCACCGCCACGCGCGGTGGTTTTGTGCGACGGGCGGCGTCGCGATGACGCTCGTCCTGGAGATCCTGCTGGGTATCGCGATCGTCGTGGGCATCACCGCCCTGACCGGCTATTTCGTGGCCCAGGAGTTCGGCTACATGGCCGTGGACCGGTCGCGGCTGAAGGCGGCGGCGAACGCCGGTGACGCCGGTGCCCGGCGGGCACTCGCCATCACGCGGCGCACGTCGTTCATGCTCTCGGGCGCCCAGCTCGGCATCACCGTCACCGGGCTGCTCGTCGGGTACGTCGCCGAGCCGATGATCGGCGAGGGGGTCGGCGAGCTGCTCGGCGGGGTCGGCGTGCCGGAGGCGCTGGGCATCGGGATCGGCACAGTGCTCGCGCTGCTGATCGCGACGGTGGTGCAGATGGTCTTCGGTGAGCTGTTCCCGAAGAACCTCGCCATCGCCCGCCCGGAGCCCGTCGCCCGTGCCCTCGCCCTGTCCACCGCCGTCTACCTGCGGGTCTTCGGCTGGCTGATCCACCTGTTCGACGCCGCCTCGAACGTCCTGCTGCGCGCGGTGCGGATCGAGCCCGTGCACGACGTCGAGCATGCCGCCACGCCGCGCGATCTCGAGGCGATCATCGGCGAGTCCCGCGTGAGCGGAGACCTGCACGAGGATCTGTCGCGGCTGCTGGACCGCGTCCTGGACTTCACCGACCGCACCGCCCGCGCCGCGATGATCCCCCGCCCACAGGTGGCGTCGGTGCGCGCCGGCGCCACCGTCGCGCAGGTCGTCGGGCAGATGAACTCCGGCCACTCCCGCTACCCCGTACTCGGGGCGGGCCCCGACGACGTCGTCGGCGTGATCTGCCTGCGCGACGTCCTCGCCCTGGAGGGTCGCGACCCGCACGGCATCCGCGTGGAGGAGGTCGCCCGGGAGCCGGTCATGGTGCCGGACTCGCTGCCGCTGCCCACCGTCCTGGCCCGCCTGCGCGACAGCGGTGAGGAGCTGGCCTGCGTCGTCGACGAGTACGGCGACCTCGCCGGGGTGGTCACGATGGAGGACATCGCGGAGGAGCTCGTCGGCGAGATCACCGACGAGCACGACCGGCCGCGCGCGGACGAGCCCGTCGCGGCGGACGGGGAATGGCTCGTGCCGGGCGGGATGCACGTCGACGAGGTCGAGCGGCTCGTCGACGCCGACCTCCCGCACGGGCCCTACCAGACCATCGGCGGGCTCGCGGTCAAGGTGCTGGGCCGGCTGCCCGAACCCGGCGACGTCGCGGCGGTGCGGATACCTGGCGAGGAGGACGAGGAGCGCATCCTGGAGGTCACGGTGCGCGCGGTGGACCGCCACGTCGCGCGGGAGGTGCGGCTGCGCTGGGTGGACGCGCCCGAGGACGGCCCGGGCACCGGGGCCGACCGGACGGTGGCGCGATGAGCATGACGGCGGTGCTCGTCTCGATCGGGCTGGTCGTACTCAGCGCGTTCTTCGTCGCCGTCGAGTTCGCACTGGTGGCGGCCCGTCGCTACCGGCTGGAGGAGCAGGCGCAGCACAGCGCGGCGGCCCGCGCCGCCCTGCGCAGCGCCCGCGACCTGTCCCTGCTGCTCGCGGGCTCGCAGCTCGGCATCACGCTGTGCACGCTCGGCCTCGGCGCGGTGGCGAAGCCCGCGCTCGACGCCGCGCTGGAGCCCCTGCTCGCGAGCTGGGGCCTGCCCGCGGCCACCGCGGGCGTCCTCGCGTTCCTGCTGTCGCTGATCGTGGTGACCTTCCTGCACCTGGTCGTCGGCGAGATGGCGCCCAAGTCCTGGGCGATCGCGCACCCGGAGCGGTCGGCGATCCTGCTGGCCCTGCCGATGCGCGCGTTCATGTGGGCCACCCGGCCCCTGCTCGTGCTGCTCAACGGGCTGGCCAACCGCTGCCTGCGCGCCGTCGGCGTCGAGCCGGTGGACGAGGTCGGAGAGGGCCGCAACCCCGCCGACCTGCGCGAGCTCGTGGACCACTCCGCCACCGCGGGCGCGCTGGACCGGCAGCGGCGCGACCAGATCGTCACGGCGCTGGAGGTGGACTCCGCGCCGCTGCGCGAGGTGCTGCTCCCGATCGACAGCATCGTCCGGGTGCAGGCGGACGCCACGTCGTCGGCGATCCGCGCGACGGCCCGGGACAGCGGCCACCTGCGGCTGCTCGTCGAACGCGACGGCGAGTTCGTGGGCGTGGTGCACGTGCGCGACGCGCTCACCCGCTCCGAGGACACCCGCGCCGCGGACCTGCTCAAACCGGTGCTCACGCTGGCCGCCACCACCCCGATCCACGAGGCGCTGCGGCGGATGCGGGACAGCCGCACCCACGTCGCCCTCATCGAGGACGGCGGCGCCCTGAGCGGCTTCGTGACGATGCGCGACCTGCTGGACCGCCTGCTGCCGGTGAACGCCTGACCGGCGGGCCGCTCCGGGAGCTCAGCGGCGCCCGCGCGCCTCGGCCAGCCGGCCGGAACCCCGGTCCATCGCCCGCCAGCCCGCGAGTCAGTCCTCCACCTGGAGGGTCCCCAGCGGGTAGGAGCCGTCGGCGGCCCGTCCGGCGACGGCGAGCTGGAGCGGCGCGAGGTACCCACCGGGGCTCACGACGCGCACGGCCACCGAGTAGGGGCCGGGCGCGAGGTCGGGCAGCTCGAAGGTGTCGGTGACGCTCGCGGGGGCGGCGGTGGGCAGCATCGTCGCGAGATCGACCGAGGACCGTCCGGACCAGGCCGTCCGGCCCGCGGCGTCCCGCAGCTCGATCATCACGTCCCACGGCAGGTAGGCCGGCGTGACGCCGACGTTGGACCAGTCCGCCGTCACCGTCATCGACGAACCCGGCTCGAGGGCCTGCGGCACGGTGAGCGCGTCCAGCACGAACCGGTAGCCGGTGGTCTTGTTGGCCAGCTGGAAGGTCTGCTGCTGCCCGGCCGGGAGGTCCTCGTAGTCGCCGGGGAAGTTGGCGCTGGACAGCGCCGCGATGTGGTAGTCGCGCACCTGCTCCAGGCCGAGCTGGAACTGGTCGTCCACGTCCGTATCGCCGCACCACTCGCCCACCCAGGGCGCGGTCCTCCACCGCTGCAGCGCCTCGGGCACCTCGTCGATCCGCGAGCCCTTGAGCCCCTCGTTGCCGACGCAGTCCACCCGGATCCCGACGCGCGGCGAGAGCGCGAGCGCGTCCTGCAGGAAACCGGCGTCCGGGGTCATCATCAGCACGAACTTCGACGGGAACGCGTCGAGCACGGACTGCACGAGGCGCCGGGAGTTCTCCGGCGTGATCGGGGTGCCGACGGGGCCGGAGTCGTCGCCGTAGAGGTGGTACTCGCCGAAGGAGCCGTACCCCCCGACGTCGACGTAGCCCAGCCGGGGGTCCGCGTCGTAGCGCTCGCCGATCGCCTTCATGAGCGCGGCGTAGCCGGAGAGGAACTCCTCGCTGTTCCAGTCCGGCTGGCCGTCGGGCTGGCGGGGGACGTAGGCCGGGGCGAGGTTGCCGCCGCAACCAGGGCAGTACGCCATGACGCGGAAGCTGAACAGTCCCTTGCCCTCGGCGGCGGCGGCGAGCCCGCTCTCGATCTCGGCGAGGTCGTAGCGGCCGCGAACCCGCTCCAGGTCCCCCGCCCACTCGATCTGGTCGCGGTAGTAGACGTCGGGGGTGGGCCAGCCCTTCGGCGCGGGCCCGTTCTCCAGCCACTGGTACTGGCCGCGCAGCGGGTTCGCGAGCTCCGGTGCGTCCACCGGGACGGCCTGCGGCGCGAACCGCACGGTGGGCCCGCCACCGCCGACGGTACCGCCGCACCCCACCACGACCCCGGCCACGGCGAGGATCGCGAGCACCGCGGCGAGCAGGGCACGGGCCTGAGCTCGGGTCTGCATCGACTCCCTCTCGGCTGGAACGGTTCCGAAGGGTAACGACGCCTCCCGGAAGATCAGCTCTGGGGCGGTGGCCAGACGGAGCGCCAGGAACGTTCCTCCGCGGTGAAGCGGGTGACGATCTCGGGCAACGTCCCCGTCGCCACCTGCTCGACGGTGGTGTGTTCCAGCAGGGCCCGCAGGCTCGCGCGCACGGCCACCCACACGTCGCGCAGGTGCTCGGCGCAGCCGTCGTAGGTGTGCAGCTCGGGCCGCTGGCCGCGCACCATGGCGAGCGGCCCGTCGAGCACCCGCATCACCTCGGCCACCGTGATGTCCGACGCGGGTCGCGCGAGGCGGTGCCCGCCGTCGGGCCCGCGACGGCTCTCCAGGATCCCCGCTCGGCGCAGCTCGGCGAGGATCGCGTCGAGGAAGGTGCGCGGGACCGACTGCCGCGCGGCGATCTCGTCGGCCTTCAGGGGCACGCCGTCGGGGGCGCAGGCGAGCACGCACAGCGCACGCAGCGCGTAGTCCGCGCGGGCCGAGATCTGCACCACACCATCCTGTCAGGTGGGAGGATTGTTGACCCATCAGGGCGACTTTGTCAGGATCGACGGCGTGCCCACGACGATGCGTCTCGACCGGCCCGCGCTGGTGCGCCGGCTGCACGTCGACCTGATGCGCATCTTCACGGCCGCCTGCCGCCCGACGGTCTGACCCTCCTCCCGTCGGTCCCCCGCGCCCCTGCACGGGCGTGCGTCGCAGTCAGGCATGGTCATGCACGTCGATCTCTCCCTGCCGGTGGGCGGCCTGCTCGTCGGCCTGCTCGTCGGACTCACCGGAATGGGCGGCGGGGCGCTGCTCACCCCGCTGCTCGTGCTGGTCTTCAAGGTCTCACCGCTCACGGCGATCTCGTCGGACCTCATGACGTCGCTGGTCATGAAGCCGGTCGGCGGCGCGGTGCACCTGCGGCACCGCACCGTGAACTGGCAGCTCGTGGGCTGGCTGACGCTCGGGTCGGCGCCCGCGGGCTTCCTCGGCGCCCTCGCGATCGGGTCGATCGCACACGCCGCCGGCGTCCAGGACGGCCTCAAGGTGATCATCGGGATCGCGCTGAGCGCGGCCGTCGGGCTGATGATCCTGCGGCAGGTGCTGGATCGCCGGATCCGGCGCATCGACGCCGCCGCGGGCGGGCCGCCGGAAGCCCCGGTCGACGTGCGGCCGCTGCGGACCGTCGCGATCGGCGCGATCGGCGGCTTCGCCGTCGGCATGACGTCGGTGGGAGCGGGCTCGCTGATCATCGCGATGCTGCTCATGGCCTATCCCGGCCTGCGCCCGGCCCGGCTCGTCGGCACCGACATCGTGCAGGCCGTGCCGCTGGTCGCCGCCGCGACGCTCGGCCACCTGCTCTTCGGCGACGTCCAGTTCGCGCTCGCCGGTGCACTCCTGCTGGGCGCCGTCCCGGGTGTCTGGCTGGGCGCCCGCATGTCGGCCCGCGGCCCGGCCGCGGTGATCCGCCCCGTCATCACCGCCGTGCTCTCGGCCTCGGCGCTGGCACTGCTGCACGCCCCGTCGTCGCTGGTCGTGGGGGGCGCGGTGGCCGCCATGGCCGTCACCGTCGCGCTGGCGCGGCCGAGCCGCCGTCCGGCCGCCGTGTCCGTCCCCGAGCTGGTGGCGCACCGATGAACCCCCTGCACCCCCTGCACCCCCTGAACCCCCGGTCCCTGGAGCCCTTCTGGCCGTCCCGGCGCGGCCACGCGTTCGACGAGCACTGTCGCTGATCACCTGATCCGTCCCCGGGCCCGCGCACCGCGCCGGCCCGCTCAGAGCGTTGCCCGTCTCCGAACCGAAGGATCCCCATGCGTACACCCCTGCGCCGGCTCACCGCAGCCGCACTCGCCCTCGTCTCCACGCTCGCGCTCGGCGCCTGCTCCCGAGCCGACGAGGGGCCCTCCGCGGTCCCCGCCGGCGACGCGGGAGCCACCGCCCCCGAGCTGCGGCTGGGCTACTTCCCCAACGTCACCCACGCCCCGGCGATCGTCGCCGTCGAGGACGGGCTGTACGCCAAGGAGCTCGGCGCCACCACGCTCACCACGCAGAACTTCAACGCGGGCGGCGAGGCGGTCAACGCGCTGCTCGGCGGATCGCTGGACGCCACCTTCATCGGCTCCGGCCCGGCGATCAACGCGTTCG
>JBFWRR010000008.1:104149-113853 GCA_050248815.1 Pseudonocardia sp. | reverse complement strand
GCCCCGACGACCCCGAGGCCGTAGCCGATGGCGGCGGCGATTCCGCACACGAGGCCCTGGATGAGCCCGCTGCGCGGCAGCAACGACGGGGTGAGCGACAGGCAGACCGCGATCAGCGCCACCGACAGGCCGGGCGGCGTCAGATGCCACCAGCGGTGCCGGGCGGGCGCGCTGTCCGGCGTCGCCGTGGCGCCGTCCACCGGCTCCGCCGTGGTGGCCCGATCCTTCGTGTCGATGTCGGCCCCCTCCCTCGCGTCCGGCGAGTCTCGCGCGCCGATCGGCGCCGTCCCTCGTCCGGCCGGGGTGATCGCCATGCCCGGGCCCACGAACGATCCGTCACCGATGACGTAACGTCGCCGCCATTCGGATGAAGTGCGTACGCACCAGCCGCTCCCCGAACGGAGTTGCCCTATGGCACGTCATGACCAGGTCACCGCGCCGCTGCCACGCACGCTGCGGCACTCGGCCGAGGTCCCGTTCTTCGTCCTCATGGTGGTCCTGAACGTCGTGATCGTGCTGCTGATCCTGCGCGCGGCGTACGCCGTCCCGTTCCTGCCGGAGCGGTTCCAGGACACGGGCGTCGCCGACGCGATCCGCGGCGCGCTGATCGCGCTGCTGCTCTTCGTCCCCGGCCTGATCATCGTCCGCGAGACGCAGCGCGCCTCCACCCGCGGCACCGCGGTGCAGCTGTCGGAGAGCCAGTATCCGGACCTGTACCGCACCGCCGAGGCGTTCGCGACCACGCTGGGCCTGCGGCGGCGGCCCGACATCTTCCTGGCCAACGGCAACGGCACGCTCAACGCGTTCGCCGCCCAGGCCACCGGCCACGACTACGTGGTGCTCTCCAACGAGCTGTTCGCCAACCTGCAGGGCGGCAACCGCGACGGCCTGCGGTTCATCCTCGGCCACGAGATGGGCCACATCCGGCTGCACCACGTCTCGCTCTGGTACCAGATCGCGGTGGCGTACTCGGAGCGGATCCCGATCCTCGGGCCGACGCTCTCGCGGCTGCGGGAGTACTCGTGCGACCGGCACGGGGCCTTCCTGTCCCCGCACGGCACCAGCGGGCTCATCCTGCTGGCGTCGGGCCGCTACACCGAGAACGACGTCGACGTCGCCCAACTGCTGAAACAGGGCACCGAGCTGCGCGGGTTCTGGGTGGGCCTCGCGCAGCTGCCGCGGTCGCACCCGTTCACCGTCCGCAGGCTGGAGCGATTGTTCGTGCTCGGGCTGCTGCAGCCCGGGATACCGGACCGCCTCGACGCGAATGCACGGCGGACCTGAGGATTCCCGCGCACCGCGCCGCACGGGCGGACCGCGTCGAGGCTCGCTCAGCCGCCGCCGGGGCGCACGGGCGGCAACCGCCCGCCGTGACCGCGCCGCAGGACCGTCTCCAGGTCGGCGCGCAGCGCCTCCACGCGGTCGGCACCGAGGACCGCGGCCCACTGGCCCTCCAGCTCCACGTAGATCTCCTCGACGGCATCGAGAAGCCGCAGCCCGCGGCTCGTCAACGCGACCGTGCGGGCCCGGCCGTCCGCCGGATCGACGACCCGCCGCACGTAGCCCGCCTCCTCCATCGCGGCGACCAGCTTCGAGGCGGCCTGCTTCGTCACCCCCAGGAGCGCCGCGATCTCGCCGACCTGTGCTCCGTCCCCGCGGGCGGCCAGCAGCACGAACCCGTAGCTGCGGCGCACGTCGTGCCAGCCGCGCATGGCCAGCCGTTCGTGCAGGCCGTCGACCAGATCGCGGAAGCCGATCGCGAACAGCCGGGCCAGCGGTTGCCCGCCGGGGGTCACAGAGCCCAGGGCGGGGTGAACGGCTCGCCGTCCGCGAGCCGGGCCTGCCCGCCGACCGGCAGGCAGCAGAGCGCGCGCAGCGGCTCCTCGCCCGCGGGCGCGATCTCGAACTCCACTCCCGCCGGGACGACCACGACGTCCCCGGGGCGCGCCGACTCCCGCCTGCCGTCGAGGCTGACCTCGGCACCGCCGGCCAGGACGACGAACACCTCCTCGCGGGTGAGCCGGTGCGGTGTCGCCGGGGTGCCGGGCGGGATCTCGACCCGCCAGACGCTGGTGTCGGTCGATCCGCGGCTGGGTGTGGCCAGCGCGGTGAACGTCGTGCCGCCGAGTTCGTGCGTCGGGCCGGTGGGGGCGGGGATGACCGCCATGATCGCCTCCTTGATAGTCAACCAGGTTGACCAGATGCACCCTCCTCGTTCGATGCCAGAAAGTCAACCGAGTTGACGACCTGGCGGCCCGCGTGGCCTGTGCCGCGCGGCGGCCCGGGAAGCCCCGCCCGCCCCCCGGCGTTACCACCGGCGTGGTGCCTCTCTCCGTGCTCGACCTCGTCCCCATCGGCTCGGGCGTGCCCGCGACCTCCGCGCTGGCCGCCTCGACCACGCTCGCGCGGCGCGCCGAGGAGCTCGGCTACCGCCGCTACTGGGTCGCCGAACACCACGGGATGCCGGGGATCGGCAGCTCGTCGCCGCCCGTGCTGATCGCGCACCTCGCGGCGTCCACGTCCACGATCCGGGTCGGCTCGGGCGGGGTGATGCTGCCCAACCATCAGCCCCTCGTCGTCGCCGAGCAGTTCGGGACCCTGGAAGCCCTGCACCCGGGGCGGATCGACCTCGGCATCGGCCGCGCGCCCGGCACCGATCCGCGCACCGCCCGGGCGTTGCGCCGCGGCACGGATGCGCTCGGTGCCGACGACTTCCCCGAACAGCTGCTCGAGCTGCGCTCCTACTTCGCCGGGGACGGTCCCGTGCGCGCCGTCCCCGCCGAGGGCCACACCCCCGCGCTCTGGCTGCTCGGCTCGTCCGGCTACTCCGCGCAGGTCGCGGGCCTGCTCGGGTTGCCGTTCGCCTTCGCCCACCACTTCGCGAGCGGGCGCGGCACCGAGAACACCGAGGCGGCCCTCGCGCTCTACCGCGAACGGTTCCGGCCCTCGGAGGTCCTGGACGCGCCG
The DNA here is from genome assembly GCA_050248815.1 of Pseudonocardia sp. Classification (GTDB taxonomy): domain Bacteria; phylum Actinomycetota; class Actinomycetes; order Mycobacteriales; family Pseudonocardiaceae; genus Pseudonocardia. Next base: position 110,886 of record JBFWRR010000008.1, on the reverse strand, counting down.
TACACGATGATCGGTGCGGCCGTCCTCGCCGCCGACACGGACGACGAGGCACGCCTGCTCGCACTGCCGGGAGCACTGTCGTTCCTGCAGCTGCGGCTCGGACGCCCCGGGGTCGTCCCGACACCGGACGAGGCGGCCGCCTACCCGTACACGCCCGAGGAGCGCGCGTTCGTGGAGGATCGGCTCGCCGCCCAGATCGTCGGCTCGCCCGCGACAGTCCGCGAGGGCGTGCGCACGCTGGTCGAGCGCACCGGCGTGGACGAGCTGATGGTCGTCACGAGCGCGCACGGCGGCGCGGAGCGGCTGCGTTCCTACGAGTTGCTGGCCGAGGCCGTCGCGACCGCGCGCGTGTGACCCACGCCCGCCGGGCGCCGGGCCGGCGGGCTCATGCAGGCGGCGCCGGTGCCGCGTCGGCCAGCAGCCCGGCCGGCACGTCGACGACCCGGCTGCGCAGGTACTCACCGAGCCCCTTCGCCTGCGGGTCCGGGCGGGTCGAGGAGGCGACGCCGTCGCCGAGCAGGCCGTGCACGACCACGTTGACCGCGCGCAGGTTCGGCAGCGGGTGCACCTCGACGGCGAGGTCCGCGGTCTCGGGGCCGAGCAGCTCACGGACCCGCTCCGCGGTGAGCAAGCCGCGCAGCCAGGCGTACGCGGCGTCGGCGCGGGCCCAGACGCCGATGTTGGCGTCGCCGCCCTTGTCGCCGGAACGGGCGCCGCAGACCCGGCCGAGCGGGGCCCGGACGGTGGTCGGCACGGGACCATGCGCGGGTCCCGCGCTCGGCACGTCCGGGCGTTGCGGCTTCTCCGGGGCCGTCGGCGGGTCCGCGACCACCCGCCGCTGCCCGTCGGGGAGCACCACCACGTGCTCGACGGCCGCCCGCGGCACCGCCGCGGGCCGGTAGACCCCGTACGCCGACTCGGCGCTCGGCGGTGTGGTGGTGTGGAACCCGGCGTAGCCGCCGAGCGCGAGCTCCATCGTCGCGTTGGAGAAGGCACGGCCGACCTTGCGGGGGTCCGGGTCCTTCACCGTGATGCGCAGGTGCGCGGTGGCCTGCTCGTTGCACGGGGCGTCGGGCCGGTCGAAGCGCAGCAGCCGCACGTCCGCCTCGGCGAACCGCTCGCGCCCACCGAGCACGTCGAACAGCAGCTCCTCGGCGTGCGCCGCCTTCGCCTCGACGTCCAGCCCGGTCAGGACGAGAGTCATCGTGTTGCGGAAGCCGCCGACGTCGTTGAGCGCCACCTTCAGCGTCTCCGGCGGGGGGCTGCCCCGGGTCCCGGTGATCGCCACCCGGTGCTCGCCGACCTGCGCGAGCCGGATCGTGTCGAAGTGGGCGGTGACGTCCGGGCCCAGGTAGGCGGGCGGGCCGATCTCGTAGAGCAGCTGCGCCGTGACCGTGCCGACGGAGACGAGCCCGCCGGTACCGGGATGCTTGGTGATCACCGACGAGCCGTCCGCCGCGACCTCCGCGATCGGGAAGCCCGGGTAGCGCCGGTCCGTGATCTCGTCGAGGAACGCGTAGTTGCCCCCGCACGCCTGCGGCCCGCACTCGATGACGTGGCCCGCGGCGACGGCCCCGGCCAGCGCGTCCCAGTCCTCGACGGCCCAGCCGTGCCACCACGCGGCGGGCCCGACGACCAGGGAGGCGTCGGTGACCCGCCCCGTGACGACGACGTCCGCGCCCGCCCCGAGCGCTGCCGCGATCCCCCACCCGCCCAGGTAGGCGTTGGCGGACACGGGCTTGCCCTCGGGCGCCGGGGTGATCGCCGACAGGGACCCGCGCAGGTCGTCTCCCTCGACGTGCGCGACGGCCGCGGTGAGCCCGAGCCGGGCCGCCACCTCCCGCACCGCCGCCGCGCACCCGGCCGGGTTCAGCCCGCCCGCGTTGGCGACGATCCGGATGCCGCGCTCCAGGCAGGTGCCGAGAACCTGTTCCACCTGCGTGAGGAACGTCTTCGCGTACCCGGCTGCCGCGTCCTTCGCCTGCGCCTTCGCGAGGATCAGCATGGTCAGCTCGGCGAGGTAGTCGCCGGTCAGCACATCGATCTCGCCGCCGTCCACCATCTCGGCCGCGGCGGCGAGCCGGTCGCCGTAGAACCCCGAGCAGTTCGCGATGCGCACCGGACGGCTCACGAGAACGTCCCCGGCTTGCGGCCCGGTCCCGGTGTCCCCGCGAACGCCTGCCCGATCTCCATCCACTCGCGCGCGTGCGGCCCGGTGACCTCCAGCGTGAGGTCGTCGCGGTGGCGACGCTGGGTGATGGCCAGGCAGAAGTCCAGCGCGCGGCCGGTGACCCGGTCCGGCGCGTCCGGCGGCCCCCACGTCCAGACCGACCCGTCCGGGGCCGCCAACTCGACCCGGACCGGCGCTTCGGGCACGGCCCGGCCGTTCACCACGTAGCTGAACGCCCGGGCACCGACGCCGATGTGCGCGACGTGGCGCAGCCGCGCCGTCGGCTCCCGGACGACCCCGACGGCGTCCGCGACGTCCTGCCCGTGCGCCCAGGTCTCCATGATCCGCGCCGTGAGCGAGGACGCCGCGCTCATCGGCGGCCCGAACCACGGCACCCGCAGGCCCGGGTCCAGCCCGCGGAACGTCGCGACGAGCCGGGCGCGGGCGACGTCGAACCAGGCGAGCAGCTCGGTGCCGGACAGGCGGCGGTACTTCGCCGCGATCGTGTCCGGGCTGACGCCGCCCGCGGCCACCAGCTCGTCCCGGTAGGCCCGGAACGCGTCCGGCGAGGTGGCCGACTGCACCGCCACGTCGTCGAAATACGCGAGGTGCGAGACCTGGTCGCCCACCGACCAGCCCTCGGCGGGCGTCGGCAGCGTCCAGCCCCCGGGTGCGAACCCGGCCAGGATCTCGCGCAGCACCGCGGACTCGGCGGCCAGGTCCGCGGCCAGCGCCTCCATCGAGACCGGCACGGCTACCTCCCCGTCCAGACCGGCGTGCGCTTCTCGCGGAACGCCGCCGGTCCCTCCTGCGCGTCCGCCGACCGGTACACCGGCTCCCAGATCTCCTCGGCCCGCGCGTACGCCACGTCGCGCCCGCACTCCGCCGACAGGTACGCGGTGCGCTTGGCCGCCCGCACCGACAGCGGCGCGTTGGCCGCGATCCGCTCCGCCAGCGCCTGCGTGTGCGACCGCAGCTGCGCCGCCGCGACGACGGCGTTGACCAGGCCCACCTCGTAGGCGCGCCGCGCGTCCAGCGGGTCGCCGGTGAGCAGGATCTCCAGGGCCACCCGCGGCGGGACGAGCCACGACAGCGGCGCCGCCCACGGCGATCCGCGGCCCACCTTCACCTCCGTGACGGCGAAGCGGGCGTGCTCGGCCGCGACGACCAGGTCGCACTGCTGGGCCAGCAGGAACCCGCCCGCGTACGCCACCCCGTTGACGGCGGCGATCGTCGGCTTGGGTACGTCCACGTTGCGGCCGAACTGCGGCAGGAAGTCCGGCGGCGGGATCTGCAGCGCCGTGGCGGCCATCTCCTTGAGGTCCCCACCCGCGCAGAACGCCTTCTCCCCCGCCCCGGTGAGCACGAGCACGGCCGCGGCGTCGTCCGCGACGAAGCGGCGCGTGCCCTCCCACAGGCCCGCCCGGACGTCGGCGGACAGGGCGTTGCGCGCCTCGGGCCGGTCGATCGTCAGCCAGGCGACCCCGGCGTCGACCTCGTACCGGACGCTCACGGGAACCTCCTCCGCAGCTCGGGCCGGTTGAGCTTGCCGCTGCCGGTGCGCGGCAGGGCGTCCACGATCTCGATGCGCCGCGGGCGGTGGATGCCGCGCAGGTCCGGGTTCTCGGCGCACCAGCGCGCGACCTCCTCGACGGTGAGGCCGGCCCGCCGCGCCACCACCACGGCCGTCACCTGCTCCACCCAGCGCTCGTGCGCGGTGCCGATGACCGCGACCTCGGCGAGCTCCGGATGGTTCGCGAGGTGCTCCTCCACCATCTGCGGGAACACGTTCTCGCCACCCGTGACGATCATGTCGTCGATGCGGTCGACGTAGTACAGGTAGCCGTCCGCGTCGCGGGACATCAGGTCGCCGGTGCGGAACCAGCCGTCGACCCAGCGCTCGGACACGTCGATCCCCCGGTACCCGGGCGTCACCGCGTCGCCCCGCACCCACAGCTCACCGACCCCGGGATCGCCGGGCTCCAGGTCCGCGCCGCCGTCCGGCGGGACGAGCCGGGTGCGCACGATCTGGTCCAGCGGACGCCCCATCGAATCCGGCCGGCGCTCCTCGCCCGGGGCGTAGGAGACGACGAGCCCACTCTGCTCGGTCTGCCCGTAGATCTCGGTGCCCGAGATCCCGGTGCCCGCGCGCAGCCGCTCGATCGCCGCCGACGGCGTGCGGGAGCCGCCGAACATGCAGATGCGGAACGAGTCAAGCACCACCGGGTCGTCGACGGTCCGGTTGCCGACGTCGATCATCATCGTGGAGATCAGCCCGCCGTACGTGGGCCGCAGCCGCTGCGCCAGGTCGATCCACGCCACGGCGTCCCAGCGCGGCATGAACGTGATCTCCCCGCCGCGCGCGAGGATCGTCAGGCTGGCCAGCTGCAGCCCGCCGACGTGGAACAGCGGCATGCAGTTGAGCATGTGGTCGTCCGGGCCCAGCCCGTAGAGGTCGACGACGGCCTCGACCTGCGCCCACGTGTTGCGGTGGGTCTGGCGCACCCCCTTCGGCACCCCGGTGGAGCCCGAGGTGTACATGAGCAGCGCGTCGTCGCCGTCCAGGCGCGGGACGACGTCGTGGCGCGGCGGCCGGGCCGCGAGCGCCGCGGCGAACGAGCCGCCCGGGCCCGTGGTGAGCAGCTCCGGACACGCCTGGCCCAGGAGGAGCTTCAGCCGGTCCGCGAGCGGCGGGGTCGTGACGAGCCGGCTGATCCCCGAGTCCGTGACGGCGTGGCGCAGCGGCGCGTCCGGGAACAGCACGTTCAACGGGACGGCGACCGCGCCCGCCTGCCACGTCCCGAGAACGCCTGGCAGGTACTCCAGACAGTTCGGCAGGAAGAACCCGACCCGCTCCCCCGGCGCGACCCCCGTCGCCCGCAGGTGGGCGGCGAAGCGGCCGGCCTGCTCGGCGAACTCGCCGTAGCCGATCTCGGTGTCCTCCAGCCGCAGGGCGGTGCGGCCCGCCGCGTCCGCGGCGCTGCGCCGCAGCAGGGTGGCGATGTTCACGACGCGTCCTCCGGCTCCTCCACGACCACGAGCACCTGCCCGGTCTCCACCTGGTCGCCGGGCGCGACCCGCACCTGCGCCACCACGCCGTCCACCGGGGCGGTGACGGTGTGCTCCATCTTCATCGCCTCCAGCACCACGAGCGCCTGCCCGCCGACGACGCCGTCGCCGGGCCCGGCGAGCACCCGCACCACCGCGCCCGGCATCGGCGCCAGCAGTGAACCCGCGTGGGCGAGGGCGTCCGGGTCGGGGAAGCGCGGCACCTCGACGAGCGCCACGCAGCCGTCCGGCCCGTCGACGTAGGCCACCCCGTCGATCTCGTCGACGTCGTAGCCGCGGCGCACGCCGTCGATCTCCAGCTCGACGCGCCGCGGGATGGCGGTGATGCGCGTGGCCGCGAGGGTCTCCCCGTTCACCGCCAGCTCCAGGCCAGAGCGGCGGAACGCGTAGGTGACCTCCAACGTCTCCCCACCGCGGGTGTACGCGACGTGCTGTGGCGTGCCACGGACGTTGCGCCAGCCCGACGGCATACCGGCGAGCACCGGGGCGTCGCGGCGGTGGCGGGCCTGGCGGGCCAACGCCGCGGCCGCGGCGTGCCGCACCCCGCCGCCCCCCGGGGCGCCGAGTGCGGCCGGGTCGTGCCGGGCGAGGTAGCCGGTGTCGGTGCCACCCGCGAGGAACTCCTCCTCGCGCAGGATCCCGACGAGCAGGTCGCGGTTCGTCGTCACGCCGTGCAGCGGTGCGCGGGCGAGTGCCCGGGCGAGGGTGCGGGCGGCCTCGCGGCGGGTGCGACCGTGGGCGATCACCTTGGCGAGCATCGGGTCGTAGTGCGGCGAGACGACCGACCCGTCCTCGACCCCGGTGTCGACGCGCACGCCCGGCAGCGCGGGCACCCGGAAGCGGTGCAGCGTGCCGGTGGCGGGCAGGAACCCGGCGGGGACGTCCTCGGCGTAGAGGCGCGCCTCGATCGCGTGGCCGTCGATGCGGGCGTCCGCGACCTCCGGGGGCAGCGGCTCGCCCTCGGCGACCCGCAGCTGCAGCTCCACCAGGTCCAGGCCCGTGACCAGCTCGGTGACCGGGTGCTCCACCTGCAGCCGGGTGTTGACCTCCAGGAAGAAGAACTGCTGGTGGTCCAGCACGAACTCGACCGTGCCCGCGCCGGTGTAGCCGATGGCCTTGCCCGCCGCGACGGCCGCTGCACCCAGCTCCGCACGCAACGCCTCGTCCACGGCCGGGGACGGGCACTCCTCGACGATCTTCTGATGGCGGCGCTGGATCGAGCACTCGCGCTCGAACAGGTGCACCACGGCGCCGTGGGTGTCGCCGAGGATCTGCACCTCGACGTGGCGGGGGTCGACGACGAACCGCTCCAGGAACACCGTGCCGTCCCCGAACGCGGACACCGCCTCGCGGCGGGCCCCCGCGACCGCCTCGGCGAGCTGGTCCGCGTCGTGCACGACCCGCATCCCGCGCCCGCCGCCGCCGAAGGCGGCCTTGACCAGCAGCGGGAAACCGATCTGCTCCGCCACCGCGACGAGATCGGTGTCCTCGTCCACCT
>JBFWRR010000008.1:92126-104049 GCA_050248815.1 Pseudonocardia sp. | reverse complement strand
CCTCGTCCACCTGGTCCACCCTGGCCCCCGCCAGCACCGGCACGCCCGCCGCCGCCATCAGCGCCTTGGCCTCCAGCTTCGAGCCCATCGCGGCGATGGCCTCCGGCGGTGGCCCGACGAACGTGAGCCCCGCGGCCGCACACCCGCGGGCGAACCCGGCGTTCTCCGAGAGGAACCCGTACCCGGGATGGACGGCGTCCGCCCCGGTGGCCCGGGCGGCGGCGATCACCAGGTCGCCGCGCAGGTACGTCTCGGCGGGGGTGACACCGGGCAGCCGGACGGCCTCGTCCGCGACCCGGACGAACGGCGCGTCCGCGTCGGCGTCCGAGTACACCGCGACGGTGGCGATGCCCAGGGCGTGCGCGGTGCGCATCACCCGCACGGCGATCTCCCCGCGGTTGGCCACCAGGAGCTTCTCGATCATGGTGCCTCCGGTTCGGTCGGGCACGGGGCGTGCGCGTCGGTGGGGCACTGGGCCGCCATGTCGCGACCGACGAACGGCCCGTTCGTCCAACCTGGGTGGACGAACGCGCCGTTCGTTGCGGGCGGGTGGGGCAGCGCGGGCGGGTGGGGCAGCGCAGGCGGGTGGGGCAGCGCAGGCGGGTGGGGCAGCGCAGGCGGGTGGGGCACGGCGCTCACATCCGGAAGACGCCGAAGCCGCGGCGGCCCTCGACGCGGTTCGAGTGCACGGCCGAGAGCGCCATGCCCAGCACGGTGCGGGTGTCGCGGGGGTCGACGATGCCGTCGTCGTAGATCCGGGCCGTGACGGCGAAGGCGTGCGACTCCTCCTCGATCTGCCGCTCGATCGCCGCGGTGCGTGCGCGGTCCGCGTCCTCGTCGTACGGCCTGCCCTGCGACGCCGCCGACGCCCGCCCGACGATCGAGAGCACGCCGGCGAGCTGCGCCGCGCCCATCACCGCGAGCTTCGCTCCGGGCCAGGCGAACATGAACCGCGGGTCGTACGCGCGCCCGGACATCCCGTAGTTGCCCGCCCCGAACGACGACGCCATGTTCACCGTGAGGTGCGGCACCGTGCTGTTCGTGACGGCGTTGATCATCTTGGCGCCGTCCTTGATGATCCCGCCCTGCTCGTAGCTCGCGCCGACCATGTAGCCGGTGGTGTTCTGCAGGAACAGCAGCGGCGTGTCGGTCTGGTTGGCGAGCAGGATGAACTCGGTGGCCTTCTTCGCCTCCTCGCTGAAAAGCACCCCGCGGTGGTTCGCGAGCACGCCCACCGGATAGCCGTGCAGGCTCGCCCAGCCGGTGACGAGCGACGTGCCGTAGAGCGGCTTGTACTCGTCGAACTCCGAGCCGTCCACGGTGCGGGCGAGGATCTCGCGCGGGTCGAACGGCACCTTGACGTCCGCGGAGACGATGCCGAGGATCTCGTCGGGGTCGTAGCGCGGCGGCACCGGGTCGCGTGCGGGCGCCGGGCCGAGCTTGCGCCAGTTGATCCGCGCGAGGATGCGCCTGCCCAGCCGGATGGCGTCGCGCTCGTTCGCGGCGAACTGGTCCGACAGCCCCGAGACGCGGCTGTGCATCTCCGCGCCGCCGAGCGACTCGTCGTCCGACTCCTCCCCGGTGGCCATCTTCACCAGCGGCGGGCCGCCGAGGAACACCTTCGCACCCCGGTCCACCAGCACCGCGTGGTCGCACATGCCCGGCACGTACGCGCCGCCCGCCGTCGAGTTGCCGAAGACGATCGCGACCGTCGGGATGCCCAGGCCGGACAGCTCCGTCAGCTCGTGGAAGATCCGCCCGGCCGGGACGAAGAGGTCCAGCTGCGTGGGCAGATCCGCCCCGCCGGACTCCACGAGGTTCACCACCGGCAGCCGGTTGATGCGCGCGATCTCCAGCGCGCGCAGCGACTTGCGCAGCGAGTAGGGGTTCATCGCCCCGCCGCGGACGGTGGGGTCGTGCGCAATGATCATGCACTCCACGCCCGACACCACGCCGATCCCGGTGAGCAGCGAGGCGCCCACGGTGAACTCCGTGCCCCACGCGGCGAGCGCGGAGAGCTCCAGGAACGGGCTGTCCGGGTCCAGCAGCAGCTCCACCCGCTCCCGCGACGGCAGCTTGCCGCGGTCGCGGTGGCGCTGCATGTAGCGCTCGCCCCCGCCCGCGACCACCTTGGCGAGCTCCTCGTCCAGCTGGGCGAGCACGTCCAGCTGGGCCTTGCGGTTGCCCGCGTAGGTCTCGCAGGTGGTGTCGAGGTGCGACGTCAACACCGTCATCGGCCATCCCCGTAGAAACCGGCGTGCCGTTCCCGCACCACGTTCTTCTGGATCTTCCCGGTCGACGTGCGCGGCAGCTCGTCCGCCACGATCACCGCCTTGGGCACCTTGTAGCCGTCCAGCCGCTCCCGCAGGCGCCCCCGCAGCGCCTCGCCGTCGACCTGCACGCCCGGCTTCGCCACGACGACGGCCGTGATCGCCTCGCTCCACCGCTCGTGCGGCAGGCCCACGACGACCACCTCGGCCACCCCGGGCTCGGTGTCGTACACCGCGCGCTCGACCTCGATCGACGCGACGTTCTCCCCGCCGGTCTTGATCACGTCCTTGTACCGGTCGGCGAACCACAGCACGCCGTCCTCGCCGAAGCGCCCGACGTCCCCGGAGTGGAACCAGCCGTGGCGGAACGCCTCCTCGGTGGCCTCGGGGTTGGCGAGGTAGCCCTGCATCGTCGACGGCCCGCGGTAGACGATCTCGCCGGTCTCGCCGCGCGGCAGCAGCCGCCCGTCGGGGTCCATGATCGCCACCTGGACGCCGGTGAGCGGCGTGCCGACCGCCCCGATGTGGCTGAGCTGGTGCTCGGGACGGAAGAGCGTGGTGATCGGGCTCATCTCGGTCTGGCCGAACAGCAGCGCGAACTCGCAGCCGAACCCCTCCAGGCAGGCCCGGATCTGCGCCTGCGGCATCGGCGCCATCGCGTAGACGGCCCGGCGCAGCGACGACAGGTCGCCCCGCGAACGACGGGTGCTCCAGCGCCGCCCGGTACATCATCGGCAGCCCGAACACCTGGGTGATGCGCTCGCGCTCGATGGTGTCGAGGAACGCCGCCGGGTCGAACCCGCGGTGGATCACGATCGTCGCGCCGACGACGACCGCGGGTGTGCAGAACGCGTTGAGCTGGGCGCTGTGGAACATCGGCATCATCGCGAGGAAGCGGTCCCCCGCACCCCAGCCCGAGTCCAGCGCCGCGGACATCGACTCCAGGTGGATCGCCAGGTGCGTGCCGATCACGCCCTTCGGGAACGACGTCGTCCCGGACGTGTAGAGATACGACAGCGGCGCCCGGTCCTCGACCTCCACCTCGACGGGGGACGCGTCCTCGGCGAGCATCGCCTCGAGCGTCGTCCACGCGCGGTCCGCGGGATCCTGCTCGTACGCGATCCCGGGCACGACGACCACGTCCGCGACGTCGGACACCTTCGCGACCGCGGAGGACACGGCCCCGACCAGCTGGGACTCCACCACGATGCCGCGCGCGCCCGAGTGCCCGAGCACGTAGGCGACCTCGTCCGCGCGCCAGCCGAGGTTGATCGGCACGCACACCACCCCGAGCCGGGCGCACGCGTAGTAGACGGCGAGGAACTCCGCGCTGTTGCCCGATGCGAGCGCGAGCGCGTCCCCGGACGCGTAGCCGCGCGCGGCCAGCCCCCGGGCGATCCGGTTCACCCACGCGTCGAGCTCGCCGTAGGTGAGGCGGCGCTCGCCGTCGACGAGCGCGGGGCTCTCCGGCCTGCCGAACGCCACCCGGGCGAGCGCGTCCGCCACGTTGACCCGCTGGACCATGTGCTGCACGGCTGCCTCCCCTAGTAGGACCGCGGCAGGCCCAGGCTGTGCTGGGCGACGAAGTTGAGGATCATCTCCCGGTTCACCGGTGCGATACGCAGCAGCCGGGCGAGCCCCCAGTAGGGCAGCAGGCCGAACTCTGCGGAGACGCCGTTGCCGCCGTGGGTCTGCATCGCGGCGTCCACGGCGGCGATCGCAGCCTCGGCGGCGGCGTACTTCGCCATGTTCGACGCCTCCCCCGCCGGCAGCCCGCGGTCGTGCAGCGCGGCCGCGCGGTGGGTCATGAGCGCGGCGAGCTCCGTCTCGATCTTGGCCTTGGCGAGCGCGTGCGCGACGCCCTGGTGGGCGCCGATCGGGGTGTCCCACACGGTGCGCTCGCGGGCGTAGCGCGCGGCCCGGTCCAGCGCGTAGCGGGCAATGCCGACGCACAGCGCCGCTCCGGTGATCCGCTCGGGGTTGAGGCCGTGGAACACCTGGCGGAAGCCCTCGCCCTCCTCGCCGACCAGCGCGGACGCGGGCACCCGCACGTCGTCGAGGTGCAGGGTGAACTGCTTCTCCGGGAGCATGACGTCCACCGGGAGCGGGGTGGCGGTGAGCCCGGGGGCGTCGGTGGGGACGAGGAAGAGCGAGAGCCTCGCCACCCCCTCGTCGGTCCGCCCGGTACGGGCGACCACCAGCAGCGCCTCGGCGGTGTCGATCCCGGAGATGTAGTACTTCTCGCCGTTGAGGACCCACTCGTCACCCTCCCGGCGGGCGGTGGTGGCAAGCCTGTGGGTGTTGGAGCCCGCGTCCGGCTCGGTGATCGCGAAGACGACCTTGGTGCGCCCGCTCGCGAGCCGGGGCAGCCACTGCGTGCGCTGCTCCTCGCTGCCGAACTCGACGATCACCTCCGCCGAGATGGCGGCGGTGACGAGCAGCAGCAGGATCGGGGCGCCCTTCGCCGCGATCTCCTCGCACACGACGGTGAGCTCGGCGAGCCCGCAGCCACCCCCGCCGTGCTTCTCGGGGATGTTGACGCCGATGAACCCGGCGTCGCCCAGGGCACGCCACAGCTCGGTGCACTCGCGGCCCTCGCGCGCGTGCTCGACGTAGTAGCGCCCGCCGTACGGCACGGCGATCGCGCCCACTGCGGCACGCAGGTCGCGCATCTCGTCACTTTCGGTCACATCCATGTGACTCCTGTGATTGGCGATTCACTCGTGGTGCACCGTAGCGCGTGGCTGCCATGATGGCCAGATGACCGCCGCAGCGTCCTCGGCAGCATTCCCTGCCGCGTCCTCGGCCGCGGACCCGACACCGTCCGCGGCCCGCCGCGGCAGGCCCGATCCCGAGCGGCGCGAGCGGATCCTCGCCGCCGCCGCCGAGCTGGCCTCCCGCCGCGGCTTCCACGACATCGGCCTGGCCGACATCGGCGCCGAGGCGGGGATCGTCGGCTCCGGGGTGTACCGGCACTTCCCGAACAAGGACGCCATCCTGGTGGCTCTGCTCGACCGTGGGATGACGCGTCTGGAGGAGGGCGCCGCCGCCGTCCTCGCCGCGGCGACAGACGATCGAGCTGCGCTTTCCGGCCTGGTCCGCGAACACATCCGGGTGGCGATCGAGCAGCGGGCGATCCTCGCGGTGTGGCACCGGGAGATCCACAACCTGCCCGAGGAGGACCGGCGCGTGCTGCGACGCCGGCAGCGCCACTACGTCGAGGACTGGGTGCACACGCTCGCCCCGCTGCGCCGCGACCTCGCGGACGGCGAGCTGCGCCTCGCGGTGCACGCCGCCGTCGGCGCGGTGCACTCCACGCTGTTCTTCCGCAGCGGGCTCTCGCCGCAACGACTCACCGCACTGCTGGACGTGATGGCCCACGGCTGTCTCGGCGTCGATCCGAGTCCGAGTGAATTTGAATTCACTCAACCCTTGCCCGGGTGACCCCGCCCACGCCATGCTGGCCCTCCGCGGCGAAGGGGCCAGACGATGTCGAGCACGACCACGACGACCAGGACCGGACGGGCGGCGGGGCTGCCGCACCTCCCGCAGGGCAGCGACCTGCCGGACGCGGCGGCGATCGACGTCGAGACGCTGCGCGGCCGCCGCGCCGTCCACCGCTGGGAGCGCACGTCGATCGGCGACGTCTTCGAGCGCCTCACCTGGAGCCGCCCGGACCAGGCCGCGATCGTCGCCGCCGAGGGGGCGTACGGCGAGGCGCGCTTCGCCGCCGTCAGCTACCGGGAGGCGGACGCCGCGGCGAACCGGCTCGCCCACGCCCTGGCTGCTGCGGGCCTCGAGCCCGGCGACCGCGTGCTGCTGTTCTGCGAGAACACCGTGGAGGCGTTCCTCGCCAAGATCGGGATCGCCAAGGCCGGGATGGTGGCGGTACCGCTCAACCCGAGCCTCGCCCCGGACGTCGTCGAGCACCTCGTGCGGCTCACCGAGCCCCGGTTCGCGATCGTGGACGCCGAGCTGTGGCCCCGGCTCGCCCCGGTCGCGCAGGCCGTCGGGCCGGCGGTGGGCGCCACGATCACCGTCGGCGGCGAGCCGGTGGCCGGCAGCCCGTCGTTCGGCACACTGCTCGACGGGCAGCCCGACCACGAACCGGACGTCGAGATCCACGGCGACGACGTCTACCAGCTGCTCTTCACCTCGGGCACCACGGCGATGCCCAAGGGCGTGATGCTCTCGCACAGCGCGATGCAGCTCGCCGGGCTCAACTTCGCCCTCTCCCTCACCCGCGGGCTGCGCCACGAGACGGACCTGCGGGTGGCCACGTTCCTGCCGATGATCTACCACGTCGGGGACTCGCTGTTCACCTACTCGACCTTCCTCGCGGGCGGCACTCTCGTGCTGGGCCGCCGTCCGCTGCCCGCCGACGTCGTCGAGGCCGTGGCGGCGCAGCGGGTCACGGCGCTCTGGGCGGGCTCGCCCCAGTTCGTCACCGCGCTCGCCGCCGGGATCGACGCCCGCCCCGACCTGGACGTCTCCGCGCTCACCACCCTCGTCTACGGCTGGGGCGCGCTCGCCCCCGAGCTGATCGCGCGGCTCTCGGCCCGCGCCGCGCCCGGGTTCGTCACGCTCGGCATCTTCGGGCAGACCGAGGCGATCGCCTGCCACCGCTTCTGGCCCAGCGCCTTCCCCGAGGTGCACGCCCGCACCGCGCCCGCCGTCAACTACGTGGGCGTGCCGTGCGGGCTGCTCGCCTCGGACGTCGTGGACGAGACCGGCGAGCCCGTGCGCGGCGCGCCGGGCGAGGCCGTCTACCGCTCCCCGATCATGACCGCGGGCTACTACCGCGACCCGGACGCCACCCGCGAGGCCTTCCGCGGCGGTTGGTTCCACTCCGGCGACTCCGCCGTCGTGGACGACGAGGGCCTGCGGATCATGGTGGACCGGTTCAAGGACATCGTGAAGACCGGCGGGGAGAACGTCTCCAGCCTGCGCGTCGAGGCCGTGCTGCACCAACTCCCGGACGTCGCGAAGGCCGCCGTGATCGGGCTGCCGCACGAGCGCTGGGGCGAGGCCGTCACCGCCGTCGTCGTGCCGGCGCCCGGCGCGCAGCCGGACGCGGACGGGATCGTCGCGTTCTGCCGCGAGCACCTCGCCGGCTACGAGACCCCGAAGGCCGTGGTGTTCGCCGACGCCCTGCCGGAGACCGTCGGCGGGAAAGTCCTCAAGTACCGGCTGCGCGCCGCCCACGCCACCCTGTATTCCTGACGCGTGACCGACTACCTCCTGCCCGTCCTGCCGACCAGCGAGATCGCCGCCGTCACGGACCGGCTGGCCGACGAGCAGGTGCGGCTGCTGTCCGGCTCGGTCGTCGACCCGGCCGGGGTGCTGCGCGCCAAGCACGTCCCGGCCGCCCGCGCCGGCGAGTTCCACACCGCCGGGATGGGGGCCTCGCCGAGCTGGAACGTGTTCTGCATCGACAACGCGATCGCGTTCCGACCGGATTTCGGAGTGGTCGGCGACCTGCGGTTGCGGGCCGACCTCGCCGCCCTTCGGGTGCTCGGGGACGGGCTCGCGTGGGCACCGGCGGAGATGTTCGGCCAGGACGGCGTCCCGTCACCGGTGTGCACCCGCGGCCTGCTGCGGCGCACGCAGGCGGAGCTGGAGTCGAGCGGGCTCACCGCACGGGTCGGCGCGGAGCTGGAGTTCACCGTGGCCGAGCGGGCGACGGGCCCGTGGAACGCCTACGGGCTCGGCGCGGTCCTGGACATGGAGGCCTTCGTCGGCGACGTCGTCGACGCGTGCGCGGCGGCGGGTCGACCCGTCGAGCAGATCCACGCCGAGTACGGCGGCGGGCAGTTCGAGCTCTCGCTCGCTCCGGACGACGCGCTCGCGGCCGCGGACGGCGTCGTCCTGGCCCGGATGGTGGTCTGCCGGGTCGCCCGCCGCTACGGCCTGTCGGTGTCGTTCTCGCCGCTGCCGTTCGCGGGCGGCGCCGGGAACGGCGCGCACCTGCACCTGTCGCTGCACCGGGACGGCCGTCCGCTGTTCTCCGGCGGCGACGGTCCGCACGGCCTCACCGCGGAGGGCGGCGCGGCGATCGGCGGGATCGTGGCGGGCCTGGCCGATCTGGTCGGCGTGTTCTCCGGCTCGGTGCTCTCACCGCACCGCCTCCAGCCGGGTCACTGGGCGGGGGCCTTCGCCTGCTGGGGCCTGGAGAACCGCGAGGCGGCCGTGCGGCTGTGCGCGGCCACCCTGGGCAACCCGCACGGCGCGAGCGTCGAGCTGAAGTGCATCGATCCGTCGGCGAACCCGTACCTGGCGGCTGCCGCGCTGCTCGGGCTGGCGGCGGACGGCCTGGACCGGGACCTGCCGCTGCCGCAGGAGGTCGCGGTGAACCCGGCCGAGGTGCCCGCAACCGTCCGGCTGCCCGAGGGGCAGGCCGCCGTCCTCGCGGCGCTGGAGGCCTCCCCGCTCGCGGAGCGGCTGCTCGGCCCCGACATCCGCGGGGCGCTCCTCGCGGTGCGCCACCACGAGCTGGCGACCTACGGCGACGACGACGTGGCGGCGGTCGCCGAGCGGTTCCGGTTCACGTGGTCGGTGTGAACGCGCCCGCCGACCTCACCGACCACACCGATCTCACCGACCACGTCGCCGCGCTGCCGCTGATCGACCACCACGTGCACGGCGCGTTCACCACCGTCATCGATCGGGCCGGGTTCGAAGGGGCACTCAACGAGGGCTCGCCGGAGCCCGCCCCGCCCGGGACGACGCAGTTCGACTCGGCACTCGGCTTCGCGATCCGTCGCTGGTGCGCGCCGGTGCTCGACCTGCCGCCGCACGTCCCACCCGACGGTTACTGGGCCCGGCGCACCGAGCTCGGGACGACCGAGGTCACAGCGCGGTTCCTGCGGGCCGCCGGGGTGTCGGACTGGCTGGTCGACACGGGATACGCCGCCGACGCCGTCCTCGATCCCGCGGCGCTCGCGGCGGCGTCCGGTGGCGCGGTGCGCGAGATCGTCCGGATCGAGGCGGTGGCCGAGCAGGTCGCCGCGCAGGCGCCCGCGGGCCGCGACTACGCCGACGCCCTCGACGCCCGGCTGGCCGCCGCCACCCGGGACGCGGTGGCGGTGAAGAGCGTCCTCGCCTACCGCGCGGGCTTCGACATCGACCTGGGCCGGCCCGGTCCCCGCGAGGTGGCGGTGGCCGCGGCGCGCTGGATCGGCTCCGGCGGCGGACGGCTGACCGACCCGGTGCTGCTGCGCCACGGCCTGCACGCGGCGCTGCGCCGGGGGCTGCCCCTGCAGCTGCACACCGGCCTCGGCGACCGCGACCTCGACCTGCACCGGGCCAATCCCGCGCTGCTGGTCGACCTGCTGCGGCAGCCGTCGGTGGCCGCCGTGCCCGTGATGCTGCTGCACTGCTACCCGTACCACCGCGAGGCCGCCTACCTCGCCCAGGCGTTTCCGAACGTCCACATGGACGTCGGGCTCGCGCTCAACCACGTCGGCGCCCGCGCCCGCGCGGTGCTCGCCGAGTCGTTCGAGCTGGCCCCGTTCGCGAAGCTGCTCTACTCCTCCGACGCGTGGGGGCCCCCGGAGCTGCACCACCTCGGCGCGGTGCTGTGGCGGCGGGCGATCACGGTGACGTTCGGCGAGTGGGTCCGCGACGGCGACTGGTCGGCCGCGGACGCCCGCCGCGTCGCCACGATGGTGGGGCGGGGCAACGCCGAGCGCGTCTACGGGCTCTGAGGGCCGCGACCAGCGGGTCTGGCAGGGTGACGCCATGCGTACCCGGGTGATCGCCGTCACGCTGATGCTGCTCGCGGCCGTGCTGCTCACCGGGTGCGCGAGCTGGCTCTCCTCGGCCGTCGGGCGGGGTCCCGCGGCGGCGCCCGCGGGAAGCGGCACGGTCGTCGCGGGCACGTCGGCTCCGCTGCCGCCCGGTCCGGTCACGCTGATCACCCTCGGCGACAGCCTCACCGCGGGCCAGGGCGACGACACCGGCGTCGGGTACACCGGGCGGCTCGCCGAGACGATCGGGGCACTGCCCGGCCGCGAGGGGACCACGCTCGTGAACCTGGGCCAGTCCGGATGGGACTCGACGATGATGGTCGAGGGCAGCAGTGGCATCGGCAGCACGGACGGCCAGCTCCCCCAGGCCGTCGAGACGGCCCGCGCCGCGGCCGGCACCGCGGTGCTCGCCACAGTCCTGATCGGCTCGAACGACCTCTGGTACGTCTACCAGAACGCCACCGAGGAGCCGGCCCCCGCCACGGACGAGGACGCCGCGCTCACCACCTACCGCGCCAACCTCGACCGCACGGTCCGCGAGCTGCAGGAGGCGGGCGCGGTGGTCGTCGTCGGGCTGCCGGACGACCAGTCCCTGCGCCCGATCTCGAAGGACCTCACCCTCCTCGCAGACCTGCTGCCGAACATCACGGCCGAGGAGGTCGCGCGGATGTCGGCGCTGTCGCAGCGGTTCGCGCAGGTGGCGCAGGAGGTGGCGGTCGCGCACGGCGCGGGCGCCGTCGCCACGGACGCGCCGTTCTGGACGGACCCTTCCTCCATGGCCGCCGACGGCGGGCATCCCAACGAGCAGGGCTACGCGGCGCTCGCCGCGCTCTGGGCGCCGGCGATCACGCCGTTGCTCGGCTGATCCGCCCGAGGGCGGCACGCCACGACGGCCACGGCGCCGAGCACGGAGATCGCGGCCGTCACGAGGGCGGCGACGTCCCACCCGGCGACGATCGCGGCGGGCTCGGGGTGGGCGGCGAGCACCGCGACGACCGTGACCCCCACCGCGGCACCGACGAAGCGTGCGGTGCTGTTCACACCGCTGCCGACGCTCGCGAGGCCTGCAGGCATGCTCGCCACGGCCTGCCGGGCGAGCGCGGCGTTGAGCACCCCGCTCGCGACGCCCGCCAGGAGCAGCCCGGGGAGCAGGCGGGCCGGCGTGGAGGTGGTGTGCAGGCCGGTGAGCAGCACCTGGCCCACCGCGACGCCGACAAGCGCGGCGGCGAGCTGGGCGCGCGGGGAGAACCGGTCGGGGAGACGGCGGGCCGAGAGCGCGGCGACGGCGCTCGTGGCCGACCAGGCCAGGAGCAGGACAGCCGCGAACAGGACGCCGCGGCCGAGGCCACGCTGCAGGACCGTCGGCAGCAACGACATCGCGGCGATCACCCCGGCGCCGTTGGCCAGCGCGGCGACGGTGGCCCCGGCGAGGTCGGGACCGTTCCTCGGGCGGAACAGGCGCGGGTCGAGCAGCGGCGCGCGGCGGCGCATCTCGACCAGCGCGAACGCCGCACCGAGGACCACGGCGGCGCCCAGCAACGCAGCGGCCGGGCCGGGTCCGCCGGTACGGGCGAGGACGAGCCCGGCGAGGAGCGCGGCGAGCGCGGAGCCCAGCAGCAGGGTGCCGGGAAGGTCGATGCCGCCGGCGCGCGCCGGGGCGGCTGCGGCAGCCGGGACGGCCGGGGCGGCCGGGACGGCCGGGGCGGCCGGGACGGCCGGGACGGCCGGGACGGCCGGGTCGGCCGCGCCAGCCGGGTCGCCCGGGGTGCGCGAACGGTCCGTACGGGACGTAGGTCTTCCCGTACGTGCCGTTCGCGCCTCATCGGCCGGGAGCCAGCGCAGGGCTGCAGCGGCAAGCATCACGGCGAGCACCGCGATCAGCCAGTACGCCGCGCGCCAGTCCCG
>JBFWRR010000008.1:85429-92026 GCA_050248815.1 Pseudonocardia sp. | reverse complement strand
CCGTACGGGACGTAGGTCTTCCCGTACGTGCCGTTCGCGCCTCATCGGCCGGGAGCCAGCGCAGGGCTGCAGCGGCAAGCATCACGGCGAGCACCGCGATCAGCCAGTACGCCGCGCGCCAGTCCCGCAGGACCTCCAGCCACGCGGCGAGCAGCGGCCCCACGGAGATGCCCACGCCGAGGCAGGCCCCCCAGACGCCGGTGGCACGCAGGCGCGCGGGCCCCGGCGGGAAGGCATGCCCGACGAGGCCGAGGCTGCAGGCGAGCAGCGCCCCCGCACCCAGGCCGTGGCCGAGGCGGGCGAGGACGAGGACCGCTGTGGAGGGCGCGACGGCCGCGCCCACGGCGGTGGCGGCGAGGACGAGCGCGCCCGCGACGAACGTGGCGCGGCGGCCGAGGGCGTCGCCGAGCGCCCCGGCCGGGAGCATCGCGACGGCGAGGCCGAGGCTCATCGAGCTGAGGATCCACGCCTGGCCCGCCTGCCCGGCACCGAGACCGGCGGCGGTCCCGGCCAGCGTGGCCAGCGGCGTGGTGTAGACGATCATGGCGAGCGCCGTCCCCGCCCCGGCGACGGCGAGGACCTGCTGCTGCGACGGTTCCACCGGCGGCCTCCTCGGTCAGTCTGTTCACCGAACCACAGTTGCGCGGTTCGTTCAACAGACCGAGTGTGGGACGATGGGTGACGTGGCGCTCGGCAGGGACTACGCGGACCAGGACTGCTCACTCGCCCGCGCGCTCGAGGTCGTCGGGGAACGTTGGACGCTGCTCGTGCTGCGCGACTGCTTCTTCGGGGTGCGCCGGTTCACCGACCTGCTCGCGCACCTCGACATCTCCCGCGCCGTGCTGGCCACGCGCCTGGCCGACCTCGTCGCCGCCGGCGTGCTGGAGCGTGACGAGGATCGCCACGAGTACCGCGTGACCGGGAAGGGCGCCGAGCTGTGGCCCGTGCTCTACGCCCTGGCCCGCTGGGGCGACCGCCACCATTCCCCCGCAGGCCCCCGCCGCCGGTTCGTCCACGCCGCCTGCGGTACGCCGCTCGACGAGGTCGCAGGCTGCCCGGCGTGCGGCGTGCGACCCGGGCCCGCCGATGTCGAGGTGCACCCCGGCCCGGGCGCGTCCCACCGTCGCGTGGACCCCGTCAGCGTGGCCCTGCGCGCGCCGCACCGCCTGCTCACCCCCCTGCCCTGACGGCCTTCCGCCGCGCCGGGCAGGGTCGAACGGCCCTCCCATCCGGGCCGCCCGCCGTGCGACCGCGGCCCGCACGGCGCGTAGCGTGAGGCCCGTCCGCTCGTCCACCCGGGGGCCGCCATGCCGATCACCGTCTTCCTGCTCGACGATCACGAGATCGTCCGCCGCGGCATCGCCCAGCTGCTCGAGTCCGAGGACGACATCGAGGTCGTCGGCGAGGCGGGCACGGCGGCGCAGGCGCTCGCCCGCGTACCCGCGCTGCGCCCGGACGTCGCCATCCTCGACGTGCGGCTGCCCGACGGCGGCGGCGTCGAGGTCTGCCGCGAGCTGCGCTCATCGGTCGTCCCACCGCCGGCGTGCCTGATGCTCACCTCGTACTCCGACGACGAGGCGCTCTTCGGCGCGATCATGGCGGGCGCGGCGGGCTACCTGCTCAAGCAGGTCACCGGGGTCGACCTCGTCGGCGCGGTGCGCACGCTGGCCACCGGCGGGTCGCTGCTCGATCCCCGTGCCACCGCCCTGGTGCTCGAGCGGTTGCGCCGCGGCGACGAGCCGTCGGACCCGCGCTACGACTCGCTCAGCCCGCAGGAGCAGCGCATCCTCGGCCTCATCGCGGACGGCCTCACGAACCGCCAGATCGGCACCGAGCTGCACCTGGCGGAGAAGACCGTGAAGAACTACGTCTCCTCACTGCTGCACAAGCTCGGGTTCTCCCGGCGCACCGAGGCCGCCGTCTACGCCGCGCAGCGCCGCCCCGGGGGATCGCGCCAGGCGTAGCCCCTCCCCCACGCGCGGTCACGGTTGGGATCGACGCATCCGGTGAACTCTATGTACGCAACGGCGCCCGAGGCAGCGTCCTGCCCGATGCTCCGTCGCATCGCCGCTCCGTAGGGGCGGCATCGCCGAAGCCGTCGAGCCACCGGAGGGCACGTGTCCGCACCCACCACCTCGAGCCCGCCGGGACGCCGGGCCGACCGTACCCACTATCTCTACATCGCCGTGATCGCCGCGGTGTTCGCGGGCATCGTCGTCGGCTTCGCGTGGCCGTCGGTCGGCGTGGCGATGAAGCCGCTCGGCACCGCGTTCATCGCCCTGATCAAGATGATGATCTCGCCGATCATCTTCTGCACGATCGTGTTGGGCATCGGCTCGATCCGCAAGGCCGCCACGGTCGGCAAGGTCGGCGGGCTCGCCCTGGGCTACTTCCTCGCGATGTCCACGGTCGCGCTGGTCATCGGCCTGGTCGTCGGCAACGTCCTGCACCCGGGCGAGGGCCTCGTGGTCACCGACGCCACCCGCAGCGCCGCCGAGAAGGCCGCGGGCGGCGAGGCGCAGGGCACCGTCGACTTCCTGCTCGGCATCGTCCCCACGACCCTGTTCTCGCCGCTCACGGGCGAGTCCGTGCTCCAGACGCTGTTCGTCGCGCTGCTCATCGGTTTCGCGGTCCAGGCCATCGGCAAGCCCGGCCAGGCCGTGCTGCGCGGCGTCAAGCTGGTGGAGAAGGTCGTCTTCCGGGTGCTCGCCATGATCATGTGGGTGGCCCCGATCGGTGCGTTCGGCGCGATGGCCGCCGTCGTCGGCGCCACCGGCTGGAGCGCGCTCGCCGCGCTCGGCCAGATCATGTTCGGCTTCTACCTGACCTGCTTCCTGTTCGTCGTGATCGTGCTCGGCCTGCTGCTGCGCAGCGTGACCGGCGTCAGCATCTTCTCGCTGTTCCGCTACCTGGCCCGCGAGTACCTGCTGATCGTCTCCACGTCCTCGTCGGAGTCGGCGCTGCCGCGGCTGATCGCGAAGATGGAGCACGTCGGCGTCTCGCGCCCCGTCGTCGGCATCACCGTGCCCACCGGCTACTCGTTCAACCTGGACGGCACGGCGATCTACCTGACCATGTCGTCGCTGTTCATCGCCGCCGCCCTCGGCGACCCGCTGTCCGTCGCCGAGCAGGTCTCGCTGCTCCTGTTCATGATCATCGCTTCCAAGGGTGCGGCGGGCGTCACCGGCGCCGGGCTCGCGACGCTGGCCGGCGGTCTGCAGGCCCACCGGCCCGACCTCGTCGACGGCGTCGGCCTCATCGTCGGGATCGACCGGTTCATGTCCGAGGCCCGCGCGCTCACCAACTTCTCCGGCAACGCCGTCGCGACCCTGCTCATCGGCAAGTGGGTCGGTGAGTTCGACCAGGACCGGGCGCGCCGGGTGCTCTCGGGCGAGGACCCGTTCGACGAGGCGACGATGATCGACGACGACGAGGCCGACGAGGAGACCGAGCGGGCGCCCGAGCAGGCGACCGGGAACCCGCCGCAGGTGGCCGAGGACCGCGAGCCCGCCCGGGCCTGACGGTTCGTGTCCCATCGCTCCTGCCCGGCCGCGCGCCGGTGCCGCAGCCCGCGGCGCCGGCGCGCGGCCTCGTCTGGCCCGCGGCGCCCACCCTTCCCTATCGTCACCGGCAGAACCGGCCTGCGACGACGGGGGGTGCCCGTGTTCGGCGTGCTCATCGTCGAGGACGATCCGCTGTCCGCCGAGGCCCTCGCGAGCTACGTCGAGCGGGTCCCGGGCTTCGCCGTCGTCGGCCACGCGCGCACCGGCCGGGAGGCGTGGCAGCGGCTCGCCACCGACGGCGCGGATCTCGTCTTCCTCGACATCCACCTGCCCGACACCACGGGTCTGGACATCCTGCGGCGGCTGCGCGGCGCCGGGAACACCGTCGAGGTCGTCGCGGTCACCCGGGCCCGCGATCTCGCCGTCGTGCGGGCCGCCGTCGCCTTCGGCGTCACCCACTACCTCGTCAAGCCGTTCACGTTCGCGAACGTGCGGCAGCGGCTGGAGGCCTACGGCGCCTTCCGCAGGCGCGCCGCGGAGGGCGAGCCGCTCGTCGGCCAGAAGGACGTGGACGCCCTGGTCGGCGGGCTGCGCGAGACGCGGGAGGACCTCGCCGCGCCGCCCAAGGGGATCAGCGAGGAGTCCCTGCGGGCCGTCGTCGCCGCCGTCCGGAGCGGGCGCGGGATGTCCGCGGCGGAGGTCGCCGCCCGCCTCGGCGTCTCCCGGGTCACCGCGCGGCGCTACCTCGAACACCTCGTCGAGACGGGCCTCGTGCACCGGCACGCCCGCTACCAGGGGGCGGGCCGCCCGGAGCTGGAGTACACCTGGCCCGACGGGGACGGCGATGGCTAGGCGGCGGTTGCTGCCGTCCGGCTGGAGCGTCGCGACGCAGCTCTTCGCGCTCCAGGCCGTGATCGTCCTCGCGGTGCTGGTCGGCGCCGGCATCGCCGCCTACCTCAACGCCGACACCGCCAACTCCGACGCGGCCCGCGACGAGGTCCTCGGTGTCGCCCGCACGCTCGCCGCCGATCCCGCCGTACTCGCCGCGCTCGACACGCCCGACCCGGCCGTCCGGCTGCAGCCGCTCGCCGAGCGGATCCGGGGCGAGACGGGGACGTCCTTCGTCGTGGTCATGTCCACCGGCGGCATCCGCTACAGCCACCCGAACGCGGCGCTGATCGGGCAGCACTTCCTCGGCACCATCGAGCCCGCGGTCCGTGGCGGGACCGTCACCGAGGTCTTCCCCGGCACCCTCGGTCCGTCCGTGCGCGCCGTCGTTCCCGTGCGCGACGCCGCCGGGGACGTGCGCGGGCTCGTGTCGGTCGGGCAGACGGTCAGCCGGGTCAGCGCGGAGATGACCCGCCAGCTGCCGATCCTCATCGGGACGACGGTGGTGGCGCTGCTCCTCGCCGGCGCGGGCTCCTGGTTCGCGAGCCGCTGGCTGCGCCGCTCCACCCACGATCTCGGACCGCGCGAGCTCAGCCGCATGTACGAGTACTACGACGCCGTCCTGCACGCCGTCCGCGAGGGCCTGCTGCTGCTCGACCGCGCGGCCCGCATCCAGCTCGTGAACGACGAGGCCCGCAGGCTGCTCGCGCTGCCCGCCGACGCCGTCGGTCGTCCGGTCCACGACGCGGGCCTGCCCGACATCCTCGGCGCGGCGCTGGCCACCGGCGCCGAGCGCACCGACGAGATCTTCCTCGCGGGCGACCGCGTGGTCGTCGTCAACCAGGCCGCCGCCCGCTGGGCGGGCCACCACCTCGGCACCGTCGTCACGCTGCGCGACCACACCGAGCTGCGGGCGCTCGTCAGCGAGCTGGAGACGATCCGCGGGTTCGCCGACGCCCTGAGCGCCCAGGCCCACGAGTCGGCCAACCAGATGCACACTGTCGTCTCCCTCATCGACCTCGGCCGTCCCGAGGAGGCGGTCGAGTTCGCCACCGGACGGCTCGCGCAGACCCAGGCGCTCACCGACCTCGTCCTCGGCGGCATCGGCGAGCCCACCGTCGCCGCGCTCGTGCTGGGCAAGCACTCCGAGGCGGCCGAACGGGGCGTCGAGCTGCGCATCGACGAGGACGTGGAGTTCCCGGCGGGCTGCACCGACCCGCGTGACCTCGTCACGATCGTCGGCAACCTGCTGGACAACGCGATCGACGCCGCGGCCGGGGGTGGCGGGCCCGCCGTCGGGGCCGACCGGCCGTGGGTCCGGTTCGCCGCCGAACCGGACGGCCCCGCGTTGCGCGTCGAGATCGCCGACAGCGGGCCGGGGCTCGCCGACGCCGACCGCGCCTTCGACCGGGGCTGGTCGACCAAGACGGGCGCGGGTGCTGCGGGCGGCCCGGGTGCGCCCGCAGCCGAGGGCCCGGGTGCGGGCACCGCCGAGGGCCCGGGTGCGCCCGCAGCCGACGGCCCGGGCACGGGCGCCGCCGACGGCCCGAACGCGGGCACCGCCGGCGGTCCGGGCGCACCCGCTCCGGCGGATGGCGCGACGCGGGACACGTCCGAATCGGGCTCCGGGGCCCCCACGGCCACGGACGCAGCGCGGCACACCGCGCACACCGCCGCGCCGAACGCTCCCGAGGCCCCCACGGCTGGCCCGCCCGGCGGACCGGGGCGCCTGCACGGCCGCGGCCTCGGGCTCGCCCTGGTGGCGCAGGCGGTCCGCCGACACGGGGGCACGGTCACCGCTCGCAACTGCTGCCCGGCCGGGACCGGTGGCGCGGTGTTCACCGTGCACCTGCCCCGCCATCGCGACGGGCACCGCCTCGCGCGCTGACGGTGGCTGGCGCCGCGGCGGGCGGGGCCCACGCGGACGGGCAGGCGGCCGCCGGCGGGCCAGCGGCCCGCGCCGGCGGGCCAGCGGCGACCCACACCACGGCACCGAACCGGGGACCGTGACTTCGGCCGGCCCCCGCCACGGTCCGCTCCCGGAGACGGATGCGCCGGCGACCGTGCACACCGCGCCGCGCCGTGCACACCCGCGAAGCCGCGTGCACACGCCCGAACATGTGCACGGCACCCCCGCCCTGTGCACCGCGCCCCGCCGTATGCACGACACCCCGCCGTATGCACGACGCCCCGCCCTGTGCACCGC
>JBFWRR010000008.1:56061-85329 GCA_050248815.1 Pseudonocardia sp. | reverse complement strand
CGCCCCCGGCCGGGTCCACCGGTGCTGGCGCCGCGGCGCCGGGGCGGCCAGGGTGGGCACATGGACACCCACGAACCCACCCCGCTCCGCCGCAGCTCGAACCGTCTCCTCGGTGGGGTCTGCGCCGGTCTCGCCGAACGCCTGGGCGTGGACCCGCTGCTCGTCCGGATCGCCGTGGTCGTGCTCGGCCTGTTCTCCTGGGGCATCGCGCTGCTGGCCTACGTCATCGCCTGGGTCGTGATCCCCGGACCCGCGGCGTCCGCGACGGGCGAGCCCGCCCCGAAGGCCCGGCTCTACACCCCGCCACCGGTCCCGGTCGACCCGAAGCAGGCCTGGAACGCCGTCGGCGACGAGCTGCGCACCTTCGTCGGCGCCGTCCGCACGCCGGCCGCGCAGGCCGAGCCGGACCGGGAGAAGTCGCGTTCGCCGCTGGACGCCGTGGACCGCGCCGCCACCGAGGCGGGCGACCGCCTGCGCACGCCGGAGGTGCGGGAGTCCGCCGGTCGGCTCGCCGAGGGCCTGTCCACCGCCGTGACCAGCAGCGTCGACGAGATCGGGCGGAAGGTGAAGCGCTCGACCTGAGCGCCCGTCAGACCAGCAGCGGCGTGTCCGGGAAGTAGCCGCTGCATCCGGACAGGCCGCGGTCGAACCCGTACTGCACGGCCTGGGCGCGTTCCTGCACGGTCCCGTGGTCGCGGTTCATGTCGGACTCCGCGGACGCGATGAGCGGCAGGATCGCGCCGATGTCGTCGTAGTCGTCCGGTTCGAGGATGCCGCGGTCGCGGGCGTGCCCGAGGAACGCCCCACCGATGCAGTCCGCCTGGTTCTCCGACTGGATACGGCCCACCTGGCCGGTGGCGGCACGCAGCACGCCGGCCCGGTCCTGCAGGTGGTGGCCCCACTCGTGGGCGACGGCGAAGGCGGCGCCGCCGTCCCCGGTCCGCCGGTAGAAGTCGTAGAGCTGGTCCTGGCCGATGTAGACCGTGTCGTCGAGGCCGCAGTAGAAGAACGCCGTGGAGTCCGCGACGCCGCCGCACGTCACGGGGGCGGCGGCGCCCGCGGGGACGTAGCGGAAGGCCGGCTCCGGCAGGCCGGGGTACTCGGCGGCGGCGAAGTCCGTGATCAGGCCCCGCACCTGGCCGAGGAACTCGGGCATCCCGGCGTAGGTGTAGCAGTTCTCCAGGGACCGGCACTGCGGCTGCGCCGGGGGTGCCGGGGTCGCCGCCGACGCCGCCGCGGGCCACCCGGCCAGCAGCACTGCGAGCACACCCGCGATCCACGCCGTCCGCACCACGTCGCCCTCCACAGCCAGCCCGGTCCCACGATAGGGCGCTCACGGCCGCCGCGCCCGGCCGTCCGGCGCTCAGCGGCCGTCACCCCCCGGCGCGGGTCAGCACGGCTGCCGCGTCCACCCCCGACGGCAGCGTGCCGAACGCGACCCCCCAGTCCCGGTCCAGCCGCGAGGCGCAGAACGCGTCCGCCACCGCCGCGTCCCCGTGGCGGACGAGCAGCGCCCCCTGCAGGACCAGCGCCATCGTCTCGACGATCCGGCGGGCCCGGAACTGCACGTCGGCGGCGTCACCGCGGTCCGCGAGCTCCTTGCGCAGCCGGGCGGCCGCCTCGTCGAGGCGCCGGTCCGCCCCGGCGGCGAGGTCGACCTCGCCGAGGAACGCCTCGGTCGCCTCGGCGTCGCCGAGGGCGCGCAGGCCGTCCAGGGCGGCCACGTTACCCGAGCCCTCCCAGATCGACGGCAGCGGCGACTCCCGGTAGAGCCGCGGCATCCCCGACTCTTCGACGTAGCCGTTGCCGCCCAGGCACTCCAGCGCCTCGGCGGCGTGGGCGGGCGCGCGCTTGCACACCCAGTACTTGGTGACCGCGAGGCCCAGCCTGCGCAGGTGCCCCTCGGCCTCGTCGCCGCGCGCGGCCCGGTCCACGGCGCCCGCCAGCCGCAGCACCGCGACCGACGCCGCCTCGGCCTCGACGGCGAGATCGGCGAGCACGTTGCGCATGAGCGGCTGGTCCACGAGGGCCGCACCGAAGGCCCGCCGGTACCGCGCGTGGTGCAGCGCCTGCCGGACGCCCTGGCGCATCATCGACGCCGAGATCAGCGCGCAGTCCAGGCGCGTGAGGTTGACCATCCGGATGATCGTCGGGACGCCGCGGCCCTCCTCCCCGACCCGCCATCCGACGGCGCCGTCGTACTCGATCTCCGACGAGGCGTTGGAGCGGTTGCCGAGCTTGTCCTTGAGCCGTTGCAGGTGCAGCGCGTTGCGGGTGCCGTCGGGCAGCACGCGGGGCAGCAGGAAGCAGGTGAGCCCGCCGGGGGCCTGCGCCAGCGTGAGGAACAGGTCCGACATCGGGGCCGAGGTGAACCACTTGTGCCCGGTGATCACATAGCTGCCGTCCCCGCACGGCACCGCGCGGGTGGTGTTGGCGCGTACGTCGGAGCCGCCCTGCTTCTCGGTCATCGACATGCCCGCGATCAGGCCGCGCTTGCCCGTGGGCACGCGCAACCCCGGGTCGTAGACGGGTGCGGCGAGCAGGGGTTCGTAGACGCCCGCCAGCGACGGCTCCGCCCGCAGCGCCGGGACCGACGCGTACGTCATCGAGATCGGGCACAGGTGCCCGGCGTCGGTCTGACCCCAGACGTACAGCTTCGCCGCGCGGGCGATGTGCGCCCCGGGGCGGGGGTCGGCCCACGGCGCGGCGTGCATCCCGTGCTCGACGGCGACGGTCATGAGGTCGTGCCAGTGCGGGTGGAAGTCGACCTCGTCGACGCGGTGGCCGTAGCGGTCGTGGGTGCGCAGCGCCGGGGGGTGGACGTCGACGAGCCGCGCCCACTCCTGCACCCGGGCGCTGCCGCCGAGGCGGCCCAGCGCGTGCAGCTCGTCCTGCGCCCAGCCCGCGCCCTCGCGACGCAGCCCCTCCAGCAGCGCCGGGTCCTGGGCGAGGTCGTGGCCGTCCTGGTCGAACAGCGGCGGGACCTGGTTGGTGACCTCGTGCGTCGGCGGCATCGTCGCCTCCTGTCGTGCGGGGTTACCCGATGGTCACTTCGGCGCCCGGTGCACGCAAGGGGTCAGGAGCTCGCGAGGTAGTTCGCGGCCATGTCGTCCTCGCCGTGGCCCAGCTCCACGGTGCGCCGGAAACGCTGCGCCGCGGCGGGGGCGACGTCCAGGCGCACGTCCGCCGCCTGCGCGGCCGCCACGATCAGCCCGCCGTCCTTCGCCGCGTTGGCGGCGGAGAAGCTCGGCGTCCAGTCCCCCTTCCGGATCGCCGCCGCCTTGGCCTGCAGGTAGGGCAGGTCCAGCGGACCGCCGGTGACCGTGTCGAGGAACGCCTGGGGGTCCACGCCGAGGCCGTCGGCCAGCGCGAGCGCCTCCCCCACCCCGGCGGTGAGCGCGAGGACCCAGCTGTTGACGACGAGCTTGAGCCGGGTGGCGGCGGCGCCGCCCGCGTCCTCGGCGAGCCAGTTCGTGGCGCGGCCGATCGCGTCGAACACCGGCTCGACGGTGGCGCGGGCCTGCGGCGGGCCCGCCGCGAGGACGAGCAGCTGCCCGTGCTCGGCGGGCGCCCGGGTGCCGACGACGGGGGCGTCGACGAGCAGGAGGCCGCGCCGCGCCGCGAGGGCGACCAGTTCGGCATGCGGCGCGACCCCGACGGTGGTGGTCTGCGCCCAGACCTGCCCGGGGACGAGCCCGTCCGCCGCCTGCTCCATGACCGCGACGACGTGCCCGCCGTCGCCGAGCATCGTGACGACGACGTCCGCGTCCCGGACGGCGTCCGCCGGAGTGGCCGCGACGGTGGCGCCCGCGGCCCCCAGCGGGGCCGCCCTGGCCGCCGTGCGGTTCCAGACCCGCAGGGGCAGGCCCGCGGCGAGGATGTTGCGGGCCATTCCGGCGCCCATGATCCCGGTTCCGAGGAGTGCGACGGTTGCGGGCACGACGCGAGGGTAGCCCTGTAGGACGGGCCACAGGGACTCGGCGCGCACCCGGTTCGTGACGTACAGTGAACACGGTGCCAGCGTCGCCTCCATCCATGACATCACCGTGTCCCGGGAGAGCGAACCATGATCAAGCTCTGCGAGGCCTGCTACCGCCAGATCACCGAGGACGAGCCGCACGCCGAGATGCGGGCGTTGTTCAAGGTCTCGGCCTCGGGCCGGCCCGAGTGGCGTTCCCTGTACCTGCACTCGTACGACCCGGACTCCGAGAACTGCGTGATGTCCGTGCGGTCGGAGCAGCGCGCCGGCTGAGTCGTGTCCCCGGTCACGCCGCGTGACCACCCTGCCCGCCGCGGGCTGGGGCCCCGCCGGTCGGCGGGTACCCTCGCACCGTGGATCTGCGGTGCAGCCCGCCCGGGATGACGTGCCGGACGTGACCCTTGCCTCGGATCCCGAGGCGCCCACCCGGCTGCTCGACGGCTACCGCGCCCTGCCCGGCGTGCACGACGAGCTCGTCGACGCGGGCGGGCAGGTCCGCGAGCAGTGGGCGCGCCTTGGCCGGGTCCTCGACGAGCTCGGCCGGGCCGAGCTCCACCGCCGCCGCGCGGAGGCTGCACGCCTGCTGGCCGACGACGGCGTCACCTACCTGGTGGGCCCGGACTCGGCGGCACCCGGCGTGGCGTGGCGCCTCGACCCGGTGCCGGTGCTCGTGGGCAGCGCCGAGTGGGCGCAGGTCGAGGGGGCGCTGATCCAGCGCGCGGAGCTGTTGAACCTGGTGCTCGCCGACCTGTACGGCCCCCGCACGCTGCTGCGGCGCCGGCTCGTGCCGCCCGAGATGGTGCTCGCCCATCCCGGGTTCCTGCGCGAGGTGGACGGGGTGCGCTCCCCCGGTGCCGGCCTCGTGACGCTGGCCGTCGACCTGGCCCGGGACGCCGAGGGGCGGCGCTGGGTGCTCGCCGACCGCACCCAGACGCCCGCGGGCGCGGGCTACGCGCTGGCGAACCGGGTCGCGGTGTCGAAGGTGCTGCCGAGCATGTTCCGCGACGCGCAGGTGCACCGGCTGGCCCCGTTCTTCCGGGGCCTGCGCTCGGCGCTGCAGGCGGCCGCCCCGCCCGCCGCGGGGGATCCCCGGATCGTCGTGCTCACGCCCGGCCCGTGGAGCGAGACGGCGTTCGAGCACGGCTCGCTCGCGTCGTACCTGGGCTACCCGCTGGTCGAGGGCGCGGACCTCACCGTCCGCGACGGCCACCTCTGGATGCGGTCCCTGGAGCGCCTCGAACGCGTGGACGTCGTGCTGCGCCGCGTGGACAGCGCGTTCTGCGACCCGCTGGAGCTGCGCTCGGAGTCGCTGCTCGGGGTGCCCGGCCTGGTCGAGGTGAGCAGGCTCGGCACCGTGTCGATGGCGAACGCCCTCGGCAGCGGCGTGCTGGAGAACCCGGCGCTGTTCGCCGTGCTGCCGCGGCTGGCCCAGGAGCTGCTCGGCCAGGAGCTGCGGATGGCGTCGGTGCCCACCTGGTGGTGCGGGGACGACCTGGCCCGCCGTCACGTCCTCGCGCACCTCGACGAGCTGGTGGTCAAGTCCACGACCCGGGAGCGCGGCGCGACGACGCTGCTCGGCTGGACGCTCACGGCGGCGCAGCGCGCGCAGCTGCGGGCCCGGATCGAGGCCGCACCGCACAGCTGGGTCGGTCAGGAGCGCCTGGACCTCGCCACCGTCCCGGCGCTCACCGACGCCGGGCTCGTCCCGCACCGGGCGGCGCTGCGCGCGTTCCTCGTGGCCCGCGGGGACTCCTACGCCGCCATGCCCGGCGGCCTCGCCCGCGTCGCGCCGCCCGGGGGCGGCTTCGTCGCGAGCCCCGCGGGGGCGGTGAGCAAGGACGTGTGGGTGGTGGCCTCCGAACCGGAGGACCCGGGCGGGTTCTGGCTGCAGGGCCCCGGCCCGGACGTCCCGGATGCGGCGCTGCCCGCCCGCGCCGCGGAGAACCTGTACTGGCTGGGCCGCTACCTGGAGCGGGCCGAGGCCACCGCGCGGCTGCTGCAGGTGGTGCGCGAGCGCCGCAACGCCTTCCCGGGCGAGCTCAGTCCCGCGGGCACCGGCGCCGTCGGGGCCCTGCTGCGGGCGCTCACCGACGTCACCGACACCCGGCCGGGGTTCCACGCGGGCGACGTGGACGTCGGCGCGGAGCTCTCCGCGATCACCGCCGACGCCACCCGCCCCGGCACCCTGGCGTTCGCGCTGCGCCGCCTGCGCGATGCCGCGTACCCGGTGCGCGACCAGCTCTCCGGCGACACCTGGCTCGTCATGGCCGCCCTGGAGCGCGACCTCGCCGAGCTCGGCGACGCCGCGCGCGACGCCGGCACCATCGCCCGCGTGCTCACGAGCCTGCTCGCGCTCGGCGGCCTCGCCGGGGACTCGATGGTCCGCGACCAGGGCTGGCGCTTCCTCGACGCGGGGCGCCGGGTGGAACGCGCCGTGCAGGTCTGCGCGCTGCTGGAGGCGACGGTCACCCGCCGCCGGGACGACGCCACCGACAGCCTGCTCCTGGAATCGGTGCTCACCGCCGCCGAGAGCATCATCACCTACCGCCGACGCCACCGCTCCCACGCCGATCTCGCCACCGCGCTGGAGCTGCTGCTGCTCGACCCGGCGAACCCCCGCTCGGTCGGCTACCAGCTGGACCGCCTCGCCGAGGACGTCGCCGCGCTGGCCGGCCCGCGCGGCCTCGCGCCGACGGAACCCGAACGGATCGCGTTGGAGGCGTCGGCCGCGCTGCGCGTGCCCGACCTCGCCGCCGTCGCCGGCCCGGTCGACGCCCCGGTCGACGGCCCGGGTGACGGCCCGGGTGACGGCACGGTCGGGGGCACGGACCGGGCCCAGCTGTCCGGCTACCTCACCCGCATCGTCGATCTGCTGCACCGCACGTCGGTCGCCGTCGAGTCGGCGCACTTCACGCGCCTGCCCCCGCAGCGTCCCCTCAACCCCGGGCTGCGGGCGGTATGACCGTCTACCGAGTCACGCACCGCACCGAGTACTCCTACTCGGCGCGGGTGTCGTCGAGCTTCGGCGAGGCCGTCATGGCGCCGCGGCCGCTGCCCGCCCAGGAGTGCCTGAGCACGCGGCTGGACATCGAGCCGGCCCCGCACGGCCTGCGCGAGCGCACGGACTACTTCGGCAACCGGACGTCCTGGTTCTCGGTGCTCACCCCGCACACCCGCCTCGCCGTCACCGCGACGAGCGTCGTGCGGGTGCGCGGGCAGCGGCTCCCCGAGGGCCCGACGGGGCCGTGGGAGCGGGCCGGGGAGCTCGCCCGCCTCGACACGTCCGCCGTCGAGTTCCTGCTGGAGTCCCCGCAGGTGGCACCCGCCCCGGTGCTCGCGGACTACGCGGCGGCCTCGTTCCCGCCGGGCCGTGACGCGCTGTCCGCGGCGCGCGATCTCTGCTCGCGCATCCACCGGGACCTCGCGTACACCCCCGGCGTCACGGAGGTCAGCACCACGACCGCGGAGGTGCTGGAGCGCCGCGCGGGCGTGTGCCAGGACTTCGCGCACGTCGCGATCGGCTGTCTTCGCGCGGTCGGGCTCGCCGCCCGCTACGTCAGCGGGTACCTGGAGACCGAGCCCCCGCCGGGGCGGCCCCGGCTGGAGGGCGCCGACGCCACCCACGCGTGGGTGTCGGTGCTGCTGCCCGGCGGGTGGGTCGACCTGGATCCGACGAACGACCAGCCCGCGGACGGCCGCTACGTCACCACGGCCTGGGGGCGCGACTACACCGACGTCCCGCCGCTCAAGGGCGTGATCTTCAGCCAGGGCCGCGCCCACGACCTCGCCGTGGCCGTGGACGTGGTGCGCGTGCCCGATCCGGGCGAATGACCCGCGCGGTCGCGGGGTAGAGACGGCCGTGCGTTCGTTCCGCTGCCCGACCTGCGCCCAGCTGGTGTTCTTCGAGAACTCGACCTGCCTGCGCTGCGGGCAGGAGCTCGGCTACGACCCGCTCCGCCACGATCTCGTCGCCGCCGACACCGAGCCCCGCTGCGCGAACGCCGCGATCGCGGCCTGCAACTGGATCCCGTCGCGGGCGGGGGCACCGTGCCTGTCGTGCCGGCTCACCCGCACCCGGCCCGCCGACTCGGACACCGAGGCGATGGCCGCGTTCGCCGCGACCGAGGCGGCGAAGCGGCGGCTCGTGGCCCAGCTGTTCGAGCTCGGCCTGCCACTGCGGTCGTGGGCGGACCGCGACGGCGGGCTGGCCTACGACCTCCTGTCCAGCCGGGACGCCGCGGTCGTCATCGGCCACCAGGACGGCGTCGTCACGATCGACCTCGCCGAGTCCGACGACCCGCACCGCGAGCAGGTGCGCCAGGAGATGGGCGAGCCCTACCGCACGATGCTCGGCCACCTGCGCCACGAGACCGGCCACTACTACTGGACGGTGCTGGTCGAGGGCACGCCGCACCTGCAGCGCTTCCGGGAGCTGTTCGGCGACGAGCGGGCGAGCTACGCCGACGCCGTGGACCGGCACTACGCGCAGGGTCCGCCGGCGGACTGGCCGGACGCCCACGTCAGCGCCTACGCCACCATGCACCCGTGGGAGGACTGGGCGGAGACCTTCGCCCACTACCTGCACATCCGCGACACCCTGCAGACCGCGGGCGAGCACGGCATCCGGGTGGAGGCCCCCGAGGCATCGCTGTCCGCCGACCCGGGCGACGTCGACGCCGACGCCGAGCCGTTCGAGGAGATCCTCGCCGCCTGGCTGCCGCTGACCTACGCGCTCAACGCCGTGAACCGCGCCATGGGCCGCGACGACCTCTACCCGTTCGTCCTGCCGCCCCCGGTGGTCGAGAAGCTCGCGTGGGTGCACCGGCTCTGCACGGCCCCGGGCAGCTGACGGTGCTCGGTGCGGGCACCGGTAAGGCACCGTCGGGGGCCGGCGGGACGCCGAGCGGGCCCGGGACGGACGACCTCACCGGGGCAGCGGCGGGCCGCAGCGCACAGGACGCGCGAGATCTTCTGCCCGCCGAAGTGATCGGCTCGGCCGGTGATCCGGCATCCTGCCCGTATGACCGCACCGCTGTCGCTGCGCGTGGACTCCCAGCTGATGCAGGACCACCTCCAGAGCGAGGGGATCCTGCTCGACCTCGACGCGAAGCCGTCCGTCGGCACGCTGCTCGACGCCGCCGGCAACGCGGAGGCGGTGGTCGTCGGCCTCGACGGCACGGTCTCCCACGTGTGCCGGGAACCCGCGAGCGACTCCGGATGGAACTACTTCGGCCTGGGCGCGGCGTTCGGGTCGGTGGCCGCCGTCGACGCGGCGACGGTGCTCGCGCTCGGCGTCACCGACGGCGGGCGGACGCTGTGGCGCGGCGACGGCGGGCGCTGGAGCACCACGACGCCGGCCCTGGCGGGCGGCACACCCCCGGCCGCGCTGTCCGTCGGCCGCGACCGCACGGTGTGGGCCGTCGACGGCGCGGGCGGGCTGTACGTCCAGGGGTCCGCGCCCACCCAGTCGGCGCCGTCGCTCTCCCCGGCCACCCCGGCGACGTGCCTGGACGCGGCGGGCCTCGGCCACCTGTTCGTGCTCGACACGGCGGGCACGCTGTGGACCCTCGCCCAGCAGCCCGCCGCGGGAGCATGGGGCGCCTGGACGATGCTCGGCACACCCGGAACGGCGCTGGCCGCCGTCGCCGCGGCCGGCAACGACGACGGCAGGCTGCAGGTGTTCGCGATCGACACCGACGGGGCCCTGCACACCCGCTACCAGACCGCCACGGGGGCCTGGAGTGCCTGGGGAGTGCTCGCCCCGGCCGCCAGCTCGCCGACGCTGCGCGGTGTGGCGGCGGTGCGCGACGGTGCCGGCCTGCTGACGGTCGCGGGGCTGGGCGTCGACGACGTGGTGCACGTGATCACCCAGCGGGTCCCCGACGGCGGCTGGGGCGGCTGGTCGGCGCTGCCCGGGGTCGCCGCGGCGACGGTGGTCGCGCTCGGGGTGGGCCCGCACGGCCCCCTGGTGTTCACCCTCGCCGAGGGCTTCGTCTGGTGGCGGCCCGCGGACGGCAGCGGGAGCTGGCAGGCGCTCACCGGTCTCCCCGGGGACGTCGTGGGGCTCGCGGTGGCCCTCGACGCCGACGGCACCCTCGCCGTCGTCGCGCTCACCGACGCCGATGTCGAGCAGACCGGCGCCTGGGCGGCCGCCGAGAGCGGGACCGGGTTCGGCGGCTGGGCGCAGGTCGGCGGGCCGTGGCCGGGCGGCGTCCCGACCGGGTGCGCGCTCGAGGTCGACGCCACCGGCGTGCTGCAGCTCGCCGTCACCGACGGCGCCACCGTGCAGGTGTGCGGCCGCAGCGGCGGGCAGTGGGGCGGCGCCTGGACCCCGCTCGGCGTGCCCGCGTCCACGGGCGTGGCGGCGCTCGCGACCGGGCCGGACCGCAGCGGCCGGCTCCTGCTCTTCGCGACGGGCACGGACGGGTCGTCCTGGCAGGCCGTGCAGAACCCGGTCGGCGGCGGAGCGTGGAGCGGGTGGCTCGACGGGTGGTGGGGCTGGTCGCCGCTGTCGGCGCCGCCGCTGCTGCACCCCCCGGCCGGCACCGCCGCGGCGTACTGGGGGATCACCCCGGACCTCGGTCTCGGCCGGGGCGACGGGACGACCTGGACGGCGGTCGCCCCGCCCGCGGGTGAGGAGCCCGCGCTGGTGTGCGTCGGCACGGACGGTGTCGTGTGGCTGCTCACCCAGTCGCTGCGGGTGTTCGGTCTGGTCGACGAGGTCTTCACCGAGCTGCCGGGCGGGCCGCTCGCGGACGTCACGTCGTTCGCGGCCGGGGACGCCACGAACCTCTGGGTGACGACCCTGCCCGCGACCGGGTCGGGCGCGTTGCTGCGCCACGCGGACGGAGGCTGGCAGCCGGTCCCGGCGCCACCGATGCCGACGGACTGGAGCGTGCCGCAGGTCTCCGTCGGCGTGGACGGCTCGGTCGCGCTGCTCGACCCGACCGGCGCGGTGTGGCGCGGTGGCCGACCCGACCCGTGGACGTGGACCGCGCGGCCGGTCGGGCCGCAGCAGCCGCGGCCGCGACGATGGGTCGGGCTGACCGGCACGCCGGCCGGGGAGGCGTGGGCGGTCGACCTCGCCGGGCGCTTCTGGCGGTACGCGGGCGGGTGGGCGCAGGTGGCGGGGACGCTGCCGGGCGGCGCGACCTGCGCCGGCCTGGGGGCGGCCGCCGACGGCACGGTGTGGGCGCTGGACGCGCAGGGCGTCGCCCACCGCTTCGCCGACGGCGCGTGGCAGGTGGAGCCCGGCCTGCCGCCGCTCGTCGCGGCCCCGACGAGCTGGGCGGCGGACCAGCGGGGCGGGCTGTGGCGCTACGCGGACGGCGCGTGGTCGCCGTTCGAGCACGTGCTGCCCGGGGCACCCGTGGCGCAGGTCGTGACCGCCGCCGACGGCAGCGGCTGGGCCCTGGACACCGGCGGCGGGTTGTGGAGCTGGTCGGACGCCACGGACACATGGACGGCCGTGGGCGGCGTCCCGGCCGGGCTCACCCAGGTCGCGGTCGTCTCCGCGACCACGATGTGGGGCCTCGCCGACGGTGCGGTGCACCAGCTCACCGGCAGCGGCTGGCAGGCGTTGCCGCGCACACCGCTGCTCGACGGGCCGACGGCGCCGGTGCTGTCGGCGGGTCCGGGCGCCACGGCCTGGCTGCTCGACGGCACCGGGCTGGCATGGCAGCTGGGCTGGCAGCCGGCGAGCACCTGGACGGCGCAGGGTACGGCGGCCGGGCTCCGGGTGGTCGCTCCCGACGGCCGGGAAGGCGGCCGGGGGGTCGGCTGGGGCGGCGCCTGGGGAGTCGGTACGGACGGCAGGTTGTGGCGGCTCGGGGACGGGCGGTGGGCCCCGGCGGGCGCGCCCCTGCCCGGGGACGTCACGGCGGTGGACGTGAGCGTCGGCACGGACGGCACGGTGTGGGCCCTCGACGGCACCGGGCGGGCGTTCACGGCCGGGCCACCGAGCACCCCGGCGGCGGCGCCCGTGCCCGCGGCCGCCGTGGCCGACGGCACCGGCCAGCTGCACCTGTTCGGGATCACCCCGGACGGTGCCGTGTGGACCGGCCGTCAGCGACCGGGCGAGTGGTGGAGCGGCACGGTGTCACTCGGCGTGCCGGCCGCGGCGACCGCCGTCGCGACCGCGGTCGACACGGCGGGCGCGCTGCACGCGTTCGCCCTCACCGCGGACGGCGTCGCCGTGATCGGGCAGACGGCCGCGGGTGCCGGATGGGGCTCCTGGACCGGGCTCGGCGCGCCGGACGGGACCGACCTGGTAGGACTCGCGGCGGCCGCCAACGCCGACGGCAGGCTGCAGGTCTTCGCCGCCGGAGCCGACCGCAGGCTGCACACGGTGTGGGAGTCCGCCCCGGGCCGGTGGTCGGCCTGGGGCGAGCTGAGCCCGTCGGACCCCGCGGTCGTCGAGGTGCACGCGCTGCGCGACCACGCGGGCCTGCAGTGGGTCCTCGCCCTCGACGACGCAGGCGGCGTGCACGCCATCACCCAGACCGCGCCGGACGGCGGCTGGGGCTCCTGGACCGCCCTCGGCTGGCCGGCGCCGGTCACCGTCGCCACGCTGGCGGTGTCGGCGAACGCCGACGGCAGGCTGCAGCTGTTCGCCGTGGGCGGCGGGACCGACGTGACCGGCGGGACCGACGGCTGCGGGACCACCGGGGACGGCGGGGATGGCGGCGGCCTCTACACCCTCTACCAGCAGGCCGACGGCTCCTGGAGCAGCTGGGCGCCGCTCGTCGCGCCCGCGACCGCCGTACCCCTGACCTCCGTGGTGGCCGTGGCGGGCGGCTCGGGCACGCTCACCGTCGCCGGGGTGGGCACCGACGGAACCGTCCACGCGATCACCCAGGCCACACCGGACGGCGGCTGGGAGTCCTGGGCCGCGCTCGGCGCCCCGGCCGGCACGGGGGCCGCGCCGCTCGTGGCGGCCCCCGGCCCCGACGGGCCCACCCTCGTCGAGGGGGCCTGGGTCGCGAGCGCGGGCGCAGCGGGCTGGGGCGCGTGGCAGCCCGTGCCCGGCCCCGCCCCGCTGATCTGGTCCGCGCTGACCGGGCTGCCCCCGCTCGTCCAGGCGCCGGTCGGCTCGGCGGCCGGGTTCTGGGCGGTCGGCACGGACGGGGTGCCCGGCGAGGGTGCCGCCGGGACGTGGACGCCCCGGC
Organism: Pseudonocardia sp.; assembly: GCA_050248815.1. Classification (GTDB taxonomy): domain Bacteria; phylum Actinomycetota; class Actinomycetes; order Mycobacteriales; family Pseudonocardiaceae; genus Pseudonocardia. The sequence goes on along the minus strand of JBFWRR010000008.1, from coordinate 72,183 downwards.
CGCTGCCCGGCGGAGTCGCGGCGACGTCCGTCGCCATCGGGGGCGACGGCACGGTCCGGGCGGCCGCGACCACCGGCGGCTGCTTCGCCCACGCCGGCGGCTGGGAGCTCGTGGCCGACGCCGGTCTCGCCCGGGCGCCGGTCGGGACGCACGCGCTGCTGCGCGCCCCCGCCCGGTCCGGGCAGCTGCTCGTGAGCACCGACGCGGGCCGCACCTGGTGGGCCGACCCGGGCGCCCCGGCCCGGGTGGCCACCGTCGCCGCGGCCCCGGACGGCACCGCGTGGACGGTCGACGCCGCGGGCGGGGCCGCGGTCACGACCCCCTGGGTACGCGCCATCCGCCCGACCGGGATGCCCGGCTGGCCGTCCTCGACGGGCACCGCGGTCGCGGCGGGCACCGATCCGGGCGGGGTGCGCTACGCGTTCCTCGGCGGCCCCGGTGGGACCTCCTACAGCGTCGAGCTGTACCGGCACGCCTGGAGCGAGCCGCAGCCGATCGTGTCGACCACGCTCGCCGACCTGCGGGTCGTCCGCCAGCGCGACAGCGGCGCGCTGATCGTGCACGGAATCGACCCGTCGGGGGGCCTGGTCGCGGCGCTCGGGGGCCCGGACGGCACCTTCCAGGTCACCACGGCCCTGGCCGTCCTCGGCGAGAAACCGGTCTTCGACCTCGCCGAGGTCGCGCTCGTGGCCACCGACGCGGGCTGGACGTGGTTCGCCGTGGCCGGCGCCTCGACCGGGATGCCCGGCCAGCCCCTCAGCGCGGCAGGCGCCCCGGGCCGGACCCAGCTGGACTTCGCGCCGGTCTACGCCGCCGCCTCCGAGCTCGCCACACTCGTCGCGCTGCCGTGGGCCCAGGAACCCGGCACGGCGGGCGTCCTGGCCCTGGACACGTCGGGCGGAGTGCACCTCGCTCTCGTCGGCGCTGACGGCGGGGCGGCGGACGTCGTCGGCACGCTCTCCGGCGGCGCGCTGCAGGCGCCCGTGGCGACCATCGCACCGGTGCTTCACGCCGACACCGGGGCCCCACCGCAGCCCCGGATCTACGCGGTCGCCCCCGCATCCGGCGAGCAGGACGCCCTCTGGGTGCTGCGGCTGGTCGACCCGGGCCTGCCGCTGACCGACCCGGCGGCCTGGAGCTCGTGGATCCCGGTGGGCGGGGCCTACCCGGCACCCGCGGGCGGCCCCCCGCTGCAGGCCACCGACGCCCTCTTCAGCACCGCGGGCGACGGCAGCCTCGCCGTCGTGACCCAGGACCGCGACACCGGCCGCTGGACGGACCTGCCCGTGCGCAGGCCGTCGGTGGCCGGTGCGGAGATCCTCGAGCTGTCGACCTACCAGACCACCGTCGTCGTGCAGGGGCCGGGGCCGGTCCCCGCGCCGGGGGTCCCGGTGACCGTCTCGGCCGCCGAACCCGTGCAGCTGCGGGTGGGCGGGAACGTCGTGCGGGTGGACGCCGCGCAACCGGTCACGGTGCGCTCGGACGCGACCGGACGGGTTCGGCTGCGCTCGCTCGCCACCGGACTGCACACCCCCGTCCTCACCTTCACGGCTCCGGGCCTGCCCGGCCCGGTCACGGTCTACCCGCCTCAGCACGTGCACGAGTTCCTGGGCTTCGGCGGGCAGCTGCCCGTCGGCGGGGGCCAGGCGGTGGCGCTCACCCCGGACCTGGTGCAGAACGCGACCGTCACCGACGGCGGCACGTCCACGCCGCTTTGGACGATCCCCGCCGCCACCGCGAGCAGCCTCGTGCAGAGCTCCACGCAGATCGCCGCGCTCGGCGGCAGCTCCCCCGAGCTGGTGGCGGACGGGGCACCGGGCTCGTGGGACAGCTTCTGGCACGGCGTGAAGCACGTCGGTGAGGACGTCGTCAACGGCGTGCGCCACGGTGTGATGGCCGTCGACGACATCGCCGTCGACGCCGCCCACCACGTCGTCACGATCACACTCAAGGTCGCCGACGAGGTCACCTCGGTGGTCCGGCTGGTCGTGCGCGACGTCGCCTCGGCGATGCTCGTGATCGAGATCGTCTGGGCGGACGCGATCGCCGACCTGGAGAAGGTGATCAAGTGGCTGCGCCTGCTGCTGGCCTGGAAGGACTTCGTGCACACGCAGAAGGTCCTGGCGAGCCTCATCGAGCAGTCGCTGTCGGTGGCCGGGGGGAACCTCGCCGTCGCGGCGCAGCGGGCGCAGGGCCTGTTCACCGGGCTGGAGGCCACGGTGACGCGGCTGTTCGACGAGGCCATCGCCGCCCTGCCGTACTCGACGTTCGCCGACCTGCCCTCCAGCGGCCCGAGCACCACGTCGCGGGCGGAACCGGGGACGTCGATCCCGGCGCCCTCCCCGGTGCTCGTGGAGTGGCTGCTGGAGGAGGTGCTGGACCACCTCGTGCCGGGGCTCGACCTGGGCACCGCGGGCCTCGACCTCGACCAGGTGCTCGCCGTGGTCGACCCGACGGCGCTGCTCGACCCGGTCCGGACCGCCGTGGCCGACTTCTTCACCTACGTCAAGGGTGTGGCGCGCGACCCGGGCTGTTTCGCCGACATGTCCGTGGCCGAGCTCCTCGTGCAGGTGCGGGACATGGTCGTCGGGCTCCTGCAACTGCTCGACGACCTGGTCCAGGCGCTGCTGGGGCTGCTCGGCGAGGCGCTGCCCGGCATCGCGGGCCTGCTGAGGCACCACCTGCACATCCCGGTGGTGGCCGATCTCTACCGGCTCGTCACCGATGAGGACATGACGCTGCTGGGGGTGTCGACGCTGCTCATGGCGGTGCCGGTGACGATCGTGTACAAGATCGCCAACCACGGCGAGCGGCCCTTCGAGGGCATCGACACGACGACCCTGCGCCAGGGACCGGCAGACCCGTGCGCGGACCCCGGCGGGCTGCCGATCAGTGCCAAGGCGTGGGCCTGGGTCTACTTCGGCCTGGGCCTGATCGCGACCGGGCTCGCCGGGGCGACCGACGGGCTGCTCATCGCCGAGACGCCCAACGGGGAGCAGTTCAACAACCCGCTCACCCTCATCGGCGGCGTCGCGGACCTCGTCACCATGGCACAGCAGATCGCGTCCTGGCCCGCGGCGCTCGGCGGCTTCCCCGACGTCGACATCGAGCCCCTGCCCGCGGACCAGGCCTGGGCGGTGGGCAACTGGGCGACGGGCTGGCTGCCGCCGCTGGTCGACATCAGCATGTTCGGGCTGCCGGGGATGCCGCCGTCGGTGCCGCTGCTGGCGGCCACCCTCACCGGCATCGCGGACATGGCCACCGGCGCCACCGCCGCGGCGCTGGGCGTGCGGGCCACGCCGCCGGTCCCCGGCGAGACCGTGGCCGCGCTCGTCCTGAGCCCCGCACCGCCGTCGCTGGCGTGGGTGCTCCTGCCGCTGCTGCGCACGACGTTCTACGACGCGACGGACGAGCTGGGCCAGGGCGTCGACACCGCGCTGTTCAAGCTCCTGGTCGACGTCGGGGTGAACGTTGCCGTGCCGATACTGAACCTCGTCACCGTGGTGGGCGGGGACGAGGACACCGGTCGCGTCAGCCAAACGTCAACGGCACCAGGTGTGCTGGGTTCATGAGCGATACCCTGCAGCGCGACGTCCCCGCAGAACCCGTCGTCGCGCACCGCCGCCCGGAGTGGGCGCTCGTGATCCCGCGCCAGAACGTCGTCGTGCGGCTCAACGGGCACGCGCCGGACGCGAACCCGCTGGACTACCTCCCCGCGGTGCGGCCCTACGGCGTGACGGCCATGGCGCGGGCGCTGCGCCGCGAGCTGCCCGGGCTCGGCCTGCGCGAGGCGCTGCGGACCGCGCTGCGCGCCCACCGCGGCGTGCGGGCCGTGGCGGCGTGCGGGTCCCGCGCGGCTCTCGACGAGGCCAGGGCCCGGCTGCTGCTGGGTCACGCGCTCGTCTCGGTCGTCGAGCCTGCCGCCTGCACCGCGGGGAGCTGAGCCGCGAGCTCCTCCGCGAGCTGCCGCCCGGCCCGGCCACCGGCCTCGACGTCGGCGCGCAGGTGGCCCGCGGCGGCGATCCGGGCGGCGAGCGCGTCCACCGCGGGTTGCTCGCCCGCCGCCCGGGGATGGCCGGTGCGGGCGCGCAGGGCCTCGGCGAGTCCGAGGTGGTAGGCGCCGCGGGAGGTCGTGTCGGCGAGCAGCGCGCGGCTCTCGGCGGTGTAGGCGAGCGCCCGCGGGTCCCGGGTGGCGAGTGCAGCCTCCCAGGAGGCCGTCAGCAGCGCGGGCGCCTCGGCGGCGGGCCCGACCCGGGCGAGGGCGGCGGTCGTCATCGCGATCCCGGACAGCGAGCCCGCGGCGCGGTACCACTCCAGCGCGCTGCGATGGCGGCGCGCGGCCGACTCCCGGTCCCCGCACCGCGCGTCGGCCAGCCCCAGGTTGTTGGCGACCAACGCGAGCAGCGACGGCGACTGCAGCCGCCGTGCCACCGCGACCGCCTCGGCCAGCCGCTGCTGCCCCTGTGCGGGCTCCCCCGCCAGGGCCGTGACGTTCCCCAGTCGCATGAGCTGCACGCACTGGGCGTACGGCCAGCCGCCGTGCATCGCGAGCAGCAGGGCCCGCTGGTGCAGCTCGCGCGCCTGCGCCCACGCCCCACGCTGCTCCGCGGCCTGGCCGAGCAGGTCGAGCGCGGCGAGCTGGCCCGCCGGGTCCGGGGGGTCGTGGAAGACCGCCAGCGCATCCTGGGCGAGCTCCTCCGCCCGCCCCGGCTCGCCGCGCAGCAGGTGTCCGCGGGCGGTGACCAGGGCGCCCAGCGCGAGGCCCCACGTGTTCCCGTTGGCCTGCAGCGCCGCGAGGGCCGGGCCGAGCAGGCGCGCCGCCGCCGCGTGCTCGCCGCGCTCCGTGCGCCGGTCGGCGAGCAGGACCAGGGCGAGCGTCTCGGTCTCCGACAGCGGGCAGTGCGGCCGGGTGTCGGCCCCCGCGGACCCGGCCGCCGCCGCGTCTGCATCGGCGAGGGCGGTGGCCTCGTCGCGCTCGTGGCAGGCCAGCGCATCCGCCCACAACCGGGCCGCGCGCGTCGCGGGCCGAGCCATCCCTGGCAGGCCCGTCGCCCGGTCCAGCAGCTCCTCGATGAGCCGGCGCCCCCGACCCCGCTCACCCGCGAGCCACCACCCCCACGCGCAGCGGACCGCGAGCTGCAGCGCGGCGTCGAGATGCCCGTTCTCACCGAGCCAGCGGATCATCTCCGGGGGCTCCAGCACCCCGGGACCCGCCGACGCGACATGCGTCTGCGCCCGTTCGGCCTGCAGGATCTCGGCGTAGGTGGCGCGCAGCAGCGGCGCCGGTTCCAGCCCCGCCGCGTCCTCCAGCAGCCGCCGTCCCTCCTCGTAACTGGCCAGCGCCTCCGCCCGCCTGCCCTGCGCGTCCAGCGCGCGCATCAGGATCGCCCTGGCCTCCTGGCGGGCGGGCTGCTCGGCGATCAGCTCGGTCGCCCTGGCGAGCGCCGCACCCGCCTCGCCCGCCTCCAGCGACGCTCGTGCGGCGAGCTCCCGGGCCGCCCACACCAGCTCCCGGCAGCGCGCCGCCGCGGCCACGACCGCCGGATGGTCGCCGACGGGCGCGTACGGCTCGCCCTCGACGGTGGGCAGCACGGAGTCGAGCACGTCCAGCGCCGCCCCGCCGCGGGCCTGCGCCAGCAGCGCCTGGGTGCGCCCGAGCGCGTCGGCGAGCACGTCGTCGTCGGCCTCCCCCGGGAGCACGACCAGCCGGTATCCGTCGGCGGCGAACGCGAGCCGCTGCGCGTCCAGGCCGAAGCTGCGTCGCAGGTGCGACACCCGCGCCTGCAACGCGTTGCGCGACGGCTCCCCGTCCGGACCCCAGACGAACCCGGCGAGGCGGGTCGCGGGCACCACCTCGTTGCGATGGGCGAGCAGCGCACCGAGCAGCACCTGCTCGCGCCGCCCGCGCGCGACCCGTCGCCCGCCCGGCCACTCCACCGTCAACGGGCCCAGCACCCGAAACCGCATACCGCCCGACGATAATGCGCCGCGCCCGACACGGCGCCGACGTCGCCGGGCCGGCGCCACCGCGCCCACCACCCCGGCGCCACACCCGCATCGGCCCCCGCCCGCCGCTGCGCCTCGTGCCGCGACCGACCGCGACGGCCAGGATTCAGCCGCCGGACACCGTCGCCGCGACCGTGGGTGAGGGCGGCGGCGCGGCCGGATCGGGTGGCCGGTAGCGCGGCGCGTACTCGACCGCCGCCGCCCCGACCTGCTGACGCACGAACTCATCCCACGCGCCCGCCTGCCGCTGCGCGAGTAGCCGCGCCCGCAACTGCTCGGCCACCAGCTCGAACGGCACCGGAACCGCCGCCAGCACACCCACCACCTGGCCCACGTTCCAGCCTGCCCGGGTCTGCACCGGACCGAAGAACTCCCCGGCGCCGACCCCGAAGGCGGCTGCGGCGTACTGCTGCTCCAGCTCGGCCGCCGACGGTTCGCCCAGCTCTCCGCCCGTGTCGCGGGTGGCGTCGTCGCGCGAGTAGCGCGCGGCGAGCCAGCCCCAGTCCGCGCCGGCCCGGGCCTGCGCGAGCACCTCCTCGGCGCGTTCGCGGGACTCCACGACGATGTCGAGCAGCCGTCGTCGCTCCGCCGACAGGGGCGGGTGCGCGAGATAGGCGCGCCGCAGCTCGCCCTCCGTCACCGCGGGGGCACCTGCCACCACCTGGGCGCGCAGCGCCTCCACGACCAGCCTGCGGCGCAGCTCGGCCCGCAGGCCGGCCGCCGCGACGCCGGCCCGATCCGCGCCGTGTGCGGCGAGCGCCCGGTCCACCGCCGCGTCGGACACGGTCAGGCCGCGCTGCCGCGCCGCCGCGTCGAGCACGAGACCCACCGCGGCCGCGTGGGCGACGTCGCGTTCGAACCGGTCCCGCCGCGGGTCGGCCACGGGCGGGCCGGCGCCGTCGAGAGCCTCGACGACGTCGAGCCGGTGGCGGAACTGCACCTCGGTGACCCGGGTGTCACCCACGGCGAAGGCGACGTCGTCGGGCAGGGCACGGTCGACGGGCAGCCCACCGAGGAGCCCGGCGACGGCGAGGCCCGCTGCGATCACGGCGATGCCGGCGCGCCGCCGCGGCCGCGCAGGCGGCGGGACCGGGCGGGCATCCGGCCCGGGTGCACCGGTCCCCTGCGGGGGCACCCGCCCGGCCGTGGAGGCGGGGTCGGTCCTACCGCCCGGGGCCGCATCCGGCGGCCGCGGCGGCGACGCGCGGGTGTCGTGGGTCACGGGCGTCATGTGCACACGGTGACGGTCCGGCCGTGCGCTGCGCGAGCCGGGTACCGGAAGCGACCTGCATCGCGCCTACTGCCGGGCGCTCGGCCGTCGCGGCCGTGGCGGCGGCAGCGTGATCACCGGGTCCCGGTCGCGGCGATCCCCTGTCAGGGTGCGGGCTGGAGCACGAAGTCGTAGCGCGCCTCCGACCAGGGCACCTCGGACTTGCCCCCGTCCGGGGTCGGGCCCGGCTCGCGCTGCTCGAACGCAACCACCAGGGCCTGCTTGGTCCCGAACACCACGTCGGAGTCCAGGTACTGCGCGCCCTCCTGGAACAGGTGGGTGATGAGCGGCTCGTAGCCGGGCGCGTCGAGGAGGAAGTGGACGTGCGCAGGCCGGAAGTGGCTGATCTCCGTGCGGCCGATGAGGTCACCGACCGGGCCGTCCATCGGGATCGAGTAGCCGAGCGGTGCCACCGTCCGCACGCAGTAGCCGCCGTCCTCCCGCGAGGTGTACTTCGCGCGCAGCCGGGCCTCGTCGACGGCCAGTTGGGCCTCGTAGAGCCCGTCGGTGTCGGCCTGCCACACGTCGAGTACCGCGCCCGGCACCGGCTCCCCGTCCAGGTCGCGGACGGTGCCGTGGACGTAGAGCGGCGTGCCGTCGAGCCCGTCGGACATGTCCGCCCCGAAGGCCAGCTCCGGCGAGCCGTCGATGTGGAAGGGCCCGAGCACGGTGGCGGGCGTGGCGCGCCCGTCGAGCCGGTGGTTCATCTGGACCACGAGCATCGACAGGCCCAGCACGTCCGAGGCGAGGATGAACTCCTCGCGCTTGTCGTCGCTGATGTGCCCGGCGGCCTTGAGCCAGCCCATCGCGGCGATCCACTCGGCCTCGGTGAGGCGCACCTCGCGGGCGAAGCCGTGCAGGTGGCGCACGAGCGAGGTCATGATCTCGGCGAGGCGCGGGTCGCGGGCGGTCGCCCAGCGCGCGGTGGCCAGCTCGGTGATGTTGTCCTCGGTGACGAGCTCCACGTCAGCCCTCCAGTTCCGACCGCAGCGCCGCGGCCGCGTCGACCATGGCGCGCATCTTGCCCTCCGCCGCCTTCCGCGGCAGGTACTTCATCCCGCAGTCCGGGGCGATCACGACCTGCTGCGGCGGCAGGTACGCGAACGCGCGCCGCACCCGCGCCGCGACGACGTCCGCGGTCTCGACCTCGGGCGTCGACAGGTCGATCACCCCGAGGATGATCGTCTTGTCGGCGAGGTCGGCGAGCACGCCGAGGTCCAGCCCGGACTGCGCCGTCTCGATCGAGATCTGCTGCACCGGGCACGCGGCCAGTTCCGGCAGGAACGAGTAGCCCGACGGCCGCTCGTGGATGATCGCCGCATAGCCGAAGCACAGGTGCACGGCGGTGGTGCCCACGGTGTCGTCCAGCCCGTCCAGCGCGGCGTTCAGGGCCGCCAGCCCGTAGGCGCGGGCGGCGTCCGGGCGTGCCTGCAGGTACGGCTCGTCGATCTGGACGACGTCCGCTCCCGCGGCGAAGAGATCGCGGATCTCCGCGTTCACCGCGGCCGCGTAGCCCATCGCCGCGGACTCGAGGTCCGGGTAGTGGTCGTTCTGGGCCTGCTGCGTCATCGTGAACGGCCCCGGCACCGTCATCTTGACGGGCCGGTCCGTGTGCGCGCGCAGGAACTCCAGGTCGCCCACCTGCACCGGCTCCGGGCGGCGGATCGGGCCGACGATCCGCGGCACCGGGTTCGGGTGACCGGAGCGGTCCAGCGCGGTGCCCGGATTGTCGATGTCGACGCCCTCCAGCGCCGTCGCGAAGTGGTTGGAGTAGCTCTCGCGGCGGATCTCGCCGTCGGTGAGCAGGTCCAGCCCGGCGCGCTCCTGGGCGCGGATCGCGAGCTCGGTGGCATCGTCCTGGGCCTGCGCGAGCAGGGCGGGCTCGACCCGCCACAGCTCCTTGGCCCGCACCCGCGGCGGGAACCGGCCGGCGAGCTTGGCGCGGTCGATGAGCCATTCGGGCTGGGCGTAGCTCCCGACCAGGGACGTGGGCAGCAGGGGCAGGGTCATCGGTGACCTCCCGGGATGTCGCTGGGCCTTTCCGGGACGAGGACGACGCGCCCGCCGCCGGTGCGCGTCCACGCCGCGGTGGCGTCGGCGAGCGGGACCGCCTCGTGCGCTGCCGTGAGCCGCCCCGCGAGCACCTCCTCGACCACGACGGTGAGGGCGGCGCGCCGCGCGTCCGCGGTGAGCCCGTTGTTGGTGTAGCCGAGGACGCGCAGCTCGCCGCTGCGCAGCAGCGCCGACTCCACCGGCATCGACTGGCCCGCCGAGCCGCCGAGATTCACCAGGCGGCCCCGCGGGCGCAGCGTGCGCAGCGCGGCCGCGGCGGGCGGGCCGCAGAGCGGGTCCAGCACGAGGTCGACGGGGCCCGCGCAGGCCGCCCGCATCCGCTCGGCCAGCTCGGCGACGAGCGCGGCCCGGTCCGGCGCGGCGGCAGGGACGGGTGCGCCGGGACCGGGAGTGGGTGCGGCGCCCGGCCCCGGGGGGAGTGGGCCGGACGCCGCAGTCGGAGAGGGCGCGGTCGGGGCGGCCATGATGGACCCGGCGGACCCGGCGCCCGGGGCGCGCCCGGCGCCCGGGGCGGACCCGGAACCCGGGACCGGCGCGCCACCGCTGCCTGCCGCGCCGGGGCCGACCACCGGTTCCGGCACGGCGTCCACCCCGAGGTCCACCCCGAGGTCCACCACCGCGTCCGCGCCGAGCGCGAGCGCCCGCTCGCGAGCCGCCACGGACCGGGCGGCCGCGATCACCCGCGCGGCCCCGGCCCGGCGGGCGAGCTGCACCGCCGCCTGCCCGACGACCCCGCCCGCGCCGAGGACCAGCACCGTCTCCCCCGCGCAGAGCCCGCCGGTGGCCGTCATCGCGCACCACGCGGCGACCGCGGAGAGCCCCAGCGCGGCCACCAGCACCGGGTCCGCACCCTCCGGCAGCTCCACGACGTCGGCGAGCGGTACGTCCGCGACCGCGCGCATCGAGCCGTCCCCGGGCGCCATGCCGGCGGGGGTCGCGAACCACACCGGCGCGCCGTCGAGCGTCCCGACGCCCTGCACGCCCGGTACGTAGGGCAGCGCCGGGCACCCGAAGTAGGACGTCCCGGTGGCGCACATCAGGTCCAGTGGCGTGATCGGCGCGGCCGCGACCCGGACCGCGACCCGCCCGTCGCCCGGGGCCGGCGGCTCGGTGTCGACGACGCGTGGCGGCCGTCCCGCCGCCTCGATCAGGGCCGCCTGCACGTCAGCCGCCCCACGGTTGCGGCGGGACGGGACGGGCGTTGCGGTCCACGGACAGGAAGATCTCGTTGCCCACGGGACGACGCAGCTCCTCGGCGAGCTGCCCGATGAGCCCCGCGGTCCGGGCGAGCAGCGCGAACCCGCGCAGCAGCGGCAGGGGCAGCCCGAGATCGGCGAGCGCGGCGCCGCAGACGCCTGCGCCGTTGAGCGGCAGTGTCCTGCCGAGCACCTGCGGATGCACCCGGCCGATCGCGGCGAACAGCGTGAGGTGCGGCCCGAACACGCCCTCCTCCCGCGCGATCGCCATGAGCCTCGGGGTGCGCGGATCGCCGCCCTTGTGCACGTGGTGGCCCAGACCCGGGACGAACCGGCCGGCCGCCCGCTGCGCACGCACGATCTCCAGCGCGAGCGCGTCCCAGCCGGCCTCGTCGGTGGGCGGCTCGGGCGGGAGCTGGTCGTGCAGGAAGCGCCCGGTGTCCTCGGTGACGCCGAGGAACCGCGACCCGCCGCCGAGCAGGCCCGCGGCGAGCGCGCCCTGCACGGAGTCCGGCGCGGACAGGTAGGTGAGCCGGGTGACGATCGCCGTCGGGGTGAAGCCGTGGTCGGCGAGCGCGGCCAGCACCGCCTCGAACACCCGCGTCTCGCCCTTCGCCGGGCGCCGCTGCGTCGCCAGCCAGAACGCGAGCTCGCCGAACCCGACCTCGCCCATGACGTCGTCGGCGAGGTTCGCGCCGAGCAGCGTGATCGTGGTCGCGTCCGAGGCGCCCAGCGCAGTGGGGTACTCGCGGTCAGCCATCGGCCAGCCACTTCCGAAGCTCCGCGCCGTGCTCGTCCAGCTGCGGCGGGGGCAGCTCGTACACGGCCGGGGTCCGCGAGAACCGGACGGGATGGCGTGTGGTCGGCATGGCGCGCTCGCCCTCCCCCACCTCGACGACGGGGTCGAGCCCGAGGCGCTCCGCCATCGCGAACCCCCCGTCGATCGTGTTGATCGGACCGCACGGCACGCCGACGTCGACGAGCAGCTCGAACCACTCCGTCGCGCCCTTCGTGGCGAGCCGCTCCTCGAGGATCGGGCGCAGCTCCTCGCGGTTCGCGGTGCGGTCCCGGTTGCGGGCGAAGCGGGGATCGTCCGCGATCTCCGGGATGCCGAGCACTCCGCACAGCCCCCGGAACTGCCGGTCGTTCGCGGCCGCGACGATGAGGTCGTCGTCCGCGGTGGGCAGCGGCTCGTACGGGAAGACGGACGGGTGCGCGTTGCCCATCCGGTAGGGCACCACCCCGCCCGCGACCCATGCCGAGCTGTGGTTGACCAGCCCGGTGAGTGCCGAGGAGAGCAGGTTCACCTCGACGTGCTGGCCCTCGCCCGTGGCGTCCCGGTGGCGCAGCGCCGCGAGGATGCCGATCACGGCGTGGTTGCCCGCCATCACGTCGAACACCGAGATCCCGGCGCGGTACGGCGGCCCGTCCGGGCTGCCGGTGAGGCTCATCAGGCCGGAGATCGCCTGGACCATGAGGTCGTAGCCGGGGACCTTCGCGCCGGCCCCGGAGCCGAACCCGCTGATCGAGGCGTACACGAGCCCCGGGTTCGTGGCGCTGACCGTGGCGTAGTCCAGGCCGTACTTCGCCATGCCGCCGGGGCGCAGGTTCTCGATCATCACGTCCGCGCGCCGGGCGAGCTCGGCGGCCAGCGCGGCGTCCGCGTCGTCGCGCAGATCCAGCGCGAGGGAACGCTTGCCACGGTTGATGCCGAGGTAGTAGGTCGAGACGCCGTCGCGCACCGGGGGCATCCAGGTGCGGGTCTCGTCGCCCTGCGGGCTCTCGACCTTGACGACCTGCGCGCCCAGGTCCGCGAGCAGCATCGTGGCGTAGGGGCCCGCGAGCACGCGGGAGAAGTCCGCGACCAGGAGCCCCGCCAATGGACCGGACACGCCACCTCCTGTACGTCAGCCGGACAGATGTCCGAGTCTGTGTCGGAGCATCGCCGCCGTCAAGCCCGGACGGCACACACACCGCGTCGCACAGACACCGCGTTGCGCGCACCTCCGCACCGTCGCACACACCGTGGGCGGTGTGCCTGCGACGCAGCCGTGTATGCCAGCGCCACCGGAAACCCCGGGCCGGACCCCAACCCGAACCGCCGGCCCCTCGGAGACCGCACGCACCTCGCAGACAGACCGCACCTCGCCTCACAGGGGGCCGCACCCCACCTCGCAGAGGCGGCACACACCTCGCAGGGCACAACACCCCACCTCGCAGAGGCGGCACACACCTCGCAGACGCCACAGCATCTGCGAGGCGCGTCCGAACCCTGCGAGGCCGCCCTGAGCCCCCCGGCCCGAAGCCGCCCGCGCCCGGCGTGTCCTGCGGCCACCCCGGTCGCTTGAAACATGCGTGCGGGTGGCCGCGCCTACCGGCAGGTGCTCGCACACACCGCGAACGGTGTGTGCCCGCGTCGCAGGGTGTGTGCGACGCTGCGGGCCGACCGCCCGTTCAGGACGCCGTCACGTGCGGGACCGTGTCCAGCCGCGCGAGGTCCGCGCCGATCTCGCCCGCGGCCTGCAGCAGCAGCGGCAGGTACTCCTCGAGCAGCTTCTCCACCGGTGTCTCGGCGGCGTGGGTGTTGACGTTCATGCTCGCGACGACGCGGCCCGCGCCGTCGCGCAGCGGCACCGCGACCGAGCGGATCGCGGGCGCGAGCTGGCCGTCGGTGAGCGCCCAGCCGCGGGCGCGCACCTGGCGCAGCTCGGCGTCGCGCTCGGCCCGGTCGGGCCGCCACAGCGGTGTGAGCCCCGAGCGCGACGGCTCGGCCAGCACGCGCTCGAGCTCGTCGGGCGGCAACGCGGCGAGCAGCACCTTGCCCAGCGACGTCGGCAGCGCGGGGAACCGCGTGCCGATCTGCACCGCCAGCGCCACGATCTTCGGGACGGCGACGCGGGCGACGTAGACGATGTCCGAGCCGTCCAGCTGGGCGATCGAGCAGGACTCGTGGGTCGCGGCGACGAGACGTTCCAGGTGCGGCCGGGCGATCTCCCACAGCCCCTGCGAGCGCACGTAGGCGACGCCGAGCTCCAGCACCCGCGGGGTGAGCGCGAAGGTCCCGTCCGCCGTGCGGACGTAGCCGAGCTCGGCGAGCGTGAGCAGGATCCGCCGGGCAGTGGGGCGCGCGAGCCCCGTGGCGGTGGCGACCTCCGCGAGCGTCATCGCGGGCCGCCGCGACTGGAAGCACGCGATCACCTCCAGGCCGCGGGCGAGGGCTTCGATGAAGTCCGGTCCCGCGCCTTCCCTCGGCATCGCGGCTCCCCTGGGGTCGGTGACGGTGGGGAGAGCGTACGGCTGATCGTCCGCCCAGCGGTCATCTGGATCGAGTCACCGGCCGATCGGCGCATTGACACCCGACCGGGCGGCAGCCAACGTGGCGATCGACACGGAATGACCGTGATACGGACGATGGTCCGGTAATCGGGGGTAGGGCGATGAGCGAGCAGGCCGACCGGGCCGTGGTGCTGCGCGGTGGCACGGTACTGACCATGGACGGGTCGCGGCGCGTGCTGCACGACGCGGACGTGCTCACCGTCGGCGACCGGATCGCCGAGGTCGGCGCGGCGGGTGCGCGCCTCGACGTCCCCGAGGGCACCCTCGAGATCGACGCGAGCGGCGGGATCGTCATGCCCGGCATGATCGACACCCACCGGCACATGTGGCAGACCGCGATGCGCGGCTACGGCGCGGACTGGACGCTCACGCAGTACTTCGTCTGGTACTACCTGGAGTCGGGCCGCCACTTCCGGCCCGAGGACGTCGGCGCGGGCAACGCCCTGGCCGCGTGGGAGGCGCTCGACGCGGGCGTCACCACGTGCGTGGACTGGTCGCACGGGCTGCAGACCACCGGGCACGCCGAGGCGGCCGTGGACGCGCTGCGCTCGGTCCCCGGACGCCACGTGCTCGCCTACGGCAACATCCAGCAGGCGCCGTGGGAGTGGTCGGCGTCGCCGGACTTCCAGGCGTTCGCGAAGCGCCTGCTCGCGGCGAGTGACGACATGCTCGGCTTCCAGATGGCCTTCGACGTGACCGGCGACCCGGCCTTCCCGGAGAAGGCCGCCTACGAGGTGGCCCGTGACCTCGGCGTGCCCGTCACGACGCACGCCGGCGTGTGGGGCGCGACCAACGACGACGGCATCCGGCTGGCCCACGAGGCGGGCTTCCTCGACGAGCGCCACGTCTTCGTCCACGCCGCGACCCTCTCGGCCGACTCCTACCACCGCATCGCCGCCACCGGCGGCTCGGCGTCGGTGTCAACGGAGAGCGAGCAGAGCGCGGGCCAGGGCTACCCGCCCACCTTCGCACTGCGCCGCCACGGCATCCCGGTGTCGCTGTCGATGGACACCAGCGTCTGGTGGAGCGGCGACCTGTTCTCGGCCATGCGCACGACGCTCGGCGCGGACCGCTCCCGCGAGCACCTCGACGCGCACGCCCGCGGGGACACCGTCACCCACCACGCGCTGCGCGCCGAGCACGTCGTGGACTGGGCCACGCTCGGCGGGGCCAGGGCGCTGGGCCGCACGGACCTCGGCTCGCTGGAACCCGGCCGCAAGGCCGACGTGGTGCTCGTGAAGAACGACGCGTCGCCGGTGGCGTTCCCGCTGCTCAACCCGTACGGCCAGGTCGCGTTCCAGGCCCAGCGCGGGGACGTCCACACCGTGCTGGTGAACGGCCGGATCGTGAAGCAGGACCACCGGCTCGTCGGGTTCGATCCCGCCGCGGTCCGCCGCGAGGTCGAGAACACCGTCGAGCACCTGCGTTCGACCCTCGGCGAGGAGGCCTGGCAGAAGGGCATGAACCCCGACATCCCCGAGACGAAGGTGCTCGACAACCCCTACCAGTACACGGACTACCGCAGCGCGAGCACACACGAGGCGTGAACCGCACGGAGCGGTGAACGCCGCCGTCCAGGCCGGCTGGTCTCGTCCGCGCCCGGACCTCGGCGCGCACCGTGTCGAGCAGTGCGGGCATCCGGGGTCCCTGACCCCGGCACCGCCCCGTGCACACCCCGACGCCGTGCACACCCCGCCGCCGTGCACACCCGCCGGCGCCGTGCACACCCCGACGCGGCCGTGCACACCCGCCGCCGCCGTGCACACCCCGACGCGGCCGTGCACACGGTCCAACCTGCGCACCCGACCCCGACGGTATGCACGGCCCTCCGCGGTATGCACGGGCCTGGGTCGCCGTGCGGGCCGACCTGGCCGAGGCCCCGTGCACACGGACCGGCGCCGTGCACACCCCGACGCGTCCGTGCACACGGTCCGACCTGTGCACGCGACTCCGACGGTATGCACGGCCCTCCGCGGTATGCACGGGCCTCCGCGGTATGCACGGCCCTCCGCGGTATGCACGGCCCTCCGCGGTATGCACGGGCCGGACTCACCGTGCGGGCCGCCGCACACCGGCCGGCGCCGCGCACCGGGCGGCGCCGCGCACCGGGCGGCGCCGCGCACACCCGGGCGGCGCCCCGCACCGGGCGGCGCCCCGCACCGGGAGGCGCCCCGCACCGGGCGGTGCCCCGGACACGGCAAGGTTGCCCCGCACGTGGCCCACCGTGTGCACCGCGACCCA